>NZ_JBVHMN010000009.1:0-236319 GCF_055558435.1 Streptomyces sp. NPDC025784
GACAGGACCAGCTACAAGGCCACCATCAGCATCGACATCCTGACCACCCGCACCCCTTGACGCCCAACGCCCAACGCTAACTACACGGCATTGGGACTAGCCCTCGACGGCCGGAACGACACCCATGACGGGCGCGGCGAGGTCGGTCACCTGGTGCAGCTGGTTCAGGTCGTTCAGCCGGTTGAGGCCCGCGAGCTGGCGGGACGGCAGCGGCATGGAGGCCTGCTGCTCGGCAGGGATGGAGCTCAGGGCGAGGGAGTCGAGTTCGGCGACGGGGTTCAGCTTCCCCGCGTCCGCGGCCTCGGAGCCCGCCGCGCTCGCCATCGGCGCGGCGAGTCCGGTGACTCCGACGGCGAGACCAATGGCGGCGACCATACGTCGTGTTGAGATCATGCTTTCTGCAACGGCGCCGGTCCCCCCGCGGACACGGCCGTCGCGCTCCGCTCACCCGAGAGGCTCATCGGAGCGGCTGCGCTTGCCGAGGACCGTGCGGCGGAGGAGTCTCGGAGATGAGGCCCTTCGCGACCCGCTCCTCGACGGGCCGCGGCCTTCAAGGAGGTCATCATGGGCACCTCGCTAGGCCCCGCCTTCGACACCGAAGCGCTGCGCCGAGCCATTGAAGGACACAGTGCGACGGATCTGCTGTCGCTCTACGCCGACGACGCCGAACTGCGCATCGTCGACCGCAACACCCAGCCCAGCCACCCGATGGTGAAACACGGTCGCGGCGAGATCGCCGAGATGCTCGACGACGTCTACAGCCGGGACATGACCCACAAGCTGGAGCAGTGCGTGGTCCAGGGCGACCACGTCGCCTTCTCCGAGTCCTGCGAGTACGCGGACGGCGTGAAGGTGCTGAGCACGTCGATGATGTCGCTGCGTGACGGCAAGATCGTCGACCAGACGCTGCTCCAGGCATGGGACGAGTAGAAAGGCACTGGCCGAAGGTCCAGATCACCTCGCGTCTGACCTGGACCTTCTCGGCGCGTGTGGGGATGGGCCGATCGCGCCCGCGCCCCCCTCGACTGCCGCGACCCGTCTCCGCGGCAGGTCTGCGACTGTCCGCCTCGCTGCTGGGCTCGGCGCTACGCGCGGCCCGGTCCCGTGCTCGTCCTCCGGCACCGCGCTCCGTTCGAAGGCTGCCCCTCCGGCGCCGGTGAGCCGCACCCGTCCCGGCGCCGGCCGCCCGCGTCGTGGGTACGGGTGACGCGGCCCGCCTCCTCCAGCGGGCCGAACCGGCCGCGGGCAGGTCACCCGCGGGAGCTACCCTGGTCGGCGGGCCGTGACTGGCGCTGAGGTGGAGTACCACCGGGGAGCGGCCTGACGAACGGGTCTTTGCCGCGCGCCTGGGCGATCGTCAGCAGCGCTCAGGAGGAGCAGCTCATGTCCCAGGCCCAGCTCATGGACGGCACGGCTCTCGCGCGCCGGATCGTCGAGGACACCGCGAAGCGCGCCGCCGACCTGAAGGACCGCACGGGTGCGGCCCCGTGTCTGGCGACGGTGCTCGTCGGTGAGGACCCCGCCTCGGTCACCTACGTGCGCATGAAGCAGAACCGCTGCCGCAAGGCGGGGATCGAGTCCCGGCACGTCGCCCTGCCGGCCGCCACGACGACCGCCGAACTGGTCGGCACGCTCCGCGTGCTCTCCGAGGATCCCACCGTGCACGGCATCCTGCTCCAGCACCCCGTCGGACCGCACATCGACGAGCGGGCGGCGTTCGAGGCCATCGACCCGCGCAAGGACGTCGACGGCGTGACGCTGAGCTCGTACTCGGCGATGAGCTTCGGCCTGCCCGGCTTCGTGTCCTGCACACCCGGCGGCATCATGCGGCTCCTCGACGAGTACGGCGTCGACCCGGCGGGCAAGCGGGCGGTCGTGGTGGGCCGCAGCGCGATCCTGGGCAAGCCGGTCGGCATGCTCCTCCTCGGACGGGACGCCACGGTGACGTACTGCCACTCACGCACGAAGGACCTGTCGTCGGTCGTGCGCGAGGCGGACATCGTGGTGGCCGCGGTGGGCCGGCCCCGGCTGATCCGCGGCGAGGACGTCAAGCCGGGTGCCGTCGTGATCGACGCGGGGTACAACCCGGGCAACGTGGGCGACGTCGACTTCGACACGGCCGTCACGCGGGCCGGGCTGATCACGCCCGTGCCGGGCGGCGTCGGCCCGATGACCATCGCGATCCTGCTGGAGCAGACCGTGGCGGCGGCCGAACGCCGGCCGGGCGTCTGAGCGGCACGGTCAGCGCATCCACGCGCGGTAGGAGAGCACGTCCCCGGCCTTCACCCCGAACTCGGGATCGTCCCGGGTGACGGTCTCCTCCAGACCGAGGACGGCACCCGTGGCCGGGTCGAGCACCAGCATCCGCCGGACGGAGTGCGCCCGGTCGTCGTACACGTACGCCTGTCCCCCGCGGCCCAGCCGGTCGGTGACCGCACCGGCCGGGCGCAGGCCCTGCGCGTCGGCGAGGATCCGGACCAGCGCGGCGTTCTCCCGGGTGCCGAGCGTCCAGTTGTCCAGCAGTCCGGCGACGGCGTCGAGGAGTCCGGGGGTGTCCAGGGAGCCGGTGCGGTCGATCTCGTCCAGGTAGGCGCGCAGCCGTACGGCGTCGTGCGGCGGCCGGGCGACGGGCGGGGCGTCGCTCCAACTCGGCGGATAGGTCCGCCTGCTGAGGACGTGCCCGTCCTCGACGGTGCGGGGCACGGGATCGGCGTCCGTGACGACCGGCCTTCCCGGACGGCGCGGGTCGGTGGCCACGACGAGTTCCGTGTGGCTGCCGTCGGCCTTCCAGCGGACGAGGCGCTCCTCGGGCAGGGTGACGGGCGGCCGGGCGCCGGGGCCGGACGTCATGGCGAGGCTCCATGCCTGGAGATGGGTGCCCTGGACCAGCCGGAGGGTGTCGCCGGCGGCCGCGGCGCGGCCGGCGATCCGGTCGAGCGGCACGGGGGCGGAGCCGGCGTCGACGACCAGCGGGCGCGGTGCGGCCACGGCGGGCGCGGTGGCCGAGCCCGAGAGCATGAGGGTGAGGGCGAGGACGACCGCGCAGGCCGCCGCCAGGGAGCCGAGGCCCCAGGTCCAGCGGCGCAGGTGCCGGGGGCGCGGCCGGCGTTCGCCGCCGTGCGGGAGGCGGTCGAGCCCGCGGTCGCCGCCGTGCAGGAGCAGGTCGAGCCGGTGTTCGGCGTACTGGTCGAGCGGGCGGTCGCCGAAGCGGGGGTCGGCGGACGGGACCGGGTCGGCGCGGCGCAGGAGTTCGAGTTCGTCAGCCATGGCCGGGCTCCTTCGGGATGTCGCGGCGGGGCGTTGCGGTGCCGGTGGCCACGGGGGTGATCTGCAGACGGTCGATCTCGGCTCTGAGCCGGCGGCGGGCACGGTGCAGGCGCATCGCGGCGGCGCGGCTGCCGCAGCCGAGGACGACGGCGACCTCGTCGACGGCGAGTTCCTCCCAGGCGGTGAGGCGCAGTACTTCCTGGTCGGCCGGGGAGAGCCGGGCCAGCGCCTCGTGCACCCAGTCGCCCGGCGTGTCGGAGCCGGGGCCGGCCACCACCTGTGCGCCGTGCGCGCTCTCGTCGTTGCCGAGCCGGTCGAGCAGCCTGCGGCGGCGTCCGTATCCGCGTACCGCGTTGGCCAGGCAGCGGCGTGCCACCCCGTACAGCCAGGGGAGAGGAGAGGGCGGCAGGTCGGACCGGCGCCGCCAGGCGACGGTGAAGACCTCCGCCACCACCTCCTCGACATCACTGCCACGGCCGTCCAGTCGCCTCGCCACGTAGCGGGTGACCGCCCAGTAGTGCTCGCGATAGGCAGCGGCGAAGGTCTCGTCGTTGCTCATGATCCGTCTGTGTCCGGCAGGTGGGCGGGTGTCACACCCTTCGGTGTGACGCTCGTCGCGTCGTCCCATTGTGACGGTGCGGCGAGGCCCGGACACAGGCGGGGCATGGAGAGCAACACGGTGACGGCGCCGCCCGCATCCGCAGGCCCGCGCGCACGGCGTCCGGGACGGGCCGCGGTGAAGTGGCTGACGTCCACGGACCACAAGACGATCGGCACGCTGTATCTGGTGACGTCGTTCGCGCTGTTCTGCGTCGGTGGTGTCATGGCGCTGCTGATGCGCGCCGAACTGGCCCGGCCCGGTCTGCAGATCATGTCGAACGAGCAGTTCAACCAGGCGTTCACGATGCACGGCACGATCATGCTGCTGATGTTCGCGACGCCGCTGTTCGCCGGCTTCGCGAACTGGATCATGCCGCTGCAGATCGGCGCGCCCGACGTGGCGTTCCCGCGGCTGAACATGTTCGCGTACTGGCTGTACCTCTTCGGCTCGACGATCGCGGTGGGCGGTTTCCTCACCCCGCAGGGCGCGGCGGACTTCGGCTGGTTCGCCTACTCCCCGCTGTCGGACGCGGTCCGCTCGCCGGGTATCGGCGCCGACATGTGGATCATGGGTCTGGCGTTGTCCGGTTTCGGCACCATCCTCGGCGCGGTCAACTTCATCACCACCATCATCTGCATGCGCGCTCCGGGCATGACGATGTTCCGCATGCCGATCTTCGTGTGGAACGTGCTGCTGACCGGTGTGCTGGTGCTGCTGGCGTTCCCCGTCCTCGCGGCGGCCCTGTTCGCGCTGGAGGCGGACCGTGCATTCGGTGCGCATGTCTTCGACGCGGCGAACGGGGGCGCGCTGCTGTGGCAACACCTCTTCTGGTTCTTCGGCCATCCAGAGGTGTACATCATCGCGCTGCCGTTCTTCGGGATCATCTCCGAGGTCGTCCCGGTCTTCTCGCGCAAGCCGATGTTCGGTTACATGGGCCTGATCGGCGCGACCATCGCGATCGCCGGTCTGTCCGTGACGGTGTGGGCCCACCACATGTACGTCACAGGTGGTGTATTGCTCCCGTTCTTCTCCTTCATGACGTTCCTCATCGCCGTTCCGACGGGTGTGAAGTTCTTCAACTGGATCGGAACGATGTGGCAGGGCTCCCTGTCCTTCGAGACACCGATGCTCTGGGCGACCGGTTTCCTCGTCACGTTCGTCTTCGGGGGTCTGACCGGCGTGATGCTCGCCTCGCCGCCGATGGACTTCCCCCTGTCCGACTCGTATTTCGTGGTGGCGCACTTCCACTACGTGATCTTCGGGACGGTCGTCTTCGCGATGTTCTCCGGCTTCCACTTCTGGTGGCCGAAGATGACCGGCAAGATGCTCGACGAGCGCCTCGGGAAAATCACCTTCTGGACGCTGTTCGCCGGCTTCCACGGCACGTTCCTGGTGCAGCACTGGCTGGGTGCCAATGGCATGCAGCGCCGGATCCCCGACTACCTGGCGGTGGAAGGGCTCACGGCACTGAACACGGTGTCGACCCTCTCGTCCTTCCTCCTCGGACTCTCGTTCCTGCCGTTCTTCTACAACGTCTGGAAGACCGCCAGGTACGGCAAGCCGGTCGGCGTCGACGACCCGTGGGGCTACGGCCGCTCTCTGGAGTGGGCGACGTCCTGCCCGCCGCCGCGGCACAACTTCCTCACCCTGCCGCGGATCCGCTCCGAATCCCCGGCCTTCGACCTGCACCATCCCGGCATCGCGGTGGCGGACCTGCCTCTGCCGTCCGCCGGAAGGGAACTCCCGTGACCGCCATGGACGACCGGCCGCTCGACGTGTCGCCGCTGATACGTGAGCTCGAAGGCCATCTGCTCGTCGAGGCCGCCCGTGCCGAGGGGCGCGCGGAGGCGGAGCGTTTCGCCCGGTCACTGCCCTGGCTGTCGGACACCCAGCGCGCGGAGGTGCAGGAGCGCTACGCGGCGGAGCACCTGGTCCTCGCCCGGCGTTCCTGGCAGCACGTCGCGCGACGCGGTGGCGAGCTGCGGGCCGAGTACGAGGACAGGTACCGCCGACTGCGGCGGCGCTGGTGCGCCGGTGTCCTGATCTGCACGGCCCTCGCCCTGATGTCGCCGGCCGTCCTGCTGCTGACGAGGGCGAGGGGTTAGAGCGCCATCGCGGTCTCCGTGACGGCACGCGGCTCGAGACGCATGACGGACGACCGGTCCACGAGGTCGCGCAGGACGGGCACGAAGGCCTGGTCGCCGCCGAGTTCGTCCAGAATGCGGTGGGCCCGGTGGCGGAACTCGTCGATGTCCCGCGCGAAGCGACGCAGCACGGCGGGCGCGAGCAGCACGTGGGTCAGTTCCGACCGGGCCTGCGGCGAGTTCCGCGCGGCGGTGTGCAACGCGAGGACGCGGGCGGTGGAATGCGGGACGGTCTCTTCCAGCGCGCAGGCGAGCAGATAGGTCACGGTGCCGTTCAGGAGGTCCTCGTCGCGACCGGACAGGATGTCCTCCTGGTCGTTGAAGATCTGCCAGAGGATCCCGAACACGTCGCCGAATTCGCGCCACAGCTCCACACGCGGCTTCGCGGCGCCGGCCAGCTCCGCGGCCATGGTGGTGATCATGCTGTACGGGGCGCCGGACTTCCCCAGGTACACGGCGGCCACCGACGCGCGGGTGGCGGTGGCCGCGTCTCCGTGGAGGTCTCTCAACTGGCCCTCGGTCGCGCCGATCCAGCACCGCACGACCTCGGCCGACAGGGCGCCGCGCACCTGCTCCGGGATCCGTTCCGACTGGACGACCAGCAGGGGCAGGGGCGTTCCGCCGATCACGGTGGCGAGCAGCGCGTCGCTCTCGTCGAGGTCGCCGACGGCGAAGGTTCCCTGACCGTCGGCGAGGTCGTCGAGGCAGCAGGCCGAGGTCCACCACAGGTCATGGACGACGGCCAGCGGAAGGGCCGGTTCCAGCGCGCCGGTCTCGGCGGCGTGGACGATCAGCGGCAGCACCGACAGGGGGTACTTGAAGGTGCGGTGCCGCAGGAGCGCGGCCACGACGGCCCGGACGGACGGGGCGGACGGGCCGAGCAGCCCGAGCGCGGCCTCCCGCTCCCCCTCGATCTCCGCGGCCATCTGCCGATGCACATCCACGTACGACACCGCAGTCACGCAAGCCACCCCACCACTCTGTTCAATCGAGGACCGATTCGATCACCCGGTTCACAGGGGAGCTAGAGCGATTTTGCGCCATGGCCGAATCAATTCATCATGCGATGGGCCGACCGGTCCGGCCGGCGGGCCGCACCGAGGCCCTCCCGTTCGGCGTGCGTCGCGCCGGGACAGCGGCGCGCCGGGGCACGGCGGGGGGCGCACGGTGCCGCGGAGGGCGGGAAACACCGCATCGCGGCCGGAAGGTGAGGGTCCATCGGTCTCGGACCCCGCCATACTGGCCGTCGTGCGAGTAGCGATCATGACCGCGGGGTCGCGGGGCGACGTGGCGCCCTACACCGGCCTCGGGCACGGACTGGCGCGCGCCGGACACGAGGTCACCTTGGTGACGCACGGGTGCTTCGAGTATCTGGTGGCCGGCTCGGGCGTGGGCTTCCACGCCCTGCCCGTCGATCCCCGCGCCGAACTGGAATCCACCCGCGGACGGGGGCTGCACCGCAGCGCCACGGGGGCCGGAAAGCTGATCCGGCTCGTCGGGATGGCGCGGGCGCTGGTCGGGCGGATGGCCGACGACCTCGTCGAGGCGGCCCACGCCGGCGACGTGCTCCTGCTGTCCGGTTCGCTGGCTCCGCTCGGGCACACCGTCGCCGAGGGGCTGTCTCTGCCGAGCATGGGTGTCTATCTCCAGCCGCTGGCCCCGACCGGGGACTTCGCGCCTCCCGTGACCGGGGTCCGCTCGTGGGGTCCCGCGGTGAACCGGGCCGCGGGACACGGGGTGAACATGGCCGTGGAACGGGTCTTCGCCGAGACCGTGCGCACGCTGCGGGGGCGGCTCGGCCTGCCGCGCCTCGGGCCCGGTGCCGCGCGCCGCGCCCGCGAACGGCAGAGCTGGCCCGTGCACCACGGCTTCAGCCCGCACGTCGTGCGCCGCCCGCGCGACTGGCGGGCCGGGCTCGACGTCGCCGGGTACTGGTGGCCGTACGACGGCGCCGACGCGCAACTGCCCGCCGCTCTGGTGGATTTCCTTGACTCCGGCCCTCCCCCGGTCTTCGTTGGCCTCGGGAGCGCGACGGTGCCCGACCCCGGCCGGCTGAGCGCACAGGTCGTCCGCGCCCTGCGAGCGGCCGGGCTGCGCGGGGTGATCCAGCGGGGCTGGGGCGAACTGCACGCCGAGGGCGACGACATGTTCACCGTCGGAGAGGTCCCGCACTCACGGCTCTTCCCCCGGATGGCCGCGGTGGTGCATCACGCCGGGGCGGGCACGACGGCTGCCGGTCTGCGGGCCGGGGTCCCGGCGGTGCCCGTGCCGATCCAGTTCGACGAGGCGTTCTGGGCCACCCGGCTCGTCTCTCTCGGTGTGTCACCGGGCACCCTGCCACTGCGCGGTTTCAGCGCGGCACGGCTCACGGCGGCGCTGGTGCGGGCCACCGGCGATCCGTCGTACCGACGGCGCGCCACCGCGCTGGCCGCGCGCATCGGCGCGGAGGACGGGGTGGGGCCGGTCGCCGACGCGATCGGCCGGCTGACGGGCTGAACGCCGGGTGGGCGACGGTCCCACCTTCCTGGACCGGCGTCCCGGGAACGACGAGCCACGAGCAAACGGCCTCCGGCACGGAAGGGACCCCCTAGAGGGCTTCGGTCGGCGGCCAGCCCGCCGGACGCAGGATGGCGAGGAGTTGTCGGACCAGTTCCTCGACCACCTCGTCGAGCGTGGCGTCCACCCAGCCCGCGCGCCAGTCGTGGAGCAGGCCGTTGACGCTTCCGATGAAGGCGGTGGCGGCGATGCGGTAGTCCCGCGCGGCCGCCTCCCCGCGTGCCGCGGCGGTGGCGGCCTCCGCGCAGATGAAGTCCACCCAGCGGGCGCGGCGGGCCAGCCGCTGCTCCTCCAGCCGCGGGCTCACACCGATGATCTCGACGAAGGTGATGCGGATGCGGCGCGGGTCACCCGTCACGTTCGCCGCGTACGCGCGGAAGATCGCGGTGGCCCGCTCGGCGAGCGGCAGGTCCCCGGCGCCGGCCAGCGCGGCCAGCGCCGCTTCCTCCGCCCAGTCGTTGACCTGGAGGTGCAGGGCCGCCAGCACGTCCTCCAGCGTGTGGAACTCCTCGTAGAACTGGCGCGTGGACAGGCCCGCCGCCTCGCTCAGCGCGGCGACGGTGGTGGACCGGAAGCCGGGACTGTCACCGAACAGCTGAAGCGCGGCGTCCATGAAGCGGCGGCGCCGATCGGCCTGCCGCTCCGCGGCGGTCCTGCCCCCGTACCGGCCGGTCGGCTGTCTGAGCCTGCCCGTCATGCCCGCCTCCCCAGCCGCTCCGGCACTCACCGCTGCAGCGTCCCCGCTCTCCGGCGCCCAGGTGCGCCCCTGCGCCGACGCGTCGTTCACTCTTGACGATTTTGTCGTGTACGGACCCTTGTGGAGAGAGCCACCCCCTCCTTACTTTCCAGTAAGTCAACTCTGAACGCGGGCGTGTTCAGATTTTCCCTTGTCATGCCCAAGCCACCCGCACTCCCCACAACGACAAGGACCCACCCATGTCTGTCCTCAGACCCGGACACCTCTGTTCTCTGGCCGCCGCCCTCACACTCACCTTCACGCTCGGCGGCACGGCGACCGCCGCCGGCACGGACTCGGCGCAGGCGTCGGCAGCCGGCCTGCGTGAGGTGATGTTCGTCGGCAACAACTGGGACGGCACCGCCGACGTCATCCGCTCCACCGGCGACTTCGCGAAGATCGGCCGTGTCGACGTCATCCCGGACAAGGCCGAGCGGCTCGCGGCGATCAACGCCGACCCCATCAAGTGGATCTACTTCATGGCCATCCGCAACGGCGTCGGCGAGGGCCACGACCAGTTCGTCGACGACATGTACTCGACGCCCGACGGCAGGTCCGTGGTGGTCTCCCGCCCGAGCTTCGCCGACGTCGTCTCGATCGACCTGGCCAGCGGTCGGATCAACTGGCGTTTCCCCGTGTCCGGTTACCGCTCCGACCACATGGCCGTCTCCCCCGACGGCACGCGCGTGGCGGTCTCGGCGTCGACCGCGAACACCGTGCACGTCCTCGACATCACCACCGGCAGACAGCTCGGTTCCTTCGCCACCGGGGACAAGCCGCACGAGAACATCTTCACGCGCGACGGCAAGTACATCTGGAACATGGCCATCGGCGACGTCAACACCGCTCTCGACGACCCGTGGCTGGACTGGACGAAGGGCGACCGGCGGATCACCGTCGTCGACGCGACCACGTTCCGGCAGGTCAAGGTGATCGACATGCGCGAGCGGCTCGACGCGATCGGCCTCAAGGACTACTCGGACGCGGTCCGCCCCGCCGTCTTCTCGCCCGACGAGTCCAAGCTCTACTTCCAGGTGTCGTTCTTCAACGGCTTCCTGGAGTACGACGTCGCCTCCGACCGGATCACCCGGGTGAAGACCCTCCCGAAGAACCCCGCCACCAGCACCGACCGTACGACGTGGGTGAACGACTCCCGCCACCACGGCATCTCGATGAACCCCTCCGGCACCAAGCTGTGCGTCGCGGGCACGATGGACGACTACGCCACCGTCGTCGACCGCGACACCCTCCAGGAGGGCCCGCTCGTCACCGCGTCCAAGCCGTACTGGGCGACCGTCAGCGGCGACGGCAAGGACTGTGTCGTCTCCGAGAGCGGTGCCGATCAGGTCACCGCCATCGACTTCGCCACCGGACAGAAGAGGGTGTCGGTAGCGGTCGGCGACCACCCGCAGCGCGTGCGCCTCGGCCATGTGGAGGCGAACTGGACGGGACCGTCCGCCGGTTGACCGTTCCGCCGGCCCCGGTGCGGGGTACGGCCGTGCCCCGGGGCCGGCCGTGCCCCGCACCTCTCATCCACCGACCCGGCGCGTCAGGTTCAGCAGGTACTCCTTCCGGTCCAGCGGGTTGAGGTCGGTGCGCGGCCGGTCCGGGACCGCGCCGCGAGCGACGGGCGCGTAGTGGTCGAAGGCCGATTCCAGCTCGCCCTCGCCCCGGGTCAGCCCCGGCAGCTGCTGCTCCAGTCCATGCACCCGGGCGGCCGGGACGACGCCCTCCAGAACGCAGGCCACCCCGCGCACCTCCGTCGTCCGCGGCACGGCACGCCCGCTCGCCAACAGCGGCAGCACCGCCGCGAGCGTGTCCGCCGGGACCTCCAGGACGAACCGGTGCATCGGCTCGTACACCTGGCTGCCGGCCCGGCGCAGCGCGTTCATCACCACCAGCGGGGTCACCCCGCGGAAGTCGGCGCCCGTGCTGGACATGCTCTTGTCGAAGCCCTGGTGGGCGTGGCTCTGCCGGGGCGAGTACCCGCAGTGCGTCATGGTCACCGTGCAGTCGGTGACCTCCCAGCCGTGCAGTCCCTGCCCCAGCGTCTCGCGGACGGTGTCCTCGACCGCCTTGAAGAACGCGTAGGGCATGGCGCCGAGTTCGACCTCCAGCCCGAACGAGACGCCGGAACCGACCGGCGCGGCGTCGATGCGCAGTCCGACGGTCGCGAGGAACGGATTGGGGTCCTTCTTGTTGAACTCGACCGCCGTGCCCGAGCCCGCGGGCCGTTCGATGCACAGCGGCGTGGTCTCACGGAATGTGACGTCGAGACCGAACTCGTCGGCCAGCGTGGCCTGGACGACCTCTTTCTGCACCTCCCCGTAGAGCGACACGGAGACCTCCGACCGCACCTCGTCGTGCCGCACGTCGATCAGCGGGTCCTGTTCGGCCAGCTGGGTGAGGGCGAGATGCAGTGCGCCGCGGTCGGCCGGGCTCGCCGGGACGACGACGGTCTCCAGCGTCGGCGGCGAGAAGTGGTGTCCGGCCGCGGTCGTGCGCGGCACACCGATGGCGTCGCCGATCCGGATGCCGCCGAGCCCCCACAGTTTGCCGATCCGGCCGGCGGCCACGGCGTCCTCACGGACGGCGGTCCCGCGGTCGAAGACGCTGATGGCGGTGACCTTCGCCTCCTCGCCGCGGCCGATGGTCAGCCGGTCGCGGGTGCGCAGCGTCCCGGAGAACATCCGCGCGTACGCGATCTTCTCCCCGGCCGCTCCGCGTTCGACCTTGAAGACGGTTCCCGAGACCGGGCCCCCGCCGTCGGCTTCGGCGGCGGGCAGCAACTCCTTGATGCCGCCGATCAGTTCGCCGATTCCCGCGCCCGTCACGGCCGAGGCGAAGAACACCGGGTGGACCTGGGCCCGCCCGGTCTGCCGAACCAGATCGGCGCGCAACCGGCCGGCCGTGACGTCGCCCTCGACATAGGCCGCGAGCAGTTCGTCGTCGTGCCGCGCCAGCAGGTCGAGCAGCGGGGTGCGCAGCCGGTCGTCGCCGAAGGGGGTGAAGCGGGCCGCGCGCGTGCCCGGGGCGACGGCCTCGCCCATCGGGACGATCGCCGGTGAGAGCCGCTCGGTGATCTGCTCCAGGACGTGCGCGCACCGTGCGCCGCTCCGGTCGATCTTGTTCACGAGGATCAGCGTCGGGATGCGCAGCCGGCGCAGCGTCCTCATCAGGACGCGGGTCTGCGCCTGGACGCCCTCCACCGCCGAGACGACGAGGACGGCGCCGTCGAGGACGCCGAGCACCCGCTCCACCTCGGCGATGAAGTCCGGGTGACCGGGGGTGTCGATGAGATTGACGGTGACGTCGTCGATCGCGAAGGAGACGACGGCGGATCTGATGGTGATGCCGCGCTGTCGCTCCAGCGCGAGGGAATCGGTCTGGGTGCTGCCGTCGTCGACGCTGCCGATCTCGTCGATGACTCCGACCGAGTGCAGCAGCCGCTCGGTCAGGCTCGTCTTACCGGCGTCTACGTGCGCCAGAATTCCCAGGTTCAGCAAGTGCACCGGGTGTCATGTCCTTCGAAGTGGGAGTGGTTCCTTCCTGGGTGGACATGAACGGTGTGCGCATTGCTGCTCCTCGATCCTGTGGACGCGTCCCGAGCAGTGCAGCAGAGGACAGCGGGCGACGGCAACGGATTAACGCTCAACAAATGCCTGCCGCGGCACTCCCCCGACCCGGAACACGGTCCTAGAGTGACGCCCATCACGTCGGCGGCCGATGTCCGCTCGGGCGGCTGCCGCCCTGCACCCATTCCCTCGCACGGTTCCCTGGGAGGGCACATGACCCGTATCTCGGTGAAGGTGGACGGCACGACGTACGAGGACGAGGTGGAACCCCGTCTCCTGCTGATCCACTATCTGCGTGACCGGCTGGGCATGACCGGCACCCCGATCGGCTGCGACACCTCCAACTGCGGGGCCTGCACGGTGGACCTCGACGGGGAGACGGTGAAGAGCTGCTCGGTGCTCGCGGTCCAGGCCGACTCGGGCGAGGTGACCACCGTCCAGGGCCTGGCCCGGGACGGGGAGTGGCATCCGCTGCAGAAGGCGTTCCACGAGCGGCACGCGCTCCAGTGCGGCTACTGCACCCCTGGGATGATCATGGCTGCCCGCGATCTCCTGCGCGAGAACCCGGCGCCCGACCCGCAGGAGGTGCGGGAGGCACTGGAGGGCAACCTCTGCCGGTGCACCGGCTACCAGAACATCGTGCGCGCGGTCCTCGCCGCCTCCGGACAGGAGGCCACGACATGAGCGACCAGGTCACCGAACGCGAGGTCGGCCGGTCCCGGCCGCGCAAGGAGGACGCCCACCTCGTCACCGGCCAGACCACCTGGACCGACAACATCGACGTCCACGGGCTGCTCCATCTGGCGATCCTGCGCAGCCCGATGGCACACGCCCGTATCCGGCGGATCGACGTATCGCCCGCGCTCGAACAGCCCGGCGTCGTCGCCGCGTTCAGCGGCCGTGACCTCGCCGCGGGCCTCGGCTCGCTGCCCTGCGCCTGGCCCGTCACCGAGGACATGGTGCTGCCCGACCACCCGCCGATCGCGGTCGACGAGGTCCGCTACGCCGGTGACCCGGTGGCGGTCGTCGTGGCCCGGGACCGGTACGCCGCCGCCGACGCGCTGGAGGCCGTCGAGGTCGACTACGAGCAACTGCCGCCCGTCCTCGACCTGGAGGCCGCGCTCGCCGAGGACGCGCCGCTGGTCCACTCCGACAAGGGCACCAACCGCTGCTACGTGTGGCCGCTGGCCACCGGCGAGGAGTACCCGGCGGTGCGGCACCGCGCCGACGTCGTCCTGCGCCGGCGCTACGTGCAACAGCGGCTCATCCCCAACGCGATGGAACCGCGCTCGGTCGTCGTCACACCGCTCGCCGCGTCCGGCGAGTACACCGTCCACTCCGCGACCCAGATCCCGCACATCCTGCGGATCATGCTGGCCACGGTCACCGGGGTCCCCGAGCACAAGCTGCGCGTGATCGCCCCGGACGTGGGCGGCGGCTTCGGCTCCAAACTCCAGGTGTACGGCGAGGAGGCCCTCGCCCTCGCCGTCGCCCGTCGTCTCGGACGGCCGGTGAAGTGGACCGAGTCGCGGTCCGAGGGCTATCTCGCGACCCACCACGGCCGCGGCATGATCCAGGACGTGGAGATCGCCGCCACCCGGGAGGGCAGGCTGCTCGGCCTCAAGGTCGACCTGCTCGCCGACATGGGCGCCTACCTGATGCTCGTCACCCCGGGCATCCCGATCCTCGGCGCGTTCATGTACCCCGCCATCTACAAGATGGACGCGTACGACTTCACGTGCACCGGTGTGTTCACCACCCGCACGCCGACGGACGCCTACCGTGGCGCGGGACGCCCCGAGGCGACGTACGCCATCGAACGGATCATGGACGAGCTGGCCGTGGAACTCGGCCTGGACCCGGTCGAGTTGCGCCGCCGCAACTGGATCGGCCACGAGGAGTTCCCCTACACGGCGATCGCGGGACTCACGTACGACAGCGGCAACTACGAAGCGGCCACGGACAAGGCGCTCGCGCTCTTCGGGTACGACGAACTGCGCGCCGAGCAGCGCAAGCGCAACGAGAGCGGCGAAACGGTGCGTCTGGGCATCGGAGTGTCCACCTACACCGAGATGTGCGGGCTCGCGCCGAGCCGGGTGCTCCGCGATCTGCGGTACGCGGCCGGGGGCTGGGAGGCGGCGAGCATCCGTATGCTGCCGACCGGCAAGGTCGAGGTGGTCACCGGCACCAGCCCGCACGGACAGGGGCATGTGACCTGCTGGAGCCAGATCGCCTCCGACGTGCTGGGGGTGCCCTTCGAGGACGTCGAGGTGGTGCACGGCGACACCAAGGCGGCTCCGCAGGGCATGGACACCTACGGCTCGCGATCGCTCGTGGTGGGCGGGGCCGCCGTCCACCACGCCGCCGAGAAGGTGGTGGAGAAGGCGCGGAAGGTGGCCGCGCACCTGCTCGAAGCGAGCGAGGACGACCTGGATTTCACGCGCGGCGTGTTCTCGGTGAAGGGATCGCCCGAGGCGCGCAGGTCCATCCAGGAGATCGCCTTCGAGACGTTCTCCTCGCACGACCTGCCCGACGGCATGGAACCCACCATCAACGCGGAGCACCTCGTCGACCCGGACAACTTCTCCTACCCGCACGGCACACACCTGTGCGCCGTCGAGGTCGACACCGAGACCGGGCGGACCACCATCCGCTCGTACGTCAGCGTCGACGACGTCGGGCGGGTCGTCAACCCGATGATCGTCGAAGGCCAGGTGCACGGAGGGATCGCGCAGGGCATCGCGCAGGCGCTGTACGAGGAGGCCGTCTACGACGACGAGGGCAACCTCGTCTCCGGCACGATGGCCGACTACCTCGTGCCCTCCGCGGCCGACCTGCCCACCTTCGTGACGGACCGGACGGAGACCCCAGCGACGTCAAATCCCTTGGGAGCCAAGGGAGTCGGCGAGGCGGGCACCATCGCCTCGACGCCCGCCGTCGTCAACGCGATCGTGGACGCGCTGCGTCCGCTCGGGGTGAGCGAGGTGGCGATGCCCTGCACCCCGCAGCGGGTCTGGGAGGCCCTCCGCGCCGCGCGGCCCGACGGGCACTCCTCCGGAGGCCCCACCGCGTCCGCGGAGTCCGCGAAGGAGGCGTCGGCATGATTCCCCCGGCATTCGAGTACACGAGGCCCACCAGCGTCGACGAGGCGGTGCGCACGCTCGCCGACGCTGGCGAGGACGCGAAGGTGCTGGCCGGCGGGCAGAGCCTGCTGCCACTGCTGCGCCTGCGGCTGGCGTTCCCCGAGCTCGTCGTCGACGTGGGGCGGATACCGGAACTGCGCGGGATCCGCGAGGACGAAGGCACCCTGGTCATCGGAGCGATGACCACCCACCACGACGTCGTCCGCGACCCGCGGGTGCGCCGGCACGCCGGGCTGCTCGCCGCGGCCACCGCCACCGTCGCGGACCCGGCCGTGCGCCATCGTGGCACGCTCGGCGGATCCCTCGCGCACGCCGATCCGGCCGGCGACCTGCCCGCCGTGATCCTCGCGCTGGACGCGACCCTCGTCGCCGTGGGACCGGGCGGCCGGCGGTCCATCCCGGCCCGTGAGTTCTTCGTCGACTACCTCCAGACCGCGCTGCGGCCCGACGAACTGCTGGTGCAGGTGGAGATCCCGGCCCGCGACGACTGGGGCTTCCACTACGAGAAGTTCCAGCGCGTCGCGCAGGCGTGGGCGGTCGTCGGGGTGGCCGCACTCGTCCGACGCGACAACGGGCGGATCGCCGAGGCACGGATCGGCCTCACCAACATGGGCTCGACGCCACTGCGCGCCGAGGCCGCCGAGGAGGCGCTGGAGGGCGCCACCGCGGTGGGGGCGGTGCGCCGGGCGGCCGAGACGGCGGCGGACGGCACCCGTCCCTCGTCCGACCCGTCGGCATCCCCCGAGTACCGTACGCACCTCGCCCGGGTGCTCACCCGGCGCGCGGTGCTCGCCGCCGCCGGGATGGGGTGAGGAGCCCATCGCCGCCATGACCACGGACGGCCCGAGCGGTCCGGACGACGTGCGGGCCCGCCTGGAGAAGACGGGGTACCTCGTCGACGACGGGCTGGCCGTGGCGTGCTTCCTGGCACTGCGGCTGCACCGGCCGCTGTTCTGCGAGGGCGACGCGGGCGTGGGCAAGACCGCGCTCGCGTCCGCCCTCGCCGAGGCGACCGGCGCGCCGCTGATCCGGCTCCAGTGCTACGAGGGCATCGACGCGTCCCAGGCGCTGTACGACTGGGACTTCCCGCGCCAGCTCCTGCATCTGCGGGCCGCCGAGACGGCGGGCGTCACGGACGCGGACCGGCTCGAAGCCGAGCTGTACGACCGGAGGTTCCTCGTCGCGCGACCCCTCCTGCGGGCGCTGGAGACACAGCCGTCCGTGCTGCTCGTCGACGAAGTCGACCGCGCTGACGACGAGTTCGAGGCGTTCCTGCTGGAGCTGCTGTCCGAGTACACGGTCACCATCCCCGAACTGGGCACGCTGCGCGCCGAGTCGCCGCCCGTCGTGGTTCTGACCTCCAACCGCACCCGCGAGGTGCACGACGCCCTGAAACGACGGTGCCTGTACCACTGGTTCGACCATCCCGGCTTCGCCCGCGAGCTCTCCATCGTCAGGAGGAGACTGCCCGAGGTCACCGACCGGCTCGCCGAGCAGGTCACCGCGCTGGTGCAGGCGCTGCGCTCCGAGGACCTCCTCAAACCGCCCGGCGTCGCGGAGACGATCGACTGGGCACGGGCCCTGCACGCGCTGGGCGCGACCGAGGTGGACGCCGAACTGGCCGTCGTCACGCTGGGCTCCGCCCTCAAGTACCGCGAGGACGCCGACCGGGCCCGGGGACTGGACCTCTCGGCGATCCTCGCGGCACGGGAGGGGTGAGACGACGTGGACGGCACCGACCCGCGCGCCGGCCGTGCCGGGCCCCGACGGCAGGCCGTGCCGGGCGGCGGCACCGGCACATGGCGCCCGTACGCTCCCGGAGGTGCCGGTGCCCCGCCGTCGGGCGCACCGGTCGGCGGTGTCGACGCCACCGCGGTGCTCGTGGGCTTCGCGCGGGCTCTCGGCGCGGCCGGGGTCGACGCGGGACCCGACCGTGTGCAGGCCCTGCTCGGCGCGCTCGCCCTCCTCGACCCGGCCGGACGGTTCGACGTGTACTGGGCGGGGCGGCTCACCCTCTGCGGAAGCCAGGACGACCTGGAGCGCTACGACCGGGTCTTCGCCGCGTACTTCGCCGAGCGGGACACGAGCGGCCGGCCCCCACGCCCCGTTCCGCCGCCCCGGCGAAGGACGGTCGTCCGGGCCCCCGGGGTCCTGCCGCGTGGGGCGACCCGGTCCGGCCCGGACGCCGCCGTGCCCACCCCCGTGCGGGCCGACCCGGCCGACGTACTGCGCCATCGTGACATCGCCGGGCTGACGGCGGCCGAGCGGGAGCAACTGCGCAGGCTGCTGGCCGCGTTCCGGCCGCGCGGCGAGACGCGGCGCTCCGCCCGGCGGCACCCGTCGCGACTCGGCGACGTCGACCCGCGGCGCACGGTCCGGGAGCTGCTGCGGCGCGGCGGCGAACCGGCCCGGCTGCTGCGGCACACCCGGGTGGAGCGCCCGCGGCGGATCGTCCTGCTCGTGGACGTCAGCGGTTCGATGGGCCCGTACGCGGACGCGCTGCTGAGGTTCGCGCACGCCGCCTCGCGCGGCACCCGCACGGAGGTGTTCACGATCGGCACCCGGCTGACCCGGGTGACACGGGAACTCGGGCACCGCGATCCCGACACGGCGATGGCGGCCCTCGCCGCGGCCGTGCCCGACTGGCGCGGCGGCACCCGGCTCGGCGAACTGCTGCGAGGCTTCCTCGACCGCTGGGGCAGCCGCGGCATGGCGCGCGGGGCGGTGGTGGTGCTGCTCTCGGACGGCTGGGAGCGTGGCGATCCGGCCCTGCTCGCGGGGCAGATGCGACGCTTGCACCGGCTCGCGCACCGGGTGATCTGGGCGAATCCGCGCAAGGCCCGCCCCGGTTACGCACCCCTGGCCGCCGGGATGGCGGCCGCGCTGCCGAGCGTGGACGCGTTCGTCGAGGGGCACAGCCTGGCCGCGCTGGAGCGTCTGGCGGCGGTGGTGAGAGGAGCGGACCCTTGAGGGAGACGTGTCCCACGGTGGAGGGAGCGCACGATGCGTGAGATCCTCCCGGCGCTGCACGAGTGGTACGCCGCCGGGTCCCCCTTCGGACTCGCCACGGTGGTCGCGGTCAGCCGGAGCGCGCCCCGCGACCCCGGCGCGGCCATGGCGGTCGGTCCCGGCGACGAGGTCGTGGGCAGTGTGTCCGGCGGCTGTGTGGAGGGCGCGGTCTTCGAACTCGCGCGGGAGGTCGTCGCGTCGGGCGAGGCGCGGCTGGAGACCTTCGGATACAGCGACGAGGACGCGTTCGCCGTCGGGCTCACCTGCGGCGGCGAGATCACGGTGCTCGTCCGCCGGGTGTCGCCGGCCGACGACCCGGCCTTCGCGGCGGTGGCCGAGTCGGTGGCCGCGGGCCGCCCCGTGACCGTCGCGACGGTGATCGACGGACCGGCGCCGCGCGGCGCCACGCTCGCCGTGTGGCCGGACACCGAATCCGAACCGAGCCCGGCGTCGGACTCGGGGGCGGCGGTGGCGCAGGGCTCGGGCGCGGGTGCGGGCACGGGCGCGGCTGCGCGGTCCGACGCGGAGACAGCCAGGGCCGCCGGGGTGGCCGGCTCGCTCGGCACGACCGGCCTGGACGTCGCCGTCACCGCCGACGCGCGGGGCGAACTGGCCCTCGGCGCCACCGGACAGCGGCACTACGGCCCGCACGGCGAGCGCCGCGAGGACGCGGTGAGCGTCTTCCTCCACTCCTTCGCGCCGCCGCCGCGCATGCTGGTCTTCGGCGCGATCGACTACGCGGCGGCGGTCGCCCGCATCGGCGACTTCCTCGGCTACCGCGTCACCGTGTGCGACGCGCGCCCGGTCTTCGCCACGCCGAAGCGGTTCCCGCCGGGGGTCGAGGTCGTCGTCGACTGGCCGCACCGCTATCTGGGCGGGACGACGACCGACGCACGCACCGTGATCTGCGTCCTCACCCACGACCCGAAGTTCGACGTGCCCCTGCTGGAGGAGGCCCTGCGCCGGCCGGCCGCGTACATCGGCGCGATGGGCAGCCGTCGTACGCACGACGAACGCATGGAAAGGCTGGCCGAGGCCGGCCTGACCGAGGGTGAACTGGCCCGGCTGCGTTCACCCGTCGGTCTCGACCTCGGCGCGCGCACGCCCGAGGAAGTGGCCGTGTCCGTCGCCGCGGAGATCGTCGCGCTGCGCTGGGGCGGCACCGGGACGCCCCTCACGGCGACGGCCGGGGCGATTCATCCGAGGTAGCCGGGTCCCGGCGGGCTCCGCGCGATTCCGGTCCAGGAGGAAATGATGGAGCTGCACCACGAGTTCACGGTCCCCGTTCCGGTCGAGGAGGCGTGGCACGCGCTCCTCGACATCGAGCGCGTCGCCCCCTGCATGCCGGGCACGACGGTGGAGGAGTACGACGGCAAGACCGTGACCGGCTCGGTGAAGGTCAAGGTCGGGCCCATCACCCTGACGTACCGGGGCAGCGCGGTCTTCGAGGAACAGGACGAGGAGGCCCACCGGTTGGTGCTGGTCGCCACCGGCAAGGAGACCCGCGGCCAGGGCACGGCACGGGCCCGGGTCACGGGCACGCTCGACGGACGGGCGGACGGCACGCTCGTGTCGGTCCGTACCGATCTCACGGTGACGGGACGGCCTGCGCAGTTCGGGCGGGGCGTGCTGGCGGAGGTGGGCGACAGGCTGGTCGGGCGGTTCGCCGACTGTCTCGCGGAACGGCTGGGCGGTGCGGAGCGGTCACCGGTCCCGGGGCCGGCGGCATCGGAGGCCGGGCTCGGCTCCGCCGCCGGGTCCGGGGCCGCCCCGCCCGCCGGGGCCGGACGGTTCGACGGGCCGGCGGTGACGGCGCGTCCGGAGGCGGAGCCGATCGACCTGTTCGGCACGGCGGGGGTGCCGGTCGTCAAACGTCTCGCGCCCGTCGCCGCGGCCGTCGTGGCGGTCCTGGTGCTCCTGCGCATACGACGGCGGGCGCGGCGCCACTGACCGGTTGCCGCGCTCGCCCCGGGCGGTGCCGTCGGCCGGGCGGCTCAGCTCCCGGAGCCCGGCGTGCGCGGCGGCAGCCGGTGCAGGGTCACCTCGGCCAGCCGCCCGTCCGTGACCGTCGCGGTCATGTACGTGCAGTCGGGCTGGCGGCGGCGGTCCGTCGGGGAGCCCGGGTTGAGCAGGCGCAGACCCGTCGCCGCGGTCGTGTCCCAGGGGATGTGGCTGTGCCCGAAGACCAGGACGTCGAGGTCGGGAAAGCGGTCGGCGCAGCGCTGCTCGCGGCCCTTGGCGGCACCGGTCTCGTGGACCACTCCTAGGCGCAGGCCGCCCAGGTCGGCGCGGGCGATCTCGGGGAGGCGGGCGCGCAGGGCGGGTCCGTCGTTGTTGCCGTACACGCCGATGAGGGTGCGGGAGCGGTCCTCCAGCAGGTCCAGGGTGGCGGTGTCCACCCAGTCGCCCGCGTGCACGACGACGTCGGTGCGCGGGAGTTCGGCCAGGAGCGCGGCGGGAAGCTGTCTCGCCCGCTTCGGGAGGTGGGTGTCGGACATCAGCAGGAGGCGCACGCAGCCAGGGTGTCACCCGCGGGGAAGCACGCGCACATCGTCCACGGGCCACCGCACCCGCGTCGGACGGCGGACGGCGGACCCACCGAAAGGCAGGCGCACGCCCTCCACGTGTCCCGACCAGGAATCATGCGCACACCGTCCGCGGGCCACCCGCCGTCGGACAGACGCACTCCCTCCGCGCCCGTCACTCACCGAGCAGGATCTCGCTCCACACCTGTTTGCCGCCGCTCACCGGCACCGTCCCCCACGCCGCCGACATCGCCTCGACCAGGAGGATGCCGCGGCCTCCGGTGGCCTCCCAGCCGATGCTGGTGGGCTTGATCGGGGTGCGCGGCGAGTTGTCGGCGACGGCGATCCGCAGCCGGTGGTTGATGAGGGTGAGGTCGAGTCTGACCTGGCCGCCGGTGTGGACGAGCGCGTTGGTGACGAGTTCGGAGACGACGAGGAGCACGGCGTCGATCTCGTCGTCGACGCCCCACGACCGCATCGTCCGCTTGGTGAAGCGCCGGGCGTGCCGGACCGCTTCGGGGACACGCCAGATGGTCCAGCTCTCGCGGAGCGGGCGCCGGGCCATGCCGTCGTAGCGCATCAGGAGCAGGGCGACGTCGTCGCTGCGGTTGGCGTGGGCCAGCAGTCCGTCGGCGACGAGCCCGAGGTGGCCGGGGTCGGACGCCGCGAGGCCCCTGGCCAGCCGGTCCAGGCCGTCCTCGATGTCGATCTCGACGGACTCCACGAGCCCGTCCGTGGTCAGCGCGACGATCGTGCCGGGCTGGAAACGCAGCGGGCTCATCGGGAAGTCGGCCTGCGCGACGACGCCCAACGGGGGCCCGGTCTCCGATTCGGGGACCTCGGTACTGCCGTCCGGGTGACGCAGCACCGGCGGGAGGTGCCCGGCGCGGACGTACCAGGCGGAGCCCTCCTCCATGTCGACGTCGACGTAGCAGCAGGTGGCGAAGAGGTCGGTCTCCAGGTCCATCAGGAGCCGGTTGGCGTGCGAGACCACGACGTCAGGGGGATGGCCCTCGACGGCGTAGGCGCGCAGGGCCGTGCGCATCTGGCCCATCAGGGTCGCGGCGGACGCGTTGTGTCCCTGGACGTCGCCGATGACCAGGGCGACGTGGTTGTCGGGCAGCGGGATCACGTCGTACCAGTCGCCGCCCACCTCCAGGCCCGCCGTGGTCGGCAGGTAGCGGGCGACGGCGACCGCGCCCGGCAGCCGTGGCAGACGGCGCGGGAGCAGGGTGCGCTGGAGCATGCCGATCAGTTCGTGCTCGGCGTCGAAGGCGTGGGCGCGCACGAGGGCTTGGCCGGCGAGTCCCGCGGACGCGGTGAGCAGGGCGCGCTCCTCGGGGCTGAACTCGTGAGGGGTGTCCCAGCCGATGAGGCAGGCTCCGGCCATGCGTCCGCCCGCGGGGAGCGGCAGCACGGCGAGGCCGCCGGGGCCGACCTCGGCGAGCGCGGGTTCCAGGGGTGCCCCGGCGGGCCAGACCGCCAGCCGGCCCTCGTTGAGGGCGGTCGCGAGCGTCGGCATCGCGCGGACCGGGGCGTCGGGCCACTCCGTGCGCCATTCGGTGCGCCACAGCTCGGGCCAGTACTCGGGCTCGGGCGGGTCCAGGACGGTGACGACGAGGCGGTCGCCCTCCAGCTCCGCGAGGGCGATCCGGTCGGCCTGGAGGGGTTTGCGCAGGGCCGCGACCACGGCCTTGCCGACGTCCCGGACGGTGCCGGCGGTCGCCAGGGCGGCGGCGAGCCGCTGGACGCGCGTCACGTCGTTGACGCCGGCCCGCAGTTTCGAGGCGTCGGAGACGGTGCCGACGAGGCGCGCGGAGCCGCCCTCGGCCGCGGGCAGCAGTCGTGCGCGCATCCGGAGCCACTTGTGCCCGCCGGAGGGCTGGAGGATGCGGAACTCCAGCTCCCGGTCGCCGATGGACATGTGGTCCGCCTCCACTGTGGACATCAGTGAGGGCAGGTCCTCGGGCACGGTCATCGACAGCAGCGTCTCCACCTTGCCGTCGAAGTCGGTGGGGTCCAGTCCGAACAGGTGCAGCACGTCGTCGTCGACCTCGACGTGCCCGGTGTCCATGGAGAGGCTGAACTGGCTGGTCGGCAGTTCCTCGGCGCCCTCGGCCTCGGCGGGCGGCGGACAGACGGCGGCGTCCGCGACCAGGCCCAGGCAGTCGCGGTCCTCGCCGCCGAAGCCGTCCTGGTCCTCGGTGACGGCGATCAGACAGCCGCCGTCCCGCAGGGGGTGCGCGGCGAGCGAGATGTCCTGGGACGTCAGCCGCGGGGCGTCGGCGCAGCGGGCGAGTTCCCCGGGCCCGAGGAGACGGGGCCGGCCGGAGCGCAGTGCCTCGGCCGCCGGGGATCCGTCGGACAGGGGGTAGCGGTCGCGCAGTCCGTACAGCGTTCTGGGCACTCCGGCGGACTCGGCGAGGTGCAGTTCGTCACCGCCCGGCCCCGGCGCGTAGACGGCGACGAAGGTCGCGGGGGTGAAGACGAGCGCCTGTTCGAGGACGCGGCGCAGCCGCTCCCGCGGGTCCAGATCGGCGGCGAGCGTCTTGAGGGCAAGTTCGGCACGCGGCGTTCGCGTTCTGCGTCCCGTAGCGCCCTCACTGACCACGTCCGTCATTACAGCGCTTCCGGAGCGCTCGCGCAGCCCCTGTGACCGTTCCGGACCTGTCGGGCCTGCGCCGGGACCCCGGCGATCGAACGCGCTCGAACAGGTCTTGACGCATGCGTTCCGCACGGTGGTCTGGTGACAGGCGTGACTGTCCGTGCCCCCGGCCGGCTGGAAGGCTCGGTGGCACAGGGCCGAGGGGGACATGGCATGGACAAGCGGTACGAGGTCTACGCGCTGGCCGACAGACACTTCTACGAGACTCCGGACCGGCTGTCCGGCGGCGGTGGGAGCGCGGCTCCCGCGTACCGGGCGGCGATGCGCGAGGTGCCGGCGGGCTGGCGCGCGGCGCGGATCGGCGACTGGCTGACGCTGACGCCCGTCGACCGGGACGGCGCTCCGCTGCCGGGGCCGGCCCAGGGCTGGAAGGTCCACGTCTCGGCCACCCGGGACAACGCGGAGAAGATCGCCCGGATCGTGTGGGACTACTGCGTGCCCCGGCAGATCCCCTTCAAGTTCGTGCCGGGTCCGCATCTGCTGCATCTGCGCAACGCCAAGTACGCCGCCCGCGACACGAGCGGGAAGTTCGTGACCGTCTATCCGGCGGACGACGAGCGGCTCCACCAACTGCTGCGCGAACTCGGCGACCTGCTGGAGGGCTTCGAGGGGCCGTACGTCCTGACCGACCTGCGCTGGAACGAGGGGCCGCTCTACGTGCGGTACGGCGCCTTCGCGCGCTCCTTCGTCGTCGACGAGCGCGGCACGCTCGTCCCGGCCGTGCGCGACGGCGGGGGACGGCTCGTGCCGGACCGGCGGCAGCCCTCGTTCCAGGTACCGGAGTGGGTGACCCTGCCCGCCTTCCTGGAGCCGCAGCTCGCGGCCCGGAACACGACGACCGTCGGCGAACTGCCGTACCGCATCGAGAAGGCCCTGCACTTCTCCAACGGCGGCGGGGTGTACGCCGGCACGGACGTCCGTGACGGGCGCAAGGTCGTCCTGAAGGAGGGCCGGCCGCACGCCGGGCTCGCCGCGGACGGCGCCGACGCGATCGCCCGCCTGGAGCGGGAGAAGTACGCGCTGGAGCGGGTGTCCGGGCTGGGCGTGGTGCCGGAGGTACGGGACTGGTTCACGCTGGGCGACCACCGCTTCCTGGTCATGGACTTCGTCGAGGGGCGGCCCCTCAACGCGTACTTCGCCGAGCGGCACCCGCTGCTCACCCCGGAACCCGACCCGGCGGCCGTCGCCTCGTACACCGCGTGGGCGCTGCGCATCCACCGTGCCGTCGAGGCGGCCGTCGGGGCGGTGCACGGGCGCGGGATCGTCTTCAACGACCTGCACGTCTTCAACATCATGGTCGCGCCCGACGAGGAGTCCGTGTGCCTGCTGGACTTCGAGGCCGCGGCTCCGGTCGAGGAGAACGGCCGTCAGGTGGTCGCGCACCCGGGCTTCTTCGCGCCGCCGGACCGGACGGGCGCCGCCGTGGACCGGTACGCGCTGGCCTGTCTGCGGCTCGCGCTGTTCATGCCGGTCACCACGCTCTTCGTGGTCGACCGTCACAAGGCCGCCCATCTGGCGGAGGTGATCGCCGGGCAGTTCCCGGACGTGCCCGAGGAGTTCCTGGCCGAGGCCGTCCGCGAGATCACGGGCGACGATCGCGGCCGTCGGGCCCCCGCGGAGGCCGTCTCCGGGACGACGGACGACGATCGTGGCCGGCGCGCGCCGGGCGCGGGGAGCGGCGGTGACCACGCCGGCCCGTCCACGCCGGTCCCCGGGGAGCGAGGGGCGGGCGCGCCTCCGTCCGCGGCTTCCCTCCGGGGACCGGTCTCCTCGCTCCCCGACCCCGGTGACTGGCCCCGCAGCCGTGACTCGATGACCGCGGCGATCCTGGCGTCGGCCACTCCGGAACGCGACGACCGGCTCTTCCCCGGGGACATCGCGCAGTTCTCCGACGGCGGCGGGCTGGGACTCGCGCACGGAGCCGCCGGCGTGCTGTACGCGCTGGCCGTGACAGGGGCGGGCCGCTACGAGGCGGGCGAGCGCTGGCTGCTCGACCACACCGATCCCCCGCCGGTCGGCACCCCGCTCGGCCTGTACGACGGGCTCGCGGGCGTCGCGTACGTCCTCGACCGGCTGGGCCACCGTCGGCGGGCGCTCGACCTGGTCGAGCGGATCCTCGCGGAACGATGGCAGAACCTGTCGTCCGGCCTGCACGGCGGACTCGCCGGACTCGGCCTGGTCCTCGGTCATCTGGCCCGCGCGACCGGCGAACCGGAGCTCGGACGGCACGCCGCGCAGGCCGCGGACCTGCTCGTCGGACGGCTGGCCGAGGCACGGCCCGACGCTCCCCGTCGGCGCGCCGGACTGCTGCGCGGCGCGAGCGGCCCGGCGCTGTTCCTGCTGCGGCGGTACGAGGCCACCGGCGACCCCGGGCTCCTCGACGCGGCCGCCGCGGCACTGCGGCTCGACCTGGACCGCTGTGTCGTCCAGAAGGGCGGCGGCCTGGAGGTCGACGAGGGCTGGCGCACGCTCCCCTATCTCGGGGACGGCAGCGCCGGGCTGGGCATGGTCCTCGACGACTACGCGGCGCTCGCGCCCGACGGCGCGCCGCCGGAGTTCGAGCGGGCGCGCGCCGCCGTCCTGACCGCCGCGACCTCGCGGTTCTACGCGCAGCCGGGTCTCTTCCAGGGCCGCGCCGGGATGATCCTGCACCTCGGCCGCACCGACGTGCCGGGGGCCCGCCCCGAGCGGCTCGCCGAACAGGTGGCGGGGCTCGGCTGGTTCGCGATGGCGTACCGAGGCCGGCTGGCCTTCCCCGGACATCAGATGATGCGGCTCTCCATGGACCTGGGCACCGGAACGGCAGGGTGCCTGCTCGCACTGGGCGCGGCCCTGGGCGACGAGGTCCCCTCCGGACTGCCGTTCCTGCCGCCGCTCGACGGCGGCCCCCGCACGCGGCTCCGCGACACGACGGAGTCGTGAACCACACACGGCTGCGCGACGTGGCGGAGCCGTGGCCCGACACCCCGTCCCCGACCAAGGGAAAGGACACGAGATGGCACTTCTCGACCTGCAGACGATGGAGTCCGACGAGCACACGGGCGGCGGCGGCGCGAGCACGGTGAGCCTGCTCTCCTGCATCTCCGCCGCGAGCGTGCTGCTCTGTCTCTGACGTCACTGCGCGGGCACGGCCCCGGGCGGCGCTCTCCCCTCCGTGGGGAGGGGCCGTCCGGGGTCCTTCGCCGCGCCGGGAATGCGAGGGGCTCCGCCGCGTGACCACTCCGGACGACATCCGTACGACTTCCGCGGCCCGGCTGCCGCGCGCGACGGCCCGGCAGAGCCGAGCCCGCTGCACGGCCCTCTTCCTCACGACCACGGCCGCCGCGGCCGCGAGCCTGCTGCTGCCGGCCGCGCTGGGCCGGGCCGTCGATCTCCTGCTCACCGGACCCGGCGGCGGCCGGGCCACCCCCTGGGTACTCGCGTGTGCCGCCCTCGTCCTGCTGCTCGCCGTGCTCGACGCCGTCGAGACGGTCCTCTCGGCGACCACGAACGCCCGCGGCACCGCATGGCTGCGCACACTGCTCGCAGGGCACGTGCTGGCCGTCGGACCGAGGGCCGCGGGCCGGTTCGGACCGGGTGATCTCGTGGCACGCCTGGTCGGCAACGCCGCCCACGCCGGGACGGCGCCCGCCACCGCCGCCGCGCTGCTGGCCGCACTGGCCGCCCCCCTCGGTGCCGTCGGGGCGCTCTGGCTCGTCGATCCCCTGCTCGCCGCGGTGTTCCTCGCGGGAGCCCCGGTGCTCACGCTGCTCCTGCGCGCCTTCGCCCGCGACTCGTCGCGCTGCGTGGCGCGCTACCAGGAGGCCCAGGGCCGGATCGCGGCGGGTCTGGCCGAGGCGCTCGGCGGGTTCCGTACGATCGCCGCCGGCGGGACCGCCGGCCGGGAGACGGAACGGATCCTGCGCCCGCTGCCCGAACTCGCCCGGGAGGGCCGCCGGATGTGGCAGGTCCAGGGGCGCGCCGCCGCACAGGCGGTCGCCGTCGCCCCGCTCCTGCAGATCGGAGTGCTGGCCGTCGCCGGTGTCCTGCTCGTACGCCACCGACTGTCGGTCGGTGACGTCCTCGCCGCGTCCCGGTACGCGGTGCTCGCCACCGGAGTGGGCGTGCTGGTCGGGCAGTTGTCCGGGCTGGTCCGAGCGCGCGCGGCCGCGCGGCGGCTCGGTGAGCTGCTGGAGGAGCCGCCGATCCCGTACGGAAGCAGTGAACTTCCTTCAGGGGAAGGCCGGTTGGAGCTGCGCGGGGTGAGCGTCCGGCGTGCCGGGCGTGTCGTGCTCGACGGGATCGACCTGGTCGTCCCGGGCGGGTCCACGCTGGCCGTGGTCGGTCGGTCCGGGTCCGGCAAGTCGCTGCTCGCGGCGCTCGCGGGCCGGCTGGCCGATCCGGACGACGGTGAGGTCCTGCTCGACGGGGTGCCCCTGCGCGAACTGACCCGCGACGAGCTGCGCGGAGCGGTCGGCCACGCCTTCGAACGCCCCGCCCTGCTCGGTGACACCGTCGCGGACACGATCGGCCTCGCCCTGCCCGCGCCGTCCCGGGACCGGGTGGTGGCGGCGGCCCGCACGGCCCGCGCGGACACCTTCGTGCGCCGGCTGCCCGCGGGGTACGCCACCCGCTGCGCCGATGCCCCGCTCTCCGGTGGCGAGGCCCAACGCCTGGGCCTCGCCCGGGTGTTCGCCCAGGACGCCCGCCTGATGATCCTCGACGACGCCCTGTCGAGCCTCGACACGGTCACCGAGCACCACATCGCCGAGGCCCTGTTCCGGCCCGCTCCCGGGAGCAGCCGGCTGATCGTCGCGCACCGGGTGTCCACCGCCGCGCGGGCCGACGCGGTGGTGTGGCTGGACGGTGGCCGGGTCCGCGCGTACGGACCACACGAACGGCTGTGGCGACTGGCCGGGTACCGCGACCTGTTCGCCGCCGGACGGCACCGGGACGGCGGCGCGCGCCGGACCTCCCCTGCGGCACGGGACGGGGAGGAGCGGCCGTGACCCGCGACTACCGGCGCGGGCTGCGGTTCCTGGGCGCCCGGTGGCCCGTGGTCGTGCGGCTGGCCGCCTGGTCGGTGGTGGAGACCGGACAGACCTTCCTCATGGGATACGCGCCCGCGCGGGCCCTGGACGACGGGTACCTGGCGGGGCGTTCGGACGTCGGGCTCGGCTGGCTCACGCTCGCCGCACTCGCCGTGCTGGCCGGGGCGTACGGCACGAGCCGGGTGTACCGGGCCGTCGCCGCGCTGGTCGAACCCCTCCGGGACGGGCTCGTACGGAACGTCGTGGGGCGGGGCGTGCGGGACGGGGACGGCGCGGCGCTGTCGGGGCTGACCCAGCAGGTGGAGATCGCCCGGGACACCTTCGCCGGTCTGGTGATGGTCTCGCGCTCGTTCCTGTTCACGTCCACGGGGGCGCTGGTCGGGCTGTGCTCGCTCGACCCGTTGCTCCTGCTGGTCGTCGCGCCGCCGCTGGCGGCCGGAGTGGCCCTGTTCGTGGTGACGCTGCGTCCGCTGGCGCGCCGGCAGCGGACGTTCCTCCTCGCGGACGAGGAGCTCGCCTCCCGGCTGGGCGTCGTGTGCGCGGGGCTGCGGGACGTCACCGCGGCCGGCGCGGAGGCCCGGGTGGGCGCCGAGCTGGGTACGCGCGTCGACTCCGAGACGCGGGCGGCCCGTTCGCTGGCCCGCTGGGGCGTGCTGCGCGTGGCGTCCCTGACCGTCGGCGGGCAGCTCCCCCTCGTCCTGCTGCTGGTCACGGCCCCGTGGCTGCTGGCGCACGGTGTCACCGCGGGCGCACTCGTCGGCGCCCTCTCCTGTGTCGCCCAGTCGCTGCTCCCCGCGCTGCAGAATCTGGTCCACGGCCTGGGCACCAGCGGCTCCCGCCTGGCCGTCGTCCTCCAGCGCCTGGCCCCGCCCGCCGTGTCGACGGAGCCCGAGGCACCGGCCGCACCGTCCTTTCCGGCCACCCCGGCGTCGCTCCCGCGGCCCCGCGGGGCCCGCGGGCCCCGGCCGGATCCTGCCGAACCCACCGGGCCCGTGCGTCAGCACCCGAGCCGCACCGGTCCCGCGCGAAAGGGCCCGAGCCGCGCCGGGTGCGCGCCGGAGGACACCACCGGGGCCGCCCTCCACCTCACCGGGGTCACCTTCGCCTACGGTCCCGGCAGCGCTCCCGTCATCGAGAACCTCGACCTGCGGCTCCCCCACGGGACGCATCTGGCCGTCGTGGGTCCCAGCGGAATCGGCAAGTCGACACTTACCGGCCTCGTCGCGGGGCTCCTGGAGCCGATGCGCGGCGAGATCCGGGTGCACGGCCACCCGGTGCGGGGCGAGGCGGCCACCGGGCGACGCGTCCTCATCCCCCAGGAGGCCTACGTCTTCACGGGAACGCTGGCCGAGAACCTGGGGTACCTGCGGCCGGACCCGGTACCGGAGGCGGAGCTGCGGGCGGCCGTCCGGACCGTCGGGCTGGACGGGTTGCTGGACCGGCTGGGCGGTCCCTCGGCCGAGGTCGACCCGGCCGCCCTGTCCGCGGGCGAACGCCAGCTGATCGCGCTGACCAGGGCGTATCTCTCGTACGCACCGCTCGCGCTGCTGGACGAGGCGACCTGTCACCTCGATCCGGTGGCGGAGGAACGTGCGGAGCGCGCCTTCGCCGCGCGTCCCGGTGGCACGCTCGTGGTCGTCGCCCACCGTGCCGGCTCGGCCCGTCGTGCCGGGTGCGTGCTGGTCATGGACGGACGGCGCGTGGACATCGGGTCGCACGAGGACCTGCTGGATCGCTCGTCGCTCTACCGCGACCTGATCGGCGGCGGGCCTGCGGGCTCACAGCCACCCCTCGCCCCGCGAGATCCTGATGGCGTCGATGCGGTTGCGGGCCCCGGTCTTGCGCGTGATCGCCGCCATGTAGTTGCGCACGGTCCCGTGGGACAGATGGAGATTTCCCGCAATCTCGGCGATGGAGGCTCCGGCGGCGGCGAGGGAGAGCACGCTCAGCTCGCGCCGGGTCAGCGGCATCTGCGCCGCTTTGAGGAACCCGAAGCCCAGTGAGTCGTCGACGAAACGTTCCCCCTCGGCGACGCGGCGTATCCCCGACACCAGCCGCTCCGGCGAGCCCTCCTTGTCGACATAGCCGAGGGCGCCCGCCTCGGCGGCCCGCCTGAGCAGGCCGGGCCTGTTCGCACGGGCAAGCACGAGAAGCCGCGGCGCCGCGGACCCCGCTCCTCGCCCGCACAGTTCGGCGAGCGGCGGTATGCCGTACGTGTCGGCGCAGTCCAGATCGGCGGCGCAGACGTCCGGCCCGAGCGAGCGGACGTGGCCGGGCGCGCTGCGCCACGGAGTGTCGTACACCCCGAGGTCGGGCGTTCGGCGCAGCCATTCCGCGAGTACCTGCCGCACCAGACATGCGTCGTGCACGAGTAGTACCCGGATCACGTCGGCTCCTCCAGGTGACCGATCGACGGCGTTGTCGTCCTGAGCGCGTGCCCATTGTTGGCGTTCGCGACCGTTCATGGGCGCGAAGAACCGGCCAAGAGGGTGCGCGGGGGCGCATGGGGAGCACCCACGCGCCACCTCCTGCTTCGAAGCAGGGGGCATGGCCGCGCCCGTCGTGGGTACAGCCGCGCCCACCCGCCGGGCACGCTCGCCGTGCGCGATACGCCGCCAGGAGAGAGCCTGGTCACCTGAGCAGTCGTACGGCCCCGCGAGGAGGTGGTCGGCGTGTCCGACTGGCAGGGGGCCAGGCAGGCACCGGCGAGCAGGCCGGCGCCGGTCGGACGCCCACTGCTGTCGCTGACGCTGACCTCGATGATGGACGACGTCCACGCGCACTCCGGAGCGGTGTACCTGCTCGCGGACCACGAGCCGGTGCTGGAGATGGCCGTGATGGCGGGGCTGCCCCGGGCATTCGCGGCTCCGTGGGAGCGGGTGGGGCTGAGCGCGCCGATCCCGGTGGCCGAGGCCGTGCGGAACCGGCGGCTGATCTGGGTGTGCGGCGAGGAGGAGATGGCCCGCCGCTATCCCCGGATCGCCGTGGTGCTTCCCTATCCCTTCGCGCTCGCGGCGATGCCGGTGGTCACCGAGCACACGGCGTACGGCGCGGTCTTCGTGACCTGGCCCGGCTCGCATCCGCCGGACCTGTCCGACCGTGAACGCGTCCAGCTCACCGCCGCCTGCGACCGGCTCGCACTGCGCCTGGAGCGTGCCGCCAAGGAACGCCGGCCGGTGCCCCCCGAACCGGACCTGCTGACACCGTCCGCGGGAACCATGGCCGACACCCTCGGCACGCTGGAGGCGACCCGCATGGTGGCGCGGCTGCCGTACGGGCTGTGCGCGCTCGACCTGCACGGGCGGGTCAGCTTCGCCAACCCGGCGACGGCGGAGCTGCTCGGCCTGCCGGTCGACCGGCTGCTGGGCACCCAGCTGTGGGCGTCCGTGCCGTGGCTCAACGACCCGGTGTACGAGGACCGTTACCGTGCCGCGCTGCTCAGCCAGCACGTCACCTCGTTCGTGGCGCTGCGGCCGCCGGGCGAATGGCTGTCGTTCCGGCTGTATCCGAGCACGACCGGTCTGAGCGTACGGATCTCACGGGCCCGCGCGGTGTCCGAGATGACCCGGGCCGGCCCGCAGCCCGGCGACGGCACGCCGCGGTTGGTGACCATCTCCCACGTGCTGAGCCTGGCGAGCGCGCTCACCCAGGCGGCGGGCGTGCAGGACGTGGTGCAGCTGGTCGCGGACGAGATCGCGCCCGCGGTCGGCAGCCAGGCGCTGATCGTCCTCGCCGCACGGGCCGGGCGGCTGCACGTGCTCGGGCACCGGGGATACCCGGACCCGCGGGTCGTGGACCGTATCGACGGGGTGCCGCTCACCGCCCCGACGCCGGGGACGCAGGCGCTGAAGACCGGGGCTCCCGCGTTCTTCGGCTCGCGGGCGCAGCTGGAGCGCCTCTACCCGGCCCGGAGCAAGACGCCCGACGGGATGGCCGCGTGGGCGTACCTGCCGCTGGTGGCCTCGGGTCGGCCGGTGGGCACCTGCGTCCTGGCGTACGCGCAGCCGCACCCCTTCCCCGCGGACGAGCGCGCCGTCCTGACCAGTCTGGGCGGTCTCGTCGCGCAGGCGCTGGAGCGAGCCCTCCTGTACGACGCCAAGCACCAGTTGGCCCACGGTCTGCAGGAGGCGCTGCTGCCGCACTCGCTGCCCGTGCTGCCCTCGATCGACGCGGCGGCCCGCTACCTCCCGGCGGCCCGGGGCATGGACATCGGTGGGGACTTCTACGACCTGGTGCCCTCCCAGGGAAGGGCCGCGGCGGTGATCGGCGACGTCCAGGGGCACAACGTGACCGCGGCGGGTCTGATGGGGCAGATCCGTACCGCCGTCCGCGCGTACACGACCGTGGGCCAGCCGCCGGAGGAGGTGATGCGCAGCACCAACCGGCTGCTGATCGACCTGGGCGTCGACCTCTTCGCCAGCTGTCTCTACCTGAGCCTCGACCCCGCGCGCGAGGTGGCCGTCATGGCGCGCGCGGGTCACCCGCCGCCCCTGCTGCGGCGGCCGGACGGGAAGGTCCGGGTGCTGGACCTGGCCGGCGGGCCCCTGCTCGGGATCGACGCCGACGCCAGGTACCCGACGACGGAGGTCCCCCTCGCACCCGGCTCGCTGCTCACGCTCTACACCGACGGACTGATCGAGTCGCCCGGCGTCGACATCGAGGACTCCCTCGCCGACCTGGGCCGGCGGCTCGGCGAGACCGGTGACCAGCCGCTCGACGCGCTCGCGGACAGCCTCGTACGGCACGGCGGGACGGAGTCCCGGGAACGGCTCGACGACGTGGCGCTGCTCCTGCTGCGGGCACGGGACCACGACTGAGGCGGCGGACTCCGCGGGGTACCCGTACACGCAGCGGTCCGGCCCTCCCGCCGGAGGGCCGGACCGCTGTCACCGCCGGCCGGGACGGCTGTTCCCGGCCGGTCAGTGGTTCCCGTGTCCCCCGCCGGTCAGTGGTTCCCGTGTCCCCGGAGGGTCGGTGGTGCTCGTGGTCCACGACCGTCAGCCGTCAGGGGTTCTCGTGTTCCCGAACCGACGGGGCTGCTCGCCGTCCGGGTCAGGGCTGCGAGCTCACCAGACCCGAGCCGTCGTCCATGCCGGTGCCGCTCTGGTCGGCGGCCCCGCCGGCGTGGTCGCCCGCACCGGCCTGCTCGCCGCCGCCGGTCTGGTCGGCCGCGCCACCGGCCTCGTCACCGGCGCCCGACTGATCGCCGGCGCCCGCGCTCGGGTCCACCGTGCCGGCACCCGCGTCACCGGCCCCGGCATCACCCGCACCCGCATCACCCGCACCCGCGTCGCCCGCTCCGGCGCCGCCGGCGCCGAGGGTGGCGCCGACCGCCTGGAGCGCGGTCGTGACCGGCTGGAAGAAGGTCTCGCCGCCGCTGGTGCAGTCGCCGCTGCCGCCCGAGGTCAGACCGATCGCGCTGCCGTCCTGGGTGAACAGGGAGCCGCCGCTGTCGCCCGGTTCGGCGCAGACGTCGGTCTGGATGAGGCCGGTGACCGTGCCCTCCGGGTAGTTGACGGTGGCGTCCAGCCCCGTGACGTTGCCGTCGTTGAGACCGGTCGTGCTGCCCATCCGGAGGACCTGCTGCCCGACGGTGGCGTCCGCGGCCTGCGTGATCTCGACGGACTGGCCGTTGCCGACGTTGACCACGCTGTTGGCCTGCGTGTTGGGGTCGTCGTACTTGACGAGGGCGAAGTCGCCGTCGCCCGGGAACGTGGCCTGGTCCACGGTGGCGATCGGCGCGCCGTCCTGGGAGTCGGACCACTGGGCCGCGGCCACACCGCAGTGGCCCGCGGTCAGGAAGGCCGGGCTGCCGTCGCCCGCGGTGACGTTGAAGCCGAGGGAGCAGCGCGCACCGCCGCCGAAGATGGCGTCGCCGCCGTCGACGAACGTCTTGAAGGTGCCGGCGGACTTCTTGATGGTGGCCACGCCGGAGCCGAGACCCTTGACGGTCGACTCCAGGGTGTCCCACTTGCCGCCCGTGACGGTCGAGTCGGCGGTGACGCGGATCTCGTTGGTCTTCGGGTCGACGGCCCACGCGGTGCCGGGGATCGTCGCGTCCGTCTTGAGCGTTCTGGCGGCGGCCTTCAGTTCGGCCGTGCTGTTCTGCACCTCGTTCGCGACCGCGCCGGCCTTCTCGATCCGGTTGACGACGTTGCTGTCGTTACCGACGACGTTGATGATGAGCTGCTGCTTGCCCGCGTCGTAGTAGGAGCCCGCGAAGGACTGGCCCAGCTGCGAAGCGAGCTGAGAGGCGACGTCCGCGACATCCCCCGCCTTGAACGTCCTCGGGGTGGCGTCGTCCCCGTTCGACTGGGACGCGTTGGCGTTGGGCAGCAGAAGGGCCGCAGCTCCGAGCGCCGCCACGCTTCCCGCCGCGATGGCGGCCTTGCGCTTGGGTATCCGTTTGTGACTCAACTCTTGACCTCCTGGGGACGGGGTCGATGCCGCCGTCCGGCAGCTGACTGGGGGGCGCCTGGATGGTGGTTGATACGCGTGTGCCGCCGGTGGCGTTCAACTGCCTTTGCAAATGGCAGGATCCAGGCGACTCGAAGGCGCGGAATGCCAGGCAAAGGGCCACTTCGGCCAGCGAGTCGGGGAACAATGCCCCGTATGACGCTGAACCTTGCCGAAGCCGACAAGATCCTCGACGACAACTTCGCCCCCTGGGTCCTGGATCTGGGCCTGTCCGTGGCGGAGCTGGGCGACCGCCGCGCCGTCCTGCGGCTGCCGTGGTCCGCGCGACTGTCCCGGGAGGGCGGTTCCCTGTCGGGGCAGGCGCTGATGGCCGCCGCCGACACGGCGACCGTGATCGCGGTGTCGGCGGCACGCGGCGCGTTCGTCCCGATGACGACGGTGCAGCAGTCCACGAGCTTCCAGCGGGCGGTGACGGACGCGGACGTCCTGGTCGAGGCGGTCCTCACCAAGCTCGGCCGCCGTATGGCCTTCGCCGACATCACGATGGCCGCCGAGGGGTCCGGGGAGGTCGCCGCGCGCGCGAGCACGGTGTACGCGCTGCTGGGCTGAGCATGCCGGCGGCCGGGAGCCCCGACCGACACTCCGTCACGGGACCGCCCGGCCGCCCTTGCAGAGCCGCGCGCCCCCTCACCGACCCCACTCGCCGCTCCCCCTCACCGACCCCACTCGCCGCTCCCCCTCGCGGAGCCGCGCACCCCCCACAGAGCCGGCCCCGTTCTCCCTCCCAGGGCCGCGCGGCATCCGGCAGAACGCCGCGCGGCACACCGTCCCGAGGCCGCGCGGCACACGCCCGTTCGCCCGGCCGAACGCGCCCGCGAACCCGCCGACACGTTCCGCCACCGATCAGTAACGGATCGTCTTCACGCACGAGCGGAATCCCGGCTTCAGCGAATCTGCACATCCATTACGCAACCAAGTCACCGCGTGCGAGAGATCTGCACAGCCGCGCGCCCCCCTCCGCGCCATTGCGACGGGACTGTCCCATTCGGTCCACGGACGGCAAGCGCGTGCACGAATGGATGCCGCGCAGCATGTGAAGAAGTCGCCGCAAAGACGTGCGCACACCTGCACGGTTGAACCTGTCACGCACTCAAGTTCCCAGGTGAGAGCCCTGGTTGATTGGAAGCGTGCCCCGCGACCGTGCTTTGATCCGTTGCACCGCGGAGGTCGCGACCGACGCCTGGAAACGGGTGTCGCAGCCCCGCGGCGGCGGCCGTCATCTGTCCCCAGAGGGGGCCGCTCCCCCCTTATGAAATATCCATACGAAGGGAAGTTCCATCATGAACTCCACCCCCCGTGTTGAGACCGCCGAGATCTCGGACGCCGACCTCGACAACGTCTCCGGCGGCCTGGCGCTGAACGCTGTCGGCACCGTGACCGGCCTGGTCGACGGCGTTGCCCCGGTCTCCGGCCTCGTGGGCACGGCCGTCGGCACCGTCGAGGGCGTGACCGGCCTGAACACCGCCCCGGTCACCGGCCTGGTCGCGGGTCTCTGATCCCGTTTCACACCGTTGAGTCCCGGAACCGCTTCCCGGTTCCGGGACTCTCGGATGCCGTGAACCTCTCGAACAGGTGAGGGAAGTCCCGTGCAGTTCCGCCAACAGGCCCTCGCCAAGCTGCAGTCGCCGGAGGAGCTCGACCTTCCGGTGCGCTTCGCCCGCCCGCAGGGCTGGCTCGTCCTTTCCGTGACGCTCGTCGCCATGGCGGCGGCCTCCGTCTGGGCCGTCACGGGCACCGTCACCTCCACGGTCGGCGCACCGGCCGTCCTCACGCACGGGCAGGGCAGCTACGTGCTGCAGAGCCCCGTCGCCGGCCAGGTCACCGCGGTCCTCGCCAAGGAGGGCGAACGGCTCCCCGCGAACGCCCCCGTGCTGAAGGTGCGGACCGCCCAGGGCGAGACAGCCGTCGTCCGTACCGTCGCCGCGGGCCGGATCACCGGGCTCGTCGCCACCATCGGCGCCATCATCTCGACCGGCGCGAACGTCGCGGCCGTCGAGAAGGTCGCCCACGCGGACGACCCGCTCTACGCGACCGTCTACGTCCCCGCCGAGAACGCCGCCACCATTCCCGCGAACGCCGCCGTCGACCTCAGCGTCCAGTCGGTGCCGACCCAGCAGTACGGAGTGCTGCGCGGCCATGTGAAGTCCGTCGGCCGGACGGTGCAGACCCAGCAGCAGATCGCGGCCTACCTCGGCGACAGCCAGCTCGGCGAGCAGTTCACCAAGAAGGGCCGCCCGGTGGCCGTCCTGGTGCGCCTCGACCGTTCGTCCGCCACGAAGAGCGGCCTGAAGTGGTCCTCGGCGGACGGACCGCCGTACGCGCTCACCTCCATGACCCTGGCCACGGGTTCGATCCGCATGGCCGATCAGCGACCCGTCGATTGGCTCCTGCCGTGACCGCTCCCCAGGACACGCTCCCCCCGCCGGTGCGGGGCAGACGCCGCGCGCCCGCGCCCAAGCGGCCGGTCCCCAAGGGGCGGCGCAGGACGGTGCGCACCCCCACCGTGCTCCAGATGGAGGCCGTGGAGTGCGGCGCGGCCTCCCTCGCCATGGTGCTCGGCCATTACGGCCGGCACATACCGCTCGAGGAGCTGCGCATCGCGTGCGGTGTCTCGCGGGACGGCTCCCGCGCCAGCAACCTCCTCAAGGCGGCCCGCAGTTACGGCCTCACGGCCAAGGGCATGCAGATGGACACGGTCGCCCTCGCCGAGGTGAAGGCGCCCGCGATCCTGTTCTGGGAGTTCAACCACTACGTCGTGTTCGACGGCATGGGGCGACGCTTCGGCCGGCGCGGCGTGCACATCAACGACCCCGGCAAGGGACGGCGTTTCGTCCCCATGGAGGACTTCGACACCAGCTTCACCGGTGTCGTCCTGGTCATGGAGCCGGGGCCGGACTTCCGCAGGGGCGGGCGCAGGCCCGGGGTGCTGGGCGCCATGCCGGCCCGGCTGCGGGGCACCTCGGGCACGATGCCGGCGGCCGTGCTGGCGAGCCTCCTGCTGGTGGCGGTCGGCGCGGCGTTGCCCGCGCTCAGCCGGACCTACATCGACACGTATCTGATCGGCGGCCAGACCTCGCTGCTGGGCGTGCTGTTCGCGTCGATGGGCGCCTCGGTGCTGCTCACGGTGTTGCTGACCTGGCTGCAACAGGCGAATCTGCTGCGCGGGCGCATCATCTCCTCGACACTGAGCAGCGCCCGCTTCCTGCGGCACCTGCTGCGACTGCCCGTCACCTTCTTCTCCCAGCGCAGTCCGGCCGACCTGGTGCAGCGGCTCCAGTCGAACGACGCGGTGTCCGAGACACTGGCCCGCGACCTCGCCGCGGCGGGCGTGGACGCGATCGTGGTCGTGCTCTACGCGGTGCTGCTCTACACGTACGACCCGCAGCTCACGGCCGTCGGGATCGGTGTCGCGCTGCTCAACGTGGTGGCGATGCGCGTGGTGGTCCGGATGCGCGCGACGCGTACCGCGAAGCTGCGCGCGGACACCGCGCGGCTGACCAACACGGCCTACACCGGGCTCCAGCTCATCGAGACGATGAAGGCGACCGGCGGCGAGGACGGCTACTTCCGCAAGTGGGCCGGGCAGCACGCCACCACGCTGGAGGAGCAGCAGCGCCTCGGTGTGCCGAGCGCGTGGCTGGGGGTGGTCGCGCCGACGCTCGCGACGCTGAACTCCGCGCTGATCCTGTGGATCGGCGGGCTGCGCGCCGTCGAGGGGCACATCTCCGTCGGCCTGCTCGTCGCCTTCCAGGCCCTGGTGACCCGCTTCACGGCGCCGATCACCCGGCTCAACGGTGTCGCGGGCCGCATCCAGGACTTCGCGGCCGACGTCGCCCGGCTCAAGGACGTGGAGAACTTCCAGGCCGACCCGCTCTACGCACGCCCCGGCACCGGCGAGTCCACCCGCCGGCTGCACGGCCATGTCGAACTGGAGAACATCACGTTCGGCTACAGCCCGCTCGACAAGCCGCTGCTCAGCGGATTCTCGCTGACGGTGGGGCCGGGCCAGCAGGTCGCGCTGGTCGGCGGCTCCGGGAGCGGCAAGTCGACGGTCTCCCGGCTGATCTCGGGCCTGTACGCCCCCTGGGAGGGCACGATCCGCATAGACGGGCAGCGGCTGGAGGACATCCCGCGCGGCGCGCTCGCCGCCTCCGTCTCCTTCGTCGACCAGGACGTCTTCCTCTTCGAGGGCACCGTGCGCGACAACATCGCACTGTGGGACCCGTCGATCCCGGACGACGCGGTGGTGTCCGCCCTCCAGGACGCGGCGCTGTACGACGTCGTGACGCGCCGGCCGGGCGGCATCCACAGCCGGGTCGAGCAGGACGGGCACAACTTCTCCGGCGGCCAGCGCCAGCGTCTGGAGATCGCGCGGGCGCTGGTGCGCAGGCCCAGCATCCTGGTGCTCGACGAGGTGACCAGCGCCCTGGACGCGGAGACCGAGCAGCTCGTCATCGACAACCTGCGCAAGCGCGGCTGCGCCTGTGTGGTGATCGCGCACCGGCTGAGCACGGTGCGCGACAGCGACGAGATCGTGGTCCTCCAGCACGGCACGATCGTGGAACGCGGGCGGCACGACGCCCTGGTGGCGGCCGGCGGCCCGTACGCCGAGCTGGTCAAGGAGCGATGAGATGACCACGGTTCACGAGGGCGTCCACGAGGGGGACCTCGTCCTCGGGGCACTCGGCGGCATGGGCACGCCGATCGACTGCTCCGGTCTCAACCGGCTGGACCTGGAGGGTCCGCAGGTGCTGTGGCTGGTCGCCGCGGGCGCCATGGACCTGTTCGCCGTCGACGCGGTGCAGCAGGGTCACTGGCACCATCTGGGCCGGCTCGAAGCGGGCTCGCTGCTGCTCGGCCCGGTCGCGGGCCCCCAGCACACGCTCGTCGGGCGGCCGTTGCGCGACTGTGTGGTGCACCGGATCGTGCTGCGCGAGCTGTACCAGCCCGTCAACACGGAGACCTGGTCCTACGACGAGTACGGCAACCCGCAGTACGTGCCTCCGACGTCCAGCCCGCTGGAGTACGCCCTCGCCCTCGGGGTCGGCCGCAGTCTGTCCATTCTCTTCCAGGCCCCGATGGCCACGGAGAACGCCGCCGCGCTCACGGACGAGGACGTCTTCTGGATGCAGGTGCCGCCCGGCAGCGTCCAGTACGGCTCGCTGTACGGCGCCGAGGCCGCGGCCGATCTGCTGATGGACCCCGGCGTGTGGCAGGGCATGGTCGACCAGCAGTACCGGCTGCTGGCCACGCTGGACCGCTGGATCGAGCAGCTGGAGGCGAGCCACGAGGACCGTACGGCGGCCGGCATCAAGGCCGGTGAGGCGGTCCGTGCCCAGGCGGACCGGACCCTGCTGGCCTCCATCGGCAAGTCGTCGGCGAAGCGTCCGACCGCCGCCGACGCGGACGCCACGTACGCGGCGTGCAAGCTGGTCGCCCGCACCGCGGGCATCGATCTCGCGGAGCCCGCGCAGAGCGGCACCGAGAGCGACCGGCTCGACCCGGTCGAGCGGATCGCCCTCGCCTCGCGGATCCGCACGCGTGCGGTGCGCCTGGACGGGCGCTGGTGGCGCGACAACATCGGCCCGCTGGTGGGCCACCGGGCCGTGTCCGGCGCGCCGGTCGCCCTGCTGTGGCGGCGTGGCGGCTATGTGGCCGTGCAGCCGTCCTCCGGGCGGGAGACCCCCGTCGAGAAGGCCAACGCGGCGGAGTTCGAGCCGCGGGCGGTGATGTTCTACCGGCCGCTGCCGGAGCGGACGCCGAGCCCGTTCGGGCTGTTGCGGTTCTGTCTCAGCGGGACCGGCGGGGATCTGCGCGGGCTCGCGATCAGCGGCCTGGTCACTGTCGCGATCGGTGCCCTGGTGCCGATCGCGACCGGCAAGGTGCTCGGCGAGTACGTGCCGAAGGCCCAGCACGACCTCATCGTGCAGGTGTGTCTGGCCCTGATGCTCACCAGCGTCGTGTCGGCGGCGTTCATGCTGCTGCAGAACCTCACGATCCTGCGGCTGGAGGGACGGATCGAGGCGACGCTCCAGCCGGCGGTGTGGGACCGGCTGCTGCGCCTGCCGACGAAGTTCTTCACATCCCGGTCGACCGGCGAACTCGCCAGCGCCGCCATGGGGATCAGCGGCATCCGCCGCCTGCTCGCGGGTGTCGGCCCGACACTCATGCAGGCGGGCACGGTCGGCGCGATGAATCTGGGGCTGCTGCTCTGGTACAGCGTTCCCATGGCGCTGGCCGCGATCGCCATGCTGGTCGTCATCGCGGCCGGGTTCCTGGGCCTCGGGCTGTGGCAGGTGCGCTGGCAGCGCCGCCTGGTCGTGCTCGGCAACAAGCTCAACAACCAGGCGTTCCAGACCCTGCGGGGGCTGCCCAAGCTGCGGGTCGCGGCGGCGGAGAACTACGCGTACGCCGCCTGGGCGGGCGAGTTCGCGCGCAGTCGCGAGCTCCAGCAGAAGGTGGGCCGCATCAAGAACCTGAACACGGTGATGGGCGCGGTCTACCTGCCGCTGTGCACCCTGCTGATGTTCATGCTGCTCGCCGGCCCGGCCCGCGGCTCGCTGTCGGCGGCGGACTTCCTCACCTTCAGCACGTCGGTGACGATGCTGCTGACCTCGGTCACCCAGATCACCGGCGCGTTCGTCTCGGCGGCTGCCGCGCTGCCGATGTTCGAGGAGATCAAGCCGGTGCTCGAAGCGGCGCCGGAGGTGCGCGCGGCGAACACGCGCCCGGGCGTCCTGTCCGGGGGCCTGGAGGCGCGGCGGCTCTCCTTCCGCTACGCCGACGACGGTCCGCTGGTCCTCGACGACGTGTCCTTCGAGATCCGCCCGGGCGAGTTCGTGGCGATCGTCGGCCCGAGCGGCTGTGGCAAGTCCACGCTGCTGCGCCTGCTCATCGGCTTCGACAGGCCGGTCTCGGGCAGCGTCCTGTACGACGGGCAGGACCTGGCGGCTCTCGACCAGTCGGCCGTGCGCCGTCAGTGCGGTGTCGTGCTCCAGCACGCGCAGCCGTTCACCGGGTCGATCCTGGACTGCATCTGCGGCACCGAGCCGTACACGCCCGAGGAGGCGATGGCGGCGGCCGAGATGGCGGGTCTGGCCGAGGACATCAGGCGGATGCCGATGGGGCTGCACACGATCGTCTCCGGCGGTGGTGCGATCTCCGGCGGTCAGCGCCAGCGGCTGATGATCGCCCAGGCGTTGATCCGGCGTCCGAGGATCCTCTTCTTCGACGAGGCGACGAGCGCTCTGGACAACGAGACGCAGCGCACGGTCATCGAGAGCACACGTGCTCTGCGGGCCACCCGCGTCGTGATCGCGCACCGTCTGTCGACCGTGATGGACGCCGACCGCGTCATCGTGATGGAGGACGGGCGGGTCGCCCAGCAGGGCCCGCCCGCGCAGTTGCTGGCGGACACCGGCGGGCGCCTGCACGAACTGGTGCGACGGCAGATGCAGTAGGCCGGGGAACGGACGCGGCTGTGGCGGCCCGCCTGTTCAGTCGAGCCCCGGAACGGGTGCGCCGGAGGGGACCCCGGCCTCGAGGTAGCCGCGGTAGAACTCCTTCCAGGGTGCTCCGGCCCCGGTGTGCGGGCCCTCGGGGTGTTCGCCGCGGGCCTTCGTGTCGAGGGCGGCGAGACACACCTCCCAGCCGGCCCCGTTGCGCGCGGCGGTGTCAGCGGCTCCGAGGACGTCGGTGAGCGTGAAGCGGGTGCGCTCGTCGTCCAGGGCTTCGAGGTCGAAGCGCAGTTCGTCGCCGCCCCAGGCGAAGGAGAGGTGCCGGGGCGGGTCGACGGCGAGGACGCGGCCCTGCGAGTCCGCCGTGTTGGGGTCGCCGCTGAAGGTGACGGTGCCGCCCGGCCACAGCTCGAACTCGGCGCGGGAGGGGAACCACTGGGCCAGTTCGTCGGGGTCGGTCACGAACTGCCAGACCCGGTCGACGGGGTGGTCGTAGGTCCTGCTGAAGCGGACGGCGGGGCGCCCGTCGTCCAGGGTGAGGTAGGTGCCGGTGCGCTCGGCGGACATGGCGGTCAGTCCTTCGGGGAGGGGATGTCGTGGTCGTCCGGTGGCTCCCCCGCCGCGGCGTCCAGGCGCCGGCCCAGGGCGTCGAGGCGCTCGTTCCACAGGGTGCGGTACGGGGCGAGCCAGGCGTCGAGTTCGGCCATCGGGGCGGGGTCGAGGGCGTAGACACGGCGTTGCGCGTCCTGGCGCGCCCGCACGAGCCCGGCGTCGCGGAGCACCCGAAGGTGCTTGGAGGTGCTGGGCTGGCTCAGACCGCAGGCCTCGACGATCTCACCGACGGCGCGCGGGCGCTCCAGGAGGAGCGCCACGATGGCACGCCGATGCGGGTCGGCGAGCGCGGCCCACAGGGATGCCTCGGACATGAGCTCAATATGCCCCCTTGGTTATATGCCGGTCAAGGCATACGAGGGCGATTCAGGTCACTTAGCGAAACGTTGCCGTTTCGCTCGACGGGGTCTAATCTCTGGATGTCGATGTGTACGAAACCGTTTCGTTTAGTGCACTCATCCCTGAGCGACCTTCCCCGGAGTGTTCTCCCATGTCTCAGACCGTGGCCGACGGCACCCGCGCGGGTGCCGTGGAAGCACCGCCCGCGCCCTCCTCGAACCGGCGCTGGTGGATCCTCGCGATCACCGGCATCGCGCAGCTGATGGTGGTGCTCGACGCGACCATCGTGAACATCGCCCTGCCGTCGGCCCAGGCCGACCTCGGCTTCTCGGACGGCAACCGGCAGTGGATCGTCACCGCCTACTCCCTGGCCTTCGCCTCCCTGCTGCTGCTCGGCGGACGCATCGCGGACCTCTTCGGCCGCAAGCCCGCCTTCCTCATCGGCGTCGCCGGCTTCGCCGCCGCCTCCGTGCTCGGTGGCGCGGCGACCAGCTTCGGGATGCTCGTCACCGCCCGCGCCCTGCAGGGAGTCTTCGGCGCACTCCTCGCGCCCGCCGCGCTCTCGCTGCTGAACACGACGTTCACCGACGCCAAGGAACGCGCCAAGGCGTTCAGCGTGTACGGCGCCATCGCCGGCGCCGGCGGCGCGGTGGGCCTGCTGCTCGGCGGTGTCCTCACCGACACGCTCGACTGGCGCTGGACCCTGTTCGTCAACCTCGTCTTCGCGGTCGTCGCCTTCGCCGGCGGCTGGGTGCTGCTGGGCAACCACCGCGACGCGGCCGGATCCAAGCTCGACCTGCCGGGCACCCTGCTGGTCTCCTCCGGTCTCTTCTCGCTGGTCTACGGCTTCTCCAACGCCGAGACACACGACTGGAGCTCGCCCGCCACCTGGGGCTTCCTGGCCGCGGGCGTGGTCCTGCTGGCCGCGTTCGTCCGCCGGCAGAACGTCGCCGAGCACCCGCTGCTGCCGATGCGCGTCCTGCTCGACCGCAACCGTGCCGCGTCGTTCATCACCGTGCTCATCACCGGTGCCGGCATGTTCGGCGTGTTCCTCTTCCTCACCTACTACCTCCAGCTGAACCTGGGCTTCAGCCCGACGAAGACCGGTGTGGCGTTCCTGCCGATGATGGCTGCCCTGATGGTCATGGCCCAGGTCTCCACGACGGTGCTGGTGCCGCGCATCGGCCCGAAGGCCGTCATCCCCGCCGGCTTCGCGCTCGCCGCGCTCGGCATGGCCTGGCTCACCGGCATCGGCATCGGCTCGTCCTTCTCGACCGCGGTCCTGCCTCAGCTGCTGCTGATCGGCGCGGGCCTCGGCATGGTGATGCCGCCCGCCATGTCGCTGGCCACCAGCGGGATCGCCCCGGAGGACGCGGGAGTCGCCTCCGCCACGGTCAACACCATGCAGCAGGTGGGTGGTTCGATCGGCACGGCCCTGCTGAACACGCTCGCCGCGAGCGCCGCGACGAACTACCTGTCCGGCAAGGACGCCACCGACAAGCTGGTCCAGGCCAGGTCGACGATCGAGAGCTACACCACCGCTTTCTGGTGGTCGGCCGGATTCTTCGTGGCGGGCGCCGTCATCGCCTTCCTGCTCTACCGGCGCGGCAAGCTGGAACAAGACCCGGACGCCGCACCGGTCGTCCACATGTGATCGGTCGCGGACCGATCACCCCCGGTCCGAGGGGCCGCCGTCAGCAGGGAGACGGCGGCCCCTCGCCCGTCCGCCCCGGGACGGCCGTCCCGGCGGCGGGCCGCGCCTGCCGCGCCGCTTCGTCGTGCGACACCGCGGGCCGGTACACCACGAGCGCGCCGGGTTCCTTCTCCAGACTCAACGACGCCTCGGCCGACGCGATTTCACCGTCGTACGCGAGGGAGTCGGTACCCGTGACGTTCTCCAGTCGCACCCAGGGGACCTGCTCCGCGCCGTAGACCCGGGAGCGGTGCAGGGCCCCGGCGAGCGCGGAGACGACGACGCGGGTGCGGGCGAGACGGTGGTCGCCGTCCACCACGCGCAGGTCGAGCAGTCCGTCGTCGAGCCGCGGCCTGTAGGACGGGGCGAAGCCCTCGGGGACGTAGCGTCCGTTGCCCGCGAACAGCAGCCACAGACGGCGCGGACGGCCGTTGAGGCTCAGCTCGACGGGGGTCGCGGTGCGCAACACCCTGACCAGCGCGAACGCGGCGGCGGGCCACTTGCCCCACCGCTCCTGCGCACGCTCACGCATCCGGACGAGTTCGGGGTACAGGCCGATGCTGAAGGTGTTGAGGAACCGCACGTCCTCGCCGTCGGCCGAGCGCGCCACACCGATGTCCACGGACACCGCCTCGCCCCGGACCACGGCGTCCGCGGTGTCCTCGTAGTCCGGCACCCCGAGGTCCTGGGCGAAGTGGTTGAGGGTTCCGCCGGGGAACACCGCGAGCGCGAGGCCCCGTTCGGCCGCCGCGCGGGCGGCGGCGTTGACGCTGCCGTCCCCGCCGCAGACGCCGAGGGCTCCCCCGCTCTCCGCGGCCCGGCCGACGGCCTCGGCGAGCAGTGCGGCGAAATCGTCGTCGGGGCCCCGCTCGATCAGCTCGGCCCCGGGAAGCAGCGCGCGCAGCCGTTCGGCCGGGGGCGGGGAGGTGGCGGGGGCGGCGCCGGCCCCGCTGTTGACGAACACGACCAGCCCCTCGCCCCGGGGCAGCGCGGGCGCGTCGGCGACGGGCCGCTGTCTGCCCGGGACGACCTGTCGAGGCGGCCACCAGCGGCAGGTGAGCGCCGCGGCGCCGACGCCGATCGCCACCCCGGCCAGCACGTCCCCGGGATAGTGCACGCCCACGTAGACACGGGAGAAGGCGACCGCGGCCGCGCAGGGCGCGACCAGGGCGCCGTACCGCGTGGACTCCAGGGCGACCCCGGTGGCGAAAGCCGCGGCGGAGGCGGAGTGCCCGGACGGGAAGGACGTGGTGTGCGGCTGGATGCGCAGGTGACGGACCGTCGGCACCAGATCGAGCAGCGGCCGGGGTCGGCGGGTGCTCCACTTCACGACCGTGTTGACGGTGAGCGAGGCGAGCGCGAGCGCGCCGACGCCCCGCAGGGCCGCACGCCGGGCGGTGCGACCGCCGGCCGCCGCGAGCCCGGCCGCCGTGCCGAACCAGAGCACTCCGTGGTCGGCGGAGTGGCTCAGCCGCCGCAGCACCGGATCGGCTCCCGGCATCCGCGCCCACGCCACCCGTGTGAACAGCCGCTCGTCCAGCTCGCCCAGTGCACGCATGCTCCACCGCTACGGTGTCGCGTCCGTGCCGGCATCCCGGGCGACTCGGACCGGTGACGGGGCTGCGCCGTGCGGCGCAGCGGCTTCCCCGGGCGCGGCCGCGGAGCCATGGTGGGTGCATGCGCAGATCCGCGGCGGCGGCCGGCAGTTCGCTCTTCCTGGCACTCGTGCCGGGCACCGTGGCCGTCCTGATCCCCTGGTGGCTGACCGGTTGGCGGCCCGGTCACTGGTGGCCGCCGGTGCGCGCGCTCGGCCTGCTGCCGCTGGCCGCGGGCGCGTACGTGCTGCTGACCGCCTTCGGCCGCTTCGTCCGCGAGGGTCTCGGCACCCCGGCGCCGGTCGCGCCTCCCGAGCACCTGGTCGTGGGCGGGCTGTACCGGTACGTCCGCAACCCGATGTACGTGGCGGTCGTCGCCGCGATCCTCGGGCAGGCCCTGCTGCTCGCGCGACCGCTCCTCCTGACGTACGGGGCGATCGCATGGCTGGTGATGGCGGCTTTCGCCCGGTGGTACGAGGAACCGGCGCTGACGGCGCGGTTCGGCGCGGACTACGAGCGCTACCGGCGGGCGGTGCCCGGCTGGTGGCCCCGGCCCGGTGCGTGGCACGACCCCGGGTGAGCACGCGTCACAGGCATGGAGGCGAGGGGATGTCTGGGGGACGGATGCGAGGAAGTCCGGCCGGCGAGCCATGGGGGAAAAGGACCCTGGGCATGCAAATGCCGAGGGCCGGCCGACGGCCCCACTCCGTCCGGCCGACCCTCGGTGCGAAATCGCGTGGTGTCCCCGCGACGTGGCCCGCACTCCCCAGTCACGGACCTCGGTCGCTCTTCACGGGGACTTCGCGATCCCGGTCTCTCAGAACGTGAAGACGGTCGTCCCGTAGGAGTTCTTCACGCACTCGTTGGCGAAGGTGCGTTCGTAGGAGACGCGCTTGCCCTGCCAGACACCCTCGACCGTGACCACCACGGGGTCGTACTGCCTGGTACAGAAGACGCCGTCTCTGAGCGTCAGCGCGCCCGGATCGCCGCCGGCGCCGCGCAGTTCGGCGCAGGCCTGCACGGCGGCGGGATGGGTGCCGGAGGCCGTCGGGGCGCAGTTCAGGGTGACGGCCCGCTCCGGTGTGACGGTGGCCGCGGCGGTGCCGTGGCCCGTGGTGAGCACCAGGGCCGACGGGGCGTAGAGCCCGGACGGGCCGGCGGCGGGGGCGGCGTGGGCGGAACCGACGACGGGTCCGCAGACGGCGGTGGCCGTCAGAGTGAGAGTCGCTGCCCAACGCGCGGTGTTCGGCATTGTGTGCATCCTTCCGCTCGATCGAATGCGAAACCGGCTCGGTCGGGTGCCGGTTCGGCGAGCGCGAGTCTGCCGAGTCCTCACGAGAAACACACATCGACCCCATGCGTTTCGGTAACTTTGAGTATTGAAACAGTGGCGCGAAGTTACGGAATTCGAACGCCCGGGCCCCGGAATTGAGCCACCGTTGATCGTCCGCCGGGCCCTCATGGCCAGATTTCCGTGGCTCGGCAATAGGCCTGAAACATTCCGCTTCACCCCGCGCCGGGCTCCCGCGGCGCCTCCGTGCGCACCCCCGGCGGAGCCACGTACCGAGCACGCCTTCAGCCCACAGCGGACTTCGAGCGGACCCCCTTGCCCGATTTTGCCCGCGGAGTAATGGTGATTACATGATTACATCGGAGCAACGCGACAAGCTGCGCGGCTGGTTCGCCGGCCGCCTGCCCGACGATCTCTTCGAGAGCCTCGTGGAGGTCACGGTCGACCGCGAGGAGATCACGGTCGTCGGCCGCATCCCCGAACCCCGGCTCGGCGACGGCGCATCGGAGGCCGAGAAGGAGGCGGCCGTCGAGGCACGCGTCCAGGAATTCAGGGAGCGCACCCGCGAGGAACGGATCGCGGTGGCGCGCGAGGCGGAGCACCGGTTCCGCAAGAAGGTGTCCTGGGGCGTGGAGTGCGGCACCACGCGCGCCCTGTTCACGCACGTCGCGGCACCGGTCATGACGCGGCTGCGCCAGCCCGAGCGCCAGGTCCTGGACACCCTGGTCGCCGCCGGGGTCGCCCGCAGCCGGAGCGACGCCCTCGCCTGGTGCGTGCGCCTGGTGCAGCGCCACACCGACGACTGGCTCACGGAACTGCGCGAGTCGCTGGAGCACGTGCAGCGCGTGCGGGCGCAGGGCCCGGACGCCGAACCGGGGGACACCACCACCGACGACGAGTGACCGGTTCTCCCTCCTCCGGCGCACGGACGGCCTCTCCTCCCGGCCGTCGCGCCACACTGGGAGCGGACACAACCGGACGGCAGCGCTCCGGCCGTTTCGGCCGTTTTGGCCGTTCCGGCCGAGGGCTCGTCCGGACGCCGACCGCACGTCGGGGATCGCCGGCACGCCCGGCAGGAAGGACCGGAGGCTCACCGTGCCGGACATGGACGAGACGGAGGCGCGACGCCGCTTCCTCACCGCGCGGGTGGCACGGCTGGCCACCGTGGACGCCGAGGGGCGCCCGCACCTGGTGCCGGTCGTGTTCGCCGTACTGGGCGACGAGATCGTCACCGCGGTCGACGGGAAGCCCAAGAGGTCCCCGCGGCTGAAGCGGCTGCGCAACATCGCGGCGCACCCGGCCGTCTGTCTGCTCGTGGACGTGTTCGACGAGGACTGGAGCCGCCTTTGGTGGGTCCGGGCTGACGGCGAGGCGCGCGTCGTGCCGCCCGCCGCACCGCAGGGCGGTGCGCGGGAGACGTACGCAACGGCGGTCGCCGCGCTGCGGGAGAAGTACGCCCAGTACCGCGGCCGGCCGCCGGACGGCCCGGTGATCACGGTCGCCGTCCACCACTGGCACGGATGGCTCGCCGCGCACGGCGAGGACCCGCCCGGCCGATCCGGACCCCATGCCTCTCCCCCTCCCGGCGGCGGCCGGCACGGCGTGGACGAATGATCCACGGCGTCCGTGGGGGATGGATGGTTCGCCCACTGGTGTGCACTTGACAGGCCGCCGTAGCGTCGGCACACCCCTTCAAGGAAGGCGTCCCCTCACGCCGCACACCCCAGCGGCGGCCACCGGCCTTCCTCCCACCGCGCCACAACGCGCTCCACCGCCCGTCCGGGTACAGGCACTTCGCTGGAGCACTCTTGTCCGACAACTCCCCGACCACTCCCCCGCCGTCCCTCACCGAGGTCGAGACCTACGGTGTCGAGCGCATCCCCGACGCGGACCGCACCGCGACGCCGCTCGACCTGTTCCGGGTCGCCTTCGGCGGTGCGAACACCTTCTCCACCTGCGTCCTCGGGGCCTTCCCCATCCTCTTCGGGCTCTCCTTCTGGCAAGGGCTCGCCGCGACGCTCCTCGGCGTGGTCGTCGGTGCGCTGATCCTCTGCCCGATGGCGGTGTTCGGGCCGGCGAACGGCACGAACAACGCGGTCGCCTCGTCCGCCCACCTCGGCGTGCACGGGCGCGTCGTCGGCTCGTTCCTGTCGCTGCTGACGGCCGTCGCGTTCTTCTCCATCTCCGTGTGGAGCTCCGGCGACGCCCTGGTCGGCGGCGCGCACCGGCTGTTCGGCCTGGAGCGCAGCACGCTCTCGTACTCCGTCGCCTACGCGCTCTTCGGCGGTCTGGTGCTCGCGGTGTGCGTGTACGGCTTCCGCTTCATGCTGTTCGTCAACAAGATCGCGGTGACCTCGGCGACCGTGCTGTTCCTGGTCGGCGCGATCGCCTTCGCCGGTGACTTCGATCCGTCGTACGCGGGTGTGTTCACGTCCTCGGCCGACTCGGCGACGCAGGCGCTGTTCTGGCCCTCCTTCATCGGTGCGGCGCTGATCGTGCTGTCGAACCCGGTGTCGTTCGGCGCCTTCCTCGGCGACTGGTCGCGCTACATCCCGGCGGACACCCCGCGCCGCAAGGTCATAGGTGCCGCCTTCCTCTCCCAGCTCGCTACCCTGCTGCCGTTCGTCTTCGGACTCGCCACCGCCTCCATCATCGCGACCAAGGCGCCGAAGTACGTCGACCCGGCAGCCCCGGACTTCGTGGGCGGACTGCTCGCCATCTCACCGAGCTGGTTCTTCCTGCCGGTCTGTCTGCTCGCGCTGATCGGCGGCATGTCGACGGGCACGACGTCCCTGTACGGCACCGGGCTCGACTTCTCGTCGGTGTTCCCGCGGCTGTCGCGGGTCCAGGCGACGTTCCTGGTCGGCGCGCTCTCCATCGCCTTCATCTTCATCGGCCGCTTCGGGTTCGACCTGGTGCAGTCGATCTCGACCTTCGCCACGATGATCATCACGTGCACCACCCCGTGGATGGTCGTGATGATCCTCGGCTTCCACACCCGGCGGGGCTGGTACGACCCCGACGCGCTCCAGGTCTTCAACCGCCGTCAGCGCGGCGGCCGCTACTGGTTCGCGCACGGCTGGAACTGGCGTGGCATGACGGCCTGGTGGGTCGCCGCGGTGGTCGGCGTGCTCTTCACCAACATCCCCGGCCAGTTCGTCGGCCCGCTCGGCGACCTGGCGAACGGCGTCGACATCAGCCTGCCGCTGTCCCTGGCCGTGGCCGCGGTGCTCTTCCTGGCCCTGCTGCGGATCTTCCCCGAGCCCAGGGCCGTGTACGGACCCGAGGGTGCGCGGTTCGCCCGTACCGTCGACGCCCCGGTGCCGCCGATCACCGGGCCCGGCGCGGAGGCGGCCGACCCGGCGCCTGCCCTCGCCGGCGAGAGCCGCTGATGGGGAGCTGGCTGGACCTGTCCGTCCCTCTGGTCACCGGGATGCCCGTGTATCCCGGTGACCCGGAGGTCGAGGTCTCGCAGGCCCTGCACGCCTCGCGGGACGGCGTCAACGTCCAGCGCCTGCACATGGGGTCGCAGTCCGGGACGCACGTGGACGCGCCGTACCACGTCGACGACGCGTGGCCCACGCTCGACGCGCTGCCGCTGGACCGGTTCGGCGGCCGCGCCGTCGTGGCCGACGTCCGGCGCCTTCCGGCCCGGTCACCGATCACCCCGGAGCTGCTCACGCCCGCACTCAGCCGGCTACGCCTGGAGCCCGGCTCGATCCTGCTGCTCGTCACCGGATGGTCGGCGCACTGGGGCACGGCCGGATATCTGGACCATCCGTGGCTGACCCCGGCGGCGGCCGAGGCGATGGTGGAGGCGGGCGTCCGCACCGTGGCCGTCGACGCGCTCAGCGTCGACGCCACACCCCGGCCCGGCGATCCCCCCGCGGACTTCGGGCTCCCGGCCCATCGCGTCCTGTGCGGTGCGGGAGGGGTCATCGCGGAGAACCTCACCGGCCTGGAGCGGCTGGTGGGCGCGCGGGAGGTCGAGGTCTTCCTCTTTCCGCTGCGGCTGCCCGCGGCCGACGGGGCTCCGGTGCGAGCGGTCGCCCGCGTCGGCTGACCGCACCGCCCCGCGCGCCGGCCCTGCTCGCCGGCGCGCGCCGCTCCCCGGCTCAGGTCCGCGGCGCCACGACGGTGCGCGCGACGTCGAGGGTCAGCCGGTGCCAGGGATCCCGGGGGTCACGGGCCGTCAGTTCCCGGATGCGCCGCAGGCGGTAGCGCAGGGACTGCGGATGCAGGTGCAGGGCGCGGGCCGCGGCGCTCGCCGAACCCGCGTCGATGTACGCGGTGAGCGCCACCAGGAGGTGCCGCTGGTCCGGGTCCGTGAGCGGACCGAGGACCAGGCGGGCGATGTGGTCGGGGGCGGCCGCGGGATGGCCGGCGAGTAGGGCCAGGACCTGTGCGTCGGCGTCCGTGAGGAGGCCGCCGGGACGGTGGGCGTGGGCGGGCGCGGTGTCCAGGGCGTCGGCGGCCAGACGGTGGGCGACGGCGACCCGGTCCAGGCCCTCGCCGGTGACGGCGCAGCCGCGCCAGGCCCGGCGCGCCAGCAGGGCCCCCGCCCGGCCGACGGCCGCGGCGGAGAACATCAGTACGGCGCGGGAGCCGCGGATCGTGGACAGTGAGGTGCCCGTGTCACCGAGTTCGTCGAGCAGTCCCGTCGCCGCCTCGTAGGACAGGTCCGGGCCGCCCGGGTCCTGTGTCTCCGCGACCAGCAGGCAGTAGGGCTCGGGGAGCTGGACGCCGAGCCGGGCCGACCGGTCCGTCAGCGCGCCCGCCGAGGCGTGCCGTCCGGCGATCAGGTCGTCGAGCAGCAGCCGCAGGGCCCGGTCGCGGTCCCCCGCGAGGTCCTCGCTGGTCACGGCGTAGGCCGTGGCCATCTCCTCGGAGAGTGTGTCCAGAGCGGTCAGCAGCATGCGGGCGAGCGCGAACGCGTCGGCCGCCGCCAGCCCCGGAGCGCGGGCCGCGATCTCGTCCGTGAGAACCGTCGCCGCGACGCGGTAGGCACGCAGCACCGCCTGGACGGGACGCCCGTCCGCCGCGCGGGCCGCCGCGATGCCGCGAAAGCGCCGCAGGTCGGCGGGTTCCAGGGCGCCTTCGGTCACCCACAGGTGGAGCAGTCTGTCCACGCCCCAGGCCGCGATGGCGCGGACCTCCGGAAGCCGGCTGTCGTCCAGCGCCGCGTACACCGGGACCTGCGCGTGGACGGCCGCGACGACCGCCTCCACGACCTTCGGATCGGCGACCATGTCGCGCCGGACCCGGGCCCGGGCCGCGGGGGACCCGCCCGTCGCGGCGTCCGGCCGCCCTTCGGACCCGGCCCTCGGCACGGGACCGGAGCCGGGGTTCGCCCTGCTGTTTGTCACCTGGTGATAATCCCAGTCGCACGATGTGCGCACCATGGTGGACGGACCTTGTCACAGTCGCAAGGATCGTCGGCGTACAGCGCGGTCTCAGGGACGAGAGGCGGGACGTACGGATGGCGAAGCATTGGGCCGACTTCCAGTACGAGATCTATCTGAACGGAATGACGGGTGCCGTACCCCGGCTGCCCACCGATCTGACCCGGCTGGAGGAGCTCACCGAGCAGCGCCTCGGTCCCGGTCCGGTCGGCTACGTGGCGGGCAGCGCGGGCAGCGGCAGTACCGCACGCGCCAACCGGGAGGCCCTGGACCGGCGCCGGATCGTGCCGCGCATGCTGCGTGACGTGCACGAGCGCGACCTGTCCGTGGAGGTGCTGGGCCGCGCGCTGCCCGCGCCGCTGGCGCTCGCGCCGGTGGGCGTCCTGTCGATCATGCATCCGGGCGCCGAGCCGGCCGCCGCGCGTGCCGCCGCGGCGCAGGGCGTCCCGTACATCCTGTCGTCGGCCTCCAGCACGCCCATGGAGCAGGTCGCGGAGGCGATGGGCGACGGGGAGCGGTGGTTCCAGCTGTACTGGGCGAAGGACCGGGAGGTCACCCGCAGCTTCCTGGACCGGGCCAAGGCCTCGGGGTTCACCGCGCTGCTCGTCACCCTCGACACCCCCCTGCTGGCCTGGCGGCCGCGCGACCTCGATCAGGCCTACCTGCCGTTCCTGCACGGCGTGGGCACCGCCAACTACTTCTCCGACCCGGCGTTCCGGGCGGGTCTGGCGAAGCCGGTCCACGAGGATCCGAACGCGGCCGTGATGCACTTCGTGGGCATGTTCGCGGACCCCGGCAAGACCTGGCCCGACCTGGCCTTCCTGCGTGAGAACTGGGACGGTCCGATCGTCCTCAAGGGCATCCTGCACCCGGACGACGCACGCCTCGCGGCCGATGCGGGGATGGACGGCGTGGTCGTCTCCAACCACGGCGGCCGGCAGGTGGCGGGGTCGGTGGCCGCCGCCGACGCGCTGCCCCGTGTCGTGGAAGCGGTGGGCGACCGGCTGACCGTCCTGTTCGACAGCGGCGTCCGCACGGGCGACGATGTCTTCAAGGCGCTCGCGCTCGGTGCGCGGGCCGTGCTCGTCGGCCGCCCGTACGCCTACGGGCTGGGCCTCGACGGGCAGGCGGGCGTGGAGCACGTCATCCGCTGCCTGCTCGCCGAGTTCGACCTGACACTCGCCCTGTCCGGGCACGCCCGCCCGGACACCGTCGGCCCCGACGACCTGACCGAGGACAGCCCATGACCGACCCGAAGAACGTCCTCGCCGTCGTCTCGCCGCACGTGGGCGGACGGACGGCGGGCGCCGCGCTCGCCGGCGTCTTCCCCGGCGAGGCCCGGGTGACCGTGGTGGAGGCCACCGACGAGGACCCCGTCGCGCTGCGCGAGGCACATGTCGTCATCACCGGTCTGGCCCCGGTGACCGCCGAGCACATCGCCGCCGCACCGGCCCTGGAGCTGATCCAGTGTGCCAGCCACGGCTTCGACTACGTCGACCTGGACGCGGCGCGCGCCAAGGGAGTCCCGGTCTGCAACATCGGCTCCAGCGGTGCCGAGAGGCAGAACGTGGCCGAGCAGACCTTCGCCCTGATGCTCGCCCTCGCCAAGCAGCTCGTCCCCGCGCACACCGCCCTCGTCGAGGCCGACTGGGCCCTGCCGCGGCTCCAGCAGTCGATCACCGAGCTGTCCGGGAAGACGCTCGGCATCGTCGGGCTCGGGCACATCGGCGAGGAGGTCGCCCGCCGCGCGGTCGCCTTCGACATGACCATCGTGTACGCGGGTCCGCGGCCGATCGACGCGGAGACCGCGGCCCGGCTCGGCGGGGCCCGCCACGTCGGGCTCGAGGAACTGCTGCGGACCTCGGACTACGTCACGTTGCACGCGCCCCTGACCGACGAGACCCGGCACCTGCTCAACGCCGAGCGGCTGGCGCTGCTCAAGCCGACGGCGTTCGTCGTGAACACCGCGCGGGGTGCCCTGATCGACCAGGACGCCCTCGCGGACGCGCTGGAGGCGGGCGCCCTGGCCGGGGCGGGCCTCGACGTGTTCGACCCCGAACCGCCCACCCCGGCCCTGCGCCTGCTGAAGGCGCCGAACGTGGTGCTCTCCCCGCACGTCGCCGGTGTCACGCGCGAGACGCTGGTGCGGATCGCGTTGGCGGCCGTCCAGAACGCGGCCGACTTCGTGGCGGGCAAGCCGCCCCGGGACGTCGTCTCGTAGAGCTGACGCCCGGGCGCCGTGGGGCCGCGGCGCGGGATCCGGCACGGGGCCGGCGCGCCACGGCCTGGCGTCGGCGTCACGCCGCGCCTCACCGTGGCGCACGCCGCGCCTCACCGTGGCGTCGCGCCGCGCCCTCGTGGTGCCGTCGCGCCGCCGCTCTCACGGTGCGGTCGCGGCCACGGCCTCCCGGTCCTGGAGCCCTGTGTCGTCGACGAGTCCGGACAGGCCGAGGGGCAGCACGGTCTGCGGGTTCGCGTCGTCGAGACCGTCACCGTCGCCGACGGCCACGGCGCGCGGCTCCTGGTAGGGCTCCGCCGCGGTGGGCCCGGGGTCGGCCGGCACCTCGACGGACGGCTCGCCTTGTTCCTCGCCCGGCCGCGCGGGAGTGTCCTCGGCCGTGGGCCCGTCGCTCGCGGGCGGGGCGGACGGCCCGGACGTGCCCACGACCGACAGCGACTTGGGGCGGTCCGACGGGGGGTCGGTGCGCCAGCGCTGCTCGTCGGACCCGTCGCGGACCTTGACGACGACGTCGGTGTCGGGGTCGTCCGACGCCGGCGTGACGGCGAGTCCGTCGCGTCGGCGGGGCAGCAACTCGCCCTGCACGGTGAGGTCGTAGCGCATGTCCTTGCCGCGCGCCGCGTTCTCGGCGACGCAGCGCTGCAGCAGGACGACACCGTTGTCTGCGTGCGAGTCCAGGCACAGCCCGGGATCGGCGATGCTGCGCAGCAGTCCGTCGTACTCGTACGACCATTGCTGGGTCCAGGCCGACGAGCACACCGCGAGTTCGGTCTCGGCGCCGGGCTTCGCGCTGCCGCCCCTGATGTCCAGGCACAGGTCGGCGGCGAGGTTGCGCAGCCGGGTCTGCTCGGCGCCCGTCGGCAGTCCCGCCGAGGTGGGGGGCGACGAGGCGGCGGGCGGGGTCCGGGAGCCGGGGGCCTCGGACAGGCTGTGGCTGCTGCCGGCGCCCGTGGAGGCCGTGGGGTCGGCACCGCCCTCGTCGTGCGGCCACAGACCGGCCGCGAGGACGGTCGCGAGGAGGACGGCCGACAGTCCGGCGCCGGTCAGCAGGGCCTTGGGAGGGGCCTCGCCCGGCCGGGCCGCCCCGCGGCCCGGGGTGGGGAACTGTCCCAGCAGGCGGTGCCGCCCACCGCCGCCCTGACGCCCGCCGGTTGTGGGCCGTCCGTCCGCGCCGTACCCGTCGCCGCGGCGGCCCCCGCCACCGGTACGCCCGCCGCTCCCCGGAAGCCGTCCGCCGAAGGGGGTACCACCACGGGGGCGCAAGCGCTGTCCCGCACGCCCGGGGCGTGAGTCGAGATAGCGCTGTGCGCCCCAGCCGAGCACGGCCTCGGCGATCAGCGATCCCAACCCGCTCTCGAAATGGCCGAGTTGTTCCGCCGCGTGCCGGCAGTACGAGCACTCCGCCAGATGCTGCCGGACATCGGGAAGCAAGGCGCCGCCCCGGCGGATCGGCACGTCGAGGAGGCGGTTGTAGAAGCCGCATTCCTTGCTGGGCGCGAGTTCCCGGTGGGCGCGTACACAGCCCTCACGGAATTGCTCGCGGGCCTGCTCCAGGGCGGCCGACGCGATGTCGGTGTCCATGCCCGACAGACCGGCCGGTACGGATATGGGTTCCGCCTCGACCTCGGTGTGCCACAGAAGGCACCGGGACAGTCCCGGCAGAGTATGGAAAGCACGCTCCGCCAGCTTGCGATTTTCGGCCGTCATGGACTTCGCGGCGCGCATGCCGCGGCCCCCCGCGGGTTTCCCCAGGTCCGGCAGAACACCGGTTATCCGGTCGTCCGCGGACCACTCCCTGACGGTGTCGCGTACGTCCACGAGGAGTTCGGGCCGCAGGGCGATCGCGGAGTCGCCTTCCCCGAGCCGGTCGAGCGCCCGGTGGAAGGAGATCGCCGCCACCATGGAGGCGGCGGGTGCCGAGGAGGCGAGGCAGATGACCGCGTAGTCGTACGCCGACTGCCAGTGCCGGGCCATCAGCAGGGCGACGGGGTGGGCGGCGGCGTCCTGCGCCGCGCCTCTCAGCCGGGCGGCGAGACTCTCGTCGGATTCACCGGGAACGCCACCGGGCGGATAAGGGGGACGAGGGGGGTGGGGGGTGCGCACGGAGCGGGTTCCTTCCGAGGTGCAAGGTGGCACACAGAATTCCGGACCGCCGAAAAGGAGGGCTGGTCGGTGCATACCTTTTTGACGGTGCGTCGGGAAAACGGCGAGGACGGAAGGCCGTACGACGACCGCCGGTCAGGGGCTTTTCGAGCCCGCCGACGACCCGGAATGGCGAACAGCGGTTCAGACCCGGCCATTGGCCCGGCGCAGGGAGTTCACCCTCGCACAACACGCTCACGGCCAACAAGGCACTTGGGCAACATCAGGCTCATTGAAATAAAGTCAGATCCTGCGGCAACTCGCCCCGCTCGCACCGGCATTCGAAATGCGACGCGCCCCGTGTGAACCGGGCGCACGCGCCGGAGCCCCTCGCACGCTCCCGACGCGCGGAACTCCGTAGTCCACTGGAATCGGCCCTTCTCGGAGGCCCCGCGCAGGACGGCGGCTCTCCCGCGCGAAACCGGCCGCCGGCCCCGATCCTCCCGCCCTCGGTCGGCGGCCCCGAGGGCGGGGCCCGGACCGGGCGGCGGCACCGGCCCCGCGCCCCCCTCCGGTACCGGAGTCTCAGATCTGCCAGGAGCGGAGGCGGTCGGCCGCGCCGTAGACGTCGGCCTTGCCGGAGATGAGGTCGCGGGTGAGATCGACGAGCGCGCCGTAGGGCGGGTCGATGCCGACGCCGCTGACGAACATGTACGCCACCGCCGCCGAGCAGGCGAAGCGGGCGTTGGCGGCCGGCAGTGGCTTGAGCAGCGCCAAGGTGTGCAGCAGCGCCGCGGCCCGCCAGGCCGGGTCGGAGTCGACGCCGAGGCGGGGCGGGTCCACGCGGTGCCGGGCGACGGCGGCGACGAGCGCGGAGAAGTCGTTGACCGTGGGCTGGTCGGGCAGGACCTCTTCGTGACGCTGGAGCAGCCAGGGCACGTCGATGTGGATGACGGGTGCCATCGGTCAGGCGACCCGTCCCTCACGCCGGGCGGGGGGCTCGTCCTCGGGAAAGGCCGCGGCGAACTCGTCCGCGTGCGCGGCGAAGAAGCGGCGGAACACCTCCGCGCCCTCCTGGAGCGCCCGGTGCCGCACGATGTCGGCCGCGGCGGCCTCCCGTACGAGGGCCTTCATCGACGTACCGCGTTCCTTGGCGATCTGCCGCAGGTCCTCTAGCTCGCGGTCGCTGAACTCCACGTTGAGAGCTGGCATGCCATCACGGTACCGCGCGGGTACTTACTCGTAAATATCCGCTGGTCAGAAGCCATGAGCAGCGGTACCCGCAGGGCACCGGAACGACGCGCAGCGGGCCGTCCTCGCGTGTCCCGTCCACGGCGTCGACGTGGCCGCCTGCCGGCCGTCCCGGCTCCGTCGGGCGCCCGCCCGTGAGGTCGTCGGGGCGGGCGCCGGGTCGTTCAGGCGGCCTTCCGCCCCGTGAGGGCGAGCAGCCGCTCCAGTGGCGTCGCGTCGGGGGCGGCCTCGACCTCGGGGCCGAAAGCTCCGCCGGCGCGGGCACCGTCGGCGATCCGCGTGGCGACGGCCGTCGCGGTGGCGATCACGTCGTCGTCCGCGGCGAAGGGTTGACCGGTGGCGGTCGCCAGGTCCCAGCCGTGCACCGTCAGCTCCATGGTGGTGATCATCCCGGCGAACGGGGCGGGGCAGGTGTCCGGGCCGAAGGGCGTGTCACCCTGCCAGGCATCCGGCTCGCTCCAGGCGGCGACGAGCCGGTCGACGAGCGGCGGGAACACCACCCAGGGCGGCTGGTTCAGCGTCGTCGGCGCGTCGGCGGGCACCGGCTCCTTCGCCGCGGCGTGCTCGCCCATGACGAGCGTGCCGAGGAGGTGTTCGCCGAGCCGATGGACGTCGAAGTCGGCGCAGGGTGTGGGCAGTTCGCGCTTTCCGTCGAGTGCGGGCCGCCCGGCGTGGGCCAGCAGCCCGCGGGCGGCGCGGGCGAGCTGGTCGCCGAGTACGGCGGGGTTCGCGTTCATGGGGTTGCTCCTGTTCGAAGGGCCGGCCCGTCGGCGGGCCCGGCTCCGTCCGGATGACGGACCCGGGGCCGGCGGCCGGACCGCCGGGAACCCGGACGGTCCTGCACAGACGGACCAGGCTCGACCACGAAAGGAATCGGACCCGCGAGAAGCGGAGCACCGGGGCGCGGGGCCGCCCCGGCGAGAGCCTGCCGGGCGGCCCGCCGCGGCACGGGCCGCCCGGACGCAGGGCGAGTCCGGGACCACGCAGGCACCGGCCCCCCGGACACGCGGCGACGCAGGCAGGGACCGCCCAGGCACTCACCCGGGCAGGGCCTGCCGAGTACGGAGCTCCCCGGGTACGGGGCGTGCAGCAAGGGCTCCCCGGGTACGGGGCATGCAGGCAAGGGCCCCGAGCACGGGCGCAGCCTGGCATGGACCGCCCAGGCTCGAACTCCCGACCATGGGCCCGTCGGGCAGGTGCCCCCAGACACGCGGCGCGCCGGCCACGGGCCCACCCGGACACGGGGTGCCCGTCGAGCACGGACCCTGCCGGCCACGCTGCCGGCCCGCACGGGGCGCCGCCGACGCACGCGGCCGCCCGGCACGCTGCGGCGGCACTGCGGACGCTCGGCGCGCGGACCGCGCCCCGCGGCGGCCGGTGGCCGGAGGGAGCCCACGTCCGTCCGGCCCCCGCCGGCTCGGGAGCCGGAGCCCGTCCGCACCCGTGGTACGCGGTCGGCACACCGCCCGGTCAGGTCTGCCACAGCCCGCGCCTGCGGTAACCGGCCTCCCAGAAAAGGCGGTTGAGGACACGCACCGGTGGCGGCATGGCGCCGAAGAAGGCGGCGCGGTCGGCGGGCGGGGCGCCGTCGACGATCCAGGGCACGAAGAGGGCAGCCCCGCGCAGACCTTGCGTCTCACGGATGCGCCCGGTGAAGGCGCTCCAGTCGGCGGGGGTCAGCACCTCCTGGACGAGAGGCAGAGCACTCCTCTCCTCGTGTGCCAGGTGATCGTCGAGGGTGATGGTCAACGCCCGGACGAGTTCCGGAAGTTCGTCCAGGTGGTCCCTCAGGGCAGCGTCCACGGCGGCGAGCTGCGGGTCCAGCCGGCCGTGCTCCGCCTCCATCTCCGCGAGGAGCGCGAGATCCTCGGGGCGTCCCTCGACCTTGCGCTGCACGCGCGGCCACAGGTCGCTGTCCTCGGCCGTGTGGTGGATGTGCAGCTGCTTCCTGAAGTTCTCCCAGCCGGCCCGGACCGGCGGCGAGAAGGCGGAGCCGTCCGCGGCCGCCTTGCCGAGCCGCTCCAGGTCGCGCCGGAAGGCGTCGTGGGCGGCGTACATCACGGTGAGGTCGATGGTCATGAGGTGGCTTCCTCCAGTTCGGGCTCGTACATGGGAAGGGCGTGCGGGTTGGCGGACGGCCCGCGATGCCGGCGTACGGCCAGGCAGGCGAGCGCACCGCTCAGCAGGACTCCGGCGGCGACCAGGAGGGCGGGGCCCATCGCGTCGACGAAGCCGTGGCCGAAGACCTGACCGCCGAGCGACCGCATGCGGTCGGCGACGTCGTGCGGCACACCGGACGGGGCAGCGGCCGACTGCCGGGCGCCGACGTCGGACTCCGCCCCGGAGAAGGCGGCGACGAAGCCGTCCCGGTAGGGCGCGGGGAGCTGTCCGGCGCGCCGGCGGGCCTGGTCGGTGAGCGAGGACGCGAGCTGCGCCTGGAGCACGGCGCCGACGACGGCGCCCGCGAGCACGGAACCCACCTGGCGCAGCGCGTTGTTGACGCCCGAGGCGGCTCCGGACAACCGGACCGGGACGTTGCGCATGACCTCCGTGGCCATCGGCGTGAAGGTGCAGCCGGCCCCCAGCCCGGCCAGGAGGAGCGGAAAGGCGACCGCCGTCCAGCCGGACCCGGCGTCCGCCACCGCCACGATCCACAGCAGCGCGGCGGCCCAGGCCAGCAGGCCGGCCATCAGGATGAACTTGCCGCCGATCCTGTCGGCGAGGACACCGGCGGGGCCTGCCGTCACGAACGAGCCGAGGGCCAGGGGCAGCAGCACGAGGCCGGACCTGAGCGCGCTGAAGCCCAGCACCGACTGGAGGTAGATCGTCAGCGGCAGGAACAACCCGATGACGCCGAAGGACACCGTGATGCCCACCAGGTTGACGAGCGTGAAATTGCGGTCCTTGAAGAGCGAGAACGGCACGAGGGGGTCACGGGTCTGTCGGCCGCGCTCGTGCAGCAGGAAGCCGGCGAAGAGCACCGCCGCCGCGCCGAACAGTGACCGGATCCAGCCGTTCCAGTCGTAGCGCTGTCCCTCCGTCAGGCCGAAGGCCAGACAGAACAGGGCACTTGAGGCGAGCAGCACGCCGGAGGTGTCGAAGCGATGGCGCACGGTGCGGCGGGAAGCGGGAAGGACCGCGGCGGCGAGGGCCAGGACGAGCACCCCGAGCGGCAGATTGACGAAGAAGATCCAACGCCAGTCGAGCCGGGTGATGAGCGCTCCCCCGATGATCGGTCCGAGCGCACCGGAGATTCCCGCGACGGCGCCCCAGACACCCATCGCGGCGCCCCGCCGGTCGGCCGGGAACACCTCCGTGATGATCGACAGGGTCTGTGGCATGAGCAGCGCCGCGCCCAGCCCCTGGACCGCGCGGAAGGCGATCAGTCGGGTGGGGTCCTGCGCGAGGCCGCAGGCCAGGCTGGCGAGCGTGAACACGGCGACGCCCGCCATGAACAGATTCCGCTTGCCGCGCAGATCGCCGAGCCGGCCCGCGGTGATCAGCAGGACGGCCAGCGCGAGGGTGTAGGCGTTGACGACCCACAGGATCTCGTCGAGGGAGGCGTCCAGGTCCTGGCCCATGTCGGGGATCGCGATGTTCACGATCGTCAGGTCGAGGAGGGTCATGAAGAACCCCAGGGAGAGCGTGACGAGGATCGCCCATGGGTTGCCGTGCCATTTCTTGAACACGATGTGTGTCTCCTTGTGCCGGAGCTGCGAACTCGCGTTCAAGAGGGCGCTCCCGCCGACGGGTGTGACGCCGGAGAAGCACCCTGAGACATACGTCACATCCGGCCCGTCGGGTGTCACATTCGGACCCCCTCCGCCCCTCGCAGTAGTGAGCACACCAAGGGAGGCGAGGCATGTCCGAGAGCCACCGAGCGGGGACCGGCGGCGTGGGTCCGGGCGCGGGTCGCGCGCCGGCCGGCGCCGTCGCAGGGGGGTCGCGTCCGCATGGCGCGTCACCCGGCGGCGCCGAAAGGCCCGGCGCGCCCGACTGGGCGTCCCTGGGCCGCCGTTCGGGGACGCTCCCGGAGGACGGGCCGCGCGGCACGAACGGCGGGGCGAGCGGCGCGCAGGACGGGGCGAGCGGCACGGACGACGGGGCGGGCGGCCCGAAGGGTGGGCCGAGCGGCGCGGACGGCGCGACGCGGGTCTTCGTGGACCACCGCGAGCTGCTGTTCGCGATCGTCTACAACATGCTCGGCAGCGTCGCCGACACCGAGGACGTGCTCCAGGAGACCTGGCTGTCCTGGCAGGGCCGCGCCGGGCGCTCCCCGCTGGGCGGGATCGCCAACCCGCGCGCCTACCTGGTCCGGATCGCCGTGAACCAGGCGCTCGCCCGGCGCGCCGCCATCACCCGCCGCCGGGAGACCTATGTGGGCCCCTGGCTGCCCGAGCCGCTGCTCGACGAGCCGGCCCCCGCCGGCGCCGCCGACGACCGGACCCTGCGCTCCGAGTCCGTGTCCCTGGCGATGCTCGTGGTGCTGGAGTCGCTGACCCCGCTGGAGCGCGCGGTCTTCGTCCTCAACGAGGTGTTCGGCTACGCGCACACCGAGATCGCCGGAGTCCTCGACCGCAGCCCCGCCGCGGTGCGCCAGCTCGCCCACCGGGCCCGGCAGCACGTGCACGCGCGCCGGCCGCTCTACCGGGCCCACCCCCGGGTGCGCCGGCAGGCGACGGAACGCTTCGTGGAGGCCGCGCTGGGCGGTGACATCACCGCGCTGATGGAGATCCTGGCGCCGGACGTCACGGTGTGGACGGACGGCGGTGGCAAGACCCCGCGGGCCGGGCTGCGGCCGGTCCACGGGCGGGACAAGGTGGCCCGGCTGTTCGCCGGTTACGCGACCCGCCGCGCGACCGGTCTCGACATCCGCTACCGGCGGGTCAACGGCGACGACTCCGCCGTGATCTTCGAGGGTGACTCCCCGTACGCCGTCATGGTCATGGACCTCGCGCCCGACGGCGAGCACGTCTGCGACGTCTACATCGTCACCAACCCCGAGAAGCTCGCGCACGTGCGCCGCGAGGAGGAGACGGACGCGCAGGAGGGCAGGCAGCCATGACGACCGGCGAACGGCACGAGGCGGTCACCCCTGCCCACGGCACCGCCGAGGGCCCCGACGCCGGGCCCGCGGCACGCCCGGCGGGCACGGCGTCGTCCGGCGAGCGGGTGGCCGACTGGTTCGACGGCCGGCTCGGCCTCCACGCCTTCGGCGCGAAGTACCTGCGCAAGGTCTTCCCGGACCACTGGTCCTTCCTGCTCGGCGAGATCTGCCTCTACAGCTTCGTCGTGCTGGTCCTGACCGGGGTGTACCTGACGCTGTTCTTCCACCCGTCGATGAACGAGGTGGTCTACCACGGCAGTTATGTGCCGCTGAACGGCATCCGCATGTCGGAGGCGTACGCGTCGACCCTCGACATCAGCTTCGACGTGCGCGGCGGGCTGCTGATCCGGCAGATCCACCACTGGGCGGCGCTGATCTTCCTGGCGGCGATGCTGACGCACATGATGCGGCACTTCTTCACGGGGTCGTTCCGCAGGCCCCGCGAGGTGAACTGGGTGTTCGGCTGGACGCTTCTGCTCCTCGGCATGTTCGAGGGGCTGTTCGGCTATTCGCTGCCGGACGACCTGCTGTCGGGGACCGGCATGCGGTTCGTGGACGGGGCGCTCCTGTCGGTGCCCGTCGTCGGCACGTATCTGTCGATGTTCCTCTTCGGCGGGGAGTTCCCGGGCCATGACATCGTGCCGCGCTTCTACTCGCTCCACGTGCTGGTGATCCCCGGCATCATGGCCGCGCTCGTGGTCGCGCACCTGATCCTGGTCGTGTACCACAAGCACACCCAGTTCGGTGGGCCGGGCAAGACCGAACGCAACGTCGTGGGAACGCCGTTCATGCCGGTGTACATGGCGAAGGCGGGCGGGTTCCTGTTCCTGGTGTCCGGTGTCATCACGCTGATCGCCGCGGTCGCCAGTATCAACCCGGTCTGGGCGTACGGCCCCTACCGCGCCGACCAGGTGTCGACGGGCGCCCAGCCCGACTGGTACCTGGGCTTCGCCGAGGGCCTGGTGCGGGTCATGCCGGGCTGGGAGATCACGCTGTGGGGCCACACCCTCGTCCTCGGCGTGCTCATCCCGATCGTCGTCTTCCCCCTGCTGCTGGTCCTCATCGGCGTCTACCCGTTCGTCGAGGCCCGGGTCACCGGGGACCGGCGCGAGCACCATCTGCTGGACCGGCCGCGCAACCGTCCGGTGCGCACCGCGCTGGGCGCCGCGTGGATCAGCCTCTATCTGGTCCTGCTCGCGGGCGGCGGAAACGACATCGTGGCGACGCGCTTCCACCTGTCGATCAACACCGTGACCTGGGCGGTGCGGATCGCCCTGTTGGTGGTGCCGGTCGTCGTCTTCGTCGTGACCCGGCGCATCTGTCTGGGCCTTCGGCTGCGGGACCGTGAACTGGTCGCGCACGGCCGTGCGACAGGGGTCGTCAGACGCCTGCCGCACGGCGAGTACGTCGAGGTCCACCGGCCCCTCGACCGTGCCGAACTCCACACGCTGACCGAGCACGAGCGACGCGGGCTGCCGCCCGCTCACCCGGCCGGCCCGTCAGGCGGCGGGGACCTCCAGGCGGCTGATCCTGATCGCGCCGTCGGCCGCCCCCGGGTGGCCGCCGGTCATGAGGAGACGCAGCCGTGAGCCGCGCACCGCGTCGAAGGTGATCACGGTCGGGGCGTCGGACGTGGTGGCCCGGTCGAGGACCGCCCCCTTCACGGGCACGTACCGCTCGCCGTCCCACACGGAGACCTCGACGGAGGCGGGCTGGGCATGTGCCGCGTCGACGGTGAAGGACACCTCGACGCGGTCGACGGTGCGCGGGCGCGCCCAGGTGACCGAGACCCAGTCCTCGGCGCGGGGCCCGTCGAAGGCGGGCAGCAGGGCCGTCGCCGACTTGTGGAAGGCGTTGGACCACCCGGTGCCGGCGTCGCCGTCGAGCATGGCGGCGGGCAGGGTGTCGGGGCGGCCCGAGTAACTGGCGTCCGCGTAGGGATAGTTCGGGGCCGCCGGGTGGTCGGGCCCGAAGACCGGCGCCGGAGTGGTCGCTCGCGACCCGGCCCGGGTGGTGCGCACGCTCGTGGTCGCCCTGCGCAGGCCCTCCGCCCGGGCCGTCACCTTCAGGGTGCCCGTCTTCGTCCCGGACCGGACGATGGCGAGCGCCTTGCCGTGGAAGGCGGTGCGGGTTGCGGCCTGGTAGCGCTCGGCGCTCTCCTGCCGGCCGTTGTCGAGTCCGGCGACCGAGCCGCCGTCGACGTCGAAGGCGATCCGGTGCTCCGCGTCGGGCACGAGAACGCCGTGGGCGTCGACGACCTCCGCGGTCACGAACACGAGGGAGCGCCCGTCGGCGGGCAGCGACATGCGGTCCGGGGTGAGGCGTAGCGCGTGGGGGGCTCCCGCGGTGCGCAGGACGTCCGTCGCGACCACCTTGCCCCCGCGGCGGGCGACCGCCTTCAACTCGCCCGGCTCGTAGGCGACCTTCCAGGTGAGGTGAAGCTTGCCCGCGCTGCCGTTGGGGCTGGTGTAGCTGCCGGGGTAGGGGCCGTCGGTGAAGGTCTTGTCGTCGCCGGTCGCCTCGGTGGTCTCCAGGTACGTGCGGCCGTCGGTGGTCTTCTTGGTGTCGAACCGGCGTGTGCCGAGGGACTTGCCGTTGAGGAGGAGTTCGACGGTGTCGACGTTCGCGTAGGCCCACACCTCGACCGTGTCGCCCGGCGCATGGTTCCACGTCATGGGCAGCAGATGGACCATGGGCTCGGTCGTCCACTGGCTCCTGAACAGGTGGTACATGTCCTTGGGGAAGCCCGCCGTGTCGACGGCGCCGAAGAAGGAGGCCTTCACCGGGAAGACGTCGTACGGGGTGGGCTCGCCGATGTAGTCGATGCCCGACCACAGGAACTCGCCCGCGAACCACTTGCGGTCCCGGTCCTTCTTGTGGCCGTACTCGCCGCTCATCGTCCAGGAGGCGAGGTTGTTGTCGTACGAGGAGGTGGCCCGTCGGCCCGGGGTGTGGTTCTCCCCGGTGTTGAGGTGCTCGGGTTCCTGGTAGGCGCCCCGGGTCGAGGTCTCGGAGGACGACTCGGACTCGAAGAGGAACAGGTGCGGGTAGGCGGCGTGCAGGTCGTCGACCGACTTGGCGGTGTTGTAGTTGAGGCCGAGCCCGTCGAGCTTGGCGAGCATGAGGTCGGCAGCCGAACCCTTCGCCGGCGGGCGGCGGTACTTGTCCGAGCCGATCACCAGCGGCCGGGTGTCGTCGGCGGCCCTGACGGCGGCGATGATCCGGTCGGCCATGGCGAGTCCGGCCGTGGAGGTCGAGTCGGGGATCTCGTTGCCGATGGACCACAGGACCACGGCGGGTGAGTTGCGGGCGGCGAGGACCATCTCGGTGGCGTCCTTCTCGCACCACTCGTCGAAGAACCGCCCGTAGTCGTACTTCGTCTTCCCGGTGCGCCAGCAGTCGAAGGCCTCCACCATCATCACGATCCCCAGTTCCTCGCAGACCTGGATCATCTGCGGGGAGGGCGGATTGTGGGAGGTCCGGAAGGCGTTGACGCCCATCGACTTCATGACGGTCATCTGGCGGCGCACCGCGTCGAGGCTCACGGCCGCGCCGAGAGCGCCCTGGTCGTGGTGGAGGTCGACGCCCTTGATCTTGGCGTGGGTGCCGTTGAGGTGGAAGCCCTCGTCCGGGTCGAAGCGGAAGGACCGGATGCCGAAGGGGGTGCGGCAGGTGTCGACGGTCGTGCCGCCGGTGCGCAGTTCGGTCTCCAGCGTGTAGCGGTGCTGCGGCGTCGCGAAGTCCCACAACCTGGGTGCGGACACGGAGAGTTCGTGGGTCTCGTCGGCCTGGTCGGTGATGGTCGCCGTGGTGGTCGTCCGGGCGGCCGTCCGGCCGTCGGGGTCGAGGATCCGGGAGATCACCTGGACCTCGGCAGGGGCGCCCGACGCGTTGACGACGGTCGTCCGCACCCGTACGAGCGCCCGCTCCTTCGTGATCTCCGGTGTGGTGACGTGGGTGCCCCACCGCTGGACGTGCACCGGCTCGGTGACGACCAGGCGTGCGTCGCGGTAGATGCCGCTGCCCGAGTACCAGCGGCTGCTGGGGAGTTGGTTCTGCACCTTCACGGCGATGACGTTCGGGGTCCTGCCGTCCGTGTGCAGCAGGCCGGTGAGGTCGAGGGCGAAGCCCGTGTAGCCGTAGGGGTGTCGGCCGACCTCGGTGCCGTTGCAGTACACGTAGGAGTCCATGTACACGCCGTCGAACTCCACGGACACCCGCTTGCCGGCGTACGCGGGCGGCAGGGTGAACGTGGTGCGGTACCAGCCGAGACCGCCGGGGAAGAATCCCGTCCCGCTGGTGGTGCCGTGCTCGGTGGTGGGGGTCTGCTCGATGCTCCAGTCGTGCGGTACGGCCACCTCGCGCCACGCCGAGTCGTCGTAGCCCGGCCGCGCGGCGTCCGCGTAGGCACCGGTGGGGTCGGTGACGCCGCCCGGGTCGACCAGCGCGAAACGCCAGCCGTCGCGCAGTTCGACGGTGTGCCGCCCCGGGGTGTGCCCGGCCGCGGCCCGGGCTTCGGCGGCGCCCGTGAGTGCGCCGGCCGCGGGCACGGCCGTGCCCGCGATCAATACCGCTCTTCGTGTGACCGTCATGGCGGCTCTCCCTCATCAAGACCCAGAAGTCATCACAACTGATCGTGAACAAACAGATTCTGACGAGGCGACACACGCGGCCGTCAAGGGTGCGGAAGTCACTTCCGACCCACCGAACACATCCGCCGGAAATCCGCCCTCCGGATGTCGTCCCGTCGGCCCGTGTTCAGGGGTGCGCAGGGCGCCCACGCACTAGGCTGGAACCCGAGTGACGCGCTTGTTCACTGTGAGTGTGCGCAATGGAGTGGCGACGATGAGCCCGGTCCACCACCTCGACGAGGCAGCCACGGCACGGGCGGTCATCGACGAGCACGGAACCCTGATCCACTGGAGTGAGGGGGCCCGCCGTCTGCTGGGGTACGCGCCCGACGAGGTCGAGGGCCGCCCCGCGACGGCCCTGCTGGACCACGCCGTCGCCGCCGCACCGTCACAACCCGCCGGCCACCGCTGGAGCGGCACCCTCCCGCTGCGCCACCGGGACGGCCACGTCCTGCCGGTCTGGCTGCTGGCGCACCGTCGCGACGAGGGCGACGGCTGGGTCGTCGTCACCCCCCTCACGGGCCGGGAACCGCCGCCCCGGGACGACCCGCTGATCCGGGCGGTCCTCTCCCAGTCGCCCTGCGCCACGGCCGTCTACGACATACGACTCCGGCTGCTCGGGATCAACGACGCGATGGCCGGGGTGCTCGGCCTCGTGGAGGACCGCATCCGGGGTCTGCGGGTCTCCGAGATCGGCGGCGAGCGAGCCGGCGAGCGGCTGGAGGAGGACATGTACGACGTCCTCGTCTCCGGACGGGGCCGTGACGTGGAGACCACCATGCGGACGGGCGGCGAGGGCCGCCCGCATGCCTGGCTGGCCCGGATGGCCCCGCTCACCGACGCCGACGGACGGGTGCGTGGCGTCTGTGTGGCCGCGCACGACTTCACCGAGCAGTACAAGGCCCGCGAGCGGCTGCAACTGGTCAACGAGGCGAGCGTGCGCATCGGCACCACCCTCGACGTCACCCGGACGGCCCAGGAGCTCGCCGACGTCTGTGTGCCCGTGCTCGCGGACTTCGTCCGCGTCGACCTGCTCGATCCCCCGGAACCGGGCACCGAGCCGCAGTCCGGCCGCCCGACCGCTCCGGTCGCCCTGCGCCGGGCCGCCCACCAGTCGGTGCTCCCCGGCTCCCCCGAGGCGCTCGTCAAGCCCGGTGACGTCGACGTCTACCCCGCGTCCTCGCCCCAGGCGGACGCCGTGGTCACCGGCCGGACGGTCGTCACCGCGGACGTCGCGACGGCGTTGCGGACCTGGCTCACCGAGGACGAACGGCGCGGACGACGCGTCGCCGAGTACGGCATCCACGCCACGATGGCGGTGCCCATCCGGGCCCGCGGCCAGACGCTCGGCGTGGCCGTCCTGACCCGCTACCGGCGGCCCGACCCCTTCACCCCGGACGACGCCCTGCTCGCCGAGGAGGTCACCGCCAGGGCCGCCGTCTGCATCGACAACGCACGCCGGTTCTCCCGCGAGCGCGAGACCGCCCTCGCCCTGCAACGCAGCCTGCTGCCGCAGTCGCTGCCGCGCACCGCGGCCGTCGACGCGGCCTCGCGCTACCTTCCCGCGGCGCGCGCCGGGGTCGGCGGCGACTGGTTCGACGTGATCCCGCTGTCCGGGATGCGGGTCGCCATGGTCGTCGGCGACATCGTCGGCAACGGCATCCAGGCCTCGGCGACCATGGGGCGGCTGCGCACGGCCGTCCGCACGCTCGCCGACATCGACCTGGCCCCCGACGAACTGCTCACGCATCTGGACGACCTGGTCGTCCGGCTGTCCGTGGAGGCCGGGGCCGAGGGCGTCACCGGCGAGATGGGCGCCACCTGTCTGTACGCCGTGTACGACCCGGTCTCCCGGCGGTGCACGCTCGCCCGCGCCGGACATCCGCCGCCCGTCATCCTCCGTCCCGGCGGCTCGCCCCACCTCGTCGACCTCCCCGCCGGGCCGCCGCTCGGGCTGGGCGGCCTGCCCTTCGAGGCGGTGGAACTCGACCTGCCCGAGGGCACGGTGCTCGCCCTGTACACCGACGGGCTGATCGAGGACCGCGACCGGGACCTCGACGCCGGGCGGCGTCTGCTGTTCCGGGCCCTGGAGCAGCCGTCGCAGTCCTTGGACGAGGCGTGCCACGCGATCCTCCAGTCCCTGCTGCCCGTCGGCGGCGCCCCGGACGACGTGGCCCTGCTGCTCGCGCGCACGCGCGGCCTGGCCGCTTCCCAGGTGGCCACCTGGGACATCCCGGCGGACCCCGCCCTCGTCGCCCCGATCCGCAAGCAGGTCGTCGAGCAACTGGACCACTGGGGGCTGAGCGAAGTGACGTTCACCGCCGAGCTGGTGGTCAGCGAACTCGTCACCAACGCCATCCGGTACGGGGAGCCGCCCATCCGGCTGCGCCTCATCCACGACCCCGACACGCTCATCTGCGAGGTCTCCGACGGCAGCCACACCGCGCCGCATCTGCGCCGGGCGAAGATCTTCGACGAGGGGGGCCGCGGGCTGCTGCTCGTCGCCCAGCTCACGCAGCGCTGGGGCAGTCGGCACACGCCGGAGGGCAAGACCATCTGGGCGGAGCTGACGCTGCTCGGCGAGGAACGACGGCCGCAGCGAGGCGGGTCACCGGGCGTTTGATGTGATGGTGGGGCGCCACGACCATCCTCGGAGGACCGAACTCTGAACAGCCCGCTCGGCCCGGGCGGCCCCGCCGCCGTCGGCACCCCGCTCGCCCAGACCCTCTCCGCCCCCCTCGGCAGCCCGTTCGCCGAGGCGCTCTCCGTCACCCTGCTCGTCGTCGTCCTCGTCTGCGCGGTGGTCCGGCCGTTCGGCTGGCCCGAGGCGGTGGTGGCGGTGCCGGCCGCAGCACTGGTGGTCGTCACGGGCGCGATCCCCCTGGACCACGTCCGCGCCGAGGCCGCGCATCTCGGGCCGGTGATCGGCTTCCTGGCGGCGGTCCTCGTGCTGGCCCGGTTCTGCGACGACGAGGGCCTCTTCCGGGCCTGCGGCGCCTGGATGGCGCGCTGGGCGAAGGCCCGCCCGGGGCGGTTGCTGACCGCCGTCTTCGCGCTCGCCTCCGCCATCACGGCCGTGCTCAGTCTCGACGCGACCATCGTGCTGCTCACCCCGGTCGTGTTCGCGACGGCCGCCCGGATGGGAGCCCGCCCCAAGCCGCACGTGTACGCCTGCACCCATCTGTCGAACACGGCCTCGCTGCTCCTGCCGGTCTCCAACCTCACCAATCTGCTCGCGTTCACCACCAGCGGCCTCAGCTTCACCCGGTTCGCCGCGCTGATGGTCCTTCCCTGGCTGGTCGCGATCGGCGCCGAGTACGTGGTCTTCCGGCGCTTCTTCGCCCACGACCTGGGCGCGGCGGCACCCGAGCCGAGTGCCGAGGAGCCGCCGGAGATCCCCCTGTTCGCCCTGGTCACCGTGGGCTGCACACTGGCGGGCTTCGTCGCCGCCTCCGCTCTCGGCATCGACCCGGCGTGGTCCGCGGCGGCGGGTGCGCTGGTGCTGGCCGGGCGCGCGCTCGCGCGGCGCCGGGCCGGACCGCTGACCGTCGTGAAGGCCGCGGCGCCGTCGTTCCTCGCCTTCGTCCTCGCCCTGGGCGTCGTCGTCCGGGCGGTCGTCGACAACGGGCTGGCCGACGCGCTGGGGCGGCTCCTGCCGGACGGCAGCGACCTGCCCGCCCTGCTCGGCATCGCCGCGCTCGCCGCCGTGCTGGCCAACCTGATCAACAATCTGCCCGCGGTCCTCGTCCTGCTGCCGCTGACCGCGGCGTCCGGCCCCGGCGCCGTGCTGGCCGTCCTCCTCGGCGTCAACATCGGGCCGAACCTGACCTATGCGGGTTCCCTCGCGACGCTGTTGTGGCGGCGTATCGTGCACCAGCACGAACACGGCGTCGATCTCAAGGAGTTCACCCGGCTGGGTCTGATCGCCGTGCCCGCGGCGCTGGTCCCCGCCGTACTGGCACTGTGGTTGTCTCTCCAGGTCATCGGGGGCTGATGAGCATGCGTGTGGTCGTCTGGCTGGTCGAAGGGACGTGGCCGGCGTGCGTGGACGCCGTGCCCGAGCACGTGCCCGGCGACGCCGAGGTGGTCCTGCTGCACGTCTCGGAACCCGACGTGCCCGGTCTGGCGCACGGCGCGTTCGCCGGACTGCTCGGCCGCGCGCGCTCCGAGCCCGACCCGGGCGACCGGATGGAGACGCTGGGCACCACCTCGGCCGCGCGGCTGCTCGACGCGGCGGCACGGCGGCTGGACCGTCCGGCCACGAAGCTGGAACGCGCCGGGCGCGCCGAACGGGAGGTCGTGGCCGCCGCCGAGGGCGCCGACCTGCTGGTACTGGCCCGTGACGGGGACCGCGCGCACCTCGGTCCGCGCAGTCTGGGACCGGCCGGGCGGTTCGTCGTCGACCACGCGCCCTGCCCGGTGCTGCTGGTGTGGCCCGAATCTCCGCCGGACGTCGCTACGTTGCCGCCGCCTCCCCCGCACCCATGACCGTCGCGTTCCGGTAGGCGCCGGGTGGCATGCCGTAGCGCTGCCGGAAGACACGGTTGAAGTGGAAGGCGCTGGTGAAGCCGGAGGCCGCGGCCACTCGTCCCACGGGCAGTTCGGTGGCTTCGAGGAGCCGGGCCGCGTGCAGCAGCCGCGCGTCGCGCAGCGCCCGCATCGGGGACCGGCCGAGCTGCTCCGTGAACAGGTGCGCGAAGCGGGACGGTGAGAGGGAGACCGCCGCGGCCAACGACCGTACGGTGTGCGGCAGGCCCGGATCTGCGGCGATCAGGGACTCGGCGTGCCGGATCCGTGCGTCGACGCCGGGGCCGCGGCGCTCGGCCCGCGCGGTGGCGAGCAGCACGATCTCCTCCAGCGAACAGAGCGTCAGCTCCCGGGCGGCGGTGCCGTGCGCCACCGCGACCGCGCCGGGGGCCGGCCGCACCGGACCGGGTGGCGGGCCGGCCCCCGTCCAGCGGGCGTCGGAGTACATCCGCCGGAAAGCGGTCTCGATACGGCTCCGGCGCGGACCGATGCCTGTCGCGTCCGGCTCACGGGGTCCCCTGACGTCGGTGACGGGGCCACCGGTGTGCGTGCCGCCCGCGCACGGCCCGCCGCATTCCGTACCGCCGACGTCCGACCCGTACGTGTCCGGGCCACCGGGTCCCGGGCCGCCGGGTCCCATGTCGTCCGTCTCCGGTCCGACCGCGTACAGCCCGTCGGTGAGCGCGTACGGCCGCAGCCGGGCCACCCAGGCGGGGCGGGCCTGGCAGTGCGCCCACCAGAACGCCCAGTGCCCGGCGCCCGGTTCGACGGCGTAGCGGTGTGCGGTGCCGGGTCCGAGCACCACCAGGTCCCCCGCACCGGCCACGGTCCGGGCCGCGCCCTGTTCGAGCAGACCGTGTCCGCCGGTGGTCCAGGTGAACAGCCAGCTGTCCGAGCCGCGCGGGCGGTTGACGCGGTAGCCGGGGCGCTGGTCGAAGCGTCCGATCGTCACCAGGCCGGGCGGCGGCGACGGAGCGGCAGCCCCGGACAACTCGTCAGCACGCACAGGCATCCTCCGGTGGGGCGCACCGGCCTAGCGTGAAGCACCTGGCACACCGGAGGGAAGGGGCGGTCGCATGGCAGTCGGGGACAACAGCGGGGTACGGCGTTCCGCGAAGGCTTCCGGGCCGCGGCGGTGGGGGGGCCGAGTTCGCGGAGCGGGGTTTCGTGCTGGAGCGCGGCCTGTTCACCCCCGCCGAGATCGACGAACTGTGCGCCGAGTTCACCGCGCTGCACGCCGCGGGACCGGTCCCGGGTCATTTCGAACCCCGTGGCGTCGAGGGCGACGGCCCGGCCGACCCGCTGCACACCCATCCCCGCGTCATGCACCCGCACCGCATCAGCGCCCTGGCGCTGCGCCTCCTGCTCGACCCCCGGCTGCGCGAGGTGCTGGAGTCCCTGCTGGGCGAGGAGGTCCTGGCCGCGCAGAGCATGTTCTACTTCAAGCCGCCCGGTGCCCGCGGCCAGGCGCTGCATCAGGACAACTTCTATCTGCGGGTCGAGCCGGGCACCTGTGTGGCGGCCTGGATCGCCTGTGACGCGATCGACCGCGCGAACGGCGGTCTGGAGGTCGTGCCGGGCACACACCGCATGGACCTGTTCTGTCCCGAGGAGGCGGACCCCGAGGTGTCCTTCGCGCGCGAGTACGTCGCGCCGCCGCCCGGCCTCGCCCCCGTACCCGTCGACATGGCCCCCGGCGACGTGCTGTTCTTCAACGGCAGCCTCGTGCACGGTTCCGGCCCCAACCGCAGCGCCGACCGGTTCCGCCGCTCCTTCATCGGCCACTACGCGGGTCGCTCGGCGCAACGCATCGGACGCTACTACCGGACGCTGACGATGGGCGGTTCCCCCGTCGTCCTGCCGGAGAGCGAGGGCGCGGGGCCCTGCGGCACCGAGTTCGCGCCGGCCGGCCCGCACTGACCGGTCAGGACGGCTCCTCCGGCAGCACGTCCCGCAGCTGCGCCCGTGCGGTGATACCGAGCTTCGGGAAGATCCGGTAGAGATGGAAGCCGACCGTGCGCGGCGACAGGAAGATGCGTTCTCCGATCTCGCGGTTGGTCAGGCCCGCCGCCGCGAGGCGGGCGATCTGGATCTGCTGCGAACTCAGTTCGGCGAGCGCGTCGCGGGACGTGGCCGACGGGGTGCCGGGGGTGACGCCCGCGGCACGCAGCTCCGCGCGGGCCCGCTCGGCCCACGGGCGGGTGCCGAGCCGTTCGAAGACCTCCAGGGCCGCCGTGTACAGCGGGCGTGCCGCCGACGCGCGGCGCCGCCGGCGCAGCCACTCGGCGTAGTCGAGGCGGACCTGGGCCCGTTCGAAGGGCCAACGGTCGCCCGCCGGATCCGCCAGCGCCGCGACGAAGTGCCGTTCGGCGTCGTCCGGTTCGGCGAGCAGGGCGCGGGCCCGGTGCACGATCGCGTCCAGCCGCGGGGACACCTCGCCCTCGGCGAGCCGTGTCAGCGTCGCGTCGAGGACGCGCCGCGCGTCCTCGGTGCGCCCCGTGCGTACGGCGGCGGCCGCGAGGTCGCCGAGGTAGTAGTCGGACGCGTGGAAGTGCAGGGGCGCGGGCTGCGGGTCCTGGGTGTAGACGGCCCGGAAGCGGTCGTAGGCCGCCGCGTGGTCGCCCTCGGCGAGCGCGGCGGCGCCCAGCGCGTAGTGCGCGCGCACCTGGAGGCTGCGGCAGTGCGGCAGGTCGATGCCGTGCACGGCGCGCTGCACGGTGGCGCGGGCGGCCTCGGTGTCGCCGCTCAGCGCGAGCAGCGTGGCGCGCAGCAGCGGCGCTCCGACGGCCACGTTCTCCAGTCCGGCCTCCGCCGCCGTGCGGTATCCCTCGTCGAGCGCCGCGCGGCACTCCGACCAGGCTCCGCTCTCGTGCAGGGCCAGCGCGAGCGCCTGGGCGACGGTCGCGTTGGCCCCGGAGGTCGGGGACCGGCGCAGGTGTTCCAGGGCTCCGCCGAGCAGGCGCACGGCCTCGGCGGTCTCGTCGAGCACCCAGGCGGCGCCGCCCGCGACGACCATGCGGGTCAGCGGGACGTCGACCTCGGCGCCCGCCTCGGGTTCGGGCAGGGGTTCGCTCCAGCCGGCGGCGAGCAGAGCGAGGGCCCGCCGCCGGTTGCGTACGGGGTCGCAGCCCGCGAGGACCCAGAGGCGGGCCGTCTCGTCCTGCTGGGCCGGCACCCGCTCCAGGGTGCGCAGGATCCGCTCACGGTGTTCGGGGGCGCCCGAGTTGTACGCGGGCGTGGTGGCGGTGCCGAGGGCGTCGAGGGCGAGGCCGGGATGCGTGTCGGCGGCCGCTTCGGCGACCGGCAGCAGGAAGCCCAGGGCACCCGCGAACTGGGTGGTCACGGCGAGCGCCCAGCCCGCGCGGAGGGAGGCCTCGGCGAGCAGTTCGGGGTCGTCGGTGAGGGTGGCGACGCGGGCGCTGATCTCTCCCACCCAGCGGGGGTGTCCGGCGTACATCGCCAGGGTGGCGGCCCGTACCAGGCGGCGGGCGCGGACGGCGGGGTCGGGGCTGAGCCTGGCCGCGCGTTCCAGGGCCGTGGCGGCGGCCGCGTAACCGCCGCGGCGCTGCGCCCGCGCCGCGCTGTCCTCCAGTTCCCGCGCGGCGTCCTCGTCCACTCCGGACACGGCGGCCGCGTGGTGCCAGGCGCGGCGGTCCGGGTCGCCCGCGAGTGCGTCGGCGAGCTTGCGGTGGGCCGTGTGGCGTTCGGCGTAGGTCGCGGCCTGGTAGACGGCGGAGCGGATCAGCGGGTGCCGGAAGCGTATGCGGCCGTCGTCGATGCGGACGAGTCCGGCGCGTTCGGCGGGCAGCCAGTCGTCCGGTGTGGCGGACTCCCCGGCGGCCGCGTGGATGGCGGGGAGTTCGGCGCTCTCCGCGGCGGCGGCGAGGAGCAGCAACTGCCGTGTGCTGTCCGGCAGTCCGGGCAGGTCGGCGGCGAAGATGGCTTCCAGCCGGTCGGTGAGGGGCAGCGCACCGTCCTCGGTGGCCTCGGGGTCGCGTCCGACGGCCCGGGCGAGTTCGACGAGGGCCAGCGGCACGCCCGCCGCCTGTTCCAGGACGCGGGAGCGGGCCCGGCCGGACGGTGGACGCGGCTGGCGGTCCAGGAGCCGTCCGGCCGCCGCGCGGTCGAGCGGTTCCACCGTGACGCGGCGTATCTCGCGGGTGAACTGCGCGGGTACGAGGGTGTCGCGGGCGGCGACGAGCAGAGCGACCGGTTCGCCTTCCAGCCGCCTGGCCACGAACGCGAGGACGTCGAGCGTGCCCACGTCCAGCCAGTGCGCGTCGTCGACCACCAGCAGCAGGGGGCCGCGTTCGGCGGCGTCGGACAGCAGCGTCAGCGCGCCGAGCGCGGTCAGCATCGGATCGGATGCCGGGCCGGTGCCTTCGTCGAGTCCGAACACGCCGAGCAGTGCGGCCCGTTGGCGGGTCGGCAGTCCCTCGGCCAGGTCGAGCACGGGCCGCAGCAGCTGGTGCAGTCCGGCGAAGGAGAGCTGCGACTCGCTCTCGCTGCCGCGGCAGCGCAGCACCCGTACGCCGGCCCGCCGGGCGAGCCGGGCGGCGGCGTCCAACAGGACGCTCTTGCCCGCGCCCGGAGCGCCCGCGAGGGCCACGGAGGCCGTCCCGCCCGCCGCCAGCTCCTCCACCAGGCCGGTGAGCAGGCCGAGTTCGGGCTCGCGCCCGACGATCCATTCGTCACCGGCAGGCGTCATGCGGCAGGCCCCGGGAGCGTCGCGGAGGTGAAGCGGAGGACCGCGTCGGCGACCCCCCGGGGGTTCTCGAGGAGCATCGCGTGGGTGCCGTCGATCCCGGCCACGCTCACTCCGGGGCGCTCGGCGGCCAGGAGGTCGAGATCCCTGGCGAGCCCCCGGCCGTACGCGGTCATCAGCTCGTCGAACCAGTCCAGGCCGGGGACCGGCGGCACGGGTCGCAGGGCGCGCCCCAGCAGCAGCGGGACGGGTACTCGCCGGAAGAGGGCGAACAGATCGAGCGACTCGATCGCCGCGAGCATCTCCAGTGCGCGGTCGTGCTCCGGCCGCAACTCCAGCCGCCCGTCCGGCCGTTCGGCGACCGAGCGCCGGACGCCGGCCTCCAGCAGGTCGTAGGGGATCCCGAGCTGTCCGGACATCGCGCGCTGCCTGGCGAGTTCCTGCGCGAGGCCGTCGGCCGGCAGCGGACCGCGGGCCGACGCCGCCTCCGCCATCTGACGCACCTGGGCGAGTCGTTCCTCGACGTACGCCGGGTCGAGGCCCACGTACTGGTCGGGGCGGCCCCACCCGTAGCCGTCGAGGTCGACCGCGCCGGGCACGGCGTCCGGGTGGGCCAGCGCGTGCAGCACGGCGACCATCCCGCCGAGGGAGTGACCGACCGGCAACGCGTCCGGGATGTCGTGCTTCTCCAGCACCGCCTCGATGTCGGCGAGCACCCCGGGGAAGTTCCAGGGCCCGGAGGGCGAGTGACCGTGTCCGCGGAGGTCCACGGCGAGCACCCGGTGGCGGCGGGCGAGCAGCGGGGCGACGGCCGCCCAGTCCGCGAGGGTGCGGCCCGCGCCGTGCAGCAGGAGCAGGGGCGGCCCGTCGCCCCCGTGGTCGTGTACGGCCAGTGAGATACGGTCTCCGGTCATGTCCTGACAATAAGCCCCGCATCAGGGCTCCATGACGAGGTGAAGGGTGGCCAGCGGGCCGCCGGGGACCTGCTGGAGCCGTCCGCCCTCGGCCAACGGGCCGAGATCCACGACCGCCCAGCCCACCCGCCCGGCGATCCGCGCCACTCGGCCGTTGGCGCCCGGATGGTTGCCGGAGAGAAAGATCACACGCCGTCCGGCCGGAGTCCGCGGGTCGGCGCCGAGGACGTCCGGCCGCAGCGTGTTGAACGCCTTCACCAGCCGGGATCCGGGCACCAGGCCGGCGACGACCTCGCTGGAGGTCCGGCCGCCGGGGCCGTCGGGCCCGGAGCCGGGCGGGCCGGGCGGGCCGGGCGGGCCGGTCGGACGGCCGGACGGGTTGGTGGTGTCGATGACGATCCGTTCCTGCCAGTCGGACACGTCGGCCGCGGCCACCGCCGCCCGCAGCCGCCGCCACGGTACGGCGAGGACGACGACCTCCTCCTCGGCCGCCTCGGCCACGGTGGCGGCCAGCAGACCCGGCCCCGTCGAGGAGACGAGCCCCCGCAACGACCGCGGCCCGCGACTGTTGCTGATGACGACCTGCTCGCCCGCGGCGACGAACCGCCCGGCGAGGGCCTGGCCGATCGCTCCGGCACCGATGATTCCGATGGTCATGGTGTGCTTGCTCTCCTCGATCGCCGCGTTCCGGTCAGGGGCGTCCCGGACGCGAGGTGCGGCCAGCATCGGCCCCGGCGGCACGTCCGGGTATCCGTCGGGTGACCGGCGCGTGCCGATCGGCCGCCTTGACGCGGGCGCAATCACACGATTTGATCCTGCACGTGCCGTGGTGTCACCCGGCACACCAGAGGTGCGCCCAGCCGGTAGCGGACTCCGTTCAAGTCCGGCCCAAGTCGCCAGGATCGCGGGATGCGTCCGAGGCGGGGTCGTACTCGCGAGTGCTGGAGCAACATGCCCGACACACGTGTTTCCCCCGTCAGGGGGGCTGCCGCGGCTGTCCTGACGATGGTCCTGGCGCTGGCCGGCTGCGGCTCGGGCGGGGACACCGACGCCTCGCCGAAGGGTTCCACGACGGTGGGGGTGGGCAAGGACGCGGTCGAACTCCCGCCGCTGCACGCGGGCTTCGACTACCAGATCGGCGGCGCCTATCCCCCGCCCGCCGGGGTCCGTGTCGTCAGCCGGGACCGTGCCGCGTCCCCCGCGCCGGGCCTCTACAACGTCTGCTACGTGAACGCCTTCCAGGCGCAGCCGCAGGAGCGCGGGCAGTGGCCGGCCGACCTGCTGCTGCGGGACGCCCGGGGCAAGGTCGTCGTCGACGAGGACTGGGACGAGGCCCTGCTCGACATCCGTACCCCGGCCAGGCGCGAGCGGGTGGCCGAGCGGGTCGGCCGGTGGATCGACGACTGCGCCGACAAGGGCTTCGACGCCGTCGAGCCGGACAACTACGACAGCTACACGCGTTCGCACCATCTGCTGTCCGCCGACGACGCGACCGCGTTCATCACGCTGCTGTCGGCCCGCGCGCACGCCCGGCACCTGGCCATCGGCCAGAAGAACACGGTGGAGTTGGCGGGCGTGCGGGCACGCACCGGGCTCGACTTCGCGGTGGCGGAGGAGTGCGGCGAGTACGACGAGTGCGGGGAGTACGCGAAGGCGTTCCACGACCGCGTGCTGGTCGTCGAGTACACGGACAGCGGACTGCGCAAGGCCCGTGCGGGCTACGGTGACCGGCTGAGCATCGTGCGCCGCGATGTGCTGGTGTCGACACCGGACAGCGCGGACTACGTGCGCAGGACCCGCTGACGGAGTCCGGGGCGAGGTCCCTGCTTCCTCGCCGGTCTCCGGCGCGCGGAGCGGCCCGTGCGGAACCACCGCGTGCCGCACGCGCCCGGACGGGCCGCGGTGCATACTCGTCTCCCTGCCGTCCGTCCGGGCGGTCGTGGCAGGTCCGCGGACCGGTGCGCGCCCGAATCCGGGTGCTCCCGGATGAGCAGGCCCGTACGGAGCGGACGTAACCAAGGGCATGTCCACATTCCTGGCAGGCAGGCACGACGAGCAGCTCCCGGTGAGCGGTGCGCGGCGCCCTGCGCGACGTCGGCTGCCGCGGCGGCACCGGCGGCTGCTGTTCGTCCTGGCCGTGGTGGCACTGCTGGCCGAGATGGCGGTGGCGATGGTCACGACGGCGGTGCAGCAGACCCCGACGATCGACGAGCCGGTCTATGTGGGTACGGCCGTGGTCTACACGCAGCAGCACAGCCTGCGGTACAACCCCGAGCACCCGCCGCTGGGCAAACTGATCGTCGCGAGCGGGCTGGTCTTCGCCCACCCGCACCTGGACGAGGGGTTCGCGGGTGATCAGACGGAACTCGGGCGACGCGTGCTGTACGAGTCGGGCAACGACCCCTGGCGGGTGATGTTCTGGGCGCGGCTGCCGGTGATGGTGCTGACGCTGCTGTTCGGCCTGGTCGTTCTGGCGTTCGCCAGGGAACTCGTCGGCCCCGTGGGCGGGTTGACGGCGCTGGCGCTGTACGCGTTCTCGCCCGATGTGATCGCGCACGGCTCGCTGGCCACGCTCGACGTCCCGGCGTCGGGCTTTCTGCTGACCTCGGCGTGGCTGCTGTGGCGGGCCCGGCGGCGCCCGGTGCTCCATCTGCCGCTCGCGGGGGCGGCGCTGGGCGTGGCACTGGCCACGAAGATGAGCATGCTGCCCGCCGTCCCGGTGCTGCTGCTCCTGGCGGCTCTGTCGGTGTGGCACGCGCGCCGCTCCGGCCCGCCGACCGCCGGTCCGGCGCGGGACGGCGGGGCGGTCGACGCCCCGGCCGCGGCCGAGCCGTCCGGCGAGCACGGGTGGGTCCGGCTCCTGGGGTCCGGCGCGGCGGGCGCGGCCGGCACGGCGCTGGTGGCCGTCGCCGTGGTGTGGGCCGCGTATCTGGCGGTCGACCCGCGGCTGCGCTGGACGGCGCCGGCGGACCTGCCTCCGGTGCACGGCCTGCGCGCACTGCTCGTCGACGCGCTGCCGTTCCCGCGGCCGTACCGGGACGGCATGCGCGTGCAGTTCGGCTTCGAGAACGCGACCTGGCAGGGCTTCCTGTTCGGCCGTCTCTACGCGGGTTCGCTCTGGTACTACCTTCCGGCGGCGCTGCTGGTGAAGACGCCGCTCGGCATGCTCGCGCTGTGGGCGGCCGGGGCTGCCGCGCTGCTCGCGGTGCCCCGGCTGCGGCCCGCGGCTCCGTACGTCCTGATCGCCCCGGCGCTGCTGCTGGGCACGGCCATGCTGGGGTCCCGCGACCTCGGGGTGCGCTACGCCCTGTTCGTACCGGTGTTCCTCGCGGTCGCGGCGGCCTGCGTCGTGGCCTTCGGGCGTCGCTGGGCACGCGGGGTCACGGCGGCGCTGGTGCTGTTCGTCGCCGTCAGTTCGCTGGCGACGTATCCCTACTATCTGCCGTACTCGAACGAGGCGTTCGGCGGGCCGTCGAAGACCCGGCTGCGCCTGCACGACTCGAACGTCGACTGGGGGCAGGATCTGGGGCGGCTCGCCGACCGGCTGCGCGAGCGGTACCCGGGGGAGAAGGTGTGGCTCGTCTACAAGGGTGCGGGCGTGCCGTCGGCGTACGGCATCCACGCGGCCGATGCCCGCACGGCGGACCCGGACGACGTGCACGGGCTGCTCGTCGTCTCGGACACCTCGGTCGCGAAGGCCGACGACCGGCTGGCGGCGCTGCTGGCCACCAGCCGGCCGATCGACGACGTCGGCCACTCGATCACCGTCTACCGCAGGCCCTGACCCGCCGCGTTCTCGGGGGTGAGCAGGTCCAGCACCCGCTCCCAGCGGAACTCCCTGCGCCCGCCGTCCTGTTGGGGCTCACCGGAGTACGGGTCCCCGAAGCGGACGCCCATCCCCCGCAGCCGCTCGACGCTCGCACGGTAGGCGGGGTGTGACGCCAGCGCCTCGTTCACGCACGGGAGTACGGCGATCGGGACGCCGAGCCCGTACGCCTCGCACAGGGTGCCCAGGGCGAGGGTGTCCGATATGCCGGCGGCCCACTTGTTCACGGTGTTGAAGGTGGCCGGGGCGACGGCCACCGCGTCGGGGGCCGGGAACGGACGCGGGTCGCCCGGGGCACGCCAGGCGGAGCGGATCGGGCGGCCGGTCCGCTGCTGCACGGCGGTCGCGTCGATGAAGCCGAGGCCCTGCGGGGTGGCGATGACGCCGACCTCCCAGTCCCGCTCCTGTGCCGCGGTGATCAGGTCGCCGACGTCCTCGGCGATGCCGGCCGCGCAGACGACGACGTAGAGGAAGGGCCTTTCCGCGTGTTCGCTCACGCGGGCAACCCTAGTGAACGGGGAAGGACGCCCCGCGCTCCGCCTCCGGACGCGGACCGAGGATCCGGCGCTCCTTCTCCTCGATGCGCACGTCGTTGATGCTGGCCTCACGCCGCGTCATGAGGCCGTGCTCGTCGAACTCCCACAGTTCGTTCCCGTAGGAGCGCCACCACTGGCCCTCGGCGTCGCACGCCTCGTACTGGAAGCGGACGGCGATGCGGTTGCCGTCGAAGGCCCAGAGGTCCTTGCGCAGGGCGTACTCGCGCTCGCGCGCCCACTTCGCGGTGAGCAGCTCCACGATCTCGGCGCGGCCGGTGACGAAGGTGTCGCGGTTGCGCCAGACCGAGTCCTCCGAGTAGGCGAGCGAGACCTTGTGCGGGTCCCGGGTGTTCCAGGCGTCCTCGGCGGCCTGGACCTTCTGGGCGGCGGTCTCCCGGGTGAAGGGCGGCAGGGGCGGGCGGTCGGTCATGGCGATTCCTCGGTTCGGGTCGGGAACACGAGCGAGAACGGTCGTTCTCACTCCGGCTGCTAACGTAGAGAACGACCGTTCTCACGTCAAGGAGACCTCTGCATGGACCGCACGACCGCCCGGGACCAGGCCCTCACCCTCGCCCGGGAACAGGCGCTCGACGCGGCCGAGGAGCTGTTCTACGGCCGTGGTGTGCAGAGCGTCGGCATGGACGACATCCGCGGCGCGTCAGGGGTCTCGCTCAAGCGCCTGTACCAGCTGTTCCCGGCCAAGGACCGGCTCGTGGAGGCGTACCTGGAGCGGCGCGACCTGCGCTGGCGCGGGCACCTGGCCGAGCACGTCGACCGCCACGAACAGCCCGAGGAGCGCATCCTGGCCGTCTTCGAGTGGCTGGGACTGTGGTTCGCCGAGCCCGGTTTCCGCGGCTGCGCCTGGATCAACGCGTACGGCGAACTGGGCACCACCTCCCCCGGCGTCAGCGACCGGGTCACGGCGCACAAGGAGGCGTTCCGGGACTACCTGGACGGCCTCGTGTCCGACGCCGGGCTCCCCTCCGTGCTCACCGGCCGGCTCTTCCTGCTGGCCGAGGGGGCCATGGTGACCGCCGGCATCACCCGCAGCGCGGAGCCGGCCGGACAGGCGGCGGACGCGGCGCGCGTGCTGCTGGCGGCCGGGCGGCAGGACGCCGGCGCCGCGGCACGGGCCGGCGGCGAGGGATGAGGGTGCCGCTCAGGAGGCGCGTGCCGTGACCTCGGCCCGCGCCGACCCCGTCACCGTGCCTGCCGGCACGGCGACGGTGGTCCGTGGCGCGCGGGCGGTCGCCGAGGAGACGGTGCTGCTGCGGGAGCGGGCGCGACACGCGGCGACGGCGCTGGTCGACGGGACCGTGGGACTGGACGTCGCCCCGCGCGGACGGCCGCTCGTCGCCCTCACCCTGACGGTCGAGGACGAACGGATCACGGCGTACGAGGTGATCGCCGACCCCGGACGCCCGCGCCGCCTGGAGCTCGCCGTCCTGGCGCGGTGACGGCCGGCGCGTCCGCCCTCAGGTCCCGGTCACCGTGATGGCGCCGACCGGGCAGGCCCGCGCCGCCTCCCGCACCATGGGGTCGCCGCCGCCGTCCTCGCGACCGGGCAGCAGCTCGCTGAATCCGTCGTCGTCCTGCGTGAAGACGTTCGGGGCGGCCAGCGCGCACTGTCCGGCGCCGATGCACACGTTCTTGTCGATCGAGATCTCGATGCTCATACCCGAAAGCCTCTTACCAGGTCACGGGGAGTTCCAGCATCCCCTGGATCGTGTCCCCGGGTTTGAACGCGATGGTGTCCGCCGGTGCGTCGAGCCGCAGCCCGGGGAAACGGTCGAAGAGCGACAGCAGCGCGATCTCCATCTCGGCGCGCGCCAGGTTCTGGCCCAGGCACTGGTGGATGCCGAAGCCGAACGCGAGGTGCTGGCGGGTGGAACGGTGCCAGTCCAGGTCGTCCGGTTCAGGGAAGGTGTGCTCGTCGCGATTGATGACCGAGGTGGAGAAGACGACGCCCTCACCGGCACGGATGGTCGTCCCCGCCGTCTCGATGTCCTCGACGGCGACACGCAGCAGACCGTCCGCGATGGACAGGAAGCGCAGCAACTCCTCAACGGCGGCGGGCATCAGGGCCGGCTCGGCCCGCAGTTCCGCCAGCTGCTCCGGGTGCCTCAGCAGGGTGAACGTGCCGAGCGAGATCATGTTGGCCGTGGTCTCGTGCCCGGCGACGAGCAGGATCGTGGCCAGCGAGATCAGCTCCTCGCGGTCCAGCGCCCCCTCGCTCAGCCGGTCCCGGACGAGCTCGTCGAGGAGCCCGTCGCCCTGTCCGCCGTGCTTGCGGTCGATCAAGGTGCCGAAGTAGGCGTCCAGTGCCTCGCGCGCCTTCTCGGTGTCGGCCGCGGTGGGTCCGCGCAGCAGCCTGCGGGACTGCTCCTCGAAGAAGTCGTGGTCTTCGTAGGGCACGCCGAGCAGGGCGCAGATGACCATGGACGGCACGGGCAGCGCGAAGGCGTCCACCAGCTCCGCGGGCGGGCCCTGCCGCTCCATCCGGTCCAGGAGGCGGTCGACGGTCTCCTGGATGCGCGGCCGGAGACCGGCGATCCGTTTGAGGGTGAAGCTCGGGACCAGCATCCGCCGCTGGGTGCGGTGCTCGGGGTCGTCGAGTCCGAGCAGCGCGACACGGCGGTTGCGGACCTCGGCGAACCGTCGTGTCGGTGCCGGGAAAGCGGGCCGGGTGCGGTCCGACGACAGCCGTGGATCGGCCAGCAGGTCGCGGGCGGCGCCGTGACCCGTGACGACCCACACGGTCCTGCCGTCGAACAGGGAGACCCGTGAGAGCGGGCGCGCCTCACGCAGCGGGTCGTAGGCGGTGGGCGGGTGGTAGGGACACGTGCGGTCCTGGGGGAAGGCGACCGGATCTGTCGTGAGGGGTTCTGTCATGGATGACCTCGCAAGCGCTGGTTCCCTCTTGCCGATCTTCATTAGATGCCCGGGGCATCTAGACGGCCACGCGAAGTTCGGCCAGATGCCCCGGACCGGCGATCTGTCCGAAGCCCGTGCGGCGGACCTCCTGTTTCCTCGGACTTCCGGCCCGTGCGACGGGCCCGGCGGTTTCCGCGTGGCCTGATCTCCATCGGCGCGGCCCCCGCGTAATTGGCTTGCGTGGGCGGATCCGGTGGCCCGAGGATCTGCCCATGCCCACGATCGAAGCCTTCCTGCCGCCGACTTCCGCCGCCGCTCGTCCGGTGCGGGTCCAGCAGCAGCCCGGCCGACCGCGGAGGCCCTCGCTCCCTCGGTCGTGACCGCCGCGCTCGTCGCGGGACTCGTCGCGGGCTATGGCATCGCCATGCCCGTCGGGGCCGTCGCGACATATCTAGTGTCCCTCACTGCACGTACGTCCCTTCGGACCGGCGCCTGCGCGGCGCTCGGCGTCGCGACCGCGGACGGGCTGTACGCCCTGGTCGCCGCGCTGGGCGGTGCGGCGCTCGCGGCCACGCTGCGGCCGGTGACGGGCCCGCTGCGGTGGACCTCGGCACTCGTCCTGGCTGTGCTCGCTGTCCGGGGCGCGATCGCCGCGGTCCGTCAGTACCGCGGGCGGCGATCGGCCGCCCGGACGGGACAGGACCCGCCCCGGCCGGCCCGCGCCTACCTGGCACTGCTCGGCATCACGCTGCTCAACCCGACCACCGTCGTGTACTTCACGGCACTGGTGCTCGGCAGCGGTTCCGCCGACGCGGCGGCTCCCCTGGAGCAAGGCGTGTTCGTGCTCGCCGCGTTCGCCGCGTCCGCGAGCTGGCAACTCGTGCTGGCCTGCGGCGGAGCGCTGCTCGGCCGCGCCCTGACCGGACACCGGGGACGGCTGGCGACGGCGCTCGCGTCCAGCGCGGTGATCACGGCACTCGCCGTCCGCATGGTCCTGGCGGCACCGTGAACGGTCCGGGGCCGCCCCGCGCGGCACCGGGACGCGCGGGGTGACGTTGCGGATGATCGGCGTCCGCTCTGGTGTTGAATCGTGCCGACAGCACGACCGGCTACGACACGACGATGGGACGGAAGCCATGCCGCTCGAAGGCGAGTACGAGCCCAGCCCGGCTCAGTGGGTGCGGGACCAGGTGGAGCTGTACGAGAGTTCCGGCGGGACCAAGGGGACGACGCTGCTCGACACGGGCCTGCCCGTCATCATCCTGACGACCCGTGGCGCCAAGAGCGGGAAGATCCGCAAGACGCCGCTGATGCGTGTCGAGCACGACGGGCGGTACGCCGTCGTCGCCTCGCAGGGCGGCGCCCCCAAGCACCCCGTCTGGTACCACAACGTCCTGTCCGACCCGCACGTGGAGCTCCAGGACGGCCCCGTGCGCCAGGACATGACGGCCCGTGAGCTCAGCGGCGACGAGAAGGCCCGGTGGTGGGAGCGGGCCGTCACGGCGTTCCCTCCGTACGCCGAGTACCAGGAGAAGACCGACCGGGTCATCCCCGTCTTCCTGCTGGAGCCGTCGGGCTGATCCCCATGCCCGCGGGACCGGACCGCCGGGCCGTCACCGGCGTCCGTGACGCCGCCGGAAAATCTTGGAATCGGTGCGCATGATCCGCCGGGTGCCGGGCACCCGAGCGTCAGGCCCCGCCGCGCTCCCCCGTCGCGGCGGGGCTTTCCGCTGCCCGCGCGCCGCGTGCGGCCGCCCGTGCCGTCCGCGCGTCGGTGACGTCGAGGAAGATCTGGTCGGCATCCGGGAACGTGTGGGCGACGGAGCGCTTGATGCGCACCGCGACGTCCTCCACCTCCTCGCTGTCGAGCCCGGGGGCGAGGTCGATCCGCGCGGCGACCAGTGTCGAGTCCAGGCCCAGCTCCATGGTGAGCAGCGCCTCCACGCTGTCGATCTCGGGCTGCGCCTCCAGCAGGGCGCGGATCCTGCCGCGCTGCTCCTCGTCGGCGGCCCGGCCGATCAACTGGTCGCGTGCCTCGTGGCCCAGCCGGTAGGCGACGTACATGAGCAGGGCCCCGATGGCGAGGGAAGCGGCGGCCTCCCAGACGACCTGGCCGGTGACCATGTGCAGCGCCATGCCGGCCATGGCGAGGACCACGCCGAGCACCGCCGTGCCGTCCTCGGCGACGACCGTGCGCAGCGCGGGGTCCCGCACGCCGTCCGTGCCGCCCTGCCGGTGCGCCTGATGGAGCGCCCGCCACAGGGAGGCGCCCTCGGCGAGGAAGGCCACCCCGAGGACCACGAGCCCGGCGCGGTAGCCGCCGAGGGACTCCTCGGCGCCGTTCCTGAGTGCCTCGATCCCCTGGAAGAAGGAGAAGCAGCCACCCATGACGAAGATGCCGACCGCGGCCAGCAGGGACCAGAAGAACCGCTCCTTGCCGTAACCGAAGGGGTGCCGGCTGTCGGCGGGGCGGCGGCTGCGCCGCAGGGCGGCGAGGAGGAACACCTCGTTCAGGCTGTCGGCCACGGAGTGCGCCGCCTCCGAGAGGAGGGCCGGTGAACCCGCGAGCAGGCCTCCTACCGCTTTGGCCGCGGCGATCAGTAGATTGGCACCCAGTGCCACCAGCACGGTGACCCGGGTCTTCCGGTCCGATCCGTCCGAGGAGGACGAACCGTCCGATGGAGCCGAGTGGTCCGGGGGAGCCGGATGGTCCGGCGGCGCCGGCCTGTCGGCGGAATCGGGGCGGCCCGGGGGATCGGGGCGGTCCCGGTTTCGCGGACGGGTCGGCTGATCCGGGCGGTCCCGGTCACGCGGAGGGGACGGCCGGCCCGGGCGGTCCAGGGGCGAGCCGTTCGGCCTGTTCGTCGGATCGTTGCGCACACCGACCGGCTTCCCGGGTCCGCGTACCTCACACCGTGGTGGCGGCCTGAATCGAGCCCGTTCACCGGGGCACCCGTATCAGGGCACAGCAGGGAGGCGACACCTCATGGACGAGAGCGCGGGCAACGCGAGTCTCGGCAAGAAGGCGTTCAAAAGGTCCAGGAGCCACTTCGCGGACCGCATCACGGCGGACGGCCGCGACGGCTGGCCGGTGGAGGCGGGGCGCTACCGGCTGGTCGTCAGCCGTGCCTGCCCCTGGGCGAGCCGCGCGCTGATCTCGCGGCGGCTGCTCGGCCTGGAGGGCGCCCTGTCGCTGGCGGTGGCCGATCCCTTGCAGGACGACCGGAGCTGGCGCTTCACCCTGGACCCGGACGGCCGGGACCCGGTGCTCGGCATCCGCTTCCTCGGCGAGGCCTACGACGCGCGGGAGAAGGACTACCCCGGCGGTGTCAGTGTGCCGGCCGTGGTGGACGTGCCGAGCGGCAGGCTGGTCACCAACGACTACCAGCAGCTCACGCTGGATCTCGCCACCGAGTGGGCGGCCCTGCACCGGGAAGGGGCACCGGACCTCTACCCGGAACGTCTGCGGGGTGAGATCGACGAGGTCGTGGCGGGCGTCTACGAGGACGTCAACAACGGTGTGTACCGGGCGGGTTTCGCTACGGGGCAGGCGGAGTACGAGGAAGCCTGCACGGGGGTCTTCCGTCGTCTGGAGCAGTTGGCCGGGCGGCTGGCGGACCGCCGGTACCTGGTCGGCGACACGATCACCGAGGCGGACATCCGGCTGTTCACCACGCTCGTCCGCTTCGACGCCGTCTACCACGGCCACTTCAAGTGCAACCGCTGGAAGCTGACGGAGAACCAGGTCCTGTGGGCGTACGCCCGTGACCTCTACCAGACGCCGGGATTCGGTGACACCGTCGACTTCGACCACATCAAACGGCACTACTACCAAGTCCACACCGGTATCAACCCGACCGGGATCGTCCCCCTCGGACCGGACCTGGCGGGCTGGCTGACGCCCCATCACCGCGAACGGCTCGGCGGGCGGCCCTTCGGAGAGGGAACCGCGCCGGGTCCGGTGCCCGAGGACGAACGCGTCCCGGCACACGGACGTCCCTGACCGCACACGCAACGGAGAGACCAAGGTGTCCAGGAAGAAGCAGCAGAAGAAGCTCAAACTCGTCTACAAGCCGGTCGGCATGGCGCTGAGCTGGGCGGGCGGTGCCCTCGCCGGGCTCGCCTTCCAGCAGGCGTGGAAGGCGATACGGCACGAGGACGACGCTCCCGACGCCCTGGACAAGGACCGCGGCTGGGGCGAGATCCTGCTGGCCGCCGCGGTGCAGGGCGCGATCTTCGCCGTCGTGCGCAGCGCGGTGGACCGCACGGGCGCGAAGGCCATCGAGCGCTCCACCGGTGTGTGGCCGTCCGCGGACAAGGGCGGCCGGGACTGACACGCACCGGCCCGGCGGGGCGTGATCCGTGACGGAAGTCCGTACGGACCACGCCCCGCCGGGCCGGCCGTGTGCGCCTCGACGTCGCTCGCCTCAGCCCAGTTTGGGCGCCGTCGGGCGCGAGCAGCGCAGCGTGAAGGAGTGCCCGGCCGGGTCGGCATAGCCCCGCTCCTCGAACGGACCGGCCGCGTCCTTCGTCTCGATCGGCCGGCCGCCGAGACCGATGACCCTGCGTTCGGCCTCGTCCAGGTCCTCCACGAGGAAGTCGAGGTGGACCTGGAGGGAGTTCTCGGGGCGCGGCCAGCTCGGCGGCGTCGCCGTCACGTCGCGGCGGAACGCCAGCCGGACGCCGTCGGCGCCCCGGATCTCCACGCGGTTCGCCGACGCGTCCGTCTCCTCGGCGTCGAGCAGTTGCTTGTAGAAGGCGGCGAGCTTCTCGGGCTCGACGCAGTCCAGCACCACGACGCCTGCCGTGACCAGTGCCATGTGTCCTCCGTAGGGTTCCGGGACGGCGCGGCGGCATGCGGCAGCCGCGGCGCCGTCTTCCCGGGTACCCCCGGATCAGTCGGTCACGAGCCACTCGCCGTCGCGCATGAGGTCGCGGCCGGTGAGCTCCTCGACCTCGCGCCAGGCCTGGACGCGCTGCGGGCTGATGGTGAAGTACAGGTAGCGGGTGGTGAGTTCACGCGGGTCGAAGCCGGTCTTGCGGGCGAAGGCGTCCCCGACCCCGTCCGGCAGCTCGGCGGCTTCACGGGCCGTGACGGTGCCCTCGACGAGGACGACGTCGCGGGTCGCCCCGATGCCCAGGCGTGTCCTGCCGGTCGCCCGCAGGTTGCGGCCGGTGGGGCTCTCGGCCGGGGTGGCCACCAGCAGGGTCCTGCCGTCCCAGAGGTAGGACAGCGGGACCAGATAGGGGGTTCCCCCCTCGCCGTCGGCCGTGGACACCCAGGCGTCGACGTCGTTCTCCAGCCGGTCGAGGGTGTCCTGCTTGCGCTGTTTCGCGGTGCGGGCGGGCGGGTTCATCGTCGGGCAGCCTCCTGGTGACGACGTACGGAACGGTTCCGCGACCATCATGATCGAGCGGGGCGACGGGCACAGCCGTTCGCCCCACTCCCCCGGTGTGCACTCCGGGTGCGCCTACGCCTTCCGCTGCCCATCGATCTCCGCGAGCCGGGCCGCCGCGGCGGTCAGCAGCAGGTCGAGGGCGGCGGGGTAGGCGCTGCGCCGCATGTCCGCCACCAGATGACGGGCACTCGCCGCGATGTGCGGATGGCTGTCGGCGGGCAGCCGGGCGTACGTCGCCCGCCACACGTCCGCCTCCGCCTCGCGGGCCGGCCGCGGCAGGGCGACGCTCGCCGCGTCGAGGGCGGCGAAGGCCAGGGCCTGGTCGACGAACGCGTGGTAGATCCGTACGGCCTCGGCGTCGGGGAAGCCGGCCCCGCGCAGGACGCCGAGGATCGTCTCCACCGCCTCGATCTCGTGGACGCGGCCCGTGACGCGGTAGGAGCTGAGCACCGCGGCCTGGGGGTGCGCGAGGGAGTTCGCATGCGTGCGCAGGCCCAGGTCGCGCAGGTCGGCGCGCCAGTCGCCGGTGGGCCGCCAGGTGCGCAGCGTGCGGCCGATGAGTTCGTCGGCGATGGCGAGCAACAGGTCGTCGGTGTCACGGAAGTAGCGGTACAGGGCGGTGGGGTCGGCGCCGAGCGCGAGGCCGAGGCGGCGGACGGTGAGCGCGTCGGCCCCGTGCTCCTTGAGCAGTCGCAGCGCGGTCTCGACGATCAGCTCCTCGGAGAGCACGACCCCCGTCTTGGTGGGGCGTCGGCGCCGACGGGCGGCGGGCGGGACGACTCGGTCGTTCATGGGCTCTCCTTCCGGTGCCGGAACCTTATGTCAACAGCGTTGACCTGTTAAGTCCCCGAGCAGTTTCATTTCCGGTCATCGGGCCGGTCCCAGGCCCCGGGTGCGATCGGAGCAGGACATGTCGCAGCAGCCGTACGGCGGGGATCCCCCGTCCCTGCGCAGAACCCTCGGCGTCGCCGACGGCGTCGCCATCGCCGCCTCCAGCACGGCGGCGACCACCAGCATCGGCATCGGTCTCGGAGTGACCGCGGGAGTGGTCGGCCTGCATCTGCCGGCCATCATGCTGCTGGCCTTCCTGCCCGTCCTCGGCATCGCCGGCGCCTACTCCCGGCTCAACCGGGTGGAGCCGAACGCCGGCAACGGCTACACGTGGGTGGGCCGTTCGCTCACTCCCTGGCTGGGCTTCCTGGTCGGCTGGGTGAACATCGTGGCCACGGTGGCCTTCCTCGCGTACACCACAGCGGTGACGGGGTCGGCGATGCTCCAGCTCGCCGGTGACGCGGGGCTGCACGACCTGGCCGGCCTGCGGCTCGACCCGGGCTCCACCGCGCAGACCACCGCGGTCGGCATCGTGGTCCTGGCCGCCGTCACGCTCACCGCGGTCACCGGCGTGCGCACCGCGGCCCGGCTGCAGAGCGCGCTGCTGGTCTTCGAGTACGTGGTGCTGCTGGGCTTCTGCGGCTACGGCATCGTGACGGGACCGCATCCCTTCAGCCTGAGCTGGTTCGATCCGTTCGCCATCCCCTCCACGACCGCGCTCGCCCAGGGTCTGCTGCTGTCCGTCTTCTGCTACTGGGGCTTCGACGCGGCGTTCACCGTGAACGAGGAGGTGCGCGATCCGCGGGACGCCTCGCGGGCCGGGACGATCACGCTGGTGACGATGCTCGGGCTGTTCCTGCTCGGTTCCGTGGCCTTCCAGCGCGTCCTGAGCGAGCAGGAGCTGGCGGGGCACGGCGCGGAGGGGCTGGCTTTCTTCGGTGAACGGCTGGCCGCCCAGCCGCTGGCCGCGCTGCCGCTGGTGGCCCTGCTCTTCTCGGCCGTGGCCTCGCTGCAGTCCGGGGTGATCCCGACGGCGCGCGGGATGTTCGCGATGAGCCGGGACCGTACGCTCGGCCCCGTGTGGTCCAGGGTCAGCACGCGGTACGGGACTCCGGCGGCCGGCACCCTGCTGATCGGCGCACTGGCGACGGCCGTGGCCGGGCTCGCCCTGGTGATCCCCCGGCTCGCCGACATGATCATGGCGACGGTCAACGCGGTCGGCATCGTCGTCGCGCTGTCGTACGCGCTCATCGCCCTCGCCGCCGCGGCGCGCTTTCGCGGGCTGCTGCGCGAGGACCTGCGGCAGGGCATACGGGCGGTGGTCCTGCCCACGGTGAGTGCCGTGGCGCTGCTGGGGCTCGGCGGATACCTCGCGTACTCCTTCTACACCTCGGCCGACCATCTCGAAGTCAGCGCGGACAACGGCTGGTTCCTGCTGCTCACCCCCACGGTCATGATCGCCTCCGGCTTCGTGGCCGCCGCGTGGGCGAAGTGGGTGCGCAGGTCCCCCTACTTCGTCACGGGGCTCGGCACCGACGCCGACGCGCCCGGGCCACTGATCCCGTCCGAACAAGGAACCGAACATGCACGCTGATCTCCTCTTCACCGGCGGCCCGGTCCTCACCCCCGAGGGCCGCACCGCCACGGCCGTCGCCGTGACCGGCGACCGGATCACCGCCGTCGGGAACGCGGAGGTCCACGACCTCGCGGGACCGGGGACCGAGGTCGTCGACCTCGCCGGACGCCTGCTCCTGCCGGGGTTCCAGGACGCACACGTCCACCCGGTCCCGGCAGGCCTGGAACTGACCCAGTGCGACCTCACGGAGGCGAAGACGGCCGAGGAGACGCTCGCCGCCGTCCGCGCGTACGCCGCCGCGCACCCCGACCGGGAGTGGATCACGGGCGGCGGCTGGTCCATGGAGGCCTTCGAGGGCGGTACGCCGACCAGGCTGCTGCTGGATGCGGTCGTACCGGACCGGCCGGTGTACCTGCCCAACCGGGACCACCACGGTGCCTGGGTCAACAGCCGCGCGCTGGAGCTCGCGGGGGTCACCCGGGACACGCCGGATCCGGCCGACGGCCGGTTCGAGCGCGACGCCGCGGGCGAACCCACCGGCATGCTCCAGGAGGGGGCGATGCAGTCCGTCGGCCGGCTCACCCCGCCGGCCACCGCGGCGGACCGGCTCGCCGCGCTGCTGCACGCCCAGCGGCAGCTGCACTCGCTCGGCATCACCGCGTGGCAGGACGCGCTCCTCGGGTCCTTCCTCGGCATGGACGATCCGTCCGAGGCGTATCTGACGGCGGCCCGCGACGGATCGCTCACCGCTCGTGTGGTCGGCGCGCTGTGGTGGGACCGCGCCCGGGGCGCCGAGCAGATTCCCGAACTCGTCGAACGACGGGCCGCGTTGACGCACGGCCGGTTCGCCGCCGGCAGCGTCAAGCTCATGCTGGACGGGGTCGCCGAGAACGGCACGGCCGCACTGCTCAGTCCCTATCTGGACAAGTGCGGTTGCGCGACGGCCAATCGCGGCACCAGCTTCATCGACCCGGACCGACTGAACGCGTACGTCACGGAGTTGGACGCGCTCGGCTTCCAGTGCCACTTCCACGCGCTGGGCGACCGGGCCGTACGCGACGCCCTGGACGCCGTCGAGGCGGCCCGGAAGGCGAACGGCCCCAGCGACACCCGTCCGCACCTGGCCCACCTCCAGGTCGTGCACCCGGACGACGTGCCCCGGTTCGCGCACCTGGGTGCCACGGCGAACATCCAGCCGCTGTGGGCGGCGCACGAGCCGCAGATGGACGAGTTGACGATCCCCTTCCTCGGCCCCGAACGCGTCTCCTGGCAGTACCCGTTCGGCGCGCTGCTGCGTTCCGGGGCGCGGCTGGCGGCGGGCAGCGACTGGCCGGTCAGCAGCCCCGACCCGATGCAGGGCATCCATGTCGCCGTCAACCGGGTGAGCCCCGACGAGCCCGGACCGGTGTTCCTGCCCGGCGAGCGCATCGGCCTGACGGACGCGCTGACGGCGTACACCGCGGGCTCGGCGTACGCCAACCACCTCGACGACACGGGCCGTGTGCGGGTGGGGGCGCTGGCGGATCTGGTGGTGCTGGACCGCGATCCGTACGAGGGCCCGCCGGAGGCGATCGGCGGGACCGGGGTGGCGCTCACCTATGTCGGCGGTGAGCGCGTGTACGCGGCGCCGAACGCCTGATTCCGTACGGCTCGGGCCCCTGCCACGCGGCGGGACGGGGCGAGGGGCGCGCCACCTCCGGGGAGGTGGCGCGCCCCTCGTCGTGAGGTGCGCGCCTCTCGTCGTGAGGTGCGCGTCTCTCGTCGTGAGGTGCGCGTCTCTCGTCACGAGTGCGCGTCTTTCGTCGCGAGGGGCGCGTCTCTCGTTTCACACCCACATCACGCGTTACAGATGTCACACCATAGATCGTTTAGGCTCTGGGCAGTCTCGAAGCGCGCTTGAGTCGTCAACTACCGGCTCAAAAAGCACGGTTCGAGTCAGCGGGCGTCGCGAGCGATCGCCCGCGCACAGGGGCGGGGGCCTGTGAATCGCCTCAGGAAAGGACGCGAATGCCGCAGGACGTCAGGTTCGACCTCCCGTTCAAGACCCCCGTCAGCGAGCACCTGGAGTACGCCCGAGAGCGCCACCTGCGCTGGGTGTGGGACATGGGACTGGTGCGCAGCCAGGCCGGATTCGAGGAGTACCAGTCCTGGGACCTGCCCCAGGCGGCGGCACGGACCTATCCTCACGCCTCGGCCGACGACATGGTCGTCCTGATGAACTGGTTCTCGCTGGCCTTCCTGTTCGACGACCAGTTCGACACGGGACAACCGGACCGCGCGGACCGCATAGCCGAGGTCGCCCGGGAGTTGATAGCCACCCCGCTGCGCCCCGCGGGGACCGCTCCCCGGGTCAGCTGCCCGATCACGGTCGCCTGGACGGAGGTCTGGGGCCAGCTCTCGAATGGCATGTCCCTGACATGGCGGACCCGGTTCGCCGCCTCCTGGGGGCGCTTCCTGGTGGCCCACACCGAAGAGGTCGACCTCGCCGCGCGGGATCTGGCCGGCACCCTGAGCCTCGCCGAGTACGCCGAGTTCCGACGCCGGACGGTGGGCATCCACCACAGCATCGACGCCGGTGAGCGCAGTCGTGGCTTCGAGGTGCCGGCGCAGGTCCAGGCCCATCCGCTGATGGTCCGGATGCGCGATCTCGCCGCCGACACCATCGGGTTCATGAACGACATCCACTCCTTCGAACGCGAGAAGCGGCGGGGCGACGGGCACAATCTGATCGCCGTGCTGCACCGCGAGCGCGACTGCGGCTGGGAGGAGGCCGCCGCCGAGGCCTACCGGATGACCACCGACTGCCTCGACGAGTACCTCGCGCTGGAGGCGCGCGTGCCGGAGATGTGCGAGGAGCTGCGGCTGACCGCCGAGCAGCGGGCCCAGGTCCGGATGGGCGTGGAGGCCATCCAGCACTGGATCAACGGCAATTACGAGTGGGGCCTGACCTCGGGCCGCTACGCCGCGGCCAAGGAGGGCCCGGCGGCGACCGCCGAACTGGCGGGCAGGGGATCGCTGGACGACCTGCTCGCGGTCTGACGTGCCGCTGCCCGGCCGGAGCGGTCCGGCCGGGCAGCGGCGAGCGGGTGGTCAGACCGCCGTGGTCTGTGCCGCGAACTCGACGGGCAGCCGGTCGAGTCGGGCCTCCCAGGTGGAGGCGGTCGAGGTGAGCTCGTCGGCCGGCACGGCCAGGCGCAGACCCGGCAGCCGGTGCAGAAGGACGTCGACGGCGGTCTCGATGATGGCCTGGCCGATGTTCTGGCCCGGGCACTCGTGGGCGCCACCGCTGAAGGCCAGGTGCGACTGATTGCCCTGGACGGACACACCCGCGTCGGGCCGGATCTCCGGGTCGAGGTTGCCCGCCGTGAGGCCGAGCACCAGAAGGTCGCCCTCCTTGATGTGACAGCCGCCCAGTTCGAGGTCCACGGTGGCGAAGCGGCCCGGGAGCACGGCCAGCGGCGGGGTGTTCCACATGACCTCCTCCACGACCGCGGAGACGTTCAGCTGGCCGCTGACGAGTCCGGCGAGCCGGGAGGTGTCGGTGAGCACCAGTTGGAGCACCCGCGCCAGCAGGTTGCTGGTGGTCGTGTGCGCGGTGATCAGCACCAGCCGCAGATGGCTGAGGACCTCGTCGTCGTCGAGGTCCGCGGAGTGGCCGAGCAGTCCGGTGGTGAAGTCGGCGCCCGGCTCCTCCTTCTTGCGCTCGGCGAGTTCGCCGAGGATCTCCATGATGCGGTCGTTGTGCACCACGGCGTCCTCGCCGCCCTTGATGACCTGGGCGCAGGAGAGGGCCAGGCTGCGCCCCTCACCGGCCGGCAGCCCGAAGAGCCGGGTGAGGACGAGCATCGGCAGGTACTCGGAGTAGTCGGCCACCAGATCGGCGGTGCCCTCGTCCGCGAACGCGTCGATCTGCTTGTTGGCGAAATGCGTGATGTGGCGACGGATGCCGCGGCCCGCGACCGTCTGGAGGTTGTCGGTGACCGCTCCGCGCAACCTTCGGTGCGGCTCGCCGTCCTGTGACACGCAGTCGGGGCGCCAGCCGAGCATCTGGATCAGCGGAGATGTGGCCTCGATGCGGCCGTCCTTCCAGTCCCGCCAGATACGCGCGTCACGGCTGAACTGCCGTGCGTTGTCGAGCACTCGGCGGTTCTCCCGGTAGCCGAGGACCAGCCAGGCGGGGATGTCGCCCTCCAGGAGTATCGGTGCGACGGCCCCGTACTCCTTGCGCAGCCGCGCGTAGATCCCCTGCGGGTCCAGCGCGGCCTCCGCCCCGTACAGCCGGATGGTGTCGCTCGCGCCGCCGTGGGCGACCGGGCACCCGCGGGGGGCATCGGGACCGTTTGAGGGCTGGTCGTTCATCGGGGCTCCATTGCGGCGGCAGAGCGTTCCTGCAGGTGGCGTATCAGGGCGATCAGCACGTCACGGCTGGAAGCCCGGTCGCGGGCGTCGCAGGCCACGATCGGGGTGTGCGGCGATATGTCCAGGGCGTCGCGGATCTCCTCGATCGGATGGTCCTTGGAGTCCGGGAAGACGTTCAGGGCGATGACGAACGGCACGTTCTGCCGTTCCATCTCCTCGATGGCCCGGAAGCTGGAGGCCAGCCGCCGGGTGTCGACCAGGACCACCGCCCCGAGGGCCCCCTTGAACAGGCCGTTCCACAGGAACCAGAAACGCTCCTGGCCCGGCGTCCCGAACAGGTAGAGCACCAGCTGGTCGTTGATGCCGATCTTGCCGAAGTCGAGGCTGACGGTGGTCTCCTGCTTGTCCCCCACTCCGATCAGGTTGTCGACGTCCGCGCTGGCCTGCGTCAGTGTCTCCTCGGTGGTCAGCGGCTTGATGTCGCTGACGGACCGCACCATGGTGGTCTTGCCGGTGCCGAAGCCGCCGGCGATCATCACCTTCACCGAGCGGGGGCCCCCGGCCGTCTGCCGGTCGGGGTGGTCAAAGCCTTTGAAGTCCACTGAGTACCTCCTCAAGGAGCGCGAGGTCGGGCCCGCTGCCGGCGCCTGACGCCGGGATGGGATGACGGGCTTCGACGCGGCCTGCGTCCAGCAGATCGGCCAGGAGCACCGCGAGAATGTTGAAGGGCAATCCGAGGTGGGCGCCGAGCTCGGCCACCGACAGCGGATCGCGGCAGCGCCGGATGATCTCCTCGTGCTCGTGCTGCATGCCGGGGACGGCAGCGGCGCGGGAGACGATCAGGGTCGCCACGTCGAGGCCCGACGCCGAACCGCCCGGTCCGCTGCGGCCCCCGGTGAGGACGTAGTAGCGCTCGAGACCGGACGGGTCCGTGGGCGGGCGGGGAGCACTCATCCAGAGTGCTCCTCCAGGCGCGGAGTGGTGCCCAGAAGCTCACCCATCCTGCGGGCCAGGTCCCTCATCTGATGGCCGAGGAGGCCCTGGTCGAGGCCTTCCTTCGCGAGCACTCCGAGGTACGTCTCCACGCCGGCCCGCACCACGAACAGATGGCCGCCGTCGACCTCGATCATCGCGAGCCGCAACTGCCCCGCGTACTGGGGGAACTGCTCGGCCACGGGCTGGGCCAGCGCCTGGAGGCCGGCGACCACGGCGGCGAAACGGTCCACGTCGTCGGGGTCGTCGGCGCCGTAGGAGGTGATGGCCTTGCCGTCGCTCGATGCCACGAGGGCGAAGCGGATCTCCTGGATGCTCTCCGTCAGATCGCGGAGCGCCCAGCTCACGTCGGTTCCCTGTTGCGTCATGGGACTAGTCGCTCTCTTCAGTGCGGTGCTCGTTGAACTCGGTCCCGGCGGTCTGCTCGCCGCCGGCTGCCGGGTCTCGGTCCGCGGTCGTCCCGCGCGCCGGTTCGCTCTCGCGTCCGGCGGTGGCGAAGGCGGCGAGGCCGGCGAAGGACGCGTCCGGCGGTACGGCGGCCACGTTCTCCTCCGTACGTCCGGCAGGCCTCGGCCGCTCCACCGTCGTCGCGTCACTGCGCCTGCTCCTGCGCCGGGGCAGGCCGCCGGGAGTGGTGTCCATGTCCTCGGTGCTCGGTGCGTGCGTCGTGGGCTCGGTGCTCGGCGCGGCCGCGGCCGCGGCCACAGCAGGAGCCGGCTCGGTGACGGCGGCGGGCAGCGGGCTGAAGTACTTGTGCGGGACCACGACGACCACCGAGGTGCCGAGCCACGGTGAGTCCGCGAAGGTGACACGGATGCCGTAGCGGCGTGCCAGGGTGCCGACGACCCGCAGGCCGAGGTTGGCGTCCTCCGAGATGCCGCCGAGGCCGGGGCCCGCGGCAGTGCCCGTGAGGGACTGCTCGGCCTCGCGCTTCTTCTCCTCGCTCAGGCCCTTGCCCGAGTCCTGGATCTCGATGCCGACGCCGTTGGGGACCTCCTTGCCGGAGACGACCACGGGCTCGGTGGGCGGCGAGTAGCGCGCCGCGTTGTCGAGGAGGTGGGCGAAGATCAGCGTCAGATGGTCCACCAGGCCGCCGTCGACGCCGAGTTCGGGCAGGTGACGGACCTGGATCCGGTCGAAGTCCTTGATGCGGCCGATGCCGCCGCGGACCACGCTGAGCAGGCGCTGCGGTTCCTGCCACTGGCGTCCGGGCCGGTCCGAACCGCCGAGCACGCCGATACTGGCGGCGAGACAGTCGGCCGGGCCGATCTCCTGGTCGAGTTCCATGAGGCCGCTGGCGACCGCGGGCAGCCGCCCGTGCTCGCCCTGCATCTCGTGCAGGCGTCCGCGCAGTTTGCTGGTCAGCACATGGATGCGGCTGCCGATGCTGATGACGGCCTGTTCGGCCGAGGTGGAGCGGTCGAACTCCTCCTCCATGCCGATCAGCGCGGTGCGCAGGACCTTGCGCAGCTCGCCGCGCAGCTCGGGGCTCGCCTCGGATTCTCCGGCGAGCTCCGCCAGGATGTCGTCGATGGCTTCGCCGGAGCGCAGCCGCTTGAGCGCCTCGGGCAGCTGGACGTCGGCGAGTCGCGCCACGGCGGCCTGCTGGCCTGTGAGTTGCTCCTGCCAGACCTCGGCCTCGGTGGTGAGGCGTGCCTCGTAGCCCTGGCTCTCGGAGACGAGCCGGGTCTCGTACGCCTTCGTCTCTTCGGCCAGCCGGCTCTCGTAGGCCTGGGTCTCCTCGGTGAGCCGGGCCTCGAAGGCCTGCGCCTGCTCGGCCAGTCGGTGTTCGAGGCCGGATCGCTCGGCGGTGAACTTGCGTTCCAGACCGGCCACATGCTGCTGCCACTGCTGCGAGTGCTCGGCCTGCGAGGCGCGGAACTCACCGTTGGTGCGGCGCAGCTGGGACTGCGTGCGGACGAGGAGGCGCACACAGGCAGCGCCCGCCGCGGTGGCCGCGGCCCCGGCGAACGTGGCGGGTATCTGGACCTGGTCGGGGCCCGCGACCGCGGTGGCGACCGTGCCTGCACCTAAGGCGAGGGGCATGAGCCACCAGCTGTACGAGGCGACGGGTGCCCGCGCCGCCGGGGGCGGAGTGGCAAGTTCCATCTGCATCCTTCGAAAGCAACACGCTCGAACGGGGGGGTGTGCAGGCGCCGTACGCGTCAGAGAACGCCGGGCGAGACGACCGAGTGTGTTCGCGTCAACTCGCAGCGCCGCAGGGGAGCTTATCGGGTTGGACGCCTAATGGATCAACTCCCCCACTTGGCCCCCGTGAGTGTTCGGTCACGCTCCGGCGGGCGCGGTCAGGTCGACAAATCCCCACGCCGACAACGCAGTAGCAAACGGGGCGGGGCGGCGAGGCCGTCGAAGGCGATCAAGTATCAGGGGGTCGGGGCGCAGAGCGATCTCCTCGCCTTCGGTGACGACCGCCGCAAGTGCATCGGCGAGGAGTTCGCGTGGACGGAACTCCTCGTCGTCCTCGCCACCGTTCTCCAGCGCCGGCGTCTGACGCTCGCCTCGACGCCACCGCGCCCCCAGGCCGTCGTCACGGTCAAGCCGGACAGGCTGGAGATGGCTCCGCTGCCGCGCGCGGTTTAGGCGGTTTCGTTCGGATCGGCTCGGACCAGGCCGCGGCGGCCGGTGCGGTGCATCGCAAGGCGGAGGACCACCCGCGTACCGGGCGTACTCGGGTGGTCCGACAACGCGGCGAGGTGCCGTGCCGGGCGCCGCGGACCCGAGCCGATCCGAACGAAACCCCCTAGGCCGGTGACCTGTGCTCGCCGTCAGCCGCGGCGAGCGCAGGCTCCCGGCCGGAGGCCGAAGGGGTCTGCTCACCGAACCAGTGGCGGCGATGGCGCCAGCGGGGCGGCGGCACGTCCTCGATGCGGCCCGGGAGGCGTTCGCGCAGGTCCGGTACGCGGACGCCGTTGACGAGGAGGGTGGCGAGCGCGGTACCGAAGGCGAGGGCGTCGTCCATGTTCTCGCGCAGGGTGGGGACGACGAGCGCGCCGGCCGGCGGCTGCGGGCCTGCTGCGTTCGGGGTGACCTCCACGAAGACGCGGTGCCCGTCCTCGGCCGCCGCGCGGAGGGCCTCGGGCAAGCGGGCGGGCCCGGTCAGGTTCGCCTCCCAGTGCGCGATGTCGTACCGGGCGTCCCGGGGGTCGGCGAGCGAGGCCGAGTAGCGGGCGCAGCCCGGGGCGGCCGCCGGCAGATCGCCCAGCTGCCGAGCGAACTCCCTTGTCATGCAGGAGAGTTCGCCCTGATGTATGCCGTCGGCGCTGCCCGTCGGCCGGCCGTCCGGCGGGGTCGGTCCGCAGGCCCTCGGCCCGGTGCGGAGCCGGGAGCGTGCCGCGACGATCCGGGCGCCGGTGACGGGGTCGATGGCCCCCGACACGACCGCCGCGGCGATCTCTCCCGCCCCGTGACCGATCACGGCGGCGGGTTCGAGCCCGAAGGAGCGCCACAGTGCGGCGAGGCCGAGCTGCAGACCGTAGAGGACGGGCATCGCGACGGCGGGTGAGGAGAGGTCGGCGTCCGCTCCCAGGCCTTCGGTCAGGGAGATGCCCGCGTGCCAGCGCAGCAGTGGTTCCAGGCGCTCGACGGCGTCCGCGAACGCCGGTTCCGTTTGCAGGAGTTGATGGCCGGCGCCCGGCCACGGGCAGCCCTCGCCGGGGAAGATCCACACGGTCCCGGCGCCGTCACGGGGATCCGCCGCGCCGGTCACCACGTGCGGGGATCCCTCGCCCGCGGCCAGCCGGCTCAGCGCCTCCACCGTCGCGGCGCGGCCTCGCGTCACCACGGCCGCACGGTGGTGTCCGCGCCCTGTGCGGCCGGCCAGGGTGCGGGCCAGGTCGGCGTCGCGGACCCCGGGTCCGGCACGGAGCCAGTCGGCGAGCTCACCGGCGTACGCACGCACACGCTCCGCGCTGGGCGCGTCGAGCAGCAGCAGCGCGGGCCCGGTCCGGGGTTCCCGCGGCCTGGGGCGCGCGCGGTGCTCGGTGAGGACGACGTGTGCGTTCGTCCCGCTGTATCCGAAGGCCGACACACCCGCGGTGGCCGTACCCGAGTGGCGCGGCCACGGCTCGGCCGAGGTGACCAGGCGCAGGCCCAGTGCCTCCGGGCCGGCACCGGTGCCGGCCCGGGTGACGTGCGGGTGCGGCGGTATCTCACCGTGTTGGAGGGCCAGTACGGTCTTGATCAGCCCGGCGATGCCGGCCGCTGCCCGGAGGTGTCCCAGGTTCGCCCTGACCGAGCCGATGAGCAGCGGCCGGTCCGGTGTGCGCGCGGAGACCAGCGCCGCGGCGAGGGCACTCGCCTCGGCGGGATCGCCCTGCGGGGTGCCGACGCCGTGCGTCTCCACGTAGTCCACGTCAGCGGGGTCGGTGTACGCCTCGGCGAGGAGGGCGCGCCGGGCGTCCGCGTTGGGTGCCGCCGGGCCGCCGGAGCGCCCGTCGGAGTTGACGGCGGTCGACCGGACGACCGCCAGCACCCGGTCCCCGTCGCGTTCGGCGTCCGCGAGGCGCTTCAGCACGACGACACCGCAGCCCTCGCCGCGTACGGTCCCGTCGGCCCCGGCGTCGAACGCCCCGCGGCGGCCGTCCGGCGCGAGCGCGCCCGCCCGGTGCGGGGCGCGGGGCGTGAGCAGCAGGCTCACACCGGCGGCGAGCGCGGTGTCGCTCTCCCCCGTGGCCAGGCTCCGTACGGCATGGTGCACGGCGACGAGCGCGGAGGAACAGGCCGTGTCGACGGCCAGGCTCGGGCCGCGCAGGTCCAGGGCGTGGGAGAGACGGGCCGCCGCGACGCCCGGCGCGCTGCCCGCCGTCGTCCAGGCGTCCGGCGCGCCGGCCGTGACCTGGGCGTACTCGCTGCCGCTGATGCCGACGAAGACCCCGGTGCGGGTGCCCGCGAGGCGTGTCACCGGGTGCGCCGCGTGGTCGAGGGCCTCGCGGGCCACTTCGAGGAGCACGCGGTGCTGCGGATCCATGGCGGCGGCCTCGTCCGCGCCGATGCGGAAGAAGTCCGCGTCGAAACCCGCCATGTCGTCGAGGAAGCCGCCGCGCGGCGGGCCCTCGGGGGGCGCGTCCTCGTGGGGCGTGCCGTCGGAGCGTGGTGCGACGGCGAGGTGCGGGCCGGTCTCCCGGCGGTCGTCCGGGAGTGCGCCGACCGCGTCGCGGCCTTCGCTGAGCAGGCGCCAGTACGCGTCGGGAGTGTCGGCACCGCCGGGGAAACGGCAGCCCACACCGACGACGGCCACGGCAGCCCGGTCCGCGTCCCGTTCCGGTCGCGGGCCGTGCGACGGCACCCCGTGTCCGTCGGACCGTTCCCGCGTCAGTCGCTCCACGAGCGCGTCGATCGTCCGGGTGTCCCCCAGCAGGGTCTCCGGCAGCCTCCGTCCGACGACCTCGCCGAGCAGGGCCGTCAGGGTCACCGCGTCGCGCGAGGTGAGACCCAGCTCGGCCAGCGGGCGGTCGTCGGCGATCTCGCCGGGTTCGAGGGCGTACCAGGAGCGCAGCCGCCCGGCGACCACGGCCCGGATCTCGGTGCGCGAGGGGCTCATCGGGGGTCGAACCCCCCTTCCAGGAACCGTGCCCGGCCGGCCGCGCGCGCCACCTTGCCGCTGCTGGTGCGCGGCACCGAGCCCGGAGGGACCAGGAGCAGCGGTCCCAGACGCAGCCCGTGGCGCGCCGACACGGCGGCACGCACGGTGTGTTCGGCGTCGCGCCGCTCCTGCGGCGTGGGTCCGGTGTCCCGGTCGTACTCCGCGACGACGACGAGTTCCTCCCCGGTGCCGTCCGCGCGGGGTGCCGCGAACGCGGCCAGCCGGTCCCGGCGTACGAGGTCCAGGGTGGTGCGCACGGTCTCCTCGATGTCCTGGGGGTAGTGGTTGCGTCCGTCGACGACGATCACGTCCTCGAGACGTCCGGTGACCAGAAGCCGCCCGTCGTGCAGGGCGCCCAGATCGCCGGTGCGCAGGCGGCCCCGCGGGGCGAAGGGGGTGGGATCGGCCCGTTTCCAGTAGCCGCGGGCGATGTTGGGGCCCGTCAGGAGGATCTCACCGACCTGGTCCTCCGGCAGTTCTTCGCCCTCGGACCCGACGATCAGCAGTTCCTGTCCGGCCGGCGGGCCGCACGCAACGAGTTCGGCCACTCCGCCGTCCGCCGTCGACCTGTCCGACGCCACTTCGATGCGCCCTGCCGTGAGGGCTTCGGCGTCGCACCGCACCGTCGTGGGCACCGCCGCGCGGGCGTCGGCCGTCACCAGCACGGTGGCCTCCGCGAGTCCGTACGCGGGCCGGTGGGTCGCCGGGTCGAGCCCCGCGGGCGCGAACGCCGCGTGGAAACGGTCGATGGTCCCCGGCCGTACCGGCTCCCCGCCGTTGATCAGGACGTGCACCCGGTCCAGCCGCAGTGTTTCGGCGGCGCCCGGACCGGAGCGGGCCACGCAGTAGTCGTACGCGAAGTTCGGCGCCGCGCTCACGGTGCCGTCGTACGAGCCGAGCAGGCGGAGCCAGCGTGCCGGGTCCTCCAGGAACGCGACGGGGTCCATCAGGACGGACTGGAATCCGCCCATGACGGGAGCGACGACGCTGAGGACGAGGCCCATGTCGTGGAAGAGGGGCAGCCAGCCGACGGCCGTGGTGGCCCCTGGGTCGTCGACGAACGTGTGAAGGGCCTGGCGGGCGTTGGCCGCCAGATTGGCGTGGCTGATCATCACGCCGGCCGGGTCGCGGGTGGAACCGGAGGTGTACTGGAGGTAGGCGGTCTCGTCGGGATCCGGCACGGACTCGTACTCGTCGAACCCGAAGCGCTGGATGGGCAGGTGGTCCACGGGCACGACCGGCACCGCGGGCAGGTCGTGGTCCAGCGCGAAGGCCTCGACGGAGGTGAGGTCGGCGGAGTCGCAGAGCAGGACGGCGGGTTCGCAGTCGGCGAGCACGCCGGCCAGTCGGGCGTCGTGGCCCGCGAGTTGTGGCCTGGACAGCGGGACCGCGATCATCCGGGCGTAGAGACAGCCGAGGAAGGCCGCCGCGTAGTCGAGGCCCTGCGGCATGACCAGGGCGGCCCGGTCGCCGGGCGCCGCGAGGGTCACCAGACGGGCGGCGACGGCGCGGGCGCGGGCGTCCATGGCACGCCAGCCCAGGGTCCGGTGCCGCCCCTCGGAGGCGGAACCGGCGAACTCGACGTGCCGGAAGGCGCACTGCTGGGGGCGACGGCGGGCCCAGTACCGCAGATGGTCCGTGAGCAAGGCGTCGGCCCCGGGCCGGGCTGCGGTCATGGTGGCTCCAACTCGTGGGGAGGTCAGTGATGTTGCACCCGGGAGGCGAGCGGTGGGTGGTCTCCCCCAGCCTCCGCCGCCGGACGCCGGTCGAGTTAGACGGCCCGCTGACAGTTCGTCATGCCGCTTCTGTCAGCTCGCTGACAAAGGCGATGTGACGAACCGCACCCTTATGTCCGTCCGCGGCGGATGAGCCGGGACGGGTCGCCTGCCGTATCGTCTCGGAGCCCCTGATCCCGTGCGCAGGAGGAGCCCGAGCCGTGGACGACGAGCCCAACGGTCCGTTCAAGGTGTTCCCTTCGGACCTGCACGACCACCTCAGGCCCTTCTTCGCCGACATCGCCGAAGAGGTCGTACGGGCCATCAGGACCGAGATCCCCGAGTACGCCCGGCCGACCGACGACACGTACATGCATGTCGTGCACCAGGGTGTGGAGCACGCCTTGCAGGGGTTCCTGGAGCGGATGGCGAAGCCGGACACCGACTGGGAGCCGGTGAAGGCGACGTACCTGAGGATCGGGCGGGGCGAGGCGGAGGAGGGGCGCAGTCTCGACTCGTTCCAGTCCGCGCTGCGCCTCGGCGCGCGGGTGACCTGGCGGCGGGTGAACGCGCTGGTCGACGCGGAGTTGCTGCCCCGCGAGGTGCTGGCCGCCCTCGGTGAGGCGCTGTTCCTGCACCTGGACGAGATGGCGGCCGCGACGACGGCGGGCTACACGGAGGCGCGGCTGCACGCGGCCGGGGAGTTGCAGCAGCGGCGCAGCCGGCTGGTCGACCTGCTCACCGCGGATCCGCCCGCGTCGGCCGAGGCGATCAGCGATCTCGCGCACTCGGCGCGCTGGCCGGTACCCCGGGCCCTCGCGGTCGTCGCGGTCGACCAGGGGTCGCGGCCGGGGGCGGCACGGCCGATCGTGCCCGCGGAGTTCCTGGCACGGTTCGACGTCCAGCCCGCCGTGCTGGTCGTGCCCGACCCGGACGGGCCGGGCCGGGCACGGGCGGTCGCCGGAGCGCTGCACGGGCTGCGTGCGGCGATGGGTCCGACCGTGGCGCTCCAGGAGGGCGCGCGATCGTGGCGCTGGGCGACCGAGGCGCTGGATCTGGCGCGGCGCGGCATCCTGCCGGGTGCGGAGCCGGTGCGCTGCCAGGACCATCTGGCGACGCTCCTGCTCTTCCGCGACGAGGCCCTGGTCGACGCGATGGCCGAGCGGCGGCTCGGGCCGCTGGTGGAGATGCGTTCGCCGCAGCGGGAGCGGCTGGCGGAGACACTGCTCAGCTGGCTCCAGTGCGGGCACAACGCGAGCGAGGTGGCGGCGCGGCTCGCCGTGCACCCGCAGACGGTGCGCTATCGGATGCGCCAGCTGGACGAGTTGTTCGGGGACCAACTGCACGATCCGGCGGCCCAGTTCGAGATGCAGCTCGCGCTTCGGGCACTGACCTTGCGCACGGCGGCCCAGTCGCGCTGACACCGGTGGGTACGGCGGCCGAGTCGCGCCGGGACCAGCGGTCAGGGCGGGCCGCGGGGCGTCACGCCCTGCGCAAGGTCCGGTTGGCGGCCGCCGCGGCCGTCGTCGCGAGCAGCCAGCCCAGGCACACGAGGACCACGGCCGCCCACTGGAGTCCGCCGCGCGGACTGAACGCCTGCTCCTGACCGAAGTCGACGAGCGGCAGTACGAGGTCGAAGGTGTAGATCGCGGCCTGGAAGTGGGGCGGCTTGCCCGGGTCGACCGCCTGCGGGGGCCATCGGGTGAACAGCAGGCTGCCGCTGAGCATGATCGCGCACAGCCACCACACCGCCCGCATCGGCCGGTAACCGTAGCCGAGGGTGATGTCCTGGAGGCCGCCCCACACCCGGCCCGGCCACGGCAGCGTGGTGTGCTGGCGCCGCTGTTTGGCGAGGAGCACCGTGCGGGCGTCGCCGTCGTGACCGTGCAGCCGGTAGGAGGCGGCCAGTTGCTCGTAGGGTTGCGGGGTGAACCCCTCGGGATCGCGCGTGAGCAGTGGAAGCCGCTGTGCGGCGGGGAGTTGGGGCAGCAGGCTGTCGTAGACCACCCCCTCCATACGCAGGGCCACGGGCCAGCGCGGCGGGGTGCCCTTCAGCACGGTGACCCGGGTGTGGCTGAGGTCGACGGTGCCCTTCACCGGCTCACGGAAGCGCAGGTCGAGCTCGGAGGCGGTGGAGCGGCGGCTGATCAGAGCGGCCTGACCGGCGGGCGCCTCGATCAGGGCGTCCTTGAAGGACAGACGGCTGCGTACGGTGATGCTGCTCATGGAGATTCTGCCGCGCGCCGTGAACCCGTCGCACAGGTTGAACTCGGCGCCGACGTCTATGCCGTGGGCCCGCAGCGCGGGTCCGTGCGGGGAGTCGAGCACAGCCTCCTGGAAGAGCGCGCCGCCGCCCACGCGGGCGTCGCACAGATCGACGGTGCCCTCGGCGACGAGGCCGCCCCGGCAGTTGAAGTCCCCTCCTATGTGCAGCCTGTTGGCCCTCAGGGCCGCGCCGGCCGGGTTGCGCAGCTCGGCGCGCTTGAGTACGACGCTGCCGCGGACGGAGGTGTCCCTGAGGTCGGTGCAGCCGTCGACGCGCAGCCCCGTGCCCGCCTGGACGTCGCCTCCGACGGTGGCGCACAGCAGTTGCAGGGCGCCCTCGCCCCGCCGCTCCCCGTGCCCCGTCAGCCGGCTGCCCTCCAGTCGCAGGGTGCCGCCGATCGAGGCGCCGTACAGGTCGATGGGCCCGCGCACCTCGCACCCGGCGATCTCGCACTTCCAGCCGATCGTGACGCCGACGGCCGACAGTCCGGGCAGCTCGCAGTCGCGCATCTCCAACGCCCCGAGGGTGGCGCCGTCGAGGCAGGGAGCCTGCTCGAAACGGCAGCCGTGCAGCCGCAGGGTCCCCGGGAGGACGGCCTCGGCCAGATCGAGCCGGCCGGTGATCGACACGTTCCTGAGCCTGAGCCGCGGCACATGTCCCGCCTCGGCCTGCGGAGGCGCCAGCAGGAGTCTCCGCACGACGCGGGCCCGCACCTCGCCCCGGTGCGTGAACCACTCCCCTCGCCGGAAGGCGGCCCACATCCTCCGCTCACTCCCGCTCCAGCCGGCCGGCGCGAGACTGCCCGACACGTCAACTCCCCCTCAGGTAACGGAAATACCGTGCATCGCTACCCCGACGGCGGACGCCACAACCGGAGGTGCCGTGTGACGTCCCCGGCATAGTTCCTGGACGGTTGTCCAGCTATAGTGGACAACCGTCCAAGACATCCGAGACGACGGAGCCAGCTGACGATGGAGACGGTCGCGAACGTGCTGGTGGGGCTGGTGGCCGCGCTGCACGCGTACATCCTGGTCCTGGAGATGTTCCTCTGGGAGCGCGCGCCGGGACGGGGCCTGCACGGATTCGACCCCGAGATGGCCCGGGCCACCGCACCACTGGCCGCCAACCAGGGTCTCTACAACGGGTTCCTGGCGGCGGGGCTGGTGTGGGGGCTCGTCGCGGACGATCCGACCGGCTTCCGCGTCCAGGTCTTCTTCCTGGTGTGCGTCGTGGTCGCGGGCGTGTACGGGGCGGTCACCGCGAACCGCCGGATCCTCTTCGCGCAGGCCCTGCCCGGGGCACTCGCCCTGGCCGCCGTCCTGATCGCCCGGTGACGTCCCGGGACCCGCGGGCCGCCCGGACCCGTGCCAGACTGCGCCGGGCGCTGCTGGAGGAGTGCGCCGAGCAGCCGCTGACGGAGGTCGGCGTCGCGGCGCTGGTGCGCCGGGCCGGGGTCGGCCGGGCGACGTTCTACGTGCACTACGCGGACCTGGAGGCGCTCGCCGTCGACGCCTGCGCCGATGTCGTACGGGACGCGGTGGAGGCCCTGCACGCCTGGCGCGGGCGGCCCGATCCGGTGTCGGCGCCGCCTGCCCTGCTCGCCTTCTTCGCCGGCCTCGCCCCGCACACCGCTCTCTACCGGGCACTGCTGAGTCCGGGCGGCGGCGGCCCGCTCGGCAGCGTGCTGCACCGCGACCTGCGGGCCCGCAGCCTGGCCGAACGCACCCTGGTGGGCGCCCCGGACGCCCCGCTCGTCGCGTCCGCCGTCGCGGCCACCTTCGCGGGGGTCCTCGCGGACTGGCTGCACGGGCTGCTGGAGGGCACCGCCGACGAGATCGCCCACCAGGTCTGGCAGTTGCTGGTCGCCCTGCACCGCAGTCGCTGACGGCTCACTTGCAGCCGACGCCCTCCTTCACCGCCGGCCACACCTCGACCCCGTCGGGTGTGCGGACGTACGCCTTCGACCGGCCTGCGGTCAGCCACAACTGCCAGTCGTGGAACCGGTAGCCGGTGTCGCGTGCCGCGGCCGGCATGGTGCCGTCCGGTTCGTACGCGGAGGTGAGCATGCCGTCGAGGACCCCTTCGGGATCGCGCGCGTAGAGCCTGCCGTCCTCGCCCCGGCCGATCGCCAGGAAGCGTGCGCTCTCCCAGTCGCAGTGTTCGGCACCGACCGAGCTGTGCACCTTCGTGACCGGGACGCGCCGGCCGTCGCGGTCGGTCCAGATCTCGTACCAGGTCGAGTCGGTGAAGCTCGCGGGGAGTTCGGCCGGATCGCAGGACGCGCTGGTCTCCGGGCCCCAGCCGGGGCGGTGCGGGCGGTCCAGCGCGACGACGACGGCGACCTTGGTGCGCCCCTCGACGTCGTACGAGAACAGCACCCGCCCCTTCTCCTTGCGCTCCATCCGGTAGCCGGACTCGGGCAGTTCGGGCTGCTCCATGTCGAAGAACGCCCGCAGGCCCTCCTCGGGCGTCGAGCCGCCGTCGCCCTTGCTCCACGGGTCGCTGCCGCCACCCGAGTAGATCTCGGCGTCGCACTCCAGGGCCCGCCCGGCGGCACCCGACCGCGCCCGGACCGCACGAGGGCCGTCCTCGCCGTCGTCCCCGCCGGTCGCCTCCTTCACGGGCACGGTCAGCGGACCGGTGTACGGCGTGGCGGGCGGCGTCCCGGTGACCACGAGGCCGCCGCCGTTCCCGTCCCCGCAGCCCACCGCGGCCGCACCGAGCAGAACCATCGTCGCCGCGAGTCCCTTGCGCATGCCCACCCCTTGCCCTCCGGCTGCCGTCTCCCTCCTTCGACGCCGCGCAGGCGCGGTTCGTTCGAGGGGCGGAGCTATCGGGCCGCCTGGAAGGTGCGCCGGTACGCCTGGGGCGAGACGCCGATGGCCACGTGCAGGTGCTGGCGCAGCGAGGCGGCCGTCGCGAAGCCGACCTCGCCGGCGACGCGGTCCACCGAGAGGTCGCTGGACTCCAGCAGCCGTCGGGCGCGGGCCACGCGCTGCTGGATGAGCCAGCGGCCCGGGCTCATGCCCACCTCGTCGTTGAAGCGGCGGGCGAAGGTGCGCCGGCTCATCCGGGCGTGCTCGGCGAGTTCGGTGAGGGTCAGCGGGTCGCCGAGGCGGGTCAGGGCCCACGCGCGGGTGGCGGCGGTGCTCGTGGCGGCCGGGTCCGGCACGGGCTGCTCGATGTACTGGGCCTGGCCGCCCTCCCGCAGGGGCGGCACCACGCAGCACCGGGCGACCTTGTTGGCCAGCTCGCTGCCGTGGTCCTCGCGCAGGACGTGCAGGCAGGCGTCGATGCCGGAAGCTGCGCCCGCCGAGGTGAGGACGGTGCCGTCGTCGACGAAGAGCACGTCCGGGTCCAGCGGGACGTGCGGGAACATCTCGCGGAACCGGTCGACCAGCTGCCAGTGGGTGGTCGCCCGCCGCCCTTCGAGCAGTCCGGCCGCGGCCAGCACGAAGGCGCCCGTGCAGATCGACACGATGCGGGTGTCCGCCCCGATGAAGGCGAGCGCGGCGGCCACCTCGTCGGAGAGCGACGCGGTGACGAACGCCGGGCCGATGGCGGGGATCACCACCGTGTCGGCCGTGCGCAGCGCCTCGGGGCCGTGGTCGACGGTGACCGAGAAATCGGCGTTGGTGCGGACCGGCTGTCCGTCGACGGTGCAGGTCATCACCTCGTACCGGCCGTCCGCGGCACCGAAGATCCGGCTGGGGATACCCAGCTCGAAGGGGTAGACGCCGTCGAGGGCGAGGACGACCACGCGCTCCGTACGGCCTTTGACCCGTCCTCGCCGCCGTCCGGCACGGTCCTCCCGGTGTCCGGCGAGGTCCCGCTCGCCACGGTGTCGCTTCGCTGCCATGGCACGATTCTATCGATGATTGGCAATCGTGCCATTTTCCTGCCGAGCCGACCCCGGCACGCTGGGACACCATGAGCACTGTGAACACGATGCGAGCCATCAGCCAGGACGTTCTCGGCGGTCCCGAGGTCCTGAAGGAAGTACGGGTGGAGCGCCCCGAGCCCCGCGCCAACGAGGTACTGGTGCGGGTGCACGCCGCCGGCGTCAACCCGACCGACTGGAAGCACCGTGCCACGGGCGGCTTCCTCGGCGAGCCGCCGTTCGTCCTCGGCTGGGACGTCTCCGGCGTCGTCGAGGCGACCGGCATCGGCGTCGCCCTCTTCAAGCCCGGGGACGAGGTCTTCGGCATGCTGTCCTACCCGTGGGGCCACGGCTCGCACGCCGAGTACGTGACCGCGCCGGCCCACACCTTCGCGCACAAGCCGGCCGGCATCGACCACGTCCAGGCGGGCGCGCTCCCGCTGGTGTCCCTGACCGCGTGGCAGGCACTGGTGGAGACGGCGGACGTGCGGCCCGGACAGCGGGTGCTGATCCACGCGGCGGCCGGCGGCGTGGGGCACGTGGCCGTGCAGGTCGCCAAGGCGCGCGGCGCGTACGTGATCGGCACCGCGAGCGCGGGCAAGCACGACTTCGTGCGGGGCCTGGGCGCGGACGAGCTGATCGACTACCGGGACACCGACTTCGCCGAGGCGGTCCGGGACGTCGACGTCGTGCTGGACACCGTCGGCGGCGACTACGTGCAGCGTTCCCTGCGCACGCTGCGCGAGGACGGAATCCTGGTGACGATCCTGCCGCGGGGCTCCAAGGAGCTCCCGGCCCAGGCCGAGAAGGCCGGGGTGCGCGCGACCGAGATGCTCGTCGACGCCGACCACGCCGGGATGAAGGCGATCGCGGAGCTGGTGGAGGCGGGCAAGCTGCGTGCCTCGGTCGCCGAGACCTTCCCGTTGGCCGACGCCGCCGAGGCGCACGCTCTCGGCGACACCGGACGGACGGCGGGGAAGCTGGTGCTCGCCGTCGTCTGACCCGGGCCGGACGGGCCGGTCAGGGAGGCGCGCCGCACCCGTGACCAGCTCCTCCGGCACCAACCACCCTACGTTCAGGGCGACTTGGCAGCCCTGACACGAGGCACGGACGGAGCCGTGACGGCCTCCCGCACCAGGGATCCATCGCGCGACTCGCCGATTAAATCGAAGACATATGTCAATCGAACATGCTGGAATTCACTCCATCGGGGGTAACTTGCAGAGCAAGGAAGAGCTCTGCAACCACCGGCGGCCCGGCGGCGTGTCCTCACGCGCCGGACGTCGTCGCCCGGCTTCTCACTGGCCCCTGCCTTCGGCAGCGGGCCGGCTGCCGGTTGGAGGTGATGTCTTCGTGCCGCACGACCCCGCACCCCCGACCCGGCATCTGCGTATCCACCAGGACCGCGGACATACCGTCCTGGAGTTCCACGGGGAGATCGACATCCTCGCGGCGCTGGAGATCACCCCGGCCCTGGACGCCGTCACCGGCGGCCCGGCACCGCAGGTCGTCATCGACCTGCGGCCCGCCGACTTCTTCGACTGCTCGGGCCTGCGCCTGCTGTACCGCGCCAGGCGGCGCGTCCTCGCCCGCGGCGGGCGGCTGCACCTCCTCTGCACCCAGCCGCTGACGCTGCGCGTCCTGCGGGCGACCGGTCTCACACGCCTGCTGCCGCCCTCCGCGTCCCTCGACGAGGCGTTCAGCCGCCCGGAGGCTACTTCCGGATCCTTGTGACCTGCCCCGCGCCGACCGTGCGGCCGCCCTCACGGATGGCGAACTTCAGCCCCTCCTCCATGGCGATCGGCTGGATCAACTGCACCTGCATGGTGGTGTTGTCGCCCGGCATGACCATCTCGGTGCCCTTGGGAAGCGTCACCACCCCGGTGACGTCCGTGGTGCGGAAGTAGAACTGCGGGCGGTAGTTGTCGAAGAAGGGCGTGTGCCGGCCGCCCTCGTCCTTCGACAGGATGTAGGCCCGTGCCTCGAACTCCGTGTGCGGCGTGACCGATCCGGGCTTGATGACGACCTGCCCGCGCTCCACGTCCTCCCGCTTCACACCGCGCAGCAGCAGTCCCACGTTCTCCCCCGCACGCCCCTCGTCGAGGAGCTTGCGGAACATCTCGACGCCGGTCACCGTGGTCTTCGTCTTCTGTTCGTGGATCCCGATGATCTCGACCTCGCTGTGCACCTTCAGCACGCCGCGCTCGATGCGGCCGGTGACGACCGTGCCGCGGCCCGTGATGGTGAAGACGTCCTCGATCGGCATCAAAAACGGCCGGTCCACGTCGCGCACCGGCTCGGGCACGAACTCGTCTATGGCGGCGAGGAGTTCGAGGATGGAGGCGCTCCACTTCGGGTCGCCCTCGAGGGCCTTGAGCGCGGAGACCTGGACCACGGGCACGTCGTCGCCCGGGAATTCGTACTCGGTGAGGAGCTCGCGCACCTCCAGCTCCACGAGTTCCAGGATCTCCTCGTCGTCCACCATGTCCGTCTTGTTGAGCGCGACGACGATGTACGGGACGCCCACCTGCCGGGCCAGCAGCACGTGCTCCTTGGTCTGCGGCATCGGCCCGTCGGTCGCCGCGACGACCAGGACCGCGCCGTCCATCTGCGCGGCGCCCGTGATCATGTTCTTGATGTAGTCCGCGTGGCCCGGACAGTCGACGTGCGCGTAGTGCCGGTGTTCCGTCTGGTACTCGACATGGGCGATGGAGATCGTGATGCCGCGCTGGCGTTCCTCAGGGGCCTTGTCGATCTGGTCGAACGGCGTGAACGGGTTCAGGTCGGGGAACCGGTCGTGCAGCACCTTGGTCATGGCCGCGGTGAGCGTCGTCTTGCCGTGGTCGATGTGACCGATGGTGCCGATGTTGACGTGCGGCTTGGTCCGCTCGAATTTCGCCTTCGCCACTGCGAGCCCTCCTGATCACCTGGGTGACGCCGAGCGTTGCTCGCGGCTTCCCGGCCGGGCACCAGGCCGCTTCCCCGGCCCTGCGGACGGGCGGGAAGTTCCGCTCCTTCCTGTCTATTCGCTCTGGGGCGCGTCGAACAGGGCGCTGACGGACTCACCGTTGTGAATGCGCCGCACCGCCTCGGCGAGCGCCGGCGCGATCGACAGGACGCGGAGCTTCTCGGTGTGCTCCTCGACCGGGACCGGAACGGTGTTCGTGCACACGATCTCCAGGACGTCGCTCTGCTCGCTGAGCCGCTTGAGCGCGCCGGCCGCGAACAGCCCGTGGGTGCAGGCGACCCGGATCGACCGGGGGCCCAGCTCCCGCAGCCTGTCGAGGAGTTCGAGGACGGTGCTGCCCTTGGCGATCTCGTCGTCCAGCACGATCACATCGCGTCCGGCGACCTCTCCGATGACGGAGCTGATGCGCACGCGGTCGTCGGCGAACCGCTGCTTGGCACCGGCCGCCACCTGCGCCCCGAGCAGCCGCGCGAACGCCGCGGCCTCCTTGGCGTTGCCCAGGTCCGGCGACACCACGGTCGTACGCGACAGGTCGTGGCCGCGGAAGTGCGCCGCCAGCTCGCGCAGGGCGTGCAGATGGTCCACCGGGACCGAGAAGAAGCCGTGCACCTGCGGGGAGTGCAGCGTCATCGCGAGGACCCGGCTCGCCCCGGCCGCCACCAGCAGGTCCGCCACGAGCCGCCCGCCCATGGAGATCCGGGGCATGTCCTTCTTGTCCGAGCGGGCGTACGAGTAGTGCGGCATGACCACGGTGATCCTGCCCGCCGACGCGCCACGCGCCGCGTCACACATCATCAGCAGCTCGACGAGGTGCTCCTGCACCGGTGAGACCAGCGGCTGCACGAGGAAGACGTCACGCTCACGACAGTTCGCCTGGAGCTGGACCTCCAGGCAGTCGTTGGCGAACCGGCTGACGCGGGTCGGGCTGAGGGGGACACCCAGATGCGCGCAGACCTCCCCGGCCAGCTCGGGATGGGCACTACCGCTGAACACGGCGATGTCACGCACGACCGCTCCTCGCATGATCGAACCGGGCCGTGGCGCCGTGCGGCAAGATCGGCCCGGGGTGCGTGTTTCATGCTACTGGGGACCTCCCGGTCACTCGACCGGGGCCAAATTCGGTTGCGGACGACCGCCCGGACCGCGCCATGATGACGACGTCAGAGCCACCCGCCCCCCAGGAGAACGACATGCGCCGATTCCTCGGAACACCTCAGCGCCCCCACCGGACGACTGTTCCCGAGGACTCGACCACGCATGCACACCCTGAACATCGGAATTCTGGCCCACGTCGACGCGGGTAAGACCAGCCTCACGGAGCGGCTGCTGTTCGACGGCGGCTCCATCGACCGGCTCGGCAGCGTCGACGCCGGTGACACCCGTACGGACGACGGGGCGATCGAGCGGCAGCGCGGGATCACGATCCGCTCGGCCGTCGCCGCCTTCCGCGCCGGGGACGTCCAGGTCAACCTGATCGACACCCCTGGACACTCCGACTTCATCGCCGAGGTAGAGCGCGCCCTGGAGGTCCTGGACGGGGCGGTGCTGCTGCTCTCCGCCGTCGAGGGCGTGCAGGCGCAGACGCGCGTCCTCATGAGGACTCTGCGGCGGCTCGGCCTGCCCACCCTGGTCTTCGTCAACAAGATCGACCGGGCGGGGGCGCGTGAAGGCGCGCTCCTCGACGACGTACGGCGGCTCCTCACGCCGTACGTGGTCCCGCTCAGCCGCGTCGACGCCCTCGGCACACCGGACGCCCGGGTCCTGCCGCGGCCGCTCGACGACGCCGCGGCCGGCACGCTCGCCGAGGTGGATCCCGGTGTGCTGGCGGCGCTGGTCGACGGTCCGCCGCCGACCCCGGACGAGTTGGAGGACGCCCTCGCCGCACGGACGGCCGACGGCTCGGTCCATCCGGTCCTCTTCGGTTCGGCGATCGGCGGGCAGGGCGTCGCGGACCTGGTCGCGCGTCTGATCCGGCTGGTCCCCGGCCCGACCGTGGCGCCGTCCTCCCCCGGTGAGCCGCGCGGCACGGTGTTCGCCGTACGGCCCGGGCCGGGAGGCGACCGCACGGCCTGGCTGCGCCTGTACGAAGGGGAGGTGAGGCAGCGTCAGCGGCTGGTGTTCCGGCGACGGGAGGCGGACGGCCGGACCGTGCAGGTGCCCGGCCGGGCGTTGGGCATGCAGGTGGTCGGACGGCCGGAGGCCGACCGGCTCACCCCGGGGAACATCGCCGTGCTCCGTGGTGCGGGTGCGCTCCGCGTCGGCGACCGGCTCGGCCCGTCCGGTGACCGGGCCCAACAGTTCGCCGCCCCGACCCTGGAGACGCTGGTCAGGGCCAGGCGTCCCGAGCAGGCCGCCGCACTGCGCGCCGCGCTGCTGGCCCTCGCCGACCAGGACCCGCTGCTGCACGCCGGACCCGCCGCGTCCGGCAGCACCGCGCTGCTGCTGTACGGGGAGGTCCAGAAGGAGGTCCTCGCGGCCACGCTCGCACAGGACTTCGGCATCGAGGCCGACTTCGAGCCGAGCCGGGTGCGTCTGCTGGAGCGCCCGGTGGGCACCGGTGAGGCGTGCGCGGAGATCCAGCGGCACGGGCACGTCGGGTTCTGGGCGACGATCGGGCTGCGGGTCGAACCGGGACCGCGCGGCTCCGGCGGAGTCTTCACGTACGAGACCGAACTCGGCGCGCTGCCCCGGGCGTTCCACCAGGCGATCGAGGACACGGTGCACGCCACGCTGCTGAGCGGACCCCGTGGCCGGCCGGTGACGGACTACCGGGTCACGCTCGTCCGCTCCGGGTTCGCGGCGCCGGTCAGCACGGCGGCCGACTTCCGCGGGCTGACCCCCGTCGTGCTGCACCGGGCCCTGGAACGGGCGGGGACCCGCGTGTACGAGCCGTACCACGCCTTCGAGGTGGAGATCCCGCTCGACGCCCTGGCCGCGGTGACGGCCCATCTGGCGTCGTGCGGTGCGGAGTTCGGGGCCACGACCGGCGGCCGCACCTCGTGGCTGGTCACGGGTGAGCTGCCCGCCGGCAAGGTGCGGGACGTCGAGTTGCGGCTCCCGGGGCTGACGCACGGCGAAGGGGTCTGGTGGTCGCGTGTGTCCGGCGACCGTCCCGTCCGGGTCGCGCGCTGACCGATGCGTCGTGCGGAGCGGCGGCTCCGGCCGGTGCCGTGGGTGGGGCGGACACCGCGCGTCCGCGGGGTACGGCGAACGGCGGCGGCGCCGGTGACCGGCCCGACACGCGGGCCTGTCGGAGCAGTTGGGGGGTACCCGGGTCGTTGAAAGGAGGACCGTCGACATGACGACGTCCATCAAACGCATGCCCGGTTGGGCGAAGGTGGTCAGCGCCTTCGTGCTGGTGCTCGTGGTGCTGTTCGCCGGGGTGCGGCTGGCCCTTCTGCCGGGGCTGCACGACGTGTTCGGCACCGAGACCCACGACCGGTCGGGTCCCGCGCTGCTCAAGTCCATCCAGGACATCAGCCGCTACGACGCCGCGTCGGGCAACTTCCAGGTGGTCGTGGACCTGGAGAAGGACGCCAAGTACCTGCCCGACGCGATCCGCGGCACCCGCACGCTGTACGTGGGCGCCGGCACGGTCGACGCGTACGTCGACCTCGGCAAGCTCGGCGAGAAGGACGTGACGGTCGACAAGGACCGCACGTCGGCCACGCTCCGGCTTCCGCACGCGGCGCTGGGCAAGCCCGCGCTCGACCCCGACCACTCGTACGCCGTCTCCAAGCAGCGTGGCCTCCTCGACCGGCTCGGCGACGTCTTCTCGGACAACCCGAACGACGAACGGGCGGTCCAGCGGCTCGCCGCCAAGCACATCGGCGAGGCCGCGAAGGACTCCCGCCTCACCGCGCGCGCCGAGGAGAACACCACCGGCATGCTCCAGGGTCTGCTGCGTTCCCTGGGCTTCGAGGAGGTGACGGTCACCTACGGCGCGTGAACCGGTCCTGCCGACAGCAGGCGACGCCGCGGTCCCGTCGACATGGTCCGGGCGACACTCCTCAGGAGAGGATGCCCGGCAGCGCCAGTGCGGCGAGCAGGGTCGCGCCCGCCAGCGTCCAGGCCACGTAGTCACCGATGTGGCCCGACTGGAGGCGCCGCAGCGGCTCGGTCCACGGCTGCTCGCCGAACGGCTCCGGACGGGACACGGCGAGTGCGGCCAGGCCCAGCGCCAGCACGGTCGAGAGCAGTCCGAGGAACACACCGGCGGGTGTCCAGTGGGGCGAGGTGACCGCCCCGCCGGACCCCGCCTCGCTCACGGCGTGCCCCACCAGGCGCGCGACGCCCGGCACGGCGCCGACGGCGAGGGACCCGGCCAGCAGCAGAGCGGGAACCACGGTCATCGTGTCCGGTACCCGGCTCAGCCGGTGCCGGGTCTCCGGCTCCTCACGGATGCCGGTGGTCTCGTACGCGGACACGTCGCGCGGTTCGGGACCGGCTCCGAGGAACACGCGCGCGGTGACCCGCAGCACGGCGCCCGCGGTCACGGCCGACACGACGACGAACACCGCGGACAGCGGGCCGCCGACCGCCTCTTCCGTGACCGCCTTGCCCAGCCCGGTGCCGAAGGGCGGCAGTCCGGCGAGGCCGAGCGCGCCGAGGACGAACAGCACGGCGACCCCGCGCAACGACCGGGCACGGCCGTGCAGCGCGTGCTCGTCGACGCTGCCGTACCGGTCGAGCAGGATGCCCGTGCAGGCGAACAGGGCGGCCTTCACGCCGGCGTGTCCCAGGATGTACAGCGCGGTCCCGTCGTCGGCCTCGGGGGTGAGCGCACCGATGCCGATCACGAAGAGCCCCATGTGGGCGACGGTCGAGTAGGCCAGCAGTCGTTTGATGTGCCGCTGGTACCAGCACATGACGGCGCCGACCACCCCCGTGAGCACGCCGAGGACGACCAGTGCGCGTCCCACGTCGGCCGCCGGGATCCCGCCGGGTCCGTCGAACACCGTGCCGTACACCCGCCACACGCCGTACGCGCCCATTTCCACCAGCACCCCGGACAGCAGCATGCACACGGGTGTGGGGGCCACGGCGTGCGCGTCCGGCAGCCAGAAGTGGAAGGGCACGGCCGCGGCCTTGACCAGCAGGCCGGTCAGGACGAGCACGAAGGCGGCCAGGGTGAGGGCGTCCGGCCCTCCGTGCGCGTCGAGCCCTCTGCCGATCTTCATCATGGCCAGCTGGCCCGTGCGCGCGTAGAGCAGGGCGATGCCGAGCAGCATGGCATACGCGCCCAGGGAGTTGACGACCCCGAAGGTCAGCGCGCCCTGCACGGCTTTCGCCTCCTCGACGCGATGTCCGGTGAGCGCGTAGGCCACGACGCTCATCAGCTCGAAGAAGACGAACGCGTCGAAGAGGTCTCCCGCGACGGCGAAGCCGCACATGCCGGTCTGGAACAACAGCATCAGCGCGGGGAAGGATCCCGCGTGGCGGCGCGGCGGTTCGTCGAAGTAGCGCCAGGAGTACACCAGCGCCGCCAGGGTCAGCAGGGAGGCGAGCGCGGCCATGCCGAGCCCGGGTCCGTCCCCGACGAGGACGATGCCGACGCTCTCGCCGTCCTTCGGCGCCCAGCCGCCCACCCATTCGACCAGCGGGGGCGAGGAGTTGAGCAGCAGGACGATCGCGAGGGCCGCCGTGCCCGCGGAGACGACGCAGCCCAACGGTTCGGCGACGGCACGCGGCAGCCGGCGGCCGCCCGCGACCAGCAGTGCGGCTCCGAGCAGCGGTGCCGCGACGAGCAGGGGAAGCAGGTGGTCCATCAGCCGCGCAGCTCCGAGAGCTCGTCGGGGTCGACGGTGCCATGGCGTTTGGAGACCTGGATGACGAGGGCCAGCAGCAGCGCGGTGACGGTCGCACCGACGACGACGTCGGTCAGGGCGAGGGCCTGCACGACGGGGTCGACGACGGGGCGCGACCCGGGTTCGACGTCGGAGAAGACGGGCGCGGTGCCGCCGTCGCGATAGCCGACGGCGAGCAGCAGGACGTACGTGGCGGACTGGCAGACGGCGAGGCAGCCCACGGCGTGGATGAGGTTCCGGCTGGTGGCGATCCCGTAGCAGCCGGTCAGGAAGATCCACACGGCGACGAGGTACGGCAGTACGGACATCACGAACCGCTCTCCTTCTCGATCTCCACGGCCTGGTCGAGGAAGCGGGCGAGCAGCACCACGACCGCGCAGGCGACCTCCATGCCGATGGCCGCGTTCAGGAGGGGGACGGTCCCGCCGGACGTCAGGGTGTTGAACGTGCCGTACGGCAGGAGGGTGTTGGCGAGGAACGCCGTCCCGCCGAGCAGCCCCGCGAGGCCCGTGACGAGGTAGGCGGAGGCGGCGAGCGCGTCGCCGACCTCGTAGAGACCGATCGGGCGGACGTTCTCCAGGGCGCGGTAGTCGGCTCCGAGGTACAGCAGATGCAACGCGGTCGCGGCCACCACCCCGCCCTGGAAGCCGCCGCCGGGACTGAGTTGTCCGTGCGCGACGACGTACAGGCCGGTGAGCAGCGCGACGGGCAGCACGACCAGCGCGTACCGGCGTACCGGGAGGGACACCGCGGCGGGTTCCGGTGCGGCGCGCCGCTCGTCGCGGGTCTGGCGCAGCAGGACGACCGTGCCGATCACGCAGGCGAACAGGATGCCCAGTTCGCCGAGGGTGTCGAAGGCGCGCTGGTCGAAATTGACGGACGCGACGGTGTTGGCGGTCTGCCGGGCCAGCGATTCGCGGACCACCCGGTCGCCGTACGGGTGCGTGGCACCGCCGAACGGGGGCAGCGCCGGGCAGGCGGCGACGAGGAGCGCCGCCAGGCCCGCGCCGCCGACGGCCAGGACCCACCGCCGTACGCGTCGCGTCATCGTGTCCTCCCCTTGCCGCGCTCGCGCCGTCGGACCTTGCGCACCGACAGCATCAGCAGCAGCGGTGTCAGCGCGGAGCCCACGGCGAGTTGCGAGAGGCCCACGTCGGGGGCCTGGAGCACGGTGAACAGGACGGCGAGGGCCGTACCGAGCACCGCGAGGACGAGGGCCTGGCGCTCGGGATCGCGCACGGCCACTGCCGCGGTGGCGCAGGCGGCGACCAGCAACAGAGCCACCACGATCAGCGGGTCATCCATGACGGCCCCCGGAGAAGCCGCCGGCCAGGGCCCGGGAGGCGACGAGGTTCCCGGCGACCAGCAGGGCGCCGGTCACCAGGAGTTTCACCATGGCCCTGCCGGGACCGGCGACCGCGCACAGGACGATCACGACCGTGGCCCCGAACACCGCGACCGCGTACGTCGCCGCCCGGGCGCCGGGCGGATCCCCTTCCAGGTCCTCGGCGAGCAGCCGGGCGAACACGAGGGTGCCGACGGGGCCGAGAAGCGCGAGGACCAGGGCGAGATCCACGTACGACGGCCTGCCGTACCCCTGGGCGAGGAGGAGAAGGACGGGGCACGCCAGCGATGTGGACAGGTTCTGCGCCACGACCCGGCGGCCGAGCGGGCCCGTCGCGACGCCCCACACCGCGGCTCCGCCGCCCAGGGCGAGCACGGCCGTCGCCGTGGCCGTCCAGCCGTTCACCGGCTGCCCACCGCCCGGCGCACTCCCCGGGCCGCGACCGCGCAGACGAGAGCCGCGGCCGCTCCCATGACCAGTTCGAGGGTGTCCACGGTGCCGATGAGGACCAGCCACAGCAGGAAGAGCGCGGTCCACCAGGCCACGACCTCGAGCGCGCTGCGAAGCGCCGTACACGGCGTCACAGGTCACCTCCACACTCCCTCGATCGCCATTTTTGGGTGAGTATGTCCGCTGCGCCATCCAAGCATCGCCACTCGTCCGAGAGACGGTGGCGCGCGAAGGGCCGACGCCCGAAGTGCCCCGGGAGCGCGGAAGGAAACCGGTCGCGCGCAGGTGGGCGCACCGACGCGCCCGCACGGCCGAACCGTCCACGCGGCACTTCCCCGCGGCCCGGCATCGTTGCCGGGATCGCGGGTAACCGCGATTACCCAGAGGGCAGTTGAAAACGGGAGGATCGCATGGTCCGTGCGGCATTTCTGACCAGTGCCGTCAGGTCCGGCAGGCGAGCGGCGGGGGCGGCGTCCGGCTCCGCGCGCGGGAAGACGACGGCGAAATCGGACGGGAAGACGTCGGGGAAGTCCGGCGGTGGGAAAGCGGCCTCCAAGGCCGGGCGCGGGAAGGCGGCCAGGACCGGCGACGCCAGGTCCGGCCGCTCACCGAGGTCCGGAGGGAAGGTCAATTCCTGGATCTGGGGGCGCAAGTCCGCGCCCAGGAAGCCGAGTTCGGCCTCACGTGGCCGGACCCCGGCGGGGGCGCGGGACGCGAAGGTACTGCCGCTGCCCGTGCGCCTGCTGGTCATGCTGCTGGCGTTCGCCGCCATGGTGGCCTTCGCCGCCGTGCTCGCCCGGCTGACCCTGGAGCCCTCCCCGGCCTCGGAAGCCCTGGTCCACAGCAATCTCCACCCGGGCCGCTCCCTGCACGCCTACCTCTCCCAGCCGGAGTTCCGCGACGCCGTGAAGCAGGTCGGCGGAAACCTGCTGCTCGGAGTGCCGTTCGGCATCCTGATGCCGACGCTGGCGCCGAAGACGCGGGGTTTCCTGCGTGTACTGGTGCTCACCGCGCTCGTCATGCTCCTGGTCGAACTGGCCCAGGGAGCGTTCGTCACGGGACGCGCCTTCGACATCGACGACGTCATCCTCAACACCTCGGGCGCGCTGGTGGGTTACCTGCTGCTCGGACGCCGGCTCGGACGGGCCGTGCACCCCAAGCGCCGTCGCGCCTGAGAGACCGGCCTCCCGACTATTGGTCCGGACCAGAGTCTTGACACATCCTTACCTCACTTCTTAAATCAAGAGGCGAAGCATGCACCCCCCACCCCAGTCGGCCCACCCGTCACGCGGGTCGTCGTACGGAAGGGAGAGTCATGGACTCCCCGCGCCTGCTCCGCAGATGTCTCCTCGCCGCCCTGTCGGGCGTGCTCGTCGCGTCCGCCGCCGTCGGCACCTCCGCGGCGGTGACGTTCCAGGACACCTTCGACGGCCCCGCCGGTTCGGCCGTCGACTCGTCCAAGTGGCAGATCGAGACCGGCGACAACGTCAACAACCACGAGCGGCAGTACTACACGTCCGGGAACAAGAACGCGGCACTGGACGGCCAGGGCCATCTGGTGATCACCGCCCGCAAGGAGAACCCGAGCAACTACCAGTGCTGGTACGGCACTTGTCAGTACACCTCGGCACGCCTCAACACCTCCGGGAAGTTCACCACGACGTACGGCCACGTCGAGGCCCGGATGAAGATCCCGCGCGGGCAGGGCATGTGGCCCGCGTTCTAGATGCTCGGCAACGACATCGGACAGGTGGGCTGGCCCGCCTCCGGCGAGATCGACGTGATGGAGAACGTCGGCTTCGAACCGTCGACCGTGCACGGCACCATCCACGGCCCCGGCTACTCCGGCTCCGGCGGCATCGGCGCGGGCTACTCCCTGCCGAACGGCCAGGCCTTCGCGGACGCCTTCCACACGTTCGCCGTCGACTGGGCGCCCGGCTCGATCACCTGGTCGGTCGACGGCACGGTCTACCAGCGCCGGACCCCCGCCGACCTGGGCGGCCGGACCTGGGTGTTCGACAAGCCGTTCTTCCTGATCCTCAATCTGGCCGTCGGCGGCTATTGGCCCGGCGATCCGGACGGCTCCACCGCCTTCCCGCAGCAACTCGTCGTGGACGAGGTGAAGGTGACCACCAGTGACAGTTCGGGCGGCGGCACCGGCGCTCCGATCCGGGGCCTCGCGGGCAAGTGCGTGGACGTCGCCGGGGCGAACTCCGCCAACGGCACCGCCGTCCAGCTCTACGACTGCAACGGCACCGCCGCCCAGAAGTGGACGGTCTCCTCGGACGGCACCCTGCGCGCACTGGGCAAGTGCCTGGACGCCACCGGCAACGGCACCGCGGACGGGACGACCGTCCAGCTGTGGGACTGCACCGGCGGCCCCAATCAGAAGTGGACCGTCACCGGGGCTCACGACATCGTGAACCCGCAGGCCGACAAGTGCCTGGACGTCAAGGACAACAACTCCGCCAACGGGACCCGGCTGCAGATCTGGACGTGTTCCGGCGCAGCCAACCAGAAGTGGACGGTGGGCTGACGGTCCGCCCGGGCCTCCTCGCCCGTGCAGGGCGCGGCTTCTGGTGCCGATCACCGCACCAGAAGCCGCCGGGCTCACGGCCGACCCTTCTCGACGGCTCGCCACCGGTTGCCGACCGCCCCTGATCAGTGCACCTGCGGGCCGGTCGGCCGAGGCCTGCCGCGCGGCACGAGGCCCAGGGCCACGACGCAGCCGGCACCGGCCGCCACGGCACACACCGTGAACGCGTCACCGAAACCGCCCACCGAACCACGCTCGAAGCCGGAGGAGGCGACGGTGGAGACCACGGCGACGCCGATCGAACCACCCACCTCGTGGAAGGTGTTGACCACGCCGGAGGCGAGCCCCGTTTCCTTGCGCTCCACCATGGCCAGTGCGGTCGTCGTGGCGGTGACGAAGACCGCTCCGAGGCCGAGAGCGGCGACGACGAAGCCCGGCAGCAGTCCGGCATGGACGCTGCCGGTCTCCGACAGCCGAGTCAGCGGGATCGTTCCGGCGGCTGCCACGGCCATGCCGGCAGCGGCCGTCGGGCGGCTGCCGATCCGGCCGACGAGTCGGGACCCGAGGTGCGCGCCGACGCCGGTGGCCACGGCGACAGGCAGGAACACCAGGCCCGTCCTCAACGGGCTGAAGCCGCGGATGTGCTGGAGATAGACGGACCCGAGGAAGAAGTACGCGATCAGCAGTGCGGTGGCGACGAGCATCAGGAACGCGCCCGCGAGCACCGGCCGCCGGGTGAACATCCTCAGGTCCATCAGCGGTGCCCGGCCGGCCCGTTCGACCGCCGCGAAGGCCGTGTACGCGACCACCGCGCCGGCCAGCGGCAGCACCGTCGAGGCGTCCGCCCAGCCACTGTCCCCCGCTTCGACAAGGCCGTAGATCAGTGTGGCGGTGCCCGCGGTGACGAGCAGCGCGCCGGGTATGTCGAGCCGTGCGGGCTGTGGGGTGCGGGCCGGGACGAACGCGGGGAGCGCGACCAGCAGGAGCAGCCCGACCGGCACATTGATGAAGAACACCCATTGCCAGCCGGGCCCGTCGGTCAGGGCTCCGCCGAGAAGCACCCCGGCCGCGGAGCCGGTGCCGCCGATCGCCGCCCAGACGCCGAGGGCCTTGTTGCGTTCGGTGCCGTGGAAGGTCGTCGTGACGAGGGAGAGCGCGGCCGGGGACAGCAGGGCCGCCCCGACGCCCTGACCGATCCGGCCGCCGAGCAGCGTCGTGGTGTTCTGGGCCAGGCCGGTGAGCAGCGAGGCCGCGGTGAACAGGGCGAGTCCGGCGAGCAGGGTGCGGCGGGCTCCGAGGGCGTCGGCGAGCCGGCCGCCGAGCAGCATCAGCCCGCCGAAGCAGAGGGTGTAGGCGGTGACCACCCAGGTCAGCGTCGACCGGCCGAGATCGAGGTCGGCAGCCATGTCGGGCAGGGCGACGTTCACGACGGTGACGTCGAGGACCAGCATGAACTGCGCGAGACAGATGAGTGCGAGGGCCACCCAGCGGCGAGGGTCGGCGGCGGGCAGGGGGCGATCGTGTCGGTCCGTCTGCGGTGTACCGGCTGCGGAATGGGTCATGAGGGGTCCTTCGGGCGTGTGTCGGAGGTCGGATCTGGCACCGCGATCAGCAGGAGGGAGGCAACGGCGCGCCGGCCGCCGCCTACAACTGAACTGTACTGTTCAGTTCACATGAACTCAACAGTACAGTTCAGTTGGCTGTTAGGGTCGGCTCATGAGCGTGGACAGCGTCAAACAGCCCCCCAGCGGCCGTCGCGCGGAGATGAAGCGGCAGGCCATCGTCCGAGCCGCTCGCTCGTTGTTCCTGCGGGACGGCTTCGGCGTGGGGATGGACACCATCGCCACCGAGGCCGGCGTGTCGAAAGTGACCGTCTACAACCACTTCGGCAGCAAGGAAGCCCTGTTCACAGAGGTCATCACGGACGCGCTCGACGAGCCGCTCGCCGGGGAATCGGCGGCCGCGCTGGAAGGCCTGACGGAGGCCGAGGACCTGAGGACCGCGCTCGTCGACGCGGCCCGGACCTGGGTCCATGCCGTGCGCACGAACGACGAGGTCACCGCCTTGCGCAACCTCGTCGCCGCGGAGGTTCACCGCTTCCCCGAACTGGGTGAGGCCTGGCGGCATCGCGGCGCGGAGAGCCACCACCCCGCTGTCGCGGGTGCACTACTGGGCCTGGCCGAGCAAGGCCGGCTGGAGATCCCCGACCTCCCGGTGGCGATCATCCAGTTCTACGGCCTGCTGGTCTTCCCTCACATGGTCTTCAGTTCCTACGGCACACACATCGACGAGGACCTGACAAACCGTCTCATCACCGACGGGGTCGACATGTTCCTGGAGCACTACAGCCCAGCAGGTACCTGACGGCGGACACAGCAGGGGTGGGGCACTCCCGGTGCCCCACCCCTCGTTCTCACAGCTGACACATCGGCCGCTCGCGAGGAGCGGCCGCACATCGGGGTCCCTCCGGTCGGCCGCACGGCAGTCCGGAGAGGGCCGCGCCTCAGTGCGTATGCCCGGCCTCCCGCTCGGCGGGCTCGCCGTGCGAGGTCTCGGACGCGTCCATCGCGCCGCCCACGTGCACGGTGAAGGCAGCCGTGCGCACCTTGCCGTCGTGCCGGAAGTCCAGGAACAGGCGGTACACGCCGGCACTGGGCGCCGTAGCGGTGAAGGAGACCTCCGGACCGGGCCGGGTCCTGCCGTCGCCGGGCTCGCCGTTGGGGTGGACGTGCAGGTAGGCGAGGTCACCGGAGCGCAGGGCGACCAGGTGGCCGTAGGAGCCCAGGTACGGCTGGAGGTCCCGGACCGGCTTGCCGTCCTGAGCCACCGTCAGCGTCAGTTCCCCGGACCGGCCGGGCACCAGGGTTCCGTCGAGCGTCACCTCGTAACCGTCGACCATGGCGGTGGCGCTGCGCCGCGGCAGTTCGGCGGGCTCGTACGTCCCGGATGCCGCGAGATCCGTACCGAGCGTGAGCGCCTCGCCGCCTTCGGGCCTGAAGTCGGCGAAGACTCGGTAGTCGCCGGCCTCCGGCAGCTCCACGGGGGTGGACCAGGTGCCGTCGGCAGCCCGGGTGGGGTGCAGGTGGCGGTAGACGGTGAGGTCGCGTGAGGCAAGGATCAGATGAAGCTCCTTGCCGTGTTCACGCTGGTAAGCGGTGACGTTTCGGCCGGTTCCGTCCTGCACGACGGCGAAGCGCAGAGCCGCCTTCTCGCCGGCTTCGACACGTGCGGTCTTCAGGTCGAGCGTGTAGCCGTTCCTCGAGACCTCCAGACCCCCCGGGCCCGTCGCCGCAGCGCCGCCACCGTGCTCCTCGTGCCCGGTTCCCGCGGCACCCTCGTGACCACCGTGTGCGCCGCCCTTCGGCTCGGGCGAGATCGCGTCGACCGCACCGCCCACGCCGTAGGCAGTGCCGAACGTCGCGGCGAGTGCGGCGGCGAAGACGGCGATCCGCAGTCCGGTGTTCATGGCTCACTCCTCATCCTCGGGCCGCTCATGAGGGGCGACCAACCCACTTCAACATACCCCCAGGGGGTATGAAGTCAAGTCCGATGACCGCTTGCCTCGAATACGGGTGGGGGGTACACATGGAGCCGTTACCAGATACCCCCTCGGGGTATACATGGGACATACGTCCACCAGTAGTCCTGGAGAACTCACATGTCGAACTGCTGCACCCCTGACGGAAGCTGCCACACCGACGCGCGGGTCACGACCACCTCCGACGCGCAGGTCACGACCACCTACAAAGTCGTCGGCATCGGCAGCGCGCACTGCCAGGGCGTTGTCACCGACGCTCTGGGCGGCTTGGACGAAGTCACCGCGGTCGGCGTCGAGATCGGCACCGGCCTGGTCACCGTGACGACGGCCGCCGAGCCCGGCGAGGTGCTCGACGCCCTGATCGCCAAGACCGTCGACGAGGCCGGCTACGACTTCGCAGGACGCGTAACTGCCTGACCACGAGCCGGGGAGGGGGCTCCCGACTCCGTGGCCCCTTCCCCGGCCCGCTCCGTCGCACTGTCGAGCGTCCGTACGTTCCGAGGAGCAGACATGACCACCACCACACCCGGTGCCGCCGCGGTCGAATTGGCCATCGGCGGCATGACCTGCGCCTCGTGCGCCGCCCGCATCGAGAAGAAGCTCAACCGTATGGACGGCGTCGAGGCCACCGTCAACTACGCCACCGAGAAGGCGAAAGTCACCTACCGCGAGGACGTCACCGTCGGCGACCTGATCGCGACGGTGGAGGCCACCGGTTACACCGCGCGCGAGCCCGAGCCCCTACGCACCGCGCCGGCAGCGGACGGTGCCCCCGCGCGGGACGAGAGCGACGAGTTGCTTCCGCTGCGCCGGCGGCTGACGGCCGCCGTGGTCCTGGCCGTACCGGTGATCGCGACGGCCATGGTCCCGGCGCTGCAGTTCGAGTACTGGCAGTGGCTCTCGCTGACGCTGGCGGCGCCCGTCGTGACGTATGCCGCCTGGCCCTTCCACAAGGCGGCCTGGACCAACGCCCGGCACGGCGCCGCCACCATGGACACGCTGATATCCGTCGGTACGTCAGCGGCATTCCTGTGGTCGGTGTGGGCGCTGTTCTTCGGCACGGCCGGCACGCCCGGCATGACGCACCCCTTCGAGCTCACCATCGCCCGGACCGACGGTGCCGGGAACATCTACCTGGAGGCCGCGGCGGGTGTCACGGCCTTCATCCTGGCCGGCCGGTATTTCGAGGCACGCTCCAAGCGCAAGGCCGGCGCGGCACTGAAGGCCCTGTTGGAGCTGGGCGCCAAGGAAGTCACGGTGCTGCGTGACGGCGAGGAGGAAATCGTCCCCGTCGGCGATCTGACGGTCGGCGACCGGTTCCTGGTCCGGCCCGGCGACAAGATCGCCACGGACGGTGTGGTGGTCGAGGGAGCGTCCGCCGTCGACGCCTCCATGCTGACGGGCGAGTCGGTCCCGGTCGAGGTCGGCTCGGGGGACGCCGTCACCGGCGCCACACTGAACGCCGGGGGGCGCCTGGTCGTGGAGGCCACCCGGATCGGCGCCGACACTCAGCTCGCCCGGATGGCGAAGCTGGTCGAGGACGCGCAGAACGGCAAGGCCGCCGCCCAGCGGCTCGCCGACAGGATCTCCGCGGTGTTCGTCCCGGTCGTGATCGCCCTGGCGCTCGGCACCCTGGGCTTCTGGCTCGGCAACGGGGCGGGCCTGACCGCCGCCTTCACCGCCGCGGTCGCGGTCCTGATCATCGCCTGCCCCTGCGCCCTGGGGCTCGCCACGCCGACCGCCCTCATGGTGGGCACCGGACGCGGCGCCCAGCTCGGCATCCTCATCAAGGGGCCCGAGGTCCTGGAGACCACGCGCAAGGTCGACACCATCGTCCTGGACAAGACCGGCACCGTGACCACCGGCAGGATGACGCTTCTCGCCGTGCACACCACTGACGGCACGGACGAGACGGAGGTCCTGCGTCTGGCGGGTGCCCTGGAGCATTCCTCGGAACACCCCATCGCCCAGGCCGTCGCCTCCGGCGCCGCCGCCCGGGTCGGCTCGCTCCCCGCTCCCGAGGACTTCGCGAATGTCGCCGGGCTCGGCGTCCAGGGCGTCGTCGAGGGCCACGCCGTCCTCGTCGGCCGGGAGAAGCTGCTCGACGAGTGGGTCATCTCCCTGCCCGAGGAGCTGCGGCGCGCCAAGGCCGAGGCCGAGGAAACCGGACGTACCGCCATCGCGGTCGCCTGGGACGGCGAGGCCCGCGCGGTCCTCGAGGTCGCCGACGCCGTCAAGGAGACGAGCCCGGAGGCCGTCGAGCGCCTGCGCGCCCTCGGCCTGACACCGATGCTGCTGACCGGCGACAACAAGGCGGTCGCCGAGGCGGTCGCAGCCGAGGTGGGCATCGCGCCCGAGCACGTGATCGCCGAGGTCATGCCGCAGGACAAGGTCGATGTGGTCGAGCGCCTGCAGAGCGAGGGCCGTTCGGTCGCCATGGTCGGCGACGGCGTCAACGACGCCGCCGCTCTGGCACAGGCCGACCTGGGTCTGGCGATGGGCACCGGTACGGACGCCGCGATCGAGGCCGGCGACCTGACACTCGTGCGCGGCGACCTGCGGGTCGCGGCGGACGCCATTCGTCTCTCCCGCAAGACGCTGGGCACCATCAGGTCCAACCTCTTCTGGGCCTTCGCCTACAACGTCGCCGCCCTGCCGCTCGCGGCAGCCGGCCTGCTCAACCCGATGATCGCGGGAGCGTCCATGGCGTTCTCCTCGGTCTTCGTGGTCGGCAACAGCCTGCGACTGCGCGGCTTCCAGCCCGCCGACCGCTGAGGCAGCCGGCCAGGAGGAGGCGCGGCGAACGGGCTCGGGCGGAAGTCACCGGGACATCCCGGACCGTCGCCCGGCTCGTGAGGGCCTGACAACGAGTTCCGGGCCCGGGCGGGTCGAACCGCCCGGGCCCGGATCTCTCCGTGCCGGATCCGTCTCTCCCTGCTCCACCGTCCGCCCACGGCCCCCACCGCGGGCGGACGGAGCCGGGTGGACCGGGTCAGCCGGTCAGCCGGTCAGCAGCTCATGGCCCAGGTGTGGGAGTCTCCGCGGTCGTTGGCGACGCCGTTGTACCCGACCTCCTCGCCCGGGGTGAGGCAGATCGTCATGTCACCGCCCTGATAGGCGTCCTCGTAGACCTTGACGTGGTCCTTGACCCCCGGAGCCGAGACGCCGTGATTGGCCCAGGAGGAGTCGGTGTCGGCGATCCAGCTCTCCCACCAGCCGTCGTCCCCCGACCAGTTGGCACGCTGGCCGGCGAAGTTGGCGTTCTCCCAGGCGCAGAACTCGCCGCTCGGGCAGTCCGCCGCGGCGGAGGGTGCGGCGAGGGCCAGCCCGCTGCCGAGGGCGAGGACGGCCGCGGCGGCGGAGGTGGCCAGGCGCTTCATGGTCACGAGGTGGTACTGCCTTTCTGTCGGTCCACCGGGTCGGTCCGCGCGGCGTACAGGGCCGCCGCGCGCTGCAGTGCGCGGGTGCGCAGCCGCTGGTAGGTGGTCAGCTGGTCGCGCCGGTCGGCGCGGACCTGGTTCAGCAGGGCCGGCTCCAGGCGGGCCCTGAGCCGGGCGAGGCCGCTCGAACGGGCACAGCGCGCGGAGAGGGCGGGGTCGGGCCGTTCGGGCCGGGGTCCGTCGGACGGGGTGACGCAGCGGGTCCAACGGGCCCGCGCCGCGTGGTAGCCGGGGTCTCTGTCCATGCGCCGCTGGGCCTCGGCACGGAGGTTGTTGACGACGACGCGGCTGCGGAACCAGAGCTGCTGGTCGCCGTACAGCTCGCGCTGCGCGGCGGCCAGGCATCCGTCGGTGTGACCGGTCACGGTGTATCCGGTGGCGAGGGTGACGGACAGCTCGGACCGGCCGGCGCCGAACAGGGCCGCCTGGAGCCGGCGGTCCCGCTCGGACGAGCCGTCGCGGCCGGCCGGGGAGTGCCGCAGGGTCAGGCCCCGGACGGCCAGGCAGCGTTCGACGAGCACCTGCTGGGCGGTGTCGATGAGGTCGTCCTGGCCGCGTTCGGTGGTCGGCAGCGACAGCGCCCCGCGCGGGTCCTCCCCGGGTGCGGTCGTCGCGTCCGTGGCGCATCCCGTCAGCGTCAGCGCCCCCAGCAACGCGAGGAGCACCGGTGTCGTCGGATGCATGGCCTGTCGTGGGCTGGACCGGTTCACGCCTCAGCCGACCTCGCAGCCCATCGTCGTGTCGGCCACGCCGTCGAGCCGGGCTCCCCAGGGCCAGTTGTCGGCCAGGTCCCGGGCACGGATCAGCCGGTAGTGGCAGGTGTCGCGCCCCCAGTCGATGGCGTAGACCGCGGTGTCCGTGGTGGAGCGGAAGGACGCGGCCCTGTCGTGCAGGAACTCGGGCACGTCCGTATAGCCCGGTGGTGTGTAGCACCAGGAACTGCCGTGCTGTCCGGCCGCGGTCCAGAAACACACGTCTCCGGCGCGGCGGGCCTCGGAGGCGGTCGCGGACGGGGCCGCGAGGAGCGCCGAGGCCGCCAGCACGGTGCCGACGAGGGCGGCGGCGGGCACGGCGGAACCACGGAACATGACGACTCCCGGTGGGATGAGGGGGCGCCGGGGTCGTCGTGATCACCCGGCGAGGTCAACGTGCCCTCGCGGGATCGGGCCCATGCGCGGTTCCCACCGAATAATGATCTTTGGCGAGGTGTGGGGGCATTCGCGCTCTCCCCGGCTCGCAACGGCGCGAAACCCGCAGGTCCGCGCGCTCCCCGTCGCCCTCCGGCCCGCCACACGGCTCTGGCCGCCACACCCGCCGACCGGCGCTGCGGCCGTACTCCCTGTCGGCACGCCAGGACATGCGCGGGACGCGTCGCCGGGGCGAATCCGCGCGGCTCTTGACCGGACTCACCGCACCGGCTCACGGCCGGGGCGATGCCCCCACAGGCGCGTGCCGTTCCTCCGTCGGGGCCTGCCGACTCTCGACCGGGGGCGTCGCTCGGCAGGCGCGTGCCACCTCACGGCCGGGGCGTGCCGTCTCACGGACGGGCGGCACTCTCGTCTCACGCCCGGATGTCCCTGCCCGCTCGCCGCTTCGCGGTCCCGATGTGCGAAGCCGGGTGCCGGGGGCCGAGCGCGGGCGGCCAGTAGGGCTTCGTTGACTGTGCGACCGACAGGCGTGGCTGATCTTCTGCGGTTCGCGGCGTGAGGCTGCGACGATCGGACCGGCGGCGTCGCCCCCGTGACCGAAATGTTGAATCGCCGCAGCTCAGACGTCAAGATCCTGCTCCTGCTGGAGTACTGGACGACCCCAGGGGTGCGGCTCCGCCCCGCATGGAGGACGATGCGCGGCGGAGGGGATTCGAATGCGTTCAGAAATGCGGGATCAGGTGCAGGCAAGGCCCCCGTGGCATGCACAGGTTCCGGCCCGGGCGCAGACGCGGGTGCGGGTGAGAGACCGGTTCGGCTCGGCGTTCACGGCGTCGGTCTCGGTGCTGTTCTTCGAGACGGTGATCGGGTCGATCGTGTTCTACGTGTGGATGGAGACCCAGGAGGTCCCGTCCCTCGGCTACAACCTGTTCAACATCTTCTTCCTGTTCATCATGGGATTGATCGGAGTGGCGGCCGGGGCGGTCGGCGCCGTCCTGCTGTCGGTCGCCGTGGTGATGCCGCTCGTGGCCGTCGCCGGATGGCTCGGCCGCACGGTCTCGGCGCGTGACGTCTGGTGGTGGATCCCGCTCCTGGCGGCCGCCGGCGGCACCCTGCCGGGGCTCGTTCTCGCGTCGATGGTGCCCGCCGGGTTCCCGGAGAACGTTTCGTCGGGCCTCATTGGGTGGTTCATGGGTGCTGCGGCGCTCGGCGTCCCGGCGCTGGTGGTCCGCAGGCTGGTGCTGCCGGACCGCCCGCGGGTGTCCGGCATCGCGATGTTCGGCTGGGTGGCGCTGTACGGGACGCTCGGCGTCGTCGTCACCGGCGCGCTCGCCGGTGTCGCCCTGTACGCCGGGATCGGGTACGAGCCTCCACGGCTGACCGCGGAACGGCTCGCCGGGACGTGGTCCGACGGCAACGGCGGCAGGATCACCTTCACGGCGGACGGCAAGGTCACGGCCGACGGGGTCAAGACCTTCGGCTTCGAGGACGACCGTCACGACGCGGGGCAGCCCTGCACCGGTGCCGGCACCTGGGTCCACCACCCGGGCGACGGGTCGTGGTCCCAGAATGTGGGGGTCTCCGTCGACGCCTGCGATGGGAGCCTGGGCCCCTGGGAGGTGTTCGGGACCCCCGAGCACCCGAAGCTGTACGTGCTCGTCGGCGACCCCGACGCCTGGGACCTGTACATTCTGGAGCCCGACGACCAGCGCCGCGAGGAGCCCGTCAGGGACTGAGGCGGCCGAAGCGTCCGCGGTGGAACAGGAGCGGCGCGGCGTCGCCCTCCCCGCCCAGGGCCTCGACCGTGCCGACGACGATCAGCTGGTCGCCGCCGGTGTGGACGGTGCGGATCGTGCAGTCGATCCAGGCCGGGACGCCGGTGAACCGGGGCGCGCCGGTGACCGGGGCGGAGGAGTGTTCGACGCCGGCGAAATTGTCGGCGCCGCTCGTGGCGCGGTCCGGCCACCCGATACGACAAGACCGCCACCATCCACCTCGCCGGACTCCACGTCGCCGCAATCTTCATCTGATCGGCGAGGTGATCCGAGGGAAACGCCCTAGGTGCGCGGCGTCCAGGTGAGCTTGTCTCCGCCCACCCAGCGGACCACCTCGGGGTCGTCGAGATCATGGACGGTGATGCCGTAGGCCGCTGCGGTCTCCAGGACGTCGGTGATCGCCTTCGCCGAGCCGACGACCTCGCCGTCGATCTCCATGATCCGGAACGGCGGCGTTCCGGGCTGGACTCCGAGCACCATGATCCGCGGGTGGGAAATGTAGGGGCTCGCGATTTCGGTCATGAATAGAGCGTAGAGCGGTTCCGGCGGATCAGCGGCCGAGCGCCGCGGGCGTCCGCGGGCATCCGCGTCCCGACCGCTCTCCCACGGCGGCACGGTGCGGCTCCGCGCGTTTCGCCCGGCCGGGTGAGCGGCCGGGCGATCAGCCGGTGAGCAGCGGGGGCGCCCACGGCGTACGGACACCACGGCGCCCCGCACGCCTCGCCGTGCGGGGCCACGACGGCTGGGCAACGCTGGAGGAACCGCCCCGGGCCGCGGATCAGTGCCGGAGCGAGGATCAGGACCGGGGCGCGGATCAGGACCGGGTCGCGGATCAGGGCCGATCCGGTGCGATCCGGTGCGTTCAGGAGCGAGGAGGCGCCGATGGACCCCCTGGAGGCTCTGGACCGCATCGCTTTCCTGCTGGAGCGGTCCCAGGCGCCCACCTATCGTGTCCGGGCCTTCCGCACCGCCGAGGCGGTACTCGCCGGCCTGCCTCCCGGGGGTGTGGCGGAGCGCGCGGCGGCCGGGACGCTGGACTCGCTCAAGGGCGTCGGACCGAAGACCGCGCAGGTCGTGCGCGAGGCGCTCGCCGGTGAGGTGCCCGCCTACCTGGAGCGTCTGGAGGGCGAGACCGAGGAGCCGCTCGTCCGGGGCGGCGAGGCACTGCGGGCACTGCTGCGCGGCGACTGTCATCTGCACTCCGACTGGTCGGACGGCGGCAGTCCGATCCGCGACATGGGCCGGACGGCGGCCCGGCTCGGACACGAGTGGGCGGTCCTCACGGACCACTCCCCGCGGCTGACCGTGGCCCGCGGACTCTCCCCGGAGCGGCTGCGCGAGCAGCTGGACGTGGTGGCGGAGCTGAACGAGCGGTGGGCGCCCTTCCGGCTGCTCACCGGCATCGAGTGCGACATCCTCGACGACGGATCGCTCGACCAGGAGCCGGAGTTGCTGGACCGGTTGGACGTCGTGGTCGTGTCGGTGCACTCCAAACTGCGCATGGACGCGCGCTCGATGACCCGGCGGATGGTGGCCGCCGTGCGCAATCCGCTGTCGGACGTGCTCGGGCACTGCACGGGCCGTCTCGTCGGCGGGCGCGGCCGGCCCGAGTCGGAGTTCGACGCGGACGCGGTGTTCGCGGCCTGCGCCGAGTCGGGCACGGCCGTGGAGATCAACAGCCGTCCCGAGCGGCTCGACCCGCCCCGCCGGCTGCTGCGCCGGGCGGTCGACGCGGGGGTGCTGTTCTCCGTGGACACCGACGCGCACGCGCCCGGCCAGCTGGACTGGCAGGGGTACGGCTGTGCGCGGGCCGAGGAGTGCGGGGTGTCCGCCGAACGGGTGGTGACCACCTGGACCGTCCAGGAACTGCTGGCCTGGACCGGGGACCGGGTGACACCGGAGCGTACGAGCCGCGTCTGACGTGCCTTCCCGCGGCACCTGCGCGGGGCGTGGAGCCCGGCGGGGCGCGGACCACCGGGACGGACCCCGCCCTGCTGCCCGGCGCAGGCCGCCGGGACGGACCCCGCACCGCTGCCGGGCACACGTCCGACAGCGGCCGTGACTCGCCAGAGAGGTCCCCGCACCTGCCCGCCGCCCCCGTGCGACCGGCCCGTGAGCCCCTCGCGATCCACCCCTCGGCCCCTCGCGATCCGCCCCTCGGCCCCTCGCGATCCGCCCGTCGAACGGGAGTACGTGCCGCATGCGCGGATTCCCGGGACGTCGTGATCACCGGGCGGCACAATGGCGGCGACGGTCCGGTGCCGCCCGCGGCGGCCGGTCGGTGGCGACGGTCCCGTGCCACCCACGGCGGCCGTACGCGCCCGGGAGGGACCGGGGCGCGCAGGGAGGAGAACGCGTGAGTGACAGCCAGAGCCCGTCCGGCGGGTCCCCGCGACTGAACACCGGTGTGGCGCACAACGCCCGCGTCTGGAACTACTGGATCGGCGGCAAGGACCACTACGAGGTCGACCAGGCGGTGGGCGACCAGGTCGCGTCCATGTTCCCGGTGATCCGTGACGTGGCCCGGGCGGACCGGGCCTTCCTCGGCCGCGCCGTCACCCACCTGACGGCCGAGCGCGGAGTGCGGCAGTTCCTGGACATCGGCACCGGGCTGCCCACGCTGGACAACACCCATGAGATCGCGCAGCGGATCGCGCCCGAGGCGCGGATCGTGTACGTGGACAACGACCCGATCGTGCTGGTGCACGCCCGCTCGCTGCTGACCAGCACGCCCGAGGGGAGCACCGACTACATCGACGCGGACGTGCACCGCCCGGACACCATCGTCCAGGGGGCCGCCGCGACCCTCGACCTCACCCGGCCCGTCGCCGTGATGATGCTCGGCATCCTCAACTTCGTCCTCGACACCGAGCAGGCGCGGGAGATCGTGCGCACGGTCATGGCCGCGGTACCGTCGGGGAGTTGCCTGGTCCTGACGCACCCCACCACCGACGCCGACCTGGGCGGCGAGGGCAACGTCGAGGCGATGAAGTTCTGGAACGAGAACGCCACCCCGCCGATCACCGCGCGCAGCCGTGCGGAGATCGCCGCGTTCTTCGACGGCCTGGACCTGGTCGCGCCGGGGCTCGTCTCGTGCTCGCGATGGCATGCCGACGGGGATGCCGCAGCGGTCGTCCCCCAGTTCGGCGCGGTCGCGATGAAACCGTGACAGGCCGGGCACAGCACCCGTGACGTAGATCACCGCGGCTGGATTCGACCCCGGGGAACACTCGCGGGTAGTTTCCCGTTGAACGACTCGTGGGTGCGGATGGGACAGTGTCCCCGGGCCTCACCACATGCCCAAAGGGACGATCGTTCGGCTGAAGCCCTGTGGAGCCTTTCGCCGAGAGGCGACCGCCATCCGGGCCCCCACATACGGCCCCGACCGAGATTCCCCCGTCCGGTCGGGGCCTTTCCCTTGCCCGGGGCGGGCCGCGCTTGACTTCGAGTTCGCTTCAATTCGTAGCGTGCGGAGCATGAGCACTGCACAGCACAAGATCGGTTCTGGTTTCGGTGCCCGGAGCACCGCCGACGACGTCCTGAACGGGATCGACCTCTCCGGAAAGCTCGCGATCGTCACCGGCGGCTACTCGGGCCTCGGGCTGGAGACGACCCGCGCCCTCACCAAGGCGGGCGCCCGGGTGGTCGTCCCGGCCCGCCGCCCGGACACGGCGCGCGAGGCGCTGGACGGCATCGACGCGGTCGAGGTGGAGGAGCTCGACCTCGGCGATCTGGAGAGCGTCCGCGCCTTCGCCGAGCGGTTCCTCGCCTCGGACCGCACCGTCGACCTGATGATCAACAACGCCGGGATCATGGCCTGCCCCGAGACGCGGGTGGGACCGGGCTGGGAGGCCCAGTTCGCGACCAATCACCTCGGGCACTACGCACTGGTGAACCGGCTCTGGCCGGCGATCGCACCGGGCGGGGCGCGCGTGGTGTCGGTGTCGTCCGCGGGCCACCACTTCTCCGGCATCCGCTGGGACGACGTGCACTGGGCGAACGGCTACGACAAGTGGGAGGCCTACGGCCAGGCGAAGACCGCGAACGTGCTGTTCGCGGTGCACCTGGACCGGCTCGGCCAGGAGTCCGGCGTGCGGGCCTTCGCCCTGCACCCCGGCGGCATCCTCACACCGCTCCAGCGCCACCTCCCCCGCGAGGAGATGGTCGAGCGCGGCTGGATCGACGAGAACGGCACCCCGCTGAACCCCGAGGGCTTCAAGACGCCCGAGCAGGGCGCGGCCACCCAGGTGTGGGCCGCGACCTCGCCGCAGCTGGCCGGCATGGGCGGGGTGTACTGCGAGGACTGCGACATCGCCGAGCCCGCGCCGGCGGACGGCACCCGGGTCGGCGTGTGCGCCCACGCGACCGACCCCGAGCAGGCCGCACGGCTGTGGGAGCTGTCGGCGGAGCTGACCGGGGTGAACGCGTTCGCCTGAGCTCCGTACGGCCGCGGGGGGGGGGGGGGGGGGGGGGGGGGGGGGGGGGGCCCCCCCCCCCCCCCCCCCCCCCCCCGCCCCACCGTTCCGCCCCGCCCGCCCGCGCCCAGCGTCATGTCCGAAATCCGCCAGACCTGTGCCGGGCGACGGCGCACACTGGGAGGGTGATCGACGAAGACACCAGGTACGAGGCCGTACGGAGCAGGGACGCCCGGTTCGACGGGGAGTTCTTCTTCGCGGTGGAGACGACCGGGATCTACTGCCGGCCCAGCTGCCCCGCCGTGACGCCGAAGCGGCAGAACGTGCGGTTCTACCCGACGGCCGCAGCGGCGCAGGGCTCCGGCTTCCGGGCCTGCCGCAGGTGCCGCCCGGACGCCGTACCGGGCTCCGCGGAGTGGAACGTACGGGCCGACGTCGTCGGCCGGGCCATGCGCCTGATCGGGGACGGCGTCGTCGACCGCGAGGGGGTCGGCGGTCTCGCCGTACGCCTCGGCTACAGCTCCCGGCAGGTGCAGCGGCAGCTCACCGCGGAGGTCGGCGCCGGCCCCGTCGCACTGGCCCGTGCCCAGCGCGCCCACACCGCGCGCGTGCTGCTCCAGACGACCGGACTCCCGGTCACGCACATCGCGTTCGCGGCCGGGTTCGCGAGCGTGCGGCAGTTCAACGACACGATCCGTGCGGTGTACGCGTCGACGCCGAGCGAGCTGCGGGCCGCGGCGCCGCGCACCGGTTCCGACGTCCCGCGCGGGGCCACCCCCACCGCCGGGGTCCCGCTCCGGCTCGCATTCCGGGGGCCCTACCAGTCCACCGACGTCTTCGACCTGCTCGCCGCGGAGGCGGTCCCGGGCATCGAGGACGTCGGCGGCCCGCACGGCAGGCGCACCTACCGGCGCACGCTCCGGCTGCCCTACGGCAGTGGCATCGCCGCGGTCGACGAGCGCCCGAGCGGTGCCCGGCGACGCCCCGGCCCCGCGGACGCGGCGCACCCCGGCGGCTGGCTCGACGCCCGGCTCCACCTCACCGACCTGCGCGATCTGACCACCGCCGTGCAGCGGCTCCGCAGGCTGTTCGACCTGGACGCCGACCCGTACGCCGTCGACGAGCGGCTGGGCGCCGATCCGCTGCTGGGCCCGCTGGTCGTCGCGCGGCCGGGCCTGCGGTCACCGGGCGCCGCCGACCCGGACGAGCTCGCGGTACGCGCGCTGGTGGGACCGACCGCGGCCGAGGAGCTGGTGCGACGCTACGGCAAGGCGCTGGACGCCCCGTGCGGCACGCTCACGCATCTCTTCCCGGAACCGGCCGTGCTCGCGCAGGCCGAGCCGGACGGCACCCTGGGCGCACTGGCCGCCGCCCTCGCCGACGGCGCACTGAGGCTCGACCCGGGCGCCGACCGTGACGACGCCCACGAGACGCTGCTCGCGCTCGCGGGGATGGACGAGGACACCGCGGCCGTCATCCGCACCCGCGCGCTCGGCGATCCGGACGTGGCCCCGCCCGGGCAGGACGTGCCGGACGGCTGGCGGCCCTGGCGGTCCTACGCCGTGCGGCACCTGGGCGCGGCGCGGCAGCGGGGGGAGGGGCCGGGCCGGGACCGCGCGGTCTGACCGGGCGGCCCGTCGGGACGGCTGCGCAGACCGTCGGGACGAACCGTCGTGACGGCAGGCCGGAGCCGACCGGACGAAGCCGACCGGACGAAGCCGGCCGGACGAAGCCGGCCGGTCGAAGCCGACAGGTCAACGTCGACCGAACGAAGCCGGCCGGACGAAGCCGGCCGGACGAAGCCGGCCGGACGAAGCCGACCGGACGAAGCCGACACGAGGGAGCCGAGAAGCCGTCGCGAAGGCCCCGCGACGGCTCAGCCCACCGTCGACGGCAGCAGACGCGGTTCGAGACGTTCCTCCACCGCCGTGTCGCCCTCGCGCCTGACCAGGTACGCGCCCTTGCCCGGTATCTCGGTGACGGCCTCGACGAGTTCGGTGCCGCGGTAGACCAGGCCCACCCCGTCGTCGGTGCAGTGGGTGTCGGGGAGCGTGCCGTCGGCGACGAGACGCTGCACCAGCGGGCGGCGGCCCGCGTCGCTGTCGTAGTGCACGCCGTTGCCGTACGGCAGGTAGCCGAGCCCGTCGGTGAGCGCGCGCAGCTCGGGGCCGAAGGAGTCCGTGGTGCCGCCCCGGAACCAGCAGAGGGAACCGGCGCTCACACCGCTGAGCACGACCCCGGCCTGCCAGGCGCGCCGGAAGACCGCGTCGAGGCCGTGGACGCGCCACACCGCGAGCAGGTTCGCCGCCGAACCGCCCATGACCCACACGACGTCCTGTTCGAGCACCGACGCCTCGATGTCCTCGAGATTCGGCATGGGGAAGAGATGGAGGGGAGTCAGGTCGAAGCCCGCCACACGGGCCGCCTCGGTCATCCGGGTGGTGAAGTGCTCGGCGTCGCCGATCGCCGTGCCGACGTACATGACACGAGGGCGCCGGCCGCGGACCTCCGCCAGTTCCACGGCGTGGTGGACGAGGGCGTCGAAGGTCACCCGCGTGCGGTCTCCGGGACGATGACCACCCGAGGTGGCCAGAATGGTGGGCTCCGAAGCGGTCATGGCTCGCGACCCTACCAAGGGCGTGCCGCCGGACGATCTTCGACGGGAGGGCCGGCCGGACCGGTCGGTCCTCAAGTCCCCGGCTGTGGATCCGCTTCGGGTGGACGCGGATCAGTTCCTCACTGAAGTACGGGCCCAACTCGTCGGGCCCGGCGAGCAGTTCGCCCTGCCCGCGCATGCCGACGCCGCGCACCTTCCACGGCCGGAGGCTGACGATGCCGTCGACGACGAGAGCGACCTCCGGGTTCTGCCGACGGGCTTCGACAGCCTCGGCAGGCCGTGTCCGCCGGGCCTCGGCGGAGCCCGCCCGTCCGGCCTCCTGGACCGGCCCGCCGGTTCCCGTGGGGTGCGCCCAATGGTGTGACAGCGTGTTGAGCGGGCCGACGGCCAGGGAATCGATGCCCTCATGACCCGCGCGATCAAGGTCCGGCACCTCCTGGCCGCTCTGGTGACCACCGTGGTTCTCGCGCCGCCGCACGCGAACGCGGACACGGGCCGGTTCCCGGACCGGGCGGCCGCCGGGGCGCGGGGCCCGGCGTGGACCGGCACGTGGGAGGCGGCCGCCTCCGGCACCGCCGACGCCCTGCCCGGTGCCTCGATCCGCAACGTCGTGCACACCAGTGTCGGCGGGCGCGCGGCCCGCGTCCGCCTGTCCAACCGGCTCGGCACGGCACCGCTGCAACTCGGCTCCGTGACCCTCGCGTTGCAGCGCCCCGGCGCGAAGGCCGGCCCCCGGGCCGTCGCGGGTTCGATGCGCAAGGTCACCTTCTCCGGTGCCGGATCGGTGACGATCCCCGCGGGCCGGGACGTGGTCAGCGACCGCGTCGACCTCACGGTCCCCGCCGACGCCGACCTGCTGATCTCGGTGCACACGCCCGTCGACTCCGGCCCCGCGACGTACCACCGCTCCGCGCTCCAGCCCAACTTCGTGGCGGTCCGGGGCGACCGCACGGCCGAGGAGAGCGGCGCCGCGTACACCACCACCCGCAACAACTGGTACTACGTCACCGGTGTCGACGTGCTCGGTTCCTCCGCCGTGGGCAGCGTGGTCGCGCTCGGCGACTCCCTCACGGACGGCACCGGTTCGACGTCCGGTGCCAATCACCGCTGGCCCGACCGGCTCGCCGACCGGCTGAGCGCCCTGCCCGCGCACCGCCGGCTCGGCGTCCTCAACGCGGGCATCGCCGGGAACCGGATCCTGCTCGACGGCCGGGGTCCGAGGACCTTGTCCCGGCTCGACGCCGACGTCTTCTCCCGCACCGGCGTCCGCTCGCTGATCGTGCTGCAGGGCATCAACGACATCAAGGGCCCACCGGAGCAGACGGATCCGCGTGTCATCGAGGACGCCTACCGCCTGATCGTGCGCCGCGCCCACGCCCACGGCATCCGTGTCGTCGGCGCGACGATCACCCCGTACGGCGGTCACAGCGCGTACACGCGGGCCCGTGAGGCCACGCGGCAGGCGGTCAACGCCGCCATCCGCACACGCGGCCTCTTCGATGCGGTCGCGGACTTCGACGCCACCGTCCGCGACCCGGCCCGCCCGAGCCGCATCCGCCCCGCCTACGACCCCGGTGACCACCTCCACTTCAACGACGCGGGCATGAAGGCGCTGGCCGGCACCGTCGACCTCACGGCGCTCGCGCCCTGAACCGCTCGCTACGCGGGCTGCCCCCAGCGAGGTACGGCCTCGGCAGGCCGGACCGGTGCGACGGTGAGGTCCGGGCGGTCGCCCCGCGCGGTGATCAGCGCCGACTCGCCCTTGCGCAGGGCGATGCGGATCGCGCCGTCCCCCGCGTCGGCGGTGTGCAGGGGTCGCCCGTGACCGTCGCGGACCTCGACCGGTCCCGTGATGCCGTGCCGTACGACGCAGGGTGCTCCCGCCTCGCTGAACAGCCGTACCCAGCGGGTCGTACCGCCCGTGCGGACCGCGGAGAGCAGGAAGGCGCCCTGGGTGCGGAAGTCGTGGACGGTGAGCTCGCGCCAGGCGGCGGGCAGGGCGGGGAAGACGCGGACGACTCCGCCCCATGACTGGCAGACCATGTCGTGCAGGGACTGGGCGGCGGAGAGCGGGGTCTCGATGACCGGGCCCGACTCCTTGTACATGGTGTTGGGCCGGATGAACCGGTTCATCAGCTCGCCCAGGTACGCGAGCGCGTCCTCGCCCTTGCCGAGCAGCGCGGACATCGACGCGGCGCCGGTGAAGGTGTAGCCCTGGAGGGCGCCCTCGAAGCCCACCCAGTGCGCCAGCGACCTCTCGATCAGGGCGCGTTCGTCGGGTGTGCGGCCGGTCAGCTCGTACAGCGGGTACACGGCGAGCAGGTGTGAGTAGTGGCGGTGCGACTTCGCGAACGGGATGTCGGCGCCGATCATGAAGCCGTTGGCGTCGGTCGGGTAGTCCACCCGCCGGGCGAGCACTTCGCGCCAGCGGGGCGCCGACCCGTCGTCGACACCGAGGAGTTCGGCGGACTCCAGGAGCGTGCGGCAGCCCCATGTCAGCAACATCAGGTCGTAGTTGCAGTCGCGGGTGTTGCCGCCGTACTCGGGGGAGAAGGTCGCCGGGAGGTGGAGCCGGCCGTCCGTGCCCGGCTCCAGGAAGTGCAGGTAGTAGTTGACCGCCTTGCGCAGGAGCGGGAAGAGGACGTCGCGCAGGATCGACTCGTCCATGGTGTGGCGGTAGCTGAGCCAGACGTTGTGCAGGGCCCAGGTGAGGTTGCCGACCTCGGGGGTCGGCGGGTCCTGGCCCGGGATGCCGACGCCGTAGCCGGTGAGGGTGCCGGCCGCGCCGTTGACGAGCTGCGGGTCGGTGGTGCGCGGGATGCCGAGGGAGTCGCCCCGGTACCGCTCCGCCACCTCCTTGGCGAGGTTGTCCCGGAATTCGCCCAACGCCCTGGTCACCGCGTCGAGTTCGAGGTGGTTGGAGCCGTGGATCAGCCAGTACTCCAGTTGGACGTTGAGGTTCCACCAGGTGTTCGGCCACGGCGTGGGCTCCAGCCAGGGGCCGCTGGTGGCCATCACGGGGGCGTCCCGGCGGGCGGCGGACGCCGTCTTGTACAGCTGGATCCAGTAGAAGCGCTGGAGGCGCGCGTCGGGCAGGGAGAGGAAGCTCTTGCGGTAGTGGGCGTGCCACCGGGCGCGATGCGTCCGTGCCAGTCCGTCGTACGTCAGGGCGGAGGCGCCGCGCACGGCGGCGACCGCCCGCTCCGGCGCCGTGGACTTCGGGTAGGAGTGCGCGACATGGACGTACAGGGTGCGCGTGCCGCCCCTGGTCCGCTCCCGCCACGCGGTCGCGTGTCCGCCGCCCGACAGCAACGGCTGCACGGCGGTGAGGACGCCGTCGTGTTCCACGACCTCGGCGGGCGGGTTGCCCCGGTAGCCGTCCGGCAGCGGTTTGAACGCGGCGCGCGGGCTGATGGCGTCCGCCGGGTGGAACACCCAGCGGAAGTCGCGCTCGCCCTCGCTGGGCGTCACCTCCACGGCGAGCACCGAACGGGAGTCGTGGACCAGTGCGCGCAGGGTCAGCGTGCCCTTGTCGGTGGTGAGCGTGCCGGTGAGTTCGGCGTCCTCCAGCCGCAGCCGCCAGTCCAGGCCGGTGATCGTGCCGGCCGGCTCCAGCGTGAACCAGCCGATGGGCAGGCGGGCGAGTCCGAAGAGCGAGCCGAACTCGGGGCGGTGGTCCTGCACCTCGGAGTGCTGCACGTTGAAGCGCACGGCCCTGGTCTCGGCACCCGGTTCGGCGTAGATGCCGGAACCGAGGAATCCGTTGCCGAGGAACGGGCCCTCGTACCAGGTGCGGGGCATGCGCTGCCACACCAGATCGGCGTCGTCGAGGACAGCCGTCCACGGGTCGGCGGCGGTGCTGTCCGGCTCTGCGGCCCGGGTCCGCGTCTGTGCCCGGGCCTGCGGACCGCCCGCCAGCAGTGCACCTCCCACGGCGGGTCCGGTGGCGAGCACGGTACGTCTGGACGGGCTGGGCATGGCGCCTCCTGGCGACTCGTACGGCAACACGCGCACGGTGATTCATCGGAGCTATCCCAGATGGCAACGTAGAGACGGTGCGGTAGCCCGTCAATGACTGAAGAGAGATCCGATGTGTTGATGCCTACGTGAACGGCGGCCGTATGGCTGTACTCAGGCACGCGTCCGGCACCGGTCCCGATTCCTTCGGCCCGGGTGCCGGGTGCCGGGTGCCGGGTGCCGGCTCATGGACCCGGAATCCGGGCTCGTGGACCCGTTCCCGGCTCCTCCGCCCCGGTCCCGTCGCCGGTCAGGGGGCATCCACGGCCCCGTCGGGGTCTCGGCACCCCGGGCCCGACGCCGGGCTCTGCGTCCCGGCGCCCTGCCGCCGGGTGCCCCGGCGGCCCGCCGTCAGGGGACCGGGCTCAGCCCCAGATCACCGCCCCCAGCCACGCCCCCAGGATCAGCAGGCAGGCGAAGAGCTCCGTCAGGACGCTCCAGCCGCCCGCCCGCATCAATGTCCGTACCGCCGTGCCCGCCTGTCCGTGCCCGCCCAGCCGGCGCCGTTCGCACAGGTAGATGCCGCCGAGGAAACCGGGTATCGCGCCGACCACCGGCACCAGGAAGAAGCCGAGCAGCGCCCCGAGACCGGCGTACACCGCCGTCCGGGTGGTGGCTCCGCTCGCACGCAGCCGCCGCGGCGGGAGCGCCCAGCGGATCGCCCGGGACAGCAGCAGGACCCCGGTCGCGCCGACCAGCACCCCCCACGACAGGGCGCGCGGGTCCTCCAGAGCCCACCACGCGACCGCGGCCCAGACCAGCCACGAGCCCGGCACACCGGGCACCAGTACTCCGGCCAGGCCGAGCAGCATCACCACGCCGACCGGCAGGAGTTCCCACGCTCCCATCTGCCCAGGGTGCCGGAGCGAACGGGAAGCCGCAGGTCAGTCCCGCGCCACCCAGCCCCGCTCGTACGCGTGCCAGCCGAGCTGGAGCCGCGTCGTCACCCCCGTCAGCTCCATCAGCCGCTTCACCCGGCGCTGCACGGTCCTCAGCCCCAGATCCAGCTGCTTCGCGACGCTCGCGTCGGTGAGCCCGGCGAGCAGCAGCGACAGGATCTCCAGGTCCGTGCCGTCCGGCCCGTCGGGTTCCTGCTCCAGCACGCCCCGGCTGCCGATCCGCAGGGGCAGCGCGTCCCGCCACACCGAGTCGAAGAGCCCGGACAGCAGCTCCAGCAACCCGCTCGCGTGCACGACCAGCGCGGAGGGCTCCGCCGTGTTCGAGGTGAGGGGGACCATCGCCAGCGCCCGGTCGGCGATGACCAGCTTGGTGGGGACCTGGTCCACGACCCGTACCTGTTCGTCCCGGCCGAGCGCGGCGGACAGCTCGGTGATCCCGGTCGGCACGTCGAGGACGGCGCGCTCGACGACCACCCGATAACGGACGCCCCGCCCGGCGGCCTGTTCCTCGGCGTCGTTGTCCATGCCGGAGACGGCCACGGGGTTCCCGGTGACCAGCGCGCACACCTCCTCGCTCGCCCCCAGCTGGAGCTGGAGGAAACGCTGCGAGACGGCTGCCGCGCCCATCACCACCTCGACCAGGTCGTGCACGGCGGGCTCCGCGGCCTGCGCGCGGTACTCCTCGGCGAGCAGCGCGGCCGCCAGCTCCGCCTTCTCCAGCTCGTGCCGCTGCTGGGTGAGCAGCGCGCCGAGCGCGACAGCCGGCGGCGCGGCGACCCAGCGCCCGGGCCGGGCCGACGACTGCGCCGCCAGACCGTGCCGCTCCAGCCGGCGCAGGGCGCGCTCCGTGTCGTACTCGCCGAGTGTGAGCCGTCGCGCGAGATCGGGCACGTCGGCGGCGCCCACGGACACGAGCGCCCGGTAGGCCGACTCGTGCGTCTCGTCCAGACCTATCGCTCCCAGCATGCGGCGAAGTCCCTCCCCGAGGATGCGTACCGGCCGGTCGGTGGCGTCCATGGCGGGAAACAGCCACGGCGCAAACCCGCCTGGGCACATCATCGCCGCACCACCCGCCTCTCTGCCAAGCTCACGCCACCGCAGCATCAACCACCGCCCGTAATGCCCTCCTTGGGCCTTCTTGGCCTGCGCGGATACGGCCTCACCGGTTCGTCCGGGCGCCGGCGGACACGGGTGGAGCGATCTTGGGGAGTGGGATTTTGGGGAAGACGACCGTCCGTACGGCACTGGGCGCGGCGACCGCCGCCGTCCTCGCCGTCACGGCAGCCGTGCCCGCAGGGGCCGCACACGACACGAAGAATCCGCTGACCGGAAGCGGGGCCGCCGCCTCGGGTGCCGTCGTCACGCTCGTCACCGGCGACCGCGTCCTGGTGACGAAGGACGGGGCGACCGCCCTTCCCGGCGACGACGGCACCACTCCCTTCACCCAGACCCGCCGGTCAGGCGAGGACCTGTACGTCTATCCCGCGGGAGCCGTCGCCGCCGTCGCCGCCGGCCGCGTGGACGAGGAGCTCTTCAACGTCACCGGTCTGGTCCGGCAGGGCTACGACGACGCCCACAGCGCGACCCTGCCGCTGATCGCGACGTACCGGGCGTCGGCCGCCCGCGCGGTCCCGGCCACGCCGCGCGGCGCCGAACGCGGTGTCGCGCTCGAACCGATCGACGGCGTCGCGCTCAAGGCCGACAAGAAGAAGGCCGAGGACTTCTGGGCCGACATCACGGACTCCCGCTCCCGCGCTGCGGGCGGGCTGAAGAAGCTGTGGCTCGACGAGAAGGTCCGGGCCACCCTGGACCGCTCGACCGGGCAGGTGCACGCCCCCGAGGCGTGGGCCGCGGGATACGACGGCAAGGGCACCAAGGTCGCCGTCCTGGACACCGGTGTCGATGCCGAACACCCCGACCTCAAGGGCCGGATCACCGCCTCGGAGAACTTCACGGACTCGCCGGACACGAGCGACCGCCAGGGGCACGGCACGCACACCACGTCCACCGTCGGCGGCACGGGCGCGGCGAGCGACGGCAGGAAGAAGGGTGTCGCCCCCGGCGCCGACCTGCTGAACGGCAAGGTCCTCGACGACTCCGGCTCGGGCGCGGAGTCGTGGATCATCGCCGGCATGCAGTGGGCCGTCGACCAGGGCGCCGACGTCGTCTCGATGAGCCTCGGCAACCCGGCCCGCACCGACTGCACCGACCCGATGAGCGCGGCCACGCAGCAACTCGCCGAGTCCAGCCGCGACACGCTCTTCGTCATCGCGGCCGGCAACACCGGACCCTCCCTCGACTCGGTCTCCTCGCCCGGCTGCGCGCCCGGAGTCCTCACCGTCGGCGCCGTCGACCGCGACGACTCCACGGCGTCCTTCTCCAGCCGCGGCCCGGCCTACGGCTCGCACACGCTGAAGCCGGAGATCACCGCGCCCGGTGTGGACATCTCCGCCGCCAACGCGGGCGGCCGCGGCGTCTACGCCTACCGGTCCATGAGCGGGACATCGATGGCCACCCCGCACGTGGCGGGCGCCGCCGCGATCGTCAAGCAGCGCCACCCCGACTGGGACGCGCAGCAGATCAAGGCCGCCCTCGTCTCCTCCGCGGACACGGGCATCCCCGGCGACGTCCGCGAGACCGGCGGCGGGCGGCTCGACGTCAAGGCCGCGATCGACCAGACCGTGCTGGGCGCGCCCGCCGTGCAGGGCGGCAGCTTCGCCTGGCCGCAGGACGCCGGCGACCGCAGGAGCGTCACGGTCCCCTACACCAACACCGGCCACGAACCCGTCGAGTTGAAGCTCTCCGTCGGCCGGGTCACCGGCAACGACGGTTCCCCCGTCCGCTCGTCGGTCGCCCGGCTCGGCAGCCGCGCGGTGACCGTACCCGCCGGCGGCACCGTCGAGGTACCGCTGAAGCTCGACCCCGACGCGTCGCTGACCCGCGCCCAGTACGGCGATGTCACCGGCCGTGTCCTCGCCACCGCCGACGGCGTCTCGGTCTCCACGCCCTTCTCCCTCTACGTCGAGCCGGAGACCGTCACCCTGCGGGTCGAGCTCGTCGACCGGCTCGGTGAGCCCGCAGCGTCCGGCTCGTCCGTCGACCTCATCGGCACCGACGACGCGAGCGGCGAGCGGCGCTTCAACGAGGGCGCCAACGACCAGACGTACCGCGTACGCCCCGGCAGCTACTTCCTCTCCAGCTTCGTCGCCACCCCGGCGACCGCGGGAACCCTGATCGACTCCCTGTCCTACCTGGCCCGCCCGCAGCTGGAGATACGCAAGGACACCACCGTCGTCCTCGACGCCCGGACCGCCCACCGGCTGAGCATCAGAACGGACAAGGACTCCGAACTCCGCGGCGCCACCCTCGGGTTCGCCCGCTCCTGGGACGACACCTGGCTGCACGCCGGCACGGCCGCGGGCGGACGCTCGGTGCGCGGCTACTACGCCTCCGTCGAGGGCCGGGCGAGCGACGGCACCTTCGAGTTCGACAGCTTCTGGCGCGCCGCCGCCCCGCAGATCTCCGAACTCGCCGTCGTGGGCGGCCCGAAGCTGCACCCCGTGACCGGTTCCACCAACTCCGCCAACCTCGACGGCACCGGACAGGCCCCCCTCGTGGATGCCAGGTCCGGTACGCCACAGGACCTCGCCGGCGCCAAGGGGAAGATCGCCCTCGTCGAGCTGCCGGACGGCGGAAGCGCCACGGCCGTCGCGTCGGCGGCGAAGGCGGCGGGCGCGCTGGCGGTCCTCGCCTATCGTGAGGCGCCCGGCCGCTGGTACCCCGCCACGGGCTTCACCGGCGGCCCGCTGCCCGTCCTCGCCGTACCCGCCGAGGAAGCACAGGCACTGCTCGCCGCCGGTGACGTGACCCTGCGCTGGAACGCCACCGCCAAGAGCCCGTACATGTACAACCTGGCCTTCCCGGAGACGGGTCAGATCCGCGACGCCCGCACCTACCGGGTCCACGACCGCGAACTGGCGGCCACCAGCGCCACCTACCGTGCGATGGGCACGGCCACCGACTACATCGACCTGCCCTCCGTCACCCGCCCCAACGGGCTCAGCGGCTTCTTCGGCGACCTGGAGACCGTGCCCGCGCCCTTCAGCCGTACCGAGTACCACTCGGCCGGCGCCACCGGCTGGGGACACCAGGTGTCCAGCAGCTTCCCCTGGGGCGAGTTCATGATCGACCCGGTGCGCAGCTACACGAAGGGCGAACGGCGGACCGAGGAGTGGTACGGCGGAGTCCTCTCGCCGGTGGCCCCCCTGGACTCCACCGGAGAGCAGGCACTCGCCGCCGAACGGCAGGGCAACCTGATCGGCGTGGCTCCCGGATTCTGGGGAGACGCCCAGCACCAGGGAATCCAGGGCGGGTTCGGTGACATCGGCTCCATGCAGTTGCGGCGCGACGGCGAGACGATCGGCGAGAGCTCCGTCCCCTTCGGGGTGTTCGAGGTCCCGGCCGACGACTCCGCGTACGCCCTCACCCTCCACACGATGAAGATCGGCTCGCGCGTCTGGCACCGCTCCCCGCAGACCGTCACCACCTGGTCGTTCCGCTCCCACCTCGACGAGAACGCCTACTCACAGGGCATCCCGCTGCTCTTCCCGCGCTACGGCCTGCCGGAGGACGGCCTGAAGACCCTGCCGGCCGAGGACGGGCAGCGGATCACGCTCACCGCGACCGGTCACGCGGGCTACCGGCCGGGCACGCTGACCTCGGTGAAGCTGTCGTACTCGTACGACGGCGGAGAGACCTGGAAGCAGGCCGCGACCACCCGGGACGGCGGCAAGTGGACCGCGACCGTCGATCACGGCGGAGCACAGGGCGAGCAGGTCACCCTCAGGACCGAACTGACCGACAGCAACGGCAACTCGGTCGTCCAGACCGTGACCCGGGCCTACGACGTGCGCTAGGCCCCGGTCACCGGAACGCCGCCGGACGGTCCTCCCGTGGGGGGTGGGGCCGTCCGGCGGCCTGCTGTGCGCACGATCGCGCCCCGGTCGCACCACCGTTCGAGGCGTCGTCCGGCATGCCGTTCGACAGCCAGTCCCTTGGCCGGTTTTTCCGGATGCCCCGTTTTCAACCTGCCTCCGCGGTGGACAATTAGGGGCATGAGCCAGCAGGGGGAGAAGCCCACCGGTCATGAGGACGACTGGTGGAGGCAGTTGTACGACGACTCCACCGAGGACACGGGACCCGCCACCGCGGCCGATTCCCTGGACGACCGGTTCGCCTCGGCCGCCGGGACGGTCGAGCTGCGGCCCGGCACGGGACCGGACGCGCCCGTGGCCGATGTCCCGTCCCCGCCGGAGCGGCCCCCCGCGGTGCCCGGGCAGCGCGGTGACGGCCGTTCCCACCCCGGCCGGTGGGAGCGCCACGACCCGCCCGCGGCACCTCCCGAGGCCGAGCCCCCGCTCCGGCGCAGCGGCCTCACCCGGGAGCCCGCCCCGTGGGAGCCCCCGCCCCCCGGACCACCCGCACCCGCCGCCTTCCCGCCCGGGCCCACGCCGCCCGGGTTCCGCCCGCAGGAACCCCCGAGCGACGCCCGGCCGGAGGCGGGCGACCCCGGGCCCGGCCCCGCGCCGCTCGCGCAGGTACCCGCGTCGCGAACGCCCGCCGACCCACCGCCCCCGCCGCCCGCGCCTCCCGCGGTCCCGGAGGACGCCTCGCCCCCCGCCGCACCGAAGGAGGTGCCCGCCCGGGAGACCGCCCTCGACCCACCCCCTCCGCCGCCCTCCGTCGGGCACGTCGGTTCCGGCCCGCCCACCTATGCCGCCGAACCCACCGCCCTCCCGCCCGCCGATCCGGACGACCTCGGCGACCTCGTCGCCGACACGGTCCTGGACGGCGCCCGCTACGGGACCAGCACCCTGCGGGCCGTGTCCGCGCGCGGCGATTCCGCCCGCTACCGCGGCGAGCCGCGCAGGGACTCGCTCCTCACCGCCCGCTTCGGGACGGGGGAACAGGCGCTGGTCCTGGTGGCGATGGCGACCGGGGCACGCGCCACCCCCGGCGCCCACCGGGCGGCCGCCGAGGTGTGCCAGTGGATCGGACAGGCCGTGGGCCGCAGCCACGCCCGGCTGGCCAAGGACATCCGTGCCGCCCGGCGCGGCGACCTGAAGTCCGGACTGCACCGGCTCACCGACCGCAGCTTCGGCAGGCTCCGGGCGAGCGCCGCCGAACAGGGCGTCGAACCGGAGGAGTACACCGCCAGTCTGCGCTGCCTGCTGCTGCCCGCCGACCCGCAGTGCCGCACCCGGGTGTTCTTCGGCGTCGGCCCCGGCGGACTGTTCCGGCTGCGGGACGGCGAGTGGCAGGACATCGAGCCGCGTGTCGCCGAGGCCACCGGCGAGCCCGTCGTCGGCTTCGGGTCACTGCCCCACGAGACGCCCGAGGGCGACCGGCTCACCATGGACCTGGGCATCACCACACCTCCGAGTCCCTACGAACCGGCCCCCGAGCCGCCGCGCGACCCGTTCCGCTTCCGCGCCTCGGTCGCCCGCCCGGGTGACACCCTGCTGCTGTGCAGCGCGGGCCTCGCGGACCCGCTGCGCGGCGAACCCGGACTCGCCGAGCACCTCACGACGCGGTGGTCGTCGGCAGCACAGCCGCCCGGTCTCCCCGCGTTCCTCGCCGACACACTGGTACGGGTCAAGGGCTACGCCGATGACCGTACGGCCGCGGCCGTTTGGGAGGCGTAACAGCGCGCCGTGTGAATTCATGGACCCAAGGGATCCGAGGAGCACAAAGGGGTGCGTGAGGCATGGCCAAGCAGAACGTCGCCGAACAGTTCGTCGACATCCTCGTCCGCGCGGGCGTCGAGCGCATGTACGGGGTGGTCGGCGACAGCCTGAACCCGGTCGTCGACGCGATCAGGCGCAACTCCGCCATCGACTGGATCCATGTCCGGCACGAGGAGACGGCGGCGTTCGCCGCGGGCGCCGAGGCCCAGATCACCGGGAAGCTCACGGCCTGCGCCGGCTCCTGCGGCCCCGGCAACCTGCACCTCATCAACGGCCTGTACGACGCCCACCGCTCCATGGCCCCCGTCCTGGCCCTCGCCTCGCACATCCCCTCCAGCGAGATCGGTCTCGGCTACTTCCAGGAGACCCACCCCGACCGGCTCTTCCAGGAGTGCAGCCACTACAGCGAGCTGATCTCCAGCCCGAAGCAGATGCCCCGGGTCCTGCAGACCGCCATCCAGCACGCCGTCGGCCGGTCCGGCGTCAGCGTCGTCACGCTGCCCGGTGACATCGCCGACGAACCGGCCCCGGAGAAGCCCGTCGAGACCGCGCTCGTCACCTCGCGGCCCAGCGTCCGCCCCGGCGACACGGAGATCGACAAGCTCGTCGCGATGATCGACGAGGCGGAGAAGGTCACCCTGTTCTGCGGCAGCGGCACGGCCGGCGCGCACTCCGAGGTCATGGAGTTCGCCGGGAAGATCAAGTCCCCGGTCGGACACGCGCTGCGCGGCAAGGAATGGATCCAGTACGACAACCCGTACGACGTCGGCATGAGCGGACTGCTCGGCTACGGCGCCGCCTACGAGGCCACCCACGAGTGCGATCTGCTGATCCTGCTCGGCACCGACTTCCCGTACAACGCCTTCCTGCCCGACGACGTCAGGATCGCCCAGGTCGACGTGCGGCCCGAGCACCTGGGCCGTCGCTCCAAGCTGGACCTCGCGGTCTGGGGCGACGTGAAGGAGACCCTGCGCTGTCTGATCCCGCGCGTGAAGCCCAAGGGGAACCGGCGCTTCCTGGACAAGATGCTGAAGAAGCACGCGGACGCCCTCGAAGGAGTCGTCAAGGCGTACACCCGCAAGGTCGAGAAGCACGTGCCGATCCACCCCGAGTACGTCGCCTCGGTCCTCGACGAACTCGCCGACGAGGACGCGGTGTTCACCGTCGACACCGGCATGTGCAACGTCTGGGCCGCCCGCTACATCTCGCCCAACGGCAGCCGCCGCGTGATCGGTTCGTTCTCGCACGGCTCGATGGCCAACGCGCTGCCGATGGCGATCGGCGCGCAGTTCACCGACCGCAAGCGGCAGGTCGTGTCGATGTCCGGCGACGGCGGATTCGCCATGCTGATGGGAGACTTCCTCACCCTCGTCCAGTACGACCTGCCGGTGAAGGTCGTCCTCTTCAACAACTCCTCGCTGAGCATGGTCGAGCTGGAGATGCTGGTCGCCGGGCTGCCCTCGTACGGCACTTCGAACAAGAATCCCGACTTCGCGGCGGTGGCCCGCGCCTGCGGGGCGTACGGCGTCCGCGTCGAGAAGCCCAAGCAGCTCGCCGGTGCCCTGAAGGACGCCTTCAGCCACAAGGGTCCGGCTCTCGTCGACATCGTCACCGACCCCAACGCCCTCTCCATCCCGCCGAAGATCAGCGCGGAGATGGTGACGGGCTTCGCGCTGTCGGCGTCGAAGATGGTGCTCGACGGAGGCGTCGGACGGATGGTGCAGATGGCCCGCTCGAACCTGCGCAACGTGCCGCGGCCGTAGGCTCCGCCCGGGCTGCCCGTGCCGACGGGTCCCCCGACGACCGAGGGGACCCGCCGGCGAGCAGGGCGCCGACGGTACGGAGCGAGTGCCGACGCGGCTACGCCGGGCGCAGCCGCAGCGTCAGGATCTGGAACGGTCGCAGGGTGATGGGTCCCGTCGTTTCGTGGAGCGGCCGTTCCAGCAGGTCCGTCACCTCGGTACGGGCCACGGGGAAGCCGGCGGTCAGCTCGCAGCGCGCCCGGCCGCCCCGGGACTCGTACAGCCGCACCACCACGTCGCCGCTGCGGTCCTCGGCGAGCTTGACCGACTCGACGGTGACGGCCGGATTGTCGAGACTGACCAGGGGAGCGAGTGCCGGCGCCCCGGCCACGCGCAGCGGCAGGTTGAGCGCGAGTCCCTCCGCGACGGCGTCACCCACCTCCGCACCGGGCAGCAGCGCGTACGTGAACCGGTGGGTGCCGAGATCGGTCTCGGGGTCCGGGCTGTGCGGGGCGCGCAGCAGCGTCAGCCGCACGGTCGTGCCGAGACCGTCCTCGTGCGCGCAGCGGGTCACGTCATGGCCGTACGTCGAGTCGTTGAGGACCGCCACGCCGTACCCGTCCTCGGCGACCCGCAGCCACCGGTGGGCGCAGATCTCGAACCGGGCGGCGTCCCAGCCGGTGTTGGCGTGGGTGGGACGGTGGACATGGCCGAACTGGATCTCGGCGGCGGAGCGTTCGGCGTGCACGTCGAGAGGGAAGGCGGCCTTGAGGACCTTCTCCGACTCCCGCCAGTCGACCTCGGTCACCACGTCCAGTCTGCGGGCCGTCGCCGTCAGCCGGATGTCCTGGACGATCCGGGAGCCGCCGAAGGCGCGGGTGACCCGCACGACGGCCCGCAGCGGTCCGCTCTCCACGAGTTCCACCGACTCGGCGTCCGTCAGGTCCGTGCGGGTGCGCCGGTAGTGCCGGTCGATGTCCCAGGCGTCCCAGGCGTTGGGGTGGTCGGGGTGGAGCTGCAGCAGGTTGCCGGGACCGCACAGCACTTCCCGGCCGCGCGCGAGGTCCCGTACGGAGGTGAGCAGCCCGTCGCGGTCGATCCGTACCCGCAGCCACTCGTTCTCCAGCACGATCGTGTCGTCCGACCGCTCGGCCCGTCCCCGGGCGCCCGCCGGGTCCGCCGTGTCCGGCATCGCGGCGCTCCCCAGCCCGGGCACGGTCACCAGCGCGTCCGCGACCACTTCCGTCCGCTCGTACGGCGAGGCGTTCAGCACGGCGGGCGCGCCGGAGCCCAGTGCCCGCACGGCCCGGGCGGTCAGCTCGTCCACCTCGGCCAGCACCCGCGCGTACGTCTCCCGCGCCTCGCGGTGCACCCAGGCGATCGACGACCCGGGCAGGATGTCGTGGAACTGGTGCAGCAGCACGGTCTTCCACAGCCGGTCGAGCGCGTCGTACGGATAGGCGTACGACGGTTCGCGCAGCGCGGCGGTCGTGCACCACAACTCGGCCTCGCGCAGGGCGTGTTCGGAGCGTCGGTTGCCCTGCTTGGTCTTCGCCTGCGTGGTGTAGGTGGCCCGGTGGAGTTCCAGATACAGCTCGCCCGACCACACGGGCGCGTGGGCCCCGTACTCCTCCTCGGCCGCCGCGAAGAACGCCGAGGGCCTCTCGATCTCGACGCGCGGCGAGCCCTCCAGGGAGCGCAGCCGCCGCGCCTTCTCCAGCATCTCGCGGGTCGGACCGCCCCCGCCGTCGCCCCAGCCGAACGGCACGAGCGACCGGGTGGCCCGGCCCTTCTCCGCGAAGTTGCGTTCGGCGTGGGCGAGTTCGCGGCCGTGGAACTGCGAGTTGTAGGTGTCGACGGGCGGGAAGTGGGTGAAGACACGGGTCCCGTCGATGCCCTCCCACCAGAACGTGTGGTGGGGCATCCGGTTGGACTGGTTCCAGCTCAGTTTCTGGGTGAGGAACCAGCGGACACCCGCGAGCTTCGCCAGCTGCGGGAAGGCGGCCGTGTAGCCGAAGGAGTCCGGCAGCCAGATCTCCTCGGTCTCGACGCCGAACTCCTCCCGGAAGAACCGCTTGCCGTGCACGATCTGCCGGGCCAGTGCCTCACCGCCGGGCATGTTGGCGTCCGACTCCACCCACATGGAGCCGACCGGGGCCCAGTTTCCTTCCTCCACGGCCTTCTTGATGCGTTCCCAGATGTGCGGCTGGTGCTCCTTCACCCAGGCGTACTGCTGGGCCTGCGAGCACGCGAACACCAGCTCGGGATAGTCACCGGCCAGTGCGGTGACGTTGGCGAAGGTGCGGGACGCCTTGCGGACCGTCTCGCGCAGCGGCCACAGCCACGCCGAGTCGATGTGGGCGTGCCCGGTCGCCGAGATCCGGTGCGCGCTCGCGGCCGCGGGCCGGGACAGCACCTCCGTGAGCGCGCCGCGGGCCGCGGGCGCCGTGCCGGGCACGTCGTGCAGGTCCAGGACGTCCAGCATGTCCTCCAGCGCCCGCAGGATCTCGTGCCGCCGCGGCCGGCCCGCGTCCAGTTCGTGCATCAGCTCCGAGAGCACCTCGATGTCGAGGACGAGTCGCCACACGTCGGGGTCGAGTACGGCGAGATCGGCAGCCGCGAATCGGTAGACGAGCCCATCGCCTGCGGTCAGCACGTCCCCGAGGTGCGTGGGCTCGAAGCCGTGCAGGACCGCCGGGTTGGCCGCCGCCTCCAGCAGCAGGTGCACGGCCTCGCCTCCCCTCGCGGGCGCACCGACCGTCAGGTGCCGGTTGCGGGGGTGGATGCCCTTCAGGGGCACGCCGGAGGCGTCGTGCAGGAGCCCCTCCGCCTGGAAGCCGGGGCCGTCACCCGTGAACCCGGGGTCGACGATCACCTCGACGTGCCGGCCCGCCCACTCCTCGGGCACCCGGCCCTCGATGCGGAACCAGCTCGTCGACCAGGGCTTTCCCCAGAGCGTGCCGGTGGTGAAGGGCTCGTAGGCGGCCTGGAGCGCCTGGTCGACGGGGACCGGTTCGCCGGGCACGTGCCACACGGACAGGGCGAGCGGGAGCCGGTCGGTGTACTGCGCGGGGCGCAGGAACTGCCGCAGCGCGCGCTCCAGGCGCGCCTCCACCAGCGAACGGTCGTCGTGCACGGCGGCTCCTCGGCGCTCGGACGGCTCTGTCCCGAGTGTGCCTTCCCCGCGTGAACACCGCGCACCCGCGTCACCCCGGCGGGTGGTTGACGATTCGACATGACTGCCGCGTTCCCGCCTGGGCATGGATCCCCGTGAACGTGTTCGAACCGGAGGGGAACCGACATCGGCACGCAGGCGGGGGTCATGAAGAGGCAGGCACGAGGAGGTGGTCCCACGGCCATGGGGGCCTCCTCCGCCAAGGCAGTGGAGGAAGCGGACGGGGCGTGCGACGGGGAGGACGGCGCGCAGCTCAGGCGCCGGCTGGGCAGGGCGGACCTGCGGGCGGTGCCCGAGGTGCGCAGGGCTCTGCGGGAGCTGTTGCGGCACTGGGGCAGGCCGGGATGCTCCGAGATAGCCGAGCTGCTGACCAGCGAGCTCGTCACCAACGCCCTCATCCACACCGACCGCGACGCGGTCCTGACGGCCACCGTCGGTCCCCGCGGACTCCGCGTCGAGGTCCGGGACTTCGTGGGACGCAGGCCCAGGGTGCGGTTGCCGGACGCCGGCGACGGCACGCACGGCAGAGGCCTGGTTCTCGTCCAGTCCCTGGCCGACGCCTGGGGGGTACGGGCGCACGGCGTGGGCAAGGCCGTGTGGTTCGAACTGGACGGCGGCGCGGTGTCGTAGCCACCGCGCCGCCGTGGTGTTGTCCGGGCCCGGCCGGGCCGTCCGGCTCGTGCGGACCGGGGACCTCAGCCGAACTGCTGCTCGAGGTCCTTCAGCTTGCGCTCCAGCGAGTCGAGTCGCGGCAGGGCCATCGTGTCGTCCTCCGCGGTGAGGTCGACGGTGATCGGCTCAGCGCTCTTGCGGACGGGAGTGAGGGACGGCCGTGAGCGCACGGGCAGCTGCTCCGCGGTGGATATGGCAGGCTCCGCGGAGGCCTGGCCCGGCGCCCGCTCCACCGTCGCGGTCTCCAGCTCCCTGCCACCGCCGCGGCCGGCCAGCCCTCGGTGACCCCGGCTCAGCGCCTTGAGGTGAGCGCGCTCGACCCGCTCCTGCTCCCGGCGGCGCAGCCGGTTCTGCTCCTTCTGGCGCCGGTCCTCGCGGACCTCCTCGACGGCCTCGTCCAGGCTGCGGACGTTCTCCAGGAGCATCAGCGACCAGGCGCCGTACGTCTCCCGGGGCGCGCGCAGCCAGCGGACGATACGGATCTGCGGCAGCGGACGCGGGACCAGGCCCTGCTCGCGCAGCGCGGCACGCCGGGTCTGCTTCAGCGCGCGGTCGAACAGCACCGCGGCCGACAGGGACATGCCCGCGAAGAACTGCGGGGCGCCCGCGTGGTCGATGCCCCGGGGAGCGTGCACCCAGTTGAACCAGGCCGCGGCACCCGCGAACGTCCACACGAGTATCCGGGAGCCGAGCGCCGCGTCACCGTGGCTGGCCTCGCGCACCGCGAGGACGGAGCAGAACATGGCCGCGCCGTCCAGGCCGAACGGGACGAGGTACTCCCAGCCGTCGGAGAGGCCGAGGTTCTGCTCGCCGAAGCCGACCAGACCGTGGAAGGACAGCGCCGCGGCAACCGCGGCGCAGCAGAACAACAGCACGTAGGAGGCCGTGCCGTAGATGGCCTCCTTGCGCCTGCGACGCTCCTCGCTGCGCTCCCACGAGTCGTCGCTGCCCGCGCTCTCCCCGGACCGTTTGCCGCGCGCGAGCACCGCCACCGCCGCCAGCAGTCCCAGGAGCAAGACGCCGCCCGGAAGCAGCCAGTTCAGCGATATGTCGGTCAGTCTCATCTGGGGTCCCTTGCATTGGGATAGGGCGTAACGCCCGCCATAGTGGCCCAATCCCGTCAGCCCTCAGGGGGTTTCGGGGCAAGAGGCCGCCAAGGGAGTGCAAGGGGATGCGCAGGGCGGCATTCTGCTCGAACTGCCGCGCGAGGGTCGGGAGTTGAGTACGAATAAGATTACCCGTACGGATGGTTCGACGGAAAGTTCCTGCGGCAGGTGAGGAAGTTGTGAATCGACTGCGATCCGCGAAGCCTCACCGTGCGGGGGGTCGCCGGAGTTGATCTCAGGGCACTCGTCGGCCGCTCCCGCCCGGAGCGGCTCAACCCGCCGTGGCCGCCGCCGACTTGGCCACCCGGTCCGCGTCGCAGGTGCGCGGGCAGGTGGTGCAGGTGTCCTCCGGGCGCAGCGTGTAGAAGAAGCAGCAGGTCACCCGGTCGCGGGTGGGCAGGGACTCGCCGTTCGGGCCGGTCAGCTCGCGGAACGCGGCGGAGCCGGCGTACGGCTGGGTCGACCCCGGCAGCAGCAGCTCCAGCTCGCGCATCGCCCGCCGCTCCTCGCCGAGCAGATGCGCGATGTACCAGAGCCCCTCGACGACCTCGTCGGTCGCCATGCCCCACAGTGCCCGGCCGCGCCGCCGCATGCGGGGGCCGAAGCCGCCGAGGACCGGCTCCAGGTGCTCGGCCACCGCGGCCCGCACCTCCGCGCGCAGCGCCTCCTCGTCGGGGACGACCCGGGCGCCCGGCAGCGCGGCCGCGGGGTCGCCGGGCAGGCAGGCGAACGCCGAGACGCGGACGGCCATGCTGCCGAGCGTGCGCTCGTATGTGACGTCCTCCACAGCGAAGCGGGGGACCCGACGCCGCAGGAACCACGGCACGGTGATCAGCAGACAGGCCGGCCAGGCGTACCGGTGCAGTCCGAAGCCGGCCACGACGTCGGGGCGCGCCCGCTGTCCGTAGTCCCGGATCACCTGCTCCTCGTCCCATGCGAGGAACGCGTCGAGGTCTGTACCGCCCGCCGCCAACCCCGCTGCGCAGACCCATCCCTCGCCCGACGGTGCCGCCTCGCCGGCGCCCAGCTCGCGGACGCTCAGCCCGGAGAAGACCTCGGTCAGCCGTGCGTACGCGTCCCCGAAGGGCGACGGTCGCCCGGGAGTGGCCGGGGTGTCCGTGGCCGGTCCGTCGGACAGGGCGGTAGTGGGCATGCGGGACCATCCGCTTCACGATCGTTAGCAGGTAAGCCTTACCTTACCCGTCATGTCGGGTGTTTGAACTGAGGCCATGTGCGCCTATGGTGCTTGACGGACGGGTAACAACCGCCGCAATGACCCCCAAGTACCACCAAGCCCGGAGGAGGACCCGTGGAGCAGTCCGGTCCGCGCAGTGCGCACGGCTCCGCAGGCGCGGGGACCCCGGACATCCGTCCGGGGGCCGTCCGGGTGCCCGCACAGCCGACGGCCGCGGACATGGACCGGGGCATGGGCAGGGAGCGGACGCGGGGCGGTGTCCCCGACGGTGCCGTGTCCGGCGCGGGCGCCGTCCGGGGTGTGACCGGACCCGAGGCCGGGGGCCTGGTCCGCGCCCGCGGCGAGCACACGCACAGCGAGCCGCCCCTCCCGCGCCCCCGGGTCGAGGGCGTCCGCCCGGTCGTGCAGCGCTCCTCCGTGCGCGGGCAGATCCTGGACGCCCTGCGCACCGCGCTCGTCGCGGGCGAGCTCGCCCCGGGGGAGGTGTACTCGGCACCCGTGCTCGGCGAACGGTTCGGGGTGTCCGCGACCCCCGTACGGGAGGCGATGCAGCAGCTCGCACTGGAGGGCGCGGTCGAGGTCGTCCCCAACCGGGGTTTCCGGGTCGTCGAACGCGGCACCCGGGAACTGGGCGAGCTCGCCGAGGTCCGCGCCCTGATCGAGGTGCCGGTGATGCTGCGCCTCGCGCGCACCGTGCCCGCCGGGCGCTGGGCGGAGCTGCGTCCCCTCGCCGAGGCCACCGCGCGCGCCGCGTCCTCCGGCTGCCGCGCCACCTATGCCGAGTCCGACCGGGCCTTCCACCGCGCGGTGCTGGCGCTGTCCGGGAACAACCAGCTGGTGCAGATCGCGGACGACCTGCACCGGCGCGCCCAGTGGCCGCTCGTCGGCGGTCCCGTCTCCCGGGGCCGGGCCGACCTGGTCGCCGACGCGGCCGAACACACCGCCCTCCTCGACGCGTTGATTGCCGAGGACCTGCCGGTCGTGCAGTCGCTGGTGCGCGAGCACTTCGCCGGGGCGTCCTGACCCCACCGGCGGGCACCCTTCCGCCGCTTCGTGTCACGGACCGGTATCCGCCGCGCAACACACCGTGACGCCGGGAACCCGGCGCGCGGCGCGGGCGTGGCCCCCGGTGCACGGCGAGAGCCGGACCGACACCGGGGGAGATTCCGATGCCCGACCCGTCCTGGACGGCCCAGCAGCAAGCCCAGCAGGCCGCGCAGCAGGCGCAGCAGATCCACCGGAACCACGTACGCAGCCACCGCGAGATGCACGACACGGCCCGCGCCCACGCGCGCCACTCCGGGGCGCCCCATCCGCACCGCCCCGCGCCGTACGGCGGCGGCCGGAGCGGGGGACTGCGTGGCTTCCTCACCCTCCTGGTGATCGTGGGCGTGGTCGTCTACCTGGCCCGTGACCCCGAACTCCGCACCACGGTCCAGGAGTTCGCCCGCACCCTGTTGGCCCGCGCCCAGAGCGGCTGACGCACGGGCGGGCGCGTACGGCGGCCTGCTACCCGGTCCGAGCCCGGATCGGGCGAACACGGCGACGGGCGCCCCGGCCGGCTGCCCGCACCCGGAGCCTGCCGACCCGCGGACGCGCGCCCAGCGGCCCCGTGTGCCGGGCCGCGCCCGGATCGGGCGGGCCCGCCGGCGGGCGGGTCCGGCCGTCTCTCGTCCCGGCCCCCCGGAGCGGGCGGACCCGCTGCCGAGGACGCCGGTGGTCAGGCCGTGGCCGCCGGCGGGGCCAGTTGGCGGGCCAGCCAGGTCGGGACGCCGCCGAGCAGACGGAACAGGCGGCCCGCCTCCGCGCGCAGACGGGACGCCTCCGGTTCGGCCTCGGCGTCCGCCAGTGACGCCAGCGCGGGGGCCGTGCCCACGAGGTAGCCCAACTCCTCGCGGATCCGCAGTGATTCGGCGAATCCGTGCCGCGCCTCGGCCAACTCGCCGTCCCGCAGGGCGAGTCCGGCCAGATGCCGCCAGGTGAAGGAGAGCAGCAGCGGATCGTCGTGGGCCACCGCGCCCGCGTGCGCGCGCCGGTAGGCGGCGCGGGCGGCCTGCGGGGAGCGTGCGAGGTTCTCGGCGAGCAGTCCGCGCCGGAAGTCCAGCAGGGCCCGGCCCCGGGCCCCGGGCGCGAGCAGCGCGGCGGCCCGGCCGAGCGCGGCCCGCGCCTCGTCCGCCCGGTCGCGCACGCCGAGCAGAGTCGCCGCGTACGCGAGCTGCCCCCGCTCACAGGCCGCCGCGCCGCGCTCGTCGTCGCTCTGCGCGACCGCTTCCGCGGTCCGCAGCGCGTCCTCCGCCTCGGCCCAGCCCTGTTCGGTGTACAGGCACCGTTCGACGAGCAGCGACGCCCGCTGGAGCGCCGCCTCCGCGGTGTGCGGCTGGAGCAGCGCGGCCGCGTCGGCCCAGCAGGCTCTCGAGCGCAGCCGCCATACCGCGGTCTGGAGTGGATCGTCCCCTGCAGTCGTTCCGTGACCAGACATGGCGGTATGCGCCACGTTGCCCTCCCCGAGCACACCATTGAGCTGTTGAGTGGTGGCATCTCAGCACGGATCGCGGGGCCCGGCCAAGAGGGTGGGTGAAGGATTTCACAAAGTCATAGGTGTTCGGCCGCCGCTCGCGGGCGCCGCGTGTCAGCTCATGCGCAGTGCCAGGAAGAAGTCCAACTTGTCCTCCAGGCGTGACAGATCACGACTCGTCAACTGTTCGATCCGGCCGACGCGGTAGCGCAGCGTGTTGACGTGCAGGTGCAGACGGGTGGCGCAACGCGTCCAGGAACCGTCGCAGTCCAGGAACGCCTCCAGGGTGGGGATCAGCTCGGCGCGGTGCCTGCGGTCGTAGTCCCGCAGCGGGTCCAGGAGCCGGGCCGTGAAGGCGCGGCGCACGTCGTCCGGCACGAAGGGCAGCAGGAGCACGTGCGAGGCCAGCTCCTGGTGTCCGGCCGCGCAGACCCGGCCGGGGCGCGCGGCGGCGACCCTGCGGGCGTGCCGGGCCTCCTCCAGCGCCCCGCGCAGACCCTCCGCCGAGTGCACGGCGGCGCTGACGCCGAGGGTGAGCCGTCCGTCGTCGTCGAGCCCGGCGGACAGCGGGTCCCGCACCGCCTCCAGGAGCGAGTCGGCGAGCAGTCCCTCCTCGGAGCCGTCGTGCTCCGCGGACACCGCCGGGAGCGGGACGAGCGCGATGGCCTCATCGCCCGTATGGGCGACCGCTATCCGGTCGGAGTGCTCGGGGCCGGCGGACAGCGGGTCGACGAGGATCTCCTCCAGCAGCGACTGGGCGACCGGACCGCCCTCGATCTCGCCGCCCTCCCACTCGACGCGCGCCACGACCACCTGCCAGTGCGGGGCGGCGCCGAGGCCGGGCAGCAGGACCGGTGCCGCGACCCGCAGCCGCGCCGCGATCTCGGCCGGCGCCGCCCCCGTCTGCACCAGCTCCAGCACCTCCTGTGCGAGCCGCCGCCGGACCGTGCGCGCCGCGTCGCGCCGGTCCCGCTCCACCGCGATCAGCTGGGTGACCCCCTGGAGCAGGTCGAGCCGCTCCTCGGGCCAGTCCCCGGCGTCCGCCTCGACGGCGAGCAGCCAGTCGGAGAGCACGGTCTCGCGCACGTCCCGCGAGGCGCCGGAGGCCCGCCCGGACGCGCGGATCGGGAAGAGCGAGTACGTGGCCGTGCCGACCGTCACCCGGTGCGGGCCGCGGCGGCCGGTGCGGGCCGCGGCCAGGTGCTCGGCGGCCAGCTGGGCGCACACGTCGGCCGCCAGGGCCGCCCCCGCGACCTTCGATCCGGCGATGGCCCGCCCGGTGGGCGACAGGACCCAGGCCCGCAGGTCCAGGTCGCTGCCGAGCAGGTCGAGGACCACGTCGGGGCCGCCGCCGGCCGGCCCGGACGTCATCATCCGCCGGTGCCGGTCCACCACGGCCGCCAGGTCCCCGGCCCGCTCGCCCGAGACCTGGCGCACGACGTGCTCGGTGATCGTCGCGAAGGCCACCGACTCGTTCACCGCGAACAGCGGCAGCCGGTGCCGGGCGCAGGCCAGGATCAGGTCGTCCGGCACGTCGCCCAGCTCCGCCTCACCGGCGGCGAGGGCGGCGACTCCGGCGCCGGCGAGGATGCGTACGAAGGACTCGGAGTCGGCGGCGCCGTGCCGCCAGGCGAGGCCGGTGAGGACCAGCTCGCCGCCCGAGAGGTACCGGCTGGGGTCCTTGAGGTCCGTGGTCATCACGCCGCGCACCGCGCGGTCCAGCTCGTCCTCGCCGCCGAGCAGCCGCAGGCCCAGCGCGTCGGTGTCCAGCAGTGCGCGCAGCCGCATTCTCGTCGCCGCCGTTCTGTGTCTCGAAATCTACGATGGTTCTGTGACGAGGACCCCTGTGGGTCGCCCCCTCGGGAGTGGGGGCACGGGTCCTCAGGACGGTGGCCGGGGCCCCCGTGTGGCCGTGTCCTGGGCTTTCGTGAGCGGTGCTCCTTGATCCCCAGGTCGTGCCGGATGTTTCCAGAGGAAAGCGAAGAGGTTACTGATGACCTCCGTTCATACGAATCTACAAGATGAGCTCCCTGGCCAGCCAACTCCTTCATGGTTTCGGTGACTGACCCCGGTGCGGGACGGCGCTGTGTACTGGCCCCACTCCGCGTTAACAACTCATGAACGAGCCGGGCCCGCCGCACACGATCTGGCTTGAACAGAACGACCCACGATACGAAGAAGAGAGCCACTCATGGACTTCCTTCGCCCCGCCAGCTGGGAGGAGGCGCTCGCCGCCAAGGCTGAGCACCCCACCGCTGTGCCGATTGCGGGTGGCACCGATGTGATGGTCGAGATCAACTTCGACCACCGTCGGCCCGAGTACCTCCTGGATCTCAACCGCATCGGCGAGCTGAGCGAGTGGGAGGTCGGCGAGGAGAGCGTGCGCCTGGGCGCCTCCGTTCCGTACACCCAGATCATGGAGAACCTGCGCGGCGAGCTTCCCGGCCTGGCGCTGGCCTCCCACACGGTGGCCTCCCCGCAGATCCGCAACCGCGGCGGCGTCGGCGGCAACCTCGGCACCGCCTCCCCGGCCGGCGACGCCCACCCCGCCCTCCTCGCCGCCGGCGCCGAGGTCGAGGTCGAGTCGGTACGCGGCTCCCGCCTCATCCCGATCGACGAGTTCTACACCGGCGTGAAGCGCAACGCGCTCGCCGCCGACGAACTGATCCGCGCCGTCCACGTCAAGAAGGCCGACGGACCCCAGCAGTACTCGAAGGTCGGCACCCGCAACGCCATGGTCATCGCGGTGTGCGCCTTCGGCCTCGCCCTGCACCCGCAGACCCGCACCGTCCGCACCGGCATCGGCTCCGCGGCACCGACCCCGGTCCGCGCGAAGACCGCCGAGGACTTCCTGAACGCGGCGCTCGAAGAGGGCGGCTTCTGGGACAACGGAAAGATCATCACCCCGTCGGTCGCCAAGCAGTTCGCGGACCTGTGCTCCGCCGCCTGCAACCCGATCGACGACGTCCGGGGCACGGCGAGCTACCGCCGTCACGCGGTCGGCATCATGGCCCGCCGCACCCTGACCTGGACCTGGGAGTCGTACCGCGGCACCGCCGCCGCCACGGAGGGAGTCGCGTAATGCGCGTCAATTTCACGGTCAACGGCCGTCCACAGGAGGCCGACGACGTCTGGGAGGGCGAGTCGCTCCTCTACGTCCTGCGCGAGCGCCTGGGCCTGCCCGGCTCCAAGAACGCCTGTGAGCAGGGCGAGTGCGGTTCCTGCACGGTCCGCCTCGACGGTGTGCCGGTGTGTTCGTGTCTGGTCGCCGCCGGCCAGGTCGAGGGCCGCGAGGTCGTCACGGTCGAGGGGCTCGCCGACTTCGCCAAGCAGCGTGCGGCCCACGGTGGTTGCGCGACCGGCGCCTGCGGATCCGCCGAGCGGGCCGGGACGTCGCTCGACGCGGCGAAGCAGTGGGCGGCCAAGGGCCACGACTCGCAGACCGGTGAGGGCGTCGAACTCTCGCCCGTCCAGGAGGCGTTCATCGACGCCGGTGCCGTCCAGTGCGGCTTCTGCACCCCGGGCCTGCTGGTCGCCGCCGACGAGATGCTGGAGCGCAACCCGAACCCGAGCGACGCGGACATCCGCGAGGCGCTGTCGGGCAACCTGTGCCGCTGCACGGGCTACGAGAAGATCATGGACGCCGTCCGGCTCGCCGCCGCGCGCCAGTCCGAGCCCGAGGGGGTCTGACGCCATGGCCGACACACGTACCACCGGCATTCCGTCCAAGGTGACCCAGGGGTCGAAGACCAAGGGCGGCATCGGGGAGTCCACCCTCCGCCCGGACGGCACCCTCAAGGTCACCGGCGAGTTCGCCTACTCGTCCGACATGTGGCACGAGGACATGCTGTGGGGGCAGATCCTGCGCTCCACGGTCGCCCACGCCGAGATCGTGTCGATCGACACCTCCGAGGCCCTCGCACAGCCCGGCGTCTACGCCGTCATGACGTACGACGACCTGCCGACCGCCGTGAAGAACTACGGTCTGGAGATCCAGGACACCCCGGTCCTCGCGCACGGCAGGGTCCGCCACCACGGCGAGCCCGTCGCGATCGTCGCCGCCGACCACCCGGAGACCGCGCGCCGCGCCGCCGCGAAGATCAAGGTCGAGTACCGCGAACTGCCCGTCGTCACGGACGAGGCGTCCGCGACCGCGCCCGACGCGATCCTCATCCACGAGAACCGCGACGACCACCACATCGGCCACGTCCCGCACCCGAACATCGTGCACCGTCAGCCGATCGTCCGCGGCAACGCCGACGAGGCCGCCGAGAAGGCCGACTTCGTCGTCAAGGGCGAGTACACCTTCGGCATGCAGGACCAGGCCTTCCTCGGCCCGGAGTCCGGCCTCGCGGTGCCGGGCGAGGACGGCGGCGTCGACCTGTACATCGCCACCCAGTGGCTCCACTCCGACCTGCGCCAGATCGCCCCGGTCCTCGGCCTGCCGGAGGACAAGGTCCGGATGACGCTCTCCGGCGTCGGCGGCGCCTTCGGTGGCCGCGAGGACCTGTCGATGCAGATCCACGCCTGCCTGCTGGCGCTGCGCACCGGCAAGCCCGTCAAGATCGTCTACAACCGCTTCGAGTCCTTCTTCGGACACGTCCACCGGCACCCGGCGAAGCTGTACTACGAGCACGGCGCCACCAAGGACGGCAAGCTCACGCACATGAAGTGCAGGATCGTCCTGGACGGCGGCGCCTACGCGTCGGCCTCCCCGGCGGTCGTCGGCAACGCCTCCTCGCTGAGCGTCGGCCCGTACGTGATCGACGACGTCGACATCGAGGCCATCGCGCTCTACACCAACAACCCGCCCTGCGGCGCCATGCGCGGCTTCGGCGCGGTGCAGGCGTGCTTCGCCTACGAGGCCCAGATGGACAAGCTCGCCGACGCGGTGGGCATGGACCGGGTCGAGTTCCGGCAGCTCAACGCCATGGAACAGGGCACGATCATGCCGACCGGGCAGCCGGTCGACTCGCCGGCCCCCGTCGCCGAACTGCTGCGCCGCGTCAAGGCGATGCCGCTGCCGCCCGAGCGCCAGTGGGAGAGCTCCGAGGGCGCCGACGTACGGCAGCTGCCCGGCGGCCTGTCCAACACCACGCACGGCGAGGGCGTCGTCCGCGGCATCGGCTACGCGGTCGGCATCAAGAACGTCGGCTTCTCCGAGGGCTTCGACGACTACTCGACCGCGAAGGTCCGCATGGAGGTGGTGGGCGGCGCGCCCGTCGCCACGGTCCACACCGCGATGGCCGAGGTCGGCCAGGGCGGCGTCACGGTCCACGCGCAGATCGCCCGCACCGAGCTGGGCGTCACCCAGGTGACCATCCACCCCGCCGACACACAGGTGGGCAGCGCCGGTTCGACGTCCGCGTCGCGCCAGACGTACGTCACCGGCGGCGCCGTCAAGAACTCCTGCGAGCTGGTGCGCGAGAAGGTCCTGGAGCTCGGCCGGCGCAAGTTCGGCACCTACCACCCCGCGTGGGCGACGGCCGAACTCCTCCTGGAGGGCGGCAAGGTCGTCACCGACGGCGGCGAGGTCCTCGCCGATCTGGCCGACGTGCTCGAAGGCGAGGCCGTCGAGGTCGAGGCCGAGTGGCGGCACCGTCCCACGGAGGCGTTCGACCTGCGTACCGGTCAGGGATCCGGGCACGTCCAGTACTCGTTCGCCGCGCACCGCGCCGTCGTCGAGGTGGACACCGAGCTCGGCCTGGTCAAGGTCGTCGAACTGGCCTGCGCCCAGGACGTCGGCAAGGCCCTCAACCCGCTGTCCGTCGTCGGCCAGATCCAGGGTGGCACCACCCAGGGCCTCGGCGTGGCGGTCATGGAGGAGATCATCGTCGACCCGAAGACCGCGAAGGTGCGCAACCCCTCCTTCACGGACTACCTGATCCCCACCATCCTCGACACGCCGACCATCCCCGTCGACGTGCTCGAACTCGCCGACGACCACGCCCCGTACGGGCTCCGTGGCATCGGCGAGGCCCCGACCCTGTCGTCCACCCCGGCCGTCCTCGCGGCGATCCGGAACGCGACGGGTCTGGAGCTCGACCGGACGCCGGTACGCCCCGAGCACCTCACGGGCACCGCGTAGGCACCGGGCAGGACTCTCCGGGCGGCGCAGGGAACGTCACACTTCGTCGCGCCGCCCGGAGTACTCAAGCGCCGCACCGCTCGCGGAACTTGAACCATCGGAAAGTGATCATCGTCAGTACCAGCAGCAGATCCTGATCGTTCGTCTCGGGCCGTCCCCCGGGTCGTGCGGCCGAAGCACCTTCCCAAATCCCACAGCCGCACGAGCGGTTGATCAGCCGTCAGGGCGGCTGTCTCGGGTGCCCCTTTGAACCTTGGGAGTAGGCCCACATGACCCAGCAGTCTCTGGAGCCGAAGACCGTCGCGGAGGACGCGGGCGCGGGTAGCCGCGTCCCGGCCGGACGGTCCTGGCTCGACCGGTACTTCCACATATCCCAGCGGGAGAGCTCGATCGCGCGCGAGGTGCGCGGCGGCGTCACCACCTTCATGGCGATGGCGTACATCCTGTTGCTCAACCCCCTCATCCTGTCCGGCAAGGACGCGGCGGGGGACACGCTCGGCCAGAAGGCCCTGATCACCGCGACCGCGTTCGCGGCGGCCTTCACCACGCTCCTGATGGGGTTCGTCGGCAAGGTGCCGCTCGCCCTCGCCGCCGGACTCTCCGTCTCCGGAGTGCTCTCCTCGCAGGTCGCCCCGCAGATGACCTGGCCGCAGGCCATGGGCATGTGTGTGATGTACGGTGCCGTGATCATGCTCCTGGTCGTCACCGGCCTGCGCGAGATGATCATGAATGCGATCCCGTTGGCGCTGAAGCACGCGATCACCATGGGCATCGGCCTCTTCATCGCCCTCATCGGCCTGGTGAAGGCCGGCTTCGTGCACCAGGGCAAGTCGACCCCGGTGACCCTCGGCCCGACCGGTGAACTCGCCGGCTGGCCGGTCCTGCTCTTCGCGGCGACCCTGCTCGCGATCTTCATGCTCCAGGCGCGCGGCATCCCCGGCGCGATCCTGATCGGCATCGTCGGCGGCACCGTGGTCGCCGTGGTCCTCAACGCGGCCGGTGTCATCGACCCCGAGCAGTGGGCCAGCGGCGCCCCCGAACTGCACGGCAGCGCCGTCTCGATGCCGGACTTCTCGCTCTTCGGCAAGGTCGAGTTCGGCGGCTGGGGCGAAGTGGGCGCGATGACGGTCGGCATGATCGTCTTCACCCTCGTGCTCGCCGGGTTCTTCGACGCGATGGCCACCATCATCGGCGTCGGCACCGAGGCCAAGCTCGCCGACGCGCAGGGCCGGATGCCGGGCCTGTCCAAGGCCCTGTTCATCGACGGCGCGGGCGGCGCGGTCGGCGGTGTCGCCGGCGCCTCCGGCCAGACCGTCTTCGTCGAATCGGCGACCGGCGTCGGCGAGGGCGCCCGCACGGGCCTCTCCTCCGTCGTCACCGGCCTGTTCTTCGCGGCCTGCCTGTTCTTCACCCCGCTCACGGCGATCGTCCCCGGCGAGGTCGCCGCGGCGGCCCTGGTCGTCATCGGCGCCATGATGATGATGAACGCCCGCCACGTGGACTGGGCCGACCGCGCCACCGCGATCCCGGTCTTCCTGACCGTCGTGATCATGCCCTTCACGTACTCGATCACCGCGGGAGTCGCGGCCGGCGTCATCTCGTACGTCGCCATCAAGGTCGCCCAGGGCAAGGCCCGGGAGATCGGGGCGTTCATGTGGGGTCTGACGGTGATCTTCTTCGTCTACTTCGCCCTCAACCCGATCGAAAGCTGGATGGGCGTCCACTGACGCCCGGCCACCCACCACGCAACCGCTGACAAGGAGACCGAGAGATGCTGGACATCGCCGAAGAGCTGCACCGGTGGGTCGAGCAGGGACGCGATTTCGCCGTCGCCACCGTCGTGGCCGTCGGCGGCAGCGCGCCCCGCCGGCCGGGCGCCGCACTCGCGGTCGACTCCGACGGCACGGCGATCGGCTCGGTCTCCGGCGGTTGCGTGGAGGGCGCGGTCTACGAACTGTGCCGACAGGCCCTGGAGGACGGCGAGACCGTCCTCGAACGCTTCGGCTACAGCGACGACGAGGCCTTCGCGGTCGGCCTGACCTGCGGCGGCATCATCGACATCCTGGTCACCCCGGTCCGCGCCGGCGACGCCGCCCGGCCGGTGCTGGCGGACGCGCTGGCCGCCGCCGCGGGCGGGCGGGCGGCAGCGCTGGCACGCGTCGTCTCCGGGCCCGCGGAACTGCTGGGCCGCGCCCTCCTCGTACGCCCCGACGGCTCCCACGAGGGCGGCTTCGGAGCCCACCCCGAACTCGACCGCACCGTGGTGGGGGAGGCCGCCGCCCTCCTGGACGCGGGGCGCACCGGCACCGTGGAGATCGGGGCGGAGGGCTCCCGCTGCGGAGCGCCGCTCACCGTGCTCGTCGAGTCCTCGGTGCCGCCGCCCCGCATGATCGTCTTCGGGGCGATCGACTTCGCCTCGGCCCTCGTCCGCATCGGCAAGTTCCTGGGCTACCGGGTGACGGTGTGCGACGCCCGCCCGGTCTTCGCGACGGCCACCCGCTTCCCCGATGCGGACGAGATCGTCGTCGAATGGCCCCACAGGTACCTGGAGGGCACCGAGACCGACTCCAGGACGGTGCTGTGCGTGCTGACCCACGACGCCAAGTTCGACGTACCGCTGCTCCGGCTCGCCCTGCGGCTGCCGGTGGCGTACGTCGGCGCGATGGGGTCGCGCCGCACCCATCTGGAGCGCAACGACCGGCTGCGCGAAGTCGGCGTCACCGAACCGGAGCTGGCGCGGCTGAGGTCGCCGATCGGTCTGGATCTCGGCGCCCGCACGCCCGAGGAGACGGCCCTGTCCATCGCCTCGGAGATCGTCGCCGACCGGCGTGGCGGCAGCGGCATCTCGCTGACCGGCGCGCACACTCCGATCCACCACGACGCGGGGTCGGTGCCCGCGGAGCGGATCGGGTCGGTGGCCTGACCCGCCGTCGCGGCAGGCCATCGCCCGGCGGAGCGGCAGCCCGCCGGTGACCGGAGCCCTGTCCCGCTCAGGCCCGTCGCCCCGCGCGACGGGCCTTTCTCGTGCAGGCGTATTGACGCGAGCATGGCCTTCGATGACGCTCATGGGAGCGCTCCCGCAAGTCCCTCGTGACCGTTGCGCATCAGGAGTGAACCCCTATGAGACGTGCGCCCACCTGGCTCGCCGCCCTCTCGCTCGGGCTGACGGCCCTGTTCGCCGCCCCGGCCGCGCAGGCCGCCGACTCCGCCGGGCCGGCCGGCCGCGGCCCCTCCCTGTACGTACCCGACGCCAACCCGCAGGCGTACCGGCAGGCCTACGAACTCGCCCGCGAGGGCAGGTTCCTGGACGCGGCGGGCATTCTGGCCATGGTCGACACGCCCCAGGCCGTCTGGTTCGGCGACCAGACGCCCGCCCAGGTGGAGCGCATGGTCCGCCAGGTCGTCCGGGACGCCGACGAGGACGACGCCGTCCCCGTGCTCGCGCTCTACAACATCCCCGGCCGCGACTGCTCCAACTACTCCGCGGGCGGGGCCGCCGACACCGCCGAGTACAAGGAGTGGATCGACGCCGTGGCGCGGGGGATCGGCAGCCGCGACGCGATGGTCACCCTGGAACCCGACGCCCTCGCGCTGCTGCCGTCGGACTGCGGCCAGGACGACGCGCAGGGCACGAAGACCGCCGCGCGGTACCTGGAGGTCAACTACGCGGTGGACCGTCTGGAGCCGCTGCGCGGAACCCGCGTCTACCTCGACACCGGACATCCCGGCTGGCACACCGTCGACTCCATCGTGCCGCGTCTGATCAAGGGCGGTGTCGAGCACGCGTCCGGCTTCTACACCAACGCCTCGAACTACAACACCGACGACGCCAACTCCTGGTACGGCAAGCTGATCTCCTCGTGCATCGCCTACGTGGGCGCGGGCGGCGACGTCGCCGCCTGCCCCAACCAGTGGTGGCCGCGGGCGGACGCGCAGTCCTGGCTCGACGCGAACGTGCACACGCCCCCGTCCCGGATGACGCACTTCGTCACCGACTCCAGCCGCAACGGGCAGGGTCCCTGGACACCACCGGCCGGCACCTATCCGGACCCGCAGGACTGGTGCAATCCGCCGGACCGCGGTCTGGGCGCCCGGCCCACCCTGCGCACGGGCGACCCGTTGCAGGACGCCCGGCTGTGGATCAAGACGCCGGGCGAGTCGGACGGGCTGTGCCTGCGCGGTACGCCGGGACCTGAGGATCCGGAGCGCGGGACGGTCGACCCCAAGGCGGGCGACTGGTTCCCCGAACAGGCCCTGGAACTGGTGCGGTTCGCCAACCCGCCGGTCCTGCCGCGGAGCTGAGCCTTCGGCGTGAACCCCTGGTCCTGCCCGCCCACGGCCTGAACGGCTCACGCCCATGGCCTGAACGGCTCACGCCCAGGGCTTGAGCGGCTCAGGCTCAGGGCTTGAGCGGCTCAGGCTCAGGGCTTGAGCGGCTCAGGTCGTCCGGTCCGCTTGTCCGGTCCGCTTGTCCGGTCCTCCCGTCCGGTCCTCCCGTCCGGTCAGTCCGTTCCCAGAGGCGCGGGCGCCTCAATCGGTCCGCAGCAGTCCGTCGACCGCCCGCCCGAACATCCAGCGAGCCGTCCGGTGCAGCGGGCGGTCGGCCGCCCCGGGCAGCCATCGCACGCTCAGGTCCTCCCGCCACACCACCCGGGAGCCGGCGGCGGGGTGGTCCGGTGCCCGCACCGGGCCGGGCGCCCCCGGCTGCTCCCGGGAGGCCGGATGCACCTCGATCTCCGCCCATCCCGTCACGAAGGTCCCGAGCTTCACGAGCCGGCACCGTCCCGGCCGCCCCTGCGCGGGAGGCTGCCAGGTGACGACCTCCATCGGATCGTCGAACGCCAAGGGCCCCATGCCCGACCGTGCCACGAACACCGTGCCCACCCGGGTCGGCGGCGGCGTGCGCACGGTGACGCGGGTCAGCGGCACGACGGCCGCGTGTCGCGGCCAGTCGGTCAGACGGCGCCAGCTCTCCTCGACGGAGTGCGGGGCCGAGCGTTCGAACACGAAGAGAACCACGGTGTGATCGTAGGCCCCGAACGGGAGATGAATCCTTGCGCAACCACCCGAAATGGGGCGCCGTCGCCCGTACCATTCCCTCAAGGGGACGCGCAGTGCCGCCGTCCCCAGGGGGAGTTGGTCACCATGCCGCTGAAGGCGTACGGCGTACTGATCACACGGGCGGTCGACACCCGCCGGGAGGGTTCCGTCGACACCCCGCACTACCAGATCCATCTGACCGACGATCAAGGCGTCCACTACCGTGCCGCCGTCAACGTGAAGTCGCAGGAGCGGCCCTCCGAGCTGCTCTACCTCGTCGACGACGACCTGCACCACCCGGTCACCGCACGGCTGGAAGGCCTGCCGTCCGGCTGGAACGCGCTGCCGTCCGGCCCCGGCGGCCCGAATCTCGACTTCGTCCGCGGCAACCTCTTCGACCCGGCGCGGATGCGCCCGCTGCCGCCCGACGCGCAGGGCCCCGACAACGACCTGGCGGACCTGCTCGACCACTACGTCAGGCGCGCGGTGGGCGACCCGGCAGCCCGGGTGTACCTCTTCGGCGAACGCTTCGGTCCCGAGCCGGCCGTCAAGGACAAGATCTTCGGTTTCCTGCCCGGGAACGGTGTCCACGACATCCATATGAACCAGGGCAACAGCGCCCGCTTCCAGGACGACGACGGTGTCTGGCAGGACGGCGGACTGCTGATCCACTTCCCGGCCCAGTCGCGCTGGGTCGGCGTCTTCCTCGCCTTCCAGAGCCAGTCCTGGCACACGGACGACGTCACGGGGCACGCCGTCGTCCCGCCCGACGACTCCCGCCCGGAGGCCGACGACCGGCCGGTGCGCATCGTGGCGGCCCTCGTCAATCCCCGGGGCCCGGCCCCCGAGGCGGAGAACGTCACGCTGCTCAACGCCTCACCCGCACCGGTGGACCTCGCCGGCTGGCGCATCGCCGACCGCCTCGGCCACACCTGCCCGCTGCCCGCCGGGCCGCTCGCCGCCGGCGCGACGCTCCTGGTCCCCATGTCGGACGGGGCCCAACTGGGCAACAGCGGCGGCCAGATCACCCTCCTGGACGCCCAGGGCCTGAAGGTGCACGGCGTCTCGTACACGGCTCGGCAGGCGGGGCGCGAGGGGTGGACCGTCGTGTTCTGAGGGTCCCGCGGCCCGAACTCTCAACCGGGCCGCCGGGACGCTGAGTTCCTCGTCACGGAACGGCAAGAGCCGGACACCACGGATGTCACGGCGGCGGTGGAGACTCTTCGGAGAGCATCGGCGGCGACGGCGACCGAGTCGCCTTCACGGGGGCGGGCGCGGCCTCGTCGCCGCCGAGCCGATCGCCCTGGGCCGGGTGCGCCGGACATCGCGCCGCGGCTCCTCGACGTCATCCGACGGGGACGCACATGAGCGAGTACACGCCCCACACCGGCGACCTCGTCTTCGACGAGGCGACGGAGAGGATCGGCCGGATCGTCGACCACGTCGGGCCGCACTGGCAGCTCAGGCCGCCCGGTGGCGGCCGGGAGTGGGACGCCCACGGTCCGCTCCGCCCTGCCACGTCCGCCGAACGGCCGTCCCGCCCGACGGGGTGAGCCCCCTCGGATCCGGCAACTCCCGTTTATCCTTGCTCAGTTGACGTACCGACCGCACCAGGTCCGTGTGTCACTCGACCTGACGCCCCACACGACCTGCCCGCTTCCCCCGGCCCCGCCGACGCTCGTCCGAGACACCGCACCTCGACTGGTGACCCCCACCCCGAGACAGGAGCCCCCGTGCCGGAACAGCCCTACGTCATCGATCCCGCAGGCGCCGATCTCCACACGGAGGCGGACCGGCTGCGCGAGCGCGGCCCCGTCGCCCTCGTCGAACTCCCCGGCGGGATACGGGCCTGGGCCCCCACCCGGCACGCGGTCCTCAAACAACTCCTGGCCGACGAGCGGGTGTCGAAGGATCCCGAGCAGCACTGGCCGGAGTGGATCGACGGCCGGTACCGCGAGACGTGGGTCAGTCTCTGGGTCGGCGTGACCAACATGTTCACGGCGTACGGCGCCGATCACCGCAGGCTGCGCAGGCTCGTCTCGCCCGCGTTCACCAAGCGGCGCACGGACGCGCTGAGGCCCCGCGTCGAGGAGATCGCCGCCCGGCTCCTCGACCGCATGGGCGAGGTCCCCGACGGGCGGGCCGACCTCCGCTCCGCGTACGCGCACCCGCTGCCGATGGAGGTGATCTGCGAGCTGTTCGGTCTGCCCGAGGACCGGCGGGCCGACACCGCACGCCTCATCGAGGCCAACATGGACACCACGATCACCTCCGAACAGGCCATGGCCACCTATCGGGAAGTCCATGAACTGCTCGCCGGACTGGTCGCGTCGAAGCGCGAACGGCCCGGCGACGACATGACGACCGCCCTGATCGCCGCCCGCGACGAGGAGGGCTCGCAGCTCAGCGAGACCGAACTCATCGACACACTGCTCCTCGTCATCGGCGCGGGTCACGAGACGACCGTGAACCTGATCGGCAACGCGGTGCACGCGCTGCTCTCCCACCCGGACCAGCTCGCCCGCGTCCTCGCCGCGGAGATCTCCTGGAGCGAGGTCGTCGAGGAGACCCTGCGCTGGGCCCCGTCGATCGCCAACCTCCCGCTCCGGTACGCCGTCGAGGACATCGAGCTCCCCGACGGCGCGCTGATCCCGCGCGGCGACGCGATCCTGGCGACGTACGCGGCGGCCGGGCGCGACCCGCTGCTGCACGGCGAGACCGCGGGCCGCTTCGACGTCACGCGCGCCGGCAAGGAGCACCTCGCCTTCGGCCATGGCGTGCACTACTGCGTCGGCGCCCCGCTCGCCCGCCTGGAGGCGTCGATCGCACTCCCGGCGCTCTTCGCGCGTTTCCCGGACCTGCGGTTCGACGAGTCGGCGGGACCCGCTCGCCCCGCCGAGTCGTTCATCGGCCACGGCCACCGGGTGCTGCCGGTGCGCCTCGGCTGACTGCCGGCCGGGGGGCGGGCGGGTGTGCGGGCACCCGCCGGAGCCCGCACGCGTTCGGCAGCGCTCGTACGTGCTCACTTGCGCTCGCGAGTTCGTCGGCGCGTACGCGCTCAGCCGCGTGTGCGAACCCGTCGGCGCGGACGAACTCATCGGCCCGTACACGTCCCTCAGGGCCGGTACACGGTGCCGGGCTCGGCCCTCCCCGGGGCCAGTAGCTGCGGCACCGTCACGAAGACGTACCCCCGCTTCTTGAGCGCGTCGATGATCCCGGGCACCGCGGGCACGGTGCCCGGGTAGAGGTCGTGCAGCAGGATGATCCCGTCCCGGGACGACTGCTGGAGGACGCGCTTCTCTATCAGCGCCGAGTCGTTCGTCTGGTAGTCCTTGGCGGTCACGCTCCACAGGACCTCGGCGAGCCCGAGTTCGCGGCTGATCCGGTGCACCGTGTCGTTCGTCCGTCCCTGCGGCGGACGCATCAGCGTCGGCTTGCGGCCGGTGAGCCGCTCTATCGCATCGTTGGGCCGCTCCAGCTCCTCGCGTATCTGCTCCGACGAGATGCGCGTCAGGATCTTGTGGTCCCAGGTGTGGCTGGCCACCTCGTGGCCCTCGTCGGCCATGCGTTTGACCAGCTCGGGGTACTTCTCGATGTGCCGCTTGCCGAGCAGGAAGAAGGTCGCCGGGACCTGCTTCTCCTTGAGGATGTCGAGCAGCCGGGCCGAGTGCTCGCTCGGTCCGGCGTCGAAGGTCAGCGCGATGCACTTGGCCTCGCGGCAGTCGACGGTTCCGAAGCGTGCCTGCACGTCGGTCGCGGCTCCCGCGCGGGCGGTGCTCGGCGCGGTGGTGTGCACGGTCGTGCACCCCGTCAGTGGAAGGGCCAGCGCAACGGCGGCGGAGATCGCCGCGGCCGTACGGAACCTGATCCCCGGTCTTTTCATCTTCCTGGTCAGCGAAGGCATGTCGCGACTATACATGCGGTGTATACACTCGATGTATAGCCCTCTGTGCTGCGCCGATGCGTGTTCCGGGTCGCCTTCATGAGGTGCCGTGGGAGTGCTGTCGTAGGGGTTCGCCGGCGGTCGGTGGGGGTGTGCCCGCCGGGCGGTGCCCCGCTGTTCGCCGCCACCCCGTGCTCGACCGTTCCCGCTCGGGCGTGAACCGTCGCCCTTTTGTGTGCCGTTCGCCACACCTCGTCCACGCTCCGCTCGCTCCTGATGAACGGCCCGGTCCGGTGCGCCCTTTACGAATAAGTCATTCCCTGTAGAATTCTTTCCACCGAGAATTCCTGCACGCCGAGCGGCGGTGAGGCACGTGAACGTGACCGGCAAGGACAGTGCGCGCACGAGGTACGAGGTCGCCGTGATCGGCGGCGGCTTCGCGGGGTCCCTGCTCGCCGCGGTCCTGGCGCGCAACGGGGTGCGGACGCTCCTCGTCGAGGGCGGGGAGTCCCCGCGCTTCGCGGTGGGGGAGTCGATGGTCCCGTACACGGCGGCACTCGCCCGCGTGGTCGCCCGGCGCTACGGCGTGCCCGAGATCGAACACCTCACCAGCCTCGAAGGCGTACGGCGCGAGGTCTCGTCCCGCTGCGGGGTGCTGCGCAACATGGGGTTCGTCCACCACCGCCCGCACCTGCGTCAGCATCCCGGCGAGATCTACCAGGTGGTGAACCCCTCCGTCGTACCGCCCGTGCCGCATCTCTTCCGCGAGGACGTCGACGCCCATCTGCTGGGCGTCGCGCGGCGTCGCGGCGCGGACGTGCGCACCGGCCCCGGCGCACGCGTCGAAGGGCTGCGGATCGACCCGGACACAGGAGTGAGCCTGCGCACCGCGGCCGGCGAGGAGTTCACCGCGGAGTACGTGGTCGACGCGGGAGGCCGGCGCGGACCCGTGACGCAGGAACTGGGGTTGCGGGAGGAGCCGGCCCGGGCGCGTCATCACTCCCGCACGCTCTTCACCCACATGACGGGCGTGACCCCGTACGACGCGACCGTCGCCGGGCGGCTGCACGACCAGCCGAGCCCCTGGCACCAGGGCACCCTGCATCACGTCTTCGACGGAGGCTGGCTGTGGGTGATCCCCTTCGACAACCAGCCCCGGTCCACGAACAGCGTGTGCAGCGTCGGGCTCACCCTCGACGCCCGCAGGCACCCGGCCCGCGGCCTCGCGCCCCAGGAGGAGTTCGACCGGCTGGTGGCCCGGTTCCCCGACCTGGCCGAGCAGTTCCGGCACGCCGAGCCCGCCCGGCCGTGGACCGCGACGGGCCGGCTGCAGTACTCCTCGAAGCGCGTCGTCGGCGACCGCTACTGCCTGGCGTCCCACACCGCGGGTTTCGTCGACCCCCTCTACTCGCGCGGTCTCGCCCACAGTCTGGAGGTCGTCAACGCCCTGGGCCGTCGCCTGATCGACGCGGCGCGCGAGGGCGACTGGTCCACCGGGCGGTTCCAGTACGTCGAGGACCTCCAGCAGGCCCTGTTCGACGCGCACGACGACCTGGTGTACGCGTCGTTCGTCTCCTTCCGCGACTTCGAGCTCTTCAACGCCGTCGTCCGGACCTGGACGGTGAGTACCGTGCTCGGCGCGCTCGCCGTGGAGAACGCCGGCGCCGCGTACGGCAGGAGCGGCGACGACGCCGTCTTCCGCGACCTGGAGCAGACCCGGCACCCCGGATCCCCGCTTCCCGGCAGCGCGCACTACAACTCCCTCGGTTCCTTGACCCGCACCCTGTGCGAGGAGGTCGAGGCCGGCACACGCACGCCGAAGGCGGCGGCGGACGGGATCTTCGACGCCATCGGGCGGGCCGACTACCTCCCGCCGTCCCTCGGCCTGGCGGACCCGGCCGACCGGTTCTTCCACAACACCCCGGCGCGTATCGCGCGTGCCGCCCGCTGGGTGCGCACCGATGCGCCCGACGAGGTCGGCGCGCTGCTCAAGGGCGCCATGGGAGGGCTGATCCGGGAGCGGCTGCGCGGCGTGCGCCGTCCCGGGTGACCCGGCGGGTGCCTTCCGGGTCACGACCGGAAGGCACCTCCCGGGCCGCTCCGGCGGACCGGGCCGGAGCCGCGCCGTCGACGCGGACCGGCCGCTGTCCTGTCCCACCCGACGACAAGGAGACCGTACGTGAACGCAACGGGCACATCTGAGCTGGAGAGGGAGACGTACGACGTGGCGATCCTCGGATCGGGCGTCGCCGGCTCCCTCCTCGGCGCGATCCTGGCCCGGCACGGGACCAAGGTCCTTCTGCTGGACGCCGGTTCGCACCCCCGGTTCGCCATCGGCGAGTCGACGATCCCGTTCACCCTGGTGTCGCTGCGCACCCTCGCGGAGCGCTACGACGTGCCGGAGATCGCCGCGCTCGCCTCGTTCACCGACACCACCCGCACGATCGGGCCGCGTTTCGGCGTCAAACGGCACTTCGGGTTCCTGCTGCACCACGAAGGCGCGCCGCAGAACCCGCGCGAGGTCAACGAGTTCAACACCCCGCCCCAACTGCTGCACGAGGCGGCCCACTTGTTCCGCCAGGACACCGACTCCTACCTCTTCCAGGTGGCGGTCAAGTACGGGTGCAAGGCGCGCCAGAACTTCTTCGTCACCGACATCGACTTCGACGGCTCGGGCGTCACGCTGGCCGGGCGCGACGGCGAGTACCGGGCGCGCTACCTGGTGGACGCGAGCGGCTTCCGCTCCCCGGTCGCCGACAAGTTCGGGCTGCGCGAGGACCCCTGCCGGTTCCAGCACCACTCCCGCTCGATCTGGAACCACGTCGTCGATCTGACCCCCACCGACCGGCTCTTCGACCACCTCCCGGACGGCCAGCGGCCGCCGGTGCCCTGGTACGAGGGCACCGTGCACCACATGTTCGACCGCGGCTGGGCCTGGGTGATCGGTTTCAACAACAACAAGTGGTCCAAGAACCCGCTGTGCAGCGTCGGCATGACCGTCGACCCGCGGCGCTTCCCCAAGCCCGACGGGGTGAGTCCCGAGGAGGACTTCGCCCGGCTCGCCGCGCCCTTCCCGGACATCGTCCGGCAGTTCGAGGGCATGAAGGCGGTGCGGGAATGGACCTCCACGGGGCGCCTGCAGTACTCCTCGAAGCAGACCGCGGGCGACCGCTGGTTCCTGCTCTCGCACGCCGCCGGTTTCCTCGACCCGCTCTTCTCGCGCGGTCTGTCCAACACGACCGAGGCCCTGAACGTGCTGGCCTGGCGGCTGCTGCAGGCCGTCCAGGACGACGACCTCTCCGGCGAGCGGTTCGCCCCGGTCGACCGGCTCCAGCAGTCGCTGTTCGACTACAACGACTCGCTCGTGAACTCGGCCTTCATCTCCTGGTGCGACTACGACCTGTGGAGCGCGGTCTTCAGGATCTGGGCGTGGGGTGCCAACGCGGGCGTGTACCGGATGCAGAGCGCGCTCACCAAGTTCCGCAAGGACGGGCGGGACCGGCACTTCGTGGATCTGGAGGACGTTCCGTACCCCGGTCTGTACTGGCCCGACCACGACGGCTTCGCCGAGCTGTACGAGACGATGGTGAAGCAGTGCGAGGCCGTGGAGGCCGGCTCCGTGACCGCCGAGGACGCCGCCGACCTCCTGTACGAGCGGCTGCTGGCCGCCGACTTCGTGCCCAAGCACTTCGGGTACGCCGAGCGCGAGGTGCGCTTCCTGAACCCGCGGCCCAAGACCCTGCTGAAGATGCTGCGCTGGGCGGCCACGGATGCCGACCCCGTCGTCCGCCGGCTGGTCATGGAGAACGGCCGCGAGGCGGTCAAGGCGAGGCTGAAGGGGAGCAAGCTGTTCTGATGCCGCGCAGTTGCCGACGAGCCGTCAGGGTTCGTTGCGGCGCGAGGGTTTGCCGTCGAAGTCAACGTGTGTAGAATTCAATGCGTACGGAATTGGCGTGCCCCACAGGGAACCCGTTCCGGGACCCATCGTTGGCAATGGCGCTGAACGAGAGGTGCGCGGTGATGTCGGAGATCCTGACGTGGCGTGGACGGCACGGGACGGTGCGACCGTGACGGGCCGGATCCTCCCGCCGCGCGGCCCCGCCCGCACCCTCACCGGAATCACCCTGGTGCACACCATGGGCCAGGGTCTGTGGATGGCGCTGAACGCCGTCTACGCGACAGCCGTACTCGGGCTGTCCCCGGGCCAGTTCGGGCTCGGTGCCGGGGCCGCCGCCGCGGTGGCCCTGGCGCTGAGCACCCCCACCGGGCATCTCGCCGACCGGGTCGGGCCGCGTGCCGTGCAGATCTGGTCCTTCCTGGCCCTCGGGCCGCTGACCGCCGCCCTCCTGTTCGTCGACGGGTTCGGCGCCTACGTGACCGTGATGTCCGTGCAGGCGGTGGCCTACAGCGCCAGCCGGAGCGCCCGCATGGCCATGGTCGCCGGACTGGTGCCGGCCGCGGAGCGGGTCACCCTGCGCGCCCAACTACGCGCCGCCGCCAACGTCAGCGTCTCCGTCGGCGCGGGAATCGCGGGCGCCCTGCTCGCCGTCGGCACCCCGGCGGCGTACCGCGGAGCGGTCGTCCTCAACGCCCTCACCTATCTCGGCACCGGCCTGCTCACCCTGCTCCTGCCGGCCGTGCCGCCGCAGCCCGCGCGGCCGGGACCCACGCTCGTCGTCCTGCGGGACCGCCCCTACCTGGCGTTCGTCGTCCTCGACGGGCTGCTCTCCATGCACAACCTCCTCCTGGACGTCGTCCTCCCGCTCTGGGTCCTGCACCACACCCACGCGCCGCGCTGGATGATCGCGGTCATCCTGCTCACCAACACGGTCTCCGTGGTGCTGCTCCAGGTCAGAGCCGCCCGCGGCACCGACGACCCGGCGGGCGCCGCACGTGCCTCGCGCGCCGGGTCCTGGTGCCTGGGCGCCGCCTGCCTGGTCTTCGCGCTGACCGAGGGCGCACCCGCACTGCTCGCCTCGGCCCTGCTGGTCCTCGGCGCGCTGGTCCACGTCCTCGGCGAGGTCAGGCAGTCGGCGGGCAGCTGGGGCATCTCCTTCGGGCTCGCCCCGGACGACGCCCAGGGCCAGTACCAGGGCACCTACGCGATGGGCGCCGACATCGGCAGGATGGCCGCGCCCGCCCTGCTGACCTGGCTCGCCGTCGAGCACGGCACGGTGGGCTGGGTGGTGATGGCGGCCGGCTTCGCCGCGCTCGGCTCCGTCATGCCGGCAGTGGTGGCGCTGGCCCGGCGGCGCAGCAAGGAGCGCTCCGCCCCGGCCATGGTGTGAACGCCCCCCCGTCGTACGCCCCGCCGGGTGCCCGGAGCCCCGGGCCGTGCGGCACACCACGCCAGGCCCCCCTTCACTGAAGTCCCTTCCCTCGGGCGACCGGTCGAGCCGGCCGCCGCCCGCCCCATGCCGGTACGTGATCCCGTGCCGGGTGCGCGCCGTGCCCTGCCCCGGAGGCGGTACGCGCGAGCGCAGGGGCGGTGCGATACGCGGCCCCGGCGTCCTGCGGCATGCGTGCCGGCCGCTCCCGGGAAGTCGGCAACGCCCCACAAGTCCCGCAAGAAGACGAGGAGTTCAGCCCGTGGATGACATGCGCGCCGCAACCGGGCGCCCGGCTCGGCGGCCGGAGTCCGCCGCCGGCGCCGCACCGCCCGCCCTCCGGCTGCCCGTCGCCGACGGCGACCGGGGCACCGGCGCCCCCCGAGCCGCGCACTCCTGGTCCTCGGACGCCCGTACGCCCTCGGACGCCGGCAAGGGCGCCGCCGCACTGCCCCTGGCGGCGTTCGCGGCCCTGCTGCACCGCTACAGCGGGCAGGGCGACCTCGCACTCGGCCTGGCGGGGGCACCCGGCCGCGTCACGGCGCTGCGGTCGAGGGCCGGGGCGGACACCGGCCTGGCGGACCTGGCGGCGTCGCTCGCGAAGCAGTGCCACGCGGCACCCCCGACGGCCCGGACGGCGCACGGCACCGCCGAACCCGGCGACGAGGGGGCACCCGCGCCCGCAGCGGGGCGCCCGGCCACGCACCTCGGCGGCGGGCTGCGCGCCGGCATCCTCGACGGCACGGCGGACGACACGGGTGACAGCCGACAGCACCGCCTGCCCGAAGGCGAGTTCGACCTGCTGCTCGAACTCGGCACGGACGGCCGCCGCACCCTGCACTACGACACCGCACTCTTCACGCCCGAGGTCGTGGCGCGCATGGCCGCCAACCACGAGGCCCTGCTGCTGGACGGCGTCCGCCGCCCCCGTACACCCGTCCACGCACTGCGCCTGTCCGAGCGGGAGACCCGCTTCCTGCTGGACGAGGTCAACGCCACCGCCCGCCCCTACCCGGACGACAGCCCTCTGCACACCCACGTCGAGGCGCAGGCCGCCCGCACCCCCGACGCGCCCGCCGTCGAATGGCGCGGCACCGTCCTCACGTACCGCGAACTCGACACCACGGCCAACCGGATCGCCCGCGCCCTGCTCGCCCACGGTCTCGCCCCCGGCGCACGCGTCGGCGTCTCGACCGCCCGCTCCCACCACACCGTGTGTCTGCTGCTGGCCCTGCACAAGGCGGGCTGCGCGTACGTGCCGCTCGACCCCGCGTATCCCGCGGACCGGCTCGCCGCCATCGCCGGCACCGCCGGGATGGCGGCCGTGGTCAGCGACGACCCCGCGGCAGGGGAGCGGATCGGCGCGGTCGTCGCCACCGTCCTGCCGTGGGACGAGCTGTGGGAGAAGTCCCGGGGCGAGCGTCCCGACCCCCCGGACGTCGCCGTGAGCGCCGCTGCCGCGACCCATCTGATCCACACCTCCGGATCGACCGGCCGGCCCAAGGGCGTGGTCATCAGCCACCGCAACGTGATGGCCCTGCTGGCCTGGGCGTGGGACACGTACACACGGCAGGACGTCGACCGCGTGCTCTTCGCGACCTCGCTCAACTTCGACCTGTCGGTGTTCGAACTGTGGTGCCCGCTCACCATGGGCGGCCGTGTCGTGGTCGCCGACAACGTGCTCGCGCTGACCGAGGACGACACCCTGCGGCCCACCCTCGTCAACACCGTGCCCAGCGCCCTCAACGTGCTCCTCCAGCGGGCCGCCGTCCCATCGTGCACCACCGTCCTCAACGTCGCGGGCGAACCACTCCCCAGGGAACTCGTCGCCGCCGCCTTCGAGAACACCTCCGTGCGACGGCTGCTCAACCTGTACGGGCCCTCCGAGGACACCACGTACTCGACGTGGAAGTCCTTCACCGGCCCGGTCCGCGAACAGCCCACCATCGGTGTGCCGCTGCCCAACACCGTCGCGTACGTGCTCGACCCGGAAGGCGGCCTCGTTCCCCGTGGCGCCATCGGCGAACTCCACCTGGGCGGAGCCGGGTTGTCCTCCGGGTACCTGGACGACCCGGAACGCACCGCGGCGGCCTTCGTGCCCACCCCCGCCCACCTGGCCGGAGCGCCCGTCCGCACCCTGTACCGCACCGGCGACCTGGTCCGCTGGACCGAGACCGGTGAACTGCGCTTCATGGGCCGCGCGGACACCCAGGTCAAGGTGCGCGGCTTCCGCATCGAACTCGGCGAGATCGAAGCCGTACTGCGCCAGGCCGTCGGCCTGCGCGACGTGGCCGCCCTCGCGGTCCGGCGCGGCGACGACACCCTCCTCGTCTGCTACGCCGGCCTGGAGGGCGACCCCGTCACCGTCGACGACATGTCCGCCCTGCTCCGCCGGAAGCTGCCGCACTACATGCAGCCCGCGAAGATCGTGGTCGAGGACCGGCTGCCCCGGCTGCCCAACGGCAAGGTCGACCGCAAGGCCCTCGCCGCCCGCACCGTCGACTGGGGCCCCGCGCGCGACACCGCGCCCACGGGCGACGGCGGCACGGCCCGCGACCCCGAGGAGGCCGCCGTCGCCCGGGTGTGGGGCGATCTGCTCGGACTCTCCGCGCTCTCCCCGGACCTCGACTTCTTCACCGTCGGCGGGCACTCCCTGCTCGCCACGCTCCTCGCCGCCCGCCTCGGCGACGAGAGCGCGGCCGTGATCCGTGTCGCCGACATCCACGAGAACCGCACCCTCGGGGCCCAGGCCGAACTGCTGCGCCGGGCCCGGGTACGCGCCCCCGAGGCGCATACCGCCACCGGCACCGCCGAGCGCCTGCGCGCCGTCGCCCACACCCTGCACGAATCCGCCCGGGGCCACGGCATCCCCGCCGCCGCGGCGGCCGTCTACGCGGACGGGGCACTTCAGTTCACCTACCACGGCACGGACGACACCGAGAGCGGACCGGCCCGCACGGCCGCCTCCCGGCAGCGCGTCACCTGCGTCACCAAGGCACTCCTCGCCTTCGTCGCACTCCGCCTCGTCGACCGGGGACTCGTTGGCCTCGACGAACCGCTCGACGGACGGCTGCCCCGCGCATGCGCCCGCCGCGACGGCCGCAGCGTGCCACTGACGCTCCGTCATCTGCTGTCCCACACCAGCGGGATCGACGACTCCTACGAGGTCTGGCACGACACCCGGCTGCCGGACCTCGACACCTACCTGGCCGGCTTCCACGCCTACGGACAGCTCTTCGAACCCGGCAGCGTCTTCGCGTACTCCGCCTGCGGCACATCCATCGTCGCCGGTCTCGTCGAGAACCTCCTCGGCATCCCCTGGCGACGCGCCCTCAACGACCTCCTGCTCACCCCCCTCGGCATCACACCGGTACCGGAGAGCGGGACGGCCGAATCCCACTACGGCACCGTGGCCACCGGATACCTGTGGAACGAGACGGACCGGTGCTACGTACGACACGAACCCGGGCCGCAGACCATCGCCGACGACGCCGCCGGATCCTTCTCGGTCTGCCTCACCCTCCCCGAACTCGCACGCATCGCCCTGCTCGCGCTGCGCGACGGCGTCACCGAGAGCGGCGAGCGCCTGCTGTCCGCCGAACTCGCCACCCAGATGCGCACCCCGCAGATCGACGTGCCCGGCCACCACTTCATGCACGCCTGGGGACTCGGCTGGCTGATGTTCGGGCCCAGCGCCTTCGGCTTCAACTCCAACGGCAGCGGCCACCACAACTTCATCCAGATCTTCCCCGAGGACCAGTCCTTCCTCCTGCTCCTCACCAACGCCTATCCCGCCTTCGGGCTCTACGAGGACCTCCTGCGCGCCTTCACCGGCGAGGGACTCGTCCGCACCGGACGCACCTTCGCAACACCCCTCGCCGACTGCGTCGGTGTCTACGCCTCCGACGGCTACCGGCTCGACGTCCTGCCCGGCCCCGAACGCCTCCGCTACGCCTACTCCGAGCGCCGGCGCGACGGCGACTGGCACCTCCTCGACGAGGGCGACCTCGTGTCCTCCGGCGCCGGCGGCTTCACCTCCATGTCCGAGCGGAACATCCTCGCCGGCTCCATCTCCTTCGTCCCCACGCCCGGAACGGACACCCCGGGCTACGTACGCATAGGCCAGCGATTCACAAGGAAGGTCCGATGACAGACCCAGCCAGTGGGCACCCGGCCGTCGCGCACCCCTCCGGTGCGCGCACCGCGCGCGGAGCCCGACACGTGGTGTTCGTGACCTGGAAGACCGGCAACGCGCCCGCCTTCCGGGCGGCCGGCCGGCTCGGCCACGAGGTGACGCTCGTCCGGTCGCTGCGCATGGAACGCGCCCAGCACATCGACTTCACCACCTCGCCCTACCGGCACGACGTCGACACGGTGCACGTCCTCGACGACGCGACCGACGAGGCGTCGCTGCGGGCCTGCCTCCACGCCATCCACCGGCAGCGGCCGATCGACGCCTTCGTGGCCACCGTCGACGCCCTCGTCGTGCCGGTCGCCCGTATCGCCGAGGAGCTCGGCGTCCCGTTCACCAGCGCGGACGGCGCCGCCACGGCCAAACTCAAGCACCGCTGCCGCGAGGTCCTCGCCGCGGCCGGCGTCGACGACACCCGGCAGGCCGTCGTCACCGACCACGCCGCGGCCTCCGCGTTCGCCGCCCGGACCGGCTATCCCGTCGTCCTCAAACCGGCGAGCGGCTCGGCCAGCGAAGGAGCGCACATCGTCCCCGACGCGGACCGCATGCGGGAACTGTGGCAGGACATACGGCCCGGCCGGGCGCCCTACCAGGACGGTGTGCTCGTCGAGCAGTACCTGACCGGACGGTTCCTGTCCGCCGAACTCGGCCTGTCCCACGGACGTTTCCTGCGGCTCGCCGTCAGCGAGCGCAAGACCTGGCACCGGCACGAGGCGCTGGAGGTCGGCACCACGATCCCCGCCGCCATCGACGCCGACACGTACGAGCGGGTCATGGCCTTCGCGGAGTCCGTGGTCTCGGCCGTGGGGCTGCGCCTCGGAATCTTCCACGTGGAGATCATGCTGGCGGACGACGGGCGGCCCCGGCTCATCGAACTCAACCCCCGCCTCATGGGCTCCTGCCTGCCGAACCTGTTCCAGCTGGCGGGCGGCGGCGACCCGTTCGAGCTCCTGGTGCGCGTCCACCTCGACGAGGAGGTCGAGACCGGCGACATCGCCTTCGATCGCTACGCGACCGTCCGCTGGTTCGGGGCCGCCGACCCCGTGCCCAGGCCCGCCGACCCGCCGGCCCTCGACTGGGCTGCCGAGTACGGCGACGCCCTGCACGCGCTGACCGTGAACCTCCCGGACGCCGAGGTCCTCGCACCCTGCCGGGGCAACCTCGGCAACTTCGGCGAGGTGCAGGTCGTGCACCCCGACCACGCGACCTCCATCGGGGTCGCCGAGGAGATCGTCGCCAGGGCGGCGGCCCAGCTCGGCATCGAGGTGACGCGATGAACGCCCCGAACGTCCTGTTCGCCCAGACCCGCGCCCAGCTCGACCGGCTCGGCCTGCCCGACCGCGACACCACGCCCGCCGAGGAGTCCGCCCGCACCTTCGAGGACGGGTGCCACTTCCGGATCGAGGTGCCCACCGTCAACTCCGCGCAGGCGGCCGAGACCCTCCTCGCGGAGAGCCGCCGACGGGGCCTGACCGTCAACCGCGTCACCGAGACCCGCGGCATGTACCGGCACACCGCCGGCGAACTGCGCGCCTACGCACAGCTGGGGGAGGAGTACGGCGCCCAGATCCTGATGTCGGTCGGCCCCCGGGCCCCGTACGACATCGGAGCGGGCGTCCAGACGCCCGAGGGCGCCCGCATCGGCTACCGGCTGCGCGGCCAGGAGCAGGTCGTGCGTGCCGTCGAGGACGTGAAACGGGGCATCGAGGCCGGGATCCGCGGCTTCGTCGTCTACGACGAGGGCCTGCTGTGGGTGCTGCACCGGCTGCGCACCGCGGGCGAACTGCCGGCCGGGATCCATCTGAAGGTCTCCGCGCACTGCGGACACGGCAACCCCAGCTCCGCGCAGATGCTGGAGATGCTCGGCGCCAACAGCTTCAACCCGGTGCGCGACCTTCCGCTGCCGATGCTCGCCGCGATCCGCGCGGCCGTGTCGATCCCGCTGGACTGTCACGTCGACAATCCGCGTCTGTCCGGCGGCTTCGTCCGCACCTACGAGGCACCCGAGTTCGTGCGCGCCGCCGCGCCCGTCCACCTCAAGACCGGCAACAGCGCGCTGGAGGGCCACGGCGTCACCCCCACGCCCTGCCAGCTGGAGGACATCCTGCGGCAGATCGAGATCGTCACCGAGTTCCTGGACCGTCATCTGCCGACGGCCCGCCAGACACCGGCCGGGCGCCGTCACGCACCCGTCGCCGGCTGACCCGGGGGGAACCACACATGTGCCGCATCCACGGCTGCTTCGGCGGCGAGCCCGTCGCCCCCGAAATCCTGCACGCGGTCGCCCGCGCCCAGCGCCACGGCGGCCCCGACGCGACCACCCTGCACACCGGCGACGGCTGGGCACTCGGCAACAACCGTCTCGCCGTCCAGGGTGTCGCCGACGGCCGGCAGCCCTACGAACTCGGCGACCTCACCTGCGTCTTCAACGGCGAGATCTACAACCACCGGGAACTGCGCACCGAACTCGCCGCCCTGGGACACGAGTTCCGCGGGGACTGCGACGGCGACGTACTCCTGCCGCTGTACGAGCGGTACGGCGACGCCTTCGTACGGCGGCTGGAGGGCATGTTCGCCGTCGCCGTCGTGGACCGCCGGGCCGAACCCTGCCTCAAGCTCTTCACCGACCCGGCCGGCATGAAGTCCCTCTACTACCACCTGTCCGTCGACGGCCGCCGGCTCAGCTTCGCCTCCGAACTCGGGGCCCTGTCCCGTTTCCCCGACTTCCCCGGCTCGGTCGACCCGCTGACCGTCGACCGCTACTTCGGCGGCAGGGCCATCTGGGGTCCGGACACCGTGTACACCGGCGTCCGCACCCTGCCGCCGGGCGGCGTCCTGCGCTTCGACGGCACCCGGCCGCAGGTCACACAGTGGCAGCCGGAGCCGCCGGCACCCGCCGACCGCGACGGCTCGGCCGCCGAACTCCTCGACGCCACCCTGCGCCACGAACTCGGCCGGATGATCCGGGCCGACGTGCCCGTCTGCGTCATCACCAGCGGCGGACTCGACTCCAGCTATCTCACCGCGCTGGCCGCCGACGCCGTACCCGAGACGCACTCCTTCACCATCGCCTACCGCGGTGACTGGCCAGGCGACGAACGGCACTTCGCCCGCGAGGTCGCCGCGCACTGCGGCACCCGCCACCACGAGGTCGAACTCGACCCTGCGGACTTCCCCGACCTGGTCGACCGGTTCGTCCGCCACCTCGACCAGCCCAACAACGCCCCCCACGGCCTGAGCACCTTCGCCCTGTTCGAAGCGGTGCACGACGCCGGGTTCAAGGTCGCCCTCACCGGCGACGGAGCCGACGAACTGTTCTGCGGCTACGCCCGCTTCGTGAAGGCGGCCCGCGACGACGGCGCCAACTGGCAGCGCGCGTACCAGGACACGATGGCCGCGGCCGGCACCGCCACCCTGGCCCGCCTCTTCACCCCCGACTATCTGCACCGAATCCGCGCCGGGGGCGGCCACTTCGCGGACCGCAACGGCGACGCCCTCGACCGCCGGGTGCGCACCGGCCCGCACGGGAAACTGGAGACCCTGCTCCGCCACGACCAGGAGCGGCGCTTCCCCTCCTACATCCTGCGACGCGTCGACCATCTCAGCATGGCCCACGCCGTCGAGGCGCGGATCCCGTTCCTCCAGCCGTCCGTGACGCGGCTCGCGCACGCCGTGCCGGCCGCGCACAAGGTCGTCGGTGAGACCGTCAAGGCACCGGTCGCCGAGGCCGCCCGCCGCTGGATCCCCCGCAGCGTCCTCGACCGGCCCAAACAGCCCTTCACCCTGCCCGTCACGGCGATGATCAAGCCCGGCGAGGCGCTGTACGACCTGGTGGGCGACACCCTGCTCGGCCCCCGCACCCGCTGCGCGGCCTACGTCCGCCGCGACACCGTGCGCGAACTGTTCCGGATGCAGACCGAGCGGCCCGACGCGCACACGGCCGGGGTCCTGTGGTCGCTGCTCGTCCTCGAAACCTGGTTCGCCACCAGAAACCTCCACCCCTGACCCGAAGGAGCACCCCAGATGCCGCACACCCCGACGACCACGCTCGCCGTCGAGTCACTCCTCGGCAGGGCGACGCAGGCCGACATCCGCCGCGACCCGTTCCCGCACGTCGTCCTGCGCGACCCGCTGAGCCCCGCCCTCTACGAGGCCCTCGCCACGACCATGCCGACCGCCGAGTACATCGGCACCCGCATCGGCAAGCCGATCACCTCGAACGAGCGCTACAACTACATGTCCGAGCACATCCTGCGCGACGACGACATGCCGCAGGTGTGGAAGGACTTCGTGACGTACCACGCCTCACCCGCGTTCTACCGGGAGTTCCTCGACCTGTTCCGCGACGACCTGATCGCCGCACTGCCCGACACCGAGAACCGGTGCGGCCCGCTCCGCTCGCTGCGCGTCGGCCGCCGCAACCACGACACGTTCGACACCCACGACATCCTCATGGACTGCACCGCCGTCATCAACTCGGCGGTCACCGGACGCCCCTCCTCCTACCGCGGCCCGCACGTCGACAAGCCGTACAAGCTCTTCGGCGGCCTCTTCTACATGAAGCGGCCCGACGACGACGCCACCGGCGGCCACCTGGAGCTCTACAAGTACCGCGACGGAGCCCACCGGTTCACCACGAGCCCGTCCGAGTACGGCGACAACCGCTTCGACATCGACCCGAAGTACGTCGAGGAGGTCGGCACCGTCACCTACGACAGCAATGTCCTGGTGATGTACCCGATCAACCCGCTGGCCCTGCACGGGGTCTCGGTGCGCAGCGTCACCCCGCACGAGCGCCGCTTCGTCGCCCTCGTCGGCGACCTCCAGCACCCGCTCTTCGACCTGGCGCTCTGAGGAGACCCGTTGATCCCCTTCGACCGGCGCACCGGCGAGATCTGGCTCGACGGTACGCACGTCCCCTGGGCGCAGGCCCGCCTGCACGTGCTCAGCCACGGACTCCACTACGCCAGCAGCGTGTTCGAGGGCGTGCGCGTGTACGGCGGCGCGCCGTTCCTGCTGCGCGAGCACGTCGCGCGGCTGCGCGCCTCGGCACGGCTGCTCGACTTCGACCTGGAGCACGACGACGACGTCCTGCACGCGGCGACCCTCGACGTCGTCGCCCGCGCGGGCATCCGCGACGGATACGTCAGGATGAACGCCTGGCGCGGCTCGGAGGTCATCCAGACCGCGGCACTGCACACCTCCGTGCACACATCGGTCGCCGCCTGGGAGATCCCGGCCGGCTACTACGCGGCGGCCGACGCCCTGGACCAGGGCATCGCCCTGCGGACCGCCGAGTACCGCAGGCCCTCTCCGCAGTTCGCGCCGGTCAAGAGCAAGGCCGCCGGGAACTACATGATCGGCACGGTCAGCAAGAACCAGGCGCTGCGCGCCGGCTACGACGACGCGCTGCTGCTGGACGACGCCGGACTGATCGCCGAGGCCACCGGCGCGCACCTCTTCTTCACCCGCGCGGGCGTCCTGCACACACCGACCACCCGGTGCACGATCGACGGCATCACCCGCGCCCAGATCCTGGAGCTGGCGCGCCGCGCCAACATCCCCTGCACGGTGGAGGACCTGAGCCCCGACTTCGTACGGGAGGCGGACGGCGCCTTCGTCTGCGGCACGGCCTGCGAGGTGCTGCCCGTGTCACGGATCGACGACCACACCTACGAACCGCGGCGCAACGACCTGGTCCGGCGGATGGTCACCGGCTACCGCGCCCTCACCGCCACGGGGGAGGCCGCCCGCGCATGGGGTCGCTGACGGCGCTGGAAAGACTCGTGCCGGTGGTGCTGGCCTTCGGCTGCGGAGCGCTGCTCGCGCGCCGCAAGGCCGTGTCCGCGGACAGTTCGCGGGCCTTCGCCGACTACGCGTTCCTCTTCGCGGTCCCCTGCTACCTCTTCGGCAACATCTACGGCAGCGATCTGGGCGCCCTGTTCGACTGGCGGGCCATCCTCGCCTACGCGACCACGGCCGCCCTCGCGGTCCTCGTGGTCACTGCCCTCGCGGGCCTGCGCGGTGTCCGCGACCCGCGGGGCGTGGCGCTGCGGATCATGGCCGGGGTGCAGGTGAACACCGCCTACTTCGCCGTACCGGTGTTCATCACGCTCTTCGGCGACGCGGCGCCCGTCTTCCCGGTCCTGCTGTTCCAGGTGTGCGTGCTGACCCTCGTCGTCGTCTCCGTCATGGAACTCGGCGGGCCGACGGGCGGCCGGGCCGCGGCGCCGGGAGGGCGGACGCTGCTGCGGGCCGTCGGGGCCTCCCTCGTCACACCCGTCGTCCTCGCCTGCAACGCCGGGATCCTGCTCAACCTGCTCTCGGTGCACGTCCCGAAGGCGGCGCTGGACGCCTTCTCGTTCGTCGGCGACAGCGCCTCCCCGGTGGCGCTGTTCGCCCTCGGACTGCACCTGGGCGGCAGCGGCCTCAGCGTCCGGGGCACCACCCGGGAGGAGATCGCTCTGGTCGGCTTCAAGTGCGTCGTCTTCCCCCTGATGGCGTGGGCGGTCTGCGGCGCCGTCTTCGGGGTCGGCGGCGACTGGCTGCGCTACCTGGTGCTGATCGCCGCGATGCCCGCCCCGCAGAACCTGTTCCTCTTCGCCCAGCGCTACGACATCGGCGTCGACATGTCCGCCGCCCTCGTGATCAAGAGCTCGGTCGCGGCCCTGTTCCTGCTCCCGCTGTGGATGCAGTGGGCGGTCCACGTCGGCTGAGCGCTCCTCCATCCCTCGTACGGAAGGCAGCATCATGACCGTGTCCACGACAGCGGGCGCGCCCGCCGGCCGCATCGACGTGCATCGGGTCGCCGGCCACATCGGCGCCGAGATCTCGGGGATCGACCTGCGCGACGACCTGGACGAGGCGACGGTCGCCGAGATCCGGCAGGCTGTGCGCACCCACCGCGTCGTCTTCTTCCGCGGCCCCGACATCGGGCACGCCCGGCACGTCGCCTTCGGGCGGCTCTTCGGCGAACTGACACGGCGGCCCGGGAAGAAGCACGGCGTCGCCCCGGACGGCTTCCCGGAGATCCTCACCGTGGACCCGAAGGCGGACACCGAGCGCTACGGCAGCGACTTCGAGGAGCACTACCGCCGCAAGTGGGTCTCCCCGCTGGCCGGCTGGCACAGCGACCTCACCCAGGCCGTCAATCCGCCCGCCGCCTCCATCCTGCGCGCCGAGCGGACACCCCGGTTCGGCGGTGACACCCAGTGGACCAACACGGTGGCCGCCTACGAGGGTCTGTCCCGGCCGCTGCGGGACCTCGTCGACTCGCTCCAGGCCGAGCACGCCTTCTTCACCGGCGTGCACCTGCGCCACTCCGACGCGCGCGACCGCGAGATCCTCAAGCTGTACTGCGACGACCCGCAGGTCGCCGTCCACCCCGTCGTCCGCGTCCATCCCGAGACGGGGGAGCGGGCGTTGTTCGTGAGCCCCGGGTCCACCACCCGCGTCGTCGGTTTCTCCGAACTGGAGAGCCGCCGCCTGCTCGACCTGCTCTTCGAGCACCTGACCAGCGCCGAGTACACGGTCCGCTTCCGCTGGGAGCCCGGCAGCATCGCCTTCTGGGACAACCGCACCACCTGCCACCTCGCGCCCACCGACTTCGCGCAGCTGGACGCGGACCGTGTGATGCACCGCGTCACGCTGCTCGGCGAACCCGCGGTGGGCCCGGACGGCTTCACCTCCCGGCTGGTGGCGGGCGAACCCCTGCGGGCCTGGTAGCGGGCAGGGGTTCCGACGGCGCCCCGGCGCGCGCGGGAGGACGTGCACGGAGGCCCGGCGGCGTGCGGAGGGCCCACGCGGAGCACCGGCGGACGTGGAGGGCGTAGCCGGAGCGCCGGTCAGGCTCCCCGCGCGTAGGAGGCGTGCCGTGCCGTGTCGACCACCTTCCGGCCGTCGCCCGCGGAGAGCAGTCCCGCCGACACCCAGGCATCCACCGTCTCCCGCACCCGACGCACCAGCGCGCCCTTTGTGCCGAAGGGCGCCGCCGCCCAGATCTCGTCGAGCAGGGTGGTGCCGTCCTCCCGGGCCGGGTCGGCGACGCCGGAGTCGGTGCCGCCGAACACCACCGAGGGTTCGACGCGCCTGAAGTAGACGTGCGTCGGGTCCTCGGTCCCCTCGGAGAACGGGGCGAACTCCATGCCGTCCAGCGTGTAGTGCAGCGGTCTCCCGGTGACGGGGGTGAGCGTGGGCAGCAGGTCGCCGGAGAGGGCCGCGTCGCGGTGGAGCCCGAACGGCAGCGGGCCGGTGGCGGTGCTCCGGGCGGCCAGGTTGACGGGTCCGTGGAAGAGGGCCTGGAGGGACGGGTCGTCCAGGGCCTTCTCCACCCGCACCCGCAACGGGACGACGACCCGGACGGTGTCGCCCGGCCGCCAGGTCCGGGACACGCCGAAGTAGCTGCCGGGCACGGGAGTCCCGTCGACCGCACGGCCGTTGACGGTCACCCGGAACCCGTCGCCCGCCCACACCGGCACCCGCAGCCGCATCTCGAACGCCGCGCGGCCGCCGCCGACGACGAGCGTGGTGCCCTGCTCTCTCGGGTAGCCGGTGGTCTGGGTGACGGTGACGCCCTTCTCGGCCCAGGTCAGCGTGGTCGGACTGTACAGATTCACGTAGAGCGCGCTGCCGTCCGCCTCCGTGAAGTACACCGAGTCCTGGTACTTGGTGGCGCTCTCCATGCCGGTGCCCTCGCAGCAGGTGGTGCCCTGCTTGGGGGTGTAGTCCCGCACGTGGCCCGGCTCCAGACCGATGAAATAGGTGACCAGCGGCCGTTCCGCGTCCTCCTGGTCCTGCTTCGAGCCGAGCACCTGGTTGTACAGGGCCCGTTCGTAGTGGTCCATGTACTTCGCGTCCCGCGTGTGGAAGAAGAGCATCCGGCTGAGCTTGAGCATGTTGTACGCGCAGCAGGTCTCGGCGTTCGTGGCACCGAGCGTGCCCGCGATCACCCCGTGGGCCTTCCAGAACTCGCCGGTGCTCGTGCCGCCGATCGCGTACGTCCGGCCCGGGACGACCATGTCCCAGAAGTTCGTCGCGGCGTCCAGGTAGCGCCGCTCGCCCGTCGCGTCGTACAGCCGCAGCAGTCCGGTGAAGATCGGGATGTGCTGGTTGGCGTGCAGTCCGTCGAGGACGTCGTCGCCGGCCGCGCACGCGTCGATGAGCCGGTCGAGGTCGAACAGCCGGGCCAGCGCGAGGTGTTCGGCGTCGCCGGTGAGGGCATGCAGGTCGCAGACCGCCTCGACGACGCCGCCGAACTCACCACTGGAGAAGATGCCCCACATCCGCTGGAGGGTGGCGCGGGGCAGCCGCGACAGCCGGGAGTGCATCCAGTCGCACATCCCGGAGGCGAGGTCGAGGGCCCGGTCGTCGCCCGTGTACAGATGGGCGTCGAGCAGTCCGCGCAGAATCTTGTGGGCGGTGTAGTACGGCGCCCACACCTTGGTGTAGTCGCCGCTCGTCATCGACTCCAGCAGGATGAACTGTGTCTCGGGGTACGCCGCGAGGAACCCGGGATGGCTCGGCCCGCCCCAGGTGCGACGCAGGGTGGCGTCCAGCCCGCGGCCGGAGCCGTCCGCGAAGGTGGAACCGTCGGTCTCGTCGAAGGCGTACGCGGCCAGGTCGCCGCGGCCCGCGGAGGTGTCCGCTGCCCGGCTGCCGCGCAGCGCCGCGATCTCGTCGGCGGTCAGCGCCCGCGACCATATGTTGAACTCGTCGAAGGCGCCGGCGAACACCGGGTCGGAGGAGAAGTTCGAGCGGCCCAGCCAGTTGTTCCGCAGAGTGCCGAGGGCGGCCGGCGTGAGGGTCATCGCCGGGTTGCGGGCGACGGCGGTGCCGTCGACGTAGAGGGTGCCGGTGCCGTCCGCGATCGTGACGGCGAGATGGCTCCAGTCGTCCAGGGGCAGCTCGGCGGTGCCGTCGAGGCCCTGTTCCCCGCCGGGGCCCGCGGTGGTGACGGCGAACCGGGGGACTCCGTCCCCGTTGCGGGCGGCGAGGTAGAGGTAGCGGGTGGTGTCGTCACCGAAGTCGAGGACGCGGCCCCAGGCGGCGTCGTGGGCCGGCCTCACCCAGGCCGACAGGGTGATCGCGTAGGCGCCGCCGAGCACTCCGGCCGGCAGGTCGACGTACTGGTGGGAGCCCCGGACGTGCTCGGTGGCGGTGCCGAACCTGCCCGCGACGGCGAGGACGCGCGGCTCGTGCCGCAGGGCCTCGCGCACCTCGGTGAGCGCGGTGACCATGGAGTCGATCTTGTCGGCGTAGGCGTGGTCGCCGGTCCCGGCGTACGCCTGGGCGAGCATCGTCAGGAAGTGCCCGGTGTAGTGGCCGCGGAGGTTGCCGTTCGCCTCGCCGTCGAGGCCCTCCCAGCCACCGGGTGCGACCGCCCCGCGGGTGGGGAGCCCGGCGTTCGCGCGGAACACCTGGAGCAGTCGGTCGACGTCGTAGCCGCGGGCGTGGTCGAGCATGAGGGCCCGTTTGGCGGCGAACACCCCCTCGCCGAGGGTGACTTCGCCGAGCGGGAAGGGCCGGACGGCCCAGGAGGGCGGTGTGGGGAGCGCGGCGGAGGCCGCCGGACCGGAGCCGGCGTACGCGACCGAGGGGGCCGCGGTGGCGAGCAGCGCGGACCGCAGCAGTGAGCGTCGGGACAGGGGCGGTGTCATGGCGGGCGTTCCTCGTCTCGATGGGGCCGGCTGCCGGGTGCAGGACGGTCGACGGTCCTGGTGTTCGAAATGCCGTACATCGTGCGAAGGGTCGACCAGAAGATAGATTTCCGGCAAGGACACGTCAACGCTTTCGACAGGTTTCGGCACCGGCCGCCACGACCCGCGCCGGGCATGGGGGCGGACCCGGAGTGCCATGAGGCGAGGGCGGCGGAAAGCGGTACGGCGTGGGCTCCGGGAGCGGTGAGGTGCGGGCCCTGGGATGCCGTGAGGCGCGGGCCCCGGTGCGCCGGGGAGAGCCCCTCAGGGCTCAGCCCGACGCGCGGGGGACACGGCGGGGCCGCCCGCCGGTCCGGGCGGCTGCGGGCCCGCCCCGCGCGGAGGCATCGGCCCCGCGGCGCGGCGCCCGTGACCGGGCGCGACCGGCGGAGGGCTCCTAGATTAGGAGAAGGCGGGTCACTAGGACCGGTGGGAATCACGTGACGTCACCTGAGATCGACTACGCGGCGCTTTTCGCGGCCACGCCGAGTCCCTATCTCGTACTGGGACCCGACTTGGTGATCGTCGACGTGAACGGGGCCTACCTGGAGGCGACCGACCGCACCCGGGAGAACCTGCTCGGCCAGTACATCTTCGACGCCTTCCCCGACAACCCCTCCGACCCGGACGCGGACGGCGTGCGCAATCTGGGCGCCTCCCTGCGCCGGGTCCTGGAAACCGGCAAGCCGGACACCATGGCGCTGCAGAAGTACGACATTCCGATCATGCTCCGGCCCGGTCAGTTCGAGGAACGCTGGTGGTCCCCGATCAACACCCCCGTCCTGAGCCAGGACGGCAAGGTGGCCTGGATCATCCACCGTGTCGAGGACGTCACCGCCTTCATCCAGGACCGCCGCGCACACGACCGGCAACGGGGCCGGGACGCGGACAGTCGCGGAGAGGAGGGGAGCGCGGGCACGTCCGGGGAGGAGATCGAGGCCGAGCTGTATGCCCGTGCCCGGGAGCTCCAGCACCTCAACGAGGAACTGCGCCAGGCCCACGCCCGCGAACGCCAGGTGGCCGTCACCCTCCAGGAGGCCATGCTGCACTCGCCGGACCTCGACCGGCACACCGACATCGCCGTGCGCTACCTGCCCGCCGTGGGTTCCCTGAACGTGTGCGGCGACTGGTACGACGTCGTGGACCTGCCCGGCGGCCGCTTCTCCGTCTCGGTCGGCGACGTCGTCGGCCACGGCCTGGAGGCGGCGACCGTCATGGGCATGCTCCGCAGCGCCCTGAGCGCCGCCACCCGTACCGTGGACGGTCCCGCGAAGGCACTGGAGGTGCTGGGCCTGTACGCGCGCTCGGTCGAGGGCGCGCTGGTCACCACCTCGGTGTCGGTGCTCATCGACACCCGCCGGCGGCGGATCCTGTACAGCAGCGCCGGTCATCCACCGCCCGTCCTGCTGCACACCGACGGCACCTTCCAATTGCTGGACCGCGCCACCGACCCACCGCTGGGAGCCCGCCCCGCACACGTGGCCCGCCCCCAGGTCGGCCTCCTGTACGACCCGGGCGACACCCTGGTCCTCTACACCGACGGGCTCATCGAGCGCCGCGGCGAGGACATCGACGTGGGCCTCGGCCGGCTGACCGACTCCCTCGCCGCCTGCGCACGGCTCGGCCCCGAGCGCCTCGCCGACGCGCTGCTCGGCCGCCTCGGCGTCATCGGCGGCGCCCGCGACGACATCGCGCTGGTCGTCGTACGGCTCTGACGCCCCTGCCCGGTCCCGCGCGGCCCGGACGGGAACGGCACCCGGGCCCACCGACCGCCTCTGTTAGGCTCCCCTGGCCTCCCGCGGGGGAAGTCCGGTGAGAATCCGGCGCTGACCCGCAACGGTGTGCGCGCGGACCGGACGGTCCGTCGCGCGAGCCCGATCGCCCGAGGGTGGCGCGACCCGTTGACTGCTCGCCGTGGACTGCGAGAGGGGACCGCGCGGCGGCGTGTGCCGTCCGGGCCGACTCCTGCTCGGCGCCCGGCGGCCCGAGGCGAAGGACCGCCGACCGTGCGCCGACACCCCGGCCGAACACCCGTCCCGCCGACGGTCGGTGCCCTGGGACTCCTGCTGCTCGTGTCGCTCGTGGGCGGGGTGGGACTCGGAGCCGCCGGCTCGCCGCCCTACCCCAGGAGTCGTCGGCCGAGTTCGACTTCACCGTCGTCGAGGTGGTCGCGACGGGACGGCTCCCGCACCGTGACCGCACCGCGGCGCACGACCGCGAGATCTGCGCCGGCGCCATGGAACGCACCGGCGTCGCCCACCTCGCCGGCCGCGGCTTCCTCACCCTGTCCGGCGGAGAGAAACAGCGCGTCCTCATCGCCCGTGCCCTCGCCCAGCAGCCCAGGGTGCTCGTCCTCGACGAACCCACCAACCACCTCGACATCGCCCACCAGTTGGACGTGCTGTCCCTCGTCCGCGCGAGCGGCCTGTCCGTGCTGGCCGCACTGCACGACCTCAACCTGGCCGCCGCGCACTGCGATCTGCTGTACGTGATCGCGGACGGCAGGGTCGTCGCCTCCGGGCCGCCGCAGGACGTGCTCCGGCCGGACCTGCTCGCCGACGTGTTCGGGGTCAGCGGGCACCCCGTGCGGCATCCCGTGACCGGCGCCGTCCAGCTCCTGTTCGACCTGCTCCCGACCACCGACTGAGGACATCCATGCGCAAGCTGCTCGTCGCCGCCGTCTGCCTCGCCGTCACCGCCACCGGCTGCGGCGCGACGGTCGAGCCGAACCGGAAGGGGGACGCGGGCTCCGCGGCCGTCACCCTCACCAACGGGCGGCCGCAAGGTCACCTACGACACGGTTCCCGAGCGGGTCGTCACCAACGACGTCGGCATCACCGAGCTGATGTTCGCCCTCGGCCTGGAGGACCGCATGGCCGGGTTCGCGATGCCCGACGACAAGGGCGACCTGACCGGTGTGCCGTGGAAGGACGGCTACGGCAAGGTGCCCTGGCTGTCGAAGGACCAGCTCACCGAGGAGAACAGCGAGTCCGGCGGCGTCAACCTCATGCACGACGTGCGGGACTCGTGGACCACCGTCGGCTGGGAGAGCGTCGTCGAGCGGAACCCGGACACCATCCTGATCTGCGACTACGGGGACGTCAGTGCCGAACAGAAGAGGAAGTTCCTGCTGTCCTACGCACCGCTGCGCGGGGTGGCCGCCGTCAAGCACCGCAGGATCTTCGTCCTCGACTACGCCGACCTCGTCGAGAGCCCGCGCAACCCGTCGGCCGTGGAGCGCCTCGGGGCCCGACTGCGGACCGTGGCCGGCCGGGACGCGGAGAATCGGGCAGACGGAGAAGGGAACTGAAGCACCGTGCACGTACTGATCCTCGGTGGGACGACCGAGGCCCGCCGCCTGGCCGAGACCCTGACGGCCCGGGCTCCGCAGCTGCGGGTGACCACCTCCCTGGCCGGGCGGGTGACCGCGCCCCGGCTGCCACCGGGCGAGGTGCGCGTGGGCGGTTTCGGCGGGGCCGGGGGACTGGCCGTGTGGCTGCGCGCGCACCGGGTGGACGCGCTCGTCGACGCCACCCACCCCTTCGCCCGGACGATCAGCGCCCATGCGGCCGAGGCCGCGGCCGGCACCGGCGTTGCGCTGCTCGCCGTGCGCCGGCCCGGCTGGGTCCCCGAAGAGGGCGACGACTGGCACGAGGCGGGATCGCTCGCCGAGGCGGCGGGGCTGCTGCCCGCGCTGGGGCGGCGGGTGTTCCTCACCACGGGCCGGACGGGGCTGGCCGCCTTCGCCCACCTCGACGCGATCCGGTTCCTGGTCCGCTCGGTGGACGCGCCGGAGGCCCCGTACCCCCGGCACATGGAAGTCGTCCTGGACCGCGGCCCGTTCACGCTCGACGGGGAGCGCGAACTGCTGCGCCGACACCGGATCGACGTCCTGGTCACCAAGGACAGCGGTGGCGCGGCCACGGCGGCGAAGCTGCGCGCGGCACGCGAGGCGGGCCTGCCCGTGGTCGTCGTACGGCGCCCGCCGCTGCCGGAAGGTGTCCGCTGCGCCGCGGGCCCGGACGAGGCCGCCCACTGGCTCCTCACGCACGGACGCTGACCCGGCCCACGCTCCTCGCCCGCGGGCGCCGACTCGGGCCGAGGGGTCTCTCGTACGCCGCGCAGACCCGGGCCGAGGGGCTTCTGGTACACGGGCGCCGACCGGCTCCCAGAGGGCTTCTTGCGCGCGGGCGCCCACCGAAGTCGTACGGTGCCGGGTGAAGTTGATCGGCCCGCCGTGTCGGCTGCGGCGCGGCGAGCCGGTCGGTCCGCTACTCCTCCTCGCTCGCGATCGCGTTGAGGGCGGCGGCCGCGATGGCGCTGCCGCCGCGACGGCCCCGGACGACCAGGTACTCCAGGGCGGAGGGGTGCGCGGCGAGCGCGTCCTTCGACTCGGCGGCGCCGACGAAGCCCACCGGCACACCGATGACGGCGGCCGGACGGGGCGCACCCTCCTCGATCATCTCCAGCAGCCGGAACAGCGCGGTGGGCGCGTTGCCGACCGCGACGACGGCACCCTCCAGCCGGTTCCGCCACAGCTCCAGTGCCGCGGCGCTGCGCGTGGTGCCCAGTTCCGCGGCCAGGTCCGGCACGGCGGGGTCGGACAGGGTGCAGATCACGTCGTTGCCGGCGGGCAGCCGCTTGCGGGTCACACCGCTGGCGACCATGGACACGTCGCAGAGGACGGGCGCGCCCGAGCGCAGGGCCTCACGGGCGCGGGCCACCACACCGGCCGAGTACGCGATGTCACCGACGAGGTCGACCATCCCGCAGGCGTGGATCATCCGCACCGCGACCTGGCAGACGTCGGCGGGCAGTCCCGCGAGGTCCGCCTCGGCGCGGATGGTGGCAAAGGACTCGCGGTAGATCGCCGCGCCGTCCTTCTCGTACTCGAACACCGTGCTCCTCCTGGTCGTGCGGACACGGCGGCGAGCATACGCACCCGGCTCCGGGCACCGGACGGACGCCCCGGCTCTCCTGCCGGGGCCGGACGAAGCCCCCTAGAGCCAGTCGCGCCGCTTGAAGATGACGTACAGGCTCACGCACACCACGCCCATCAGGCCGATCGCGAACGGGTACCCGAAACCCCAGTGCAGTTCCGGCATGCTCTGGAAGTTCATGCCGTAGATCGTGCCCACGAGGGTCGGCGCGAAGAGGATGGCCGCCCAGGCCGAGATCTTCTTGATCTCCTCGTTCTGTTCGAAGCCCGCCTCCGCCAGCGCGCGCATCTCGGCGTTCTGCTGCTGTGTCACCAGGGTGGCGTTGACGGTGAGGATGTCGGTGAGGGCCTGGCGAAAGCCGTCCACCCGCTCGCTGGTGTGGGTGACGTGGTCGGCGACGTCACGGAGGTAGCGCTGGAGCTCCTCGTCGGTGCCGTACTTGGCGAAGCCCGCCATCAGGCCGTGCAGCATGCCGACCAGCGGGCGGGTGGCGCGCTGGAACTCCACCATTTCCCGGGAGAGTTCGTAGATGCGGCGGGAGACCTCCGGGTCGCCGCGGAAGACCTCGGTCTCGATCTCGTCGATGTCGTTCTGGACGCCGGCGACGACCGGCACGTACCCGTCGACGACGGAGTCGAGGATCGCGTAGAGCACGGCCTCGGGGCCGAGCTTCAGCAGCTCCGGGGTGTCCTCCATGCGGCGGCGCACCGCGGAGAGGTCCGGCGCCGCCTCGTGCCGGACCGTGATCACGAAGTCGGGCCCCACGAACACGTGCAGCTCGCCGAAGTCGACCTCCTCGGGTGCGTCCAGATACCGCGCCGCGCGCAGCACGACGAAGAGGGTCTCGCCGTAGCGCTCCAGCTTCGGACGCTGATGGGCCTCCATCGCGTCCTCGACGGCCAGCGGATGCAGGTCGAACTCCGCCGCCAGCGAAAGGAGTTCCGACTCGGTGGGACGGGCCAGGCCGATCCACGCCATTCCGGCAGGCTGCTCGCGCAGCTCACGGAAGGTGTCGGCGAGCGACGCGGGCGTCGAGACGCGGACACCGTCGCGGTACAGCGCCGCCTGCACGACGCTGCCCATGTCGGCGGGTTCCGGCGCCGGCGGTTCGGACCGGGGCGCGGAGGACGACGGGGGCGGCGCGGCGGGCGGGGTCAGGGCGCGCCGCCAGGCGGACATCCGGGTGTCCTTCCCGCCCCGGGGGTCCGCGGCCTCGCCCGCGTCACGGCCGTTCTTCGAGGTCGGGCGGGCGCGTCGGTCGGACATCGCGGCTGCCTCCTCCGTCGAACGCGCGTCTGTGTGATCACGGAGCAGGATATACGGGGCAAACGGCCTGGGGCGCCCGCTCCCTCGGGGATCCGGTGAGAATCGAGGACAGAGGCTGTCCGCAAGTGGGGCTAGCGTGCGGAGCATGACGAAGACGACCACGACGGCCCCCGTGCTCGGCACCCGCGCGCTCAACCGCGCGACCCTCGACCGCCAGCTGCTGCTGCGCCGGTCCCCGCTGTCCGCGAAGGCCGCCGTCGAGCACCTGCTCGGTCTCCAGGCGCAGAACGTGAAGCCGCCGTACTACGCACTCGCCGCCCGCCTCGACGGATTCGCACCGCAGGCGCTGTCCCGGCTCATGGCCGACCGGGAGGTCGTCCGCATCGTCACCCTGCGCTCCACCATCCACACCCACACCGCCGACGACGCCCTCACCCTGCGCCCCCTCGTGCAGGCCGCCCGCGACCGCGAGCTCGTCACGTTCCGAAAGGGGCTGACCGGCGTCGACCTGGACCGGCTCGCCGTGGTCGCCCGTGAACTGGTGGAGGCGGAGCCGCGCACCATGAAGCAGCTGCGTGAGGCGCTGCTGACCGACTGGCCGGACGCCGATCCCTTCGCGCTGTCGATCGCCGCCCGCTGCCGGCTGCCGCTCGTCCAGGTCACCCCGCGCGGCCTGTGGGGGCAGAGCGGGCAGGTCGCGCTCACCACCGCCGAACACTGGCTGGGCCGCCCCGCCGAACCGGCCCCGGCTCCCGACGAGACCGTCCTGCGCTATCTCCGAGCCTTCGGTCCCGCCTCCGTCAAGGACATGCAGACCTGGGCCGGCCTGACCCGCCTGCGCGAGGTCTTCGCACGGCTCCGGCCCCGGCTGCTCGTCTTCCGCGACGAACACGGCGTCGAACTCTTCGACCTCCCCGACGCACCCCGTCCGGACGCCGACACCCCCGCCCCGCCGCGGTTCCTGCCCGAGTTCGACAATCTGCTGCTGTCGCACGCCGACCGCTCCCGGGTGGTGCCCGCCGACCTCAAGGGGCGCTCCTGGCAGGGCAACCAGGCGTACTGCACCCTGCTCGTCGACGGCTTCCTGGCCGGGGTGTGGAAGCTGACGGAGGACGCCCTCGTCATCGAGCCGTTCGGCACTCTGACGAGTGCACAGCGCGCCGAGGTGACCGAGGAGGGGCAGCGGATGCTCGGCGTCCTGCACGAGGGAGAGCCGGGGAAGACGTACGACATCCGGTTCGGGACCGTCGTACGAGCCTGAAGTCCCCCGGCCCGCCGGGGAGTCAGTCCGCCCGGCCCGTCACCGCCACCGTCACGCCGAGCCCGATCATCGTGAAGCCGCCCGCGCCGCCGATGAGGGAGAGACGGCGGTCGGAGCGGGCGAACCAGGCGCGGGCCGCCGACGCGGTCAGGCCCCACAGCGTGTCCGTGACCAGGCCGATCGAGATGGGGACCAGGCCGAGCAGCAGCATCTGCAACGGGACGTGTCCCGCCGCGTGGTCGACGAACTGGGGGAGCACCGCGGCGAAGAAGACGATGCCCTTGGGGTTGGTGACCCCCACGAGCGCGCCGTCCAGCAGGGTGCGCAGGTCGCCACGGGGCGGAGCCGCGGCGTCCGTCCGGATCGTGGAGGCCTTCATCTCCTTGCGGTGCCGGAACGCCTGCACGCCCAGGAACACGAGATAGGCCGCGCCGGCCAGCTTCACGGTGAGGTACACCGTCACCGAACGCTCCACCAGCGAGCCGATGCCGAAGGCGACGGCCACCACCAGCAGGTACGAGCCGACCACGTTGCCGAGCGCCGTCGCCACCGCGGTGCGCCGGCCGTGCGCGAGCGCCCGCCCGATGACGAACAGCACACTGGGGCCGGGAATCACGATCACCAGCAGCGACATCGCGGCGAAGGCCAGGAAACGGTCCGTGGACACCATGCCCATCACCCCCAACGGGCCCCATTCAAACAGCCGGTGCTCGGCGGGGCCTACAGTCCGGGGCATGGAACTGCGGCAGCTCGGCTATTTCGTGACGGTCGCCGAAGAACTGCACTTCGGGCGGGCGGCGGAGCGGCTGCACATCGTGCAGTCCGCCGTGAGCCAGCAGATCCGGCGCCTGGAGCGGGAGTTGGGCGCCGAACTCTTCGACCGCTCGCCGCGGCACGTGCGGCTCACCGGCGCGGGGGAGCGGCTGCTGCCGGAGGCCCGGGCGGTGCTCGCCGCGGCCGACCGGGCGCGTGCGGCCGTCGCCCCGCGCCACGGTCTGCGGATCGGGACGAGCACCGGCCTCGGTGAGCACCTGGACCGGGTACTGGCCGCGTTCGCGCGGCTCGCCCCCGGAGTGCCGGTCGAACTCGTCTCCGCGCCGGCGCGGGAGCGGCTCGCGCAGGTCACCGACGGACGTCTGGACGCGGCGTTCGTCCGCTCCCCGGAGCCCGTGCCCGGCCTGCGGATCGTGCCCCTGTGGCCCGACCCGCTCGTCGCCGCCGTCCCGGCCACGCACCCCCTCGCCTCGCGGGACACGCTGGACCTCGGCGAGCTGGCCGCGCTGCCGCTCAGCATCACCGAGCGCCGCCACAACCCCGCACTCGTCGACCTGGTGATCGGCGCCTGTCACGACGCGGGATTCGAACCGCCGGCGGGGCCGGTGAGCGGCTCGCTGCAGGACACCCTCGCCACCATCGGCAGCCGCCCGCTGTGGACGGTCGTGTACGCCTCGCACGCACGCGTCCTGCAGGTGCCGCGGGTCGCCTTCGTCCCGTTCCGGGCGCCGGGCCTCGCGCTGGCCACGGGGCTCGCGGTGCGTGCGGCGGCACCCCCTCCGCACTGGGCCGCACTGCTCGCGGCCTGCGGCGATCACGGGAACTGATCGCTGCGCTCGCGGTCTGCTCCTTGGTCGGCCGCGCCCCGCGCGATGGACTGTTCCCGTCCGCACGAAGCGGCACGAGCCGCCGTACGCAAGGGAGTTCAGCCATGCCCATCGTCACCGTCCAGCAGGGTCCGCGCGATGCCGAGCTCAAGCGGGACCTCGTCAAACGTGTCACCGACGCCTTCGTCGACGCCTACAGGATCCCGGCCGAGTCGGTGCAGGTGTGGATCCACGAGGTGCCGGCGGACAGTTGGGGTACCGCGGGGAAGCTGACCGCCGACAAGTAGAAGGGTTGGACAGGGGGCGCTGCGGACCGCTCGTGGAGGCTCGCAGCGCCCCCTGGCTCTCACCTGAGGTGTACCTCAGGAATTCATGGCCGGCCCGAGGGCCGGGGCGGGCGCCGGCTAGGAGTTGACCTGTGCGGTCACCAGGCCGGAGAACGTGGTCAGACGGGTGTAGACGCCCGGGTAGCCGGCCTCCGCGCATCCCTCGCCCCATGAGGTGATGCCCGCCAGGACGCCGTCGATGAGCAGCGGACCGCCGCTGTCGCCCTGGCAGGTGTCGACACCGCCCGAGGCGTACCCGGCGCAGACCATGTCGGACGCCACGAAGTCCGAGCCGTACGAGCCCGCGCAGCTGGAGTCGGACACGATCGGGACGGTCGCCGTGCGCAGCTGGTTGGAGGAGGCGCCGCTCTCGGAGGTAGTGCCCCAGCCGACGACGCGGGCCGTGGCACCGGTCGCGTACACGCCGGTGTCCGAGGAGGAGACGTACTGCGCGGTGGCGTACGGCATCGACGTGGACAGGGTCAGTACGGCCACGTCGTCGCCGTTGGAGGCGTCCGTGTAGTCGGGGTTGATCCAGATCTTGCTGACCTTGCTGACGGTGCCGTTCGTGCCGTTCAGATAGGTTCTGCCGCCGACGACGCGGACGCTGCCCGTGGTCTCGCCGAGCATGCAGTGGGCGGCGGTGACGACCTTGTCGGCGGCCACCAGGGTGCCCCCGCAGAACTGGTTCTGGGAGGCGTCCGTGATCTGCATCATGAACGGGTACGCGGTCGTCGTGGTCGTCGTGCCGCCGACGATCGGCTGCGGGAGGGCCACGGCGGAGGGGGCGCCGAGCAGGACGGTCGTGGCGGCGGCAGCGGTCGCCGCACAGACGGCGGCTGTCTTCTTGGCGCGGTTGAGCCCGAACATGGGTCTCCTCGGAGGTTTGCCGGTGGGGGGACGCGCGGGTGGGGGGTGGTGCACGACGCCCCTGGCTGGGGAGCCGTGTGCCCGAGCGAGCGGCACGTGGATCACGCTAGAAGCGGTTGCCGCCGCTGCCCAATGAGGGAACCCCCTAGGGGGATTGGGGGAGGGAAAACCCTCGGGTGGGCGGGGTGGGGTTTGGTGTGCTGTGCTGCCCGTTCGGTCCTGTGACGGGGCTCGGCCGCCGTTCGGCCGTTCGGCCGAACGCTCCGCCGGCCCGCACCGTTGCGCCGAACGGGGCGCCCGCGCTGCTCCGTACGGATGCAAGGGGTGCTCCCGGTAGGCCCGTTCGGCCGAACTGACCGGCTCCTCGGGTCCGCTCGGCCGAACGGGTCGTGCGCGGGCCAGGGTTCGGCCGAACGGGGCGTGCGCGCGGGCCCGGATCCGTTCGACGGTGCCCGGGGAGCGGGGAGTTCGCCGTGCCGGGCGCCCGGCGAGGGGGATGTTCGTCGAGCGGAGGCCGCCGAGAGGGGGTCTCCGCCGTGCCGGACGTGCGCAGAACGGTGTCGGCCGCCGGACCGGGCGTTCTCGGAGCGGGGTCGCCCGCCGGGCCGGGCCCTCGCTCGGCCGGTGGTCTCCGGCCGGGTGCGGCGGGTGGCCGGCCGGGTCCCGTTCGGTCGGGCGGCGCGTCAGCCCGGTCTGCGCTCCGCCGCCAGACGCACGATGTCCACCCGGGAACGGATCCCCAGCTTGCGGTACACCCGGGTGAGGGTCGCCTCGACCGTCTTGACGCTGATGAAGAGCCGCGCGGCGATCTCGCGGTTGGTGGCACCCTCCATGACGAGCGCGGCGACCTGCCGCTCGGTGGCCGCGAGGGTGTCCAGGGACGCGGGCGCGAGCGGCGGCGCGGGAGCATCCGCGGCGGACGCCGCCTCGACCTGGCGGAGCCAGGGGAGGGCCCGGCAGCGACGGAAGAGCCGGGCCGCCTCGTCGTACGAGGTGGGACCGGGCACGGCGGTTCCTCCTGCCCGCGCGAAGCCGAGGGCGTGGGGGAAGGCGCGCAGGGCGGCGAGTGCGTACGCGGCGCGGGCCTCCTCCAGGCCGTAGCCCAGCTTGGCGAGACGGTCCTGCGCGGAGGCCAGCTGTCGCTCGGCGGGCCCCTGTTCGCCACGAGCGGCGCGGACGAGGGCCTCGGCGCGGTCCAGGACGGCCAGCACGCTCTCGCGTTCCAGCCGCAGCGCCCGCTCGCGGGTCACGTCGATGACGTCCTGCGCCTCCACCACCTCCCCGACGCGGACGAGCGCCTCGGCGAGGTCGCCGTGCCAGCGTCCGCGCGCGGGATCGACGACGCCGAGATTGCCCTCCAACTCCCTTACCCGGCGCAGGGACTGCACGGCACCGGCCGCGTCACCGGCGACCAGCCGGGCGTGCCCGAGGGCACCGAGGGCGCGCGAGAGGTAGACCAGGTCGCCGTCCTCCTCGGCACGGTCCACGGCCTCCTGGGCGAGCGCGAGCGCCCGGTCCACGTCGCCGCCGGCCGCCTCGGCGAGCGAGGTGAACATGGCGGTGGCCGCCTCCCCGATCCCGGTGTCCCGGGCGAGCCGCAGACTTTCCCTGGCCAGGTCCAGCGCCCGGCCGCAGTGCCCGGCGCGCAGCTCGGTCTCCGCGAGCCCGCGCAGGAAGTGCACCTCGCTCTCGACCATTCCGCGGCGCTGCGCCTCGCGCAGCAGCGCGGTGATCGTCGTACGCGCCTCGGCCAGCCGGTCGCCCATGATCAGCCAGCGGAAGCGGGCGGCACCCGCGCCGTTGTGATCGCAGGCCACGCGCGGGTCCTGCGGCTCGCGCATCGCGCGCTGAATGGTTCCCGGGGCGCCGGGGTGGCCCATCAGGGTCTCCATCTGTGCCTGGAAGCCCAGGGCCAGGAGCTCGGTGCGCCGGTCACCGGCGCGCGCCGCGAGCCGCGCCGCGATCGCCGCCTCCTCGCGTCCCTTGGCCATCTCGCCCTCCACGAGCAGGGCCCGCCAGGCCAGTTGGTAGCGGACCAGGGCGAGCAGCCCGGGGTCCTCGCCCGCGTCCGCGAGTGCCTGCGGGAAGACCGCGTCGACCTCCGCCATGGCCTGCCCGGCCGCGTCGATGACGACGATCCAGGCCCGTACCCGGTCCGTGGGCCCGGTGGCGTGGGACAGCACCTCATGCGCGATGTCCCGCGCGAGGTCCGTCTCTCCGGCGGTCAGCGCGTCCTCCGCGGCCTGGAGGCGGCGCTGGTCGGGGCCGGGCACGGCGTCGGGCGGGGTGTGCCGGGCGGCCAGCAGTCCGAGACCCGCGGCGACGGAGGGAGCGCCCCGGTCCCGGGCGGCGGCCGCGGCGTCACCGAGCCGGGCGGCGACGCCCGGGTCCGTCCCGGTGGTCGCCAGGGCGAGGTGCCGGGCGCGTTCGATGGGGTCGGAGGCGGCCGTGGACAGGGCGGCGTGCGCGGCCCGCCGCTCCTGGGCGCTCGCCTCCGCGTACAGGGCGGCGGACACCAGGGGGTGCGCGAACCGGATGCCCGGTGTCTCGCGTTCCGTGGCGAGCAGCCCGAGCGCCGCCGCCGACGCGGTGTCGGCCTCGGCGTCCGCGCGGCCCGCCGCGTGCAGCAGCGCCAGGGTCGGGCGGGCCCCCGCGCTCGCCACGAGCAGGGTGCGACGGGCCTCCGCGGACAGCATGTCCAGCCGGCTGAGGACGAGTGCTCGCAGGGACGTCGGCACGGGCAGTGGCTCGCCCGGACTCGGCGGGGTGCGGGACTCGGCGAGTGCGCGGCCCAGTTCGAGCGCGAAGAGGGGATTGCCGCCGCTGGTGCGGTGGATGTCCCGCACGGTCGAGCGGGACAGGCCGGTGTGGCCGCGCCGGTCGAGGAGCCGGGCCACGTGGGCGCGGGTGAGCGGGTTGATCCGCAGGGCGAGGGTGTCCGGGGGAGACGCGCGTAGATAGCGGTCCGTCCGCAGTTCCTGCGACTCGGTCTCGGTGCGTACGGCGCACAGCATCCGTACGGGCACACCGCCGAGGCGTCGGGCGGCGAAGCCGAGCAGTTCGGCACTGGCCGGGTCGAGCCACTGGAGGTCGTCGGCCACGATCAGCACGGGGCCCCGGGCGGCCAGGGCCCGGAGCACGGACAGCACGGCGAGCCGCAGCGCCAGACCGTCGCGCTGGAGGGTCGACTCGCCGCGTCCGGTGAGGGCGGACTCCAGAGCCGTGCGCTGCGGGGCGGGGAGACCGTCCGAGACCTCGTCGACGACCAGACCGAAGAGGTCGGCGAGCGCGAGGAACGGGAGATGGGATTCGGACTCGGTCGCGGAGCACCTCAACACGGTCCGTGCCGTTTCGGCGCATTCCGCGGCCAATGACCGCAGGACGGTCGACTTTCCTATTCCCGCGGGGCCGTGCACCAGCACACTGCCGCCGCCGGAGAGTTGCGCACGCGCCTCGGTGAAGAGTTCCTCCCGGCCGATGACCAGGTCGGGGCGGGGTCTGGCAGGTTCGTTGAAGTCCCCTCGCACGGTCACCGCTCCCCTCGTGTGTCGTGTCCGGGCCAATATTAGGCAACGACTCTTTGAATTTCGGACTGTCGACATGGTGAGGGAAATAACAAGCCAGCCGCATAAGCGATTTCAGTGTCGCGATGATTGAATGGGAAGCCGCAGAAGGGGAGCGCTCCCGCGCGCCGGTCCGGCGCCGTTTCCGCCTCCAGGCCCCCTTTCGTCCGGTCCCGCCGAAGGCTCTCCCGGGCCCTGACAGGCCACATTTGCGCCACGGGAGCGGTCCCACGCGTCGCCCCGTCCACGGGGTGCCCCCACCTGCCGCGCACGGGCGGACGCGTGCCCGTGCGCGGGCGAAAGAAACCCCGCCGCGCTCAGCCGGATCGCGCACGGCCGCAGCTCCGGGGGTGCACGCGGCTCGCGCACAGGAGCACCACATTCCCTCCCGTACCTGAGGAGCACCGCGTCCCAAGGGAGCAGCGGGTGCGCGAGAGGCTCGTCAGTGCGTGCACGTGCGGAGCCCCGTGGGGTGCACGCGGCACGAAGCCCACTCGCGCACGGGGGTGCGCCTCCCCTCGCGCGGCAGTTGCCCCTCCCGCACCGGAGCACCGTCGCGGGGGAGTCCCGTCCGTCGGGCCTGAGCGGAGACCCGCGCATCCTGGGCGGCAGGATCCCCTCAGCGCACGGGAGCACCACCCGCGGGAGGCTTCCCGTCCGTCGCGCGGAGAAGGAACCCTCGCCCACCCCGTACGGGACGGCCCCGAAGGCGACCCCGCGCCACGGGAGGACCCCGCCCTAAGGGAGCAGCCCCGCCCGCCGCGCGGCGACCACGGCCTCCAGGCGGGTGTGCGCGCCCAGCTTCCGCATCGCCGCGCGCAGATACCCCTTCACCGTCTCCGGACGCAGCCCGAGGCGCTGTGCGGCGACCGCGTTGGTGGCCCCCGTCGCGACACAGGCGAGGACGTCCAGCTCGCGGGGCGCGAGACCCGCCTCCCGCGTTGCCACGGACGGCGCCGCCGCGTCGGCCAGCCGCCCGCAGACCGCGAGCAGTTCGTCCCGCAGCGCCGGGTCGGCGATCCGCGGGGCCATCGCGCGCAGCGCGCCGTGGGCCTCCCGCACCTCTTCCCACGCACCGTCCGTCACCGACGGCTCCTGCCTGCGCGCGACGGCGAGCAGGTCCCGCGCCTCGTCCCGTACGACCAGCGCCTGCTCCACGTCCCGGGCCGCCGCGACCGCGGCGCCGAGCGTGCGGTCGCCCAGGGGCTGCGCCGTCCGCAGGGCGCCGTACAGCACACCGCGCACCCGCCGGCGTACGACGACGGGCACCGCGAGGACGGAGCACAGCCCCTCGGTGGCGACCGCCACGTCGTACTCGTGGCTGATCTGCCGCGAGGTCGAGTAGTCGGTCACCGCGCAGGGCCGGGCCAGGGCCACCGCCTTGCCGCCCAGACCGTTCCCCGAGGAGACGGCGAGCGCGCTGAGCGCGGCCGTCGCGGTGCCGCTGAGTTCGCTGATGCGCACGTGCCGGCGCCCGGGATCGACCAGGCCGCCGAAGGCGACCGGCAGCCCCGTCGCGCGGCGCAGCCGCACCAGCGCACCACGCATCTCCACTGCCTCGACTGCGTCTGCTGCCACCTGTTCGCCCCCTCTTCGCGGCGCACCCCCCGTTCGGGGGTGGTGAGACCTGCATCACGGAATACACGATGTTAGGCGGCGGTCCGGCAACGAGGAGGACACATGACGGCGACGACGGGCGCGACGGACGAGTTCCGCGCCGCGCGGGACTTCCTGCTGGAGCACCGCGAGGACTACCTCACGGCCTACGAGGGTTTCCGCTGGCCCCGCCCCGAGCACTTCAACTGGGCGCTCGACTGGTTCGACGTCGTCGCACGCGGCAACGACCGGACCGCCCTGCACATCGTGGAGGAGGACGGCGACCGCACCGAGGTCTCCTTCGCCGCGATGTCCGAGCGCTCGAACCGGGTCGCCAACTGGCTGCGCGCGCAGGGCGTGGGAGCCGAGGACCGCGTGCTCGTCATGCTCGGCAACCAGGTCGAACTGTGGGAGACGGCGCTCGCCGCGATGAAGCTGCGGGCCGTGGTCATCCCGGCCACCCCGCTGCTCGGCGCCGCCGACCTGCGCGACCGGGTCGAGCGGGGCCGGGTGCGGCACGTCGTCGTCCGCTCCGACGACGCGGCGAAGTTCGACGACGTGCCGGGCCGCTACACCCGGATCGCGGTCGGCGGCGCCCGCCCCGGCTGGCTCCCGTACGAGGAGGCGTACACGGCGGACGCGGCCTTCGAACCCGACGGCCCCACCCTCGCGGACGACCCGCTGATGCTCTACTTCACCTCGGGCACCACCGCCCGCCCCAAGCTGGTCGAGCACACCCACGTCTCCTACCCGGTCGGACACCTCGCGACCATGTACTGGATCGGGCTCAAGCCCGGCGACGTGCACCTCAACATCTCCTCGCCCGGCTGGGCCAAGCACGCCTGGTCGAACCTCTTCGCTCCGTGGAACGCGGAGGCGACCGTCTTCATCCACAACTACACGCGCTTCGACGCGGGCCGGCTGATGGCGGAGATGGACCGGGCGGGCGTCACCACCTTCTGTGCCCCGCCCACGGTGTGGCGGATGCTCATCCAGGCCGACCTGACCCAGCTGCGGACGCCGCCCCGCGAGGCCGTCGCCGCGGGGGAACCGCTGAACCCCGAGGTCATCGAGCAGGTCCGGCGCTCCTGGGGTGTCACCATCCGGGACGGCTTCGGGCAGACCGAGACGGCCGTCCAGGTCTCCAACAGCCCCGGGCAGAAGCTCAAGACGGGCTCCATGGGGCGGCCCTGCCCCGGCTTCCGCGTCGAACTGCTCGACCCGGTGACCGGCGCGCCGGGAGCGGCGGAGGGCGAGATCTCGCTCGATCTGTCGGACCGCCCGGTCGGCCTGATGACCGGCTACCACGGGGACGGCGACCGCACGGCTGAGGCGATGGCCGGCGGCTACTACCGCACCGGGGACATCGGCTCCCGGGACGAGGACGGCTACATCACGTACGTGGGCCGCGCCGACGACGTGTTCAAGGCCAGCGACTACAAGATCTCGCCGTTCGAGCTGGAGAGCGCCCTGCTGGAGCACGAGGCGGTCGCGGAGGCCGCGGTGGTCCCCGCCCCCGACGAGCTGCGGCTGGCCGTCCCGAAGGCGTACATCGTCCTCGCGGCGGGGTACGAGCCCGGCCCCGACACGGCCAAGGTGCTCTTCGAGCACTCCCGTACCGTCCTCGCCCCGTACAAGCGCATCCGCCGCCTGGAGTTCGGCGAGCTCCCCAAGACCGTCTCCGGCAAGATCCGCCGGATCGAACTGCGTGAGGCCACGGCCGCGGGATCCGCCGCCGAGTACCGCGAGGAGGACTTCCGGTGACAGAACTGTCCTACGCCCACGGCACGAGCACCACACCCCTGCTGGGCGACACGATCGGCGCCAACCTGGACCGGGCGATCGCCGCGCACCCGGAGCGCGAAGCCCTCGTGGACGTGCCCTCCGGACGCCGCTGGACGTACGCCGAGTTCGGTGCCGCGGTCGACGAGGTGGCGCGCGGACTGCTCGCCAAGGGCGTGCTCAAGGGCGATCGCGTCGGCATCTGGGCGATCAACTGCCCCGAGTGGGTGCTCGTCCAGTACGCGACCGCCCGGATCGGCGCGATCATGGTGAACATCAACCCCGCCTACCGGGCACACGAGTTGGAGTACGTGCTGAAGCAGGCGGGGATCTCGGTGCTCGTCGCCTCGCAGGAGCACAAGAGCAGCGACTACCGAGCGCTGGTCAACCAGGTCCGAGAGAAGTGCCCGGAGCTGCGGGAGACGGTGTACATCGGCGACCCCTCGTGGGACACCCTGACGGCGGGTGCCGCCGCCGTGCCCGCGGAGCGACTGGCCGCCGCCGCGGCCGAGTTGAGCTGCGACGACCCGGTCAACATCCAGTACACCTCGGGCACCACCGGCTTCCCCAAGGGTGCGACGCTCTCCCACCACAACATCCTCAACAACGGCTACTGGGTGGGCCGCACCGTCGGCTACACCGAACAGGACCGGGTCTGTCTGCCCGTGCCCTTCTACCACTGCTTCGGCATGGTGATGGGGAACCTGGGGGCCACCTCGCACGGCGCGTGCATCGTCATCCCGGCCCCGTCGTTCGACCCGGCGGCCACGCTGGAGGCCGTGCAGCAGGAGCGGTGCACGTCCCTGTACGGCGTCCCCACCATGTTCATCGCGGAGCTGAACCTGCCCGGCTTCGCGACCTACGACCTCTCCTCCCTGCGCACCGGCATCATGGCGGGCTCGCCCTGCCCGGTCGAGGTGATGAAGCGGGTCGTCGCGGAGATGCACATGCGGGAGGTGTCCATCGGCTACGGCATGACCGAGACCTCCCCGGTGTCCCTGCAGACCCGGATGGACGACGACCTCGAACACCGCACCGGCACCGTCGGCCGGGTCCTGCCGCACATCGAGGTGAAGGTGGTCGACCCGGTCGGCGGCGTCACGCTGCCGCGCGGCGAACCGGGCGAACTGTGCACCCGCGGCTACAGCGTGATGCTCGGCTACTGGGACGAGCCCGAGAAGACCGCCGAAGCCGTCGACCCCGGACGCTGGATGCACACCGGCGACCTCGCGGTCATGCGCGAGGACGGCTATGTGGAGATCGTCGGCCGCATCAAGGACATGATCATCCGTGGCGGCGAGAACATCTACCCCCGCGAGATCGAGGAATTCCTGTACGCCCACCCGAAGATCGCCGACGTCCAGGTGGTCGGGGTACCCCACGAACGCTACGGCGAGGAGGTGCTCGCCTGCGTCATCCCCCGCGACCCGGACGATCCGCTGACCCTGGAGGAACTGCGCGGCTTCTGCGAGGGACAGCTCGCGCACTACAAGATCCCCAGCCGGCTGCGCATCCTGGACGCCTTCCCGATGACGGTCTCCGGAAAGGTCCGCAAGATCGAACTGCGCGAGGAGGCCGCGCGGGAGCGGTGACGCGGTGCCGGTGTGTGCCGTGCCGGCCGCCGGGGTGTACCGGCCGGTGTGGTGGGTGTGCGTCACGCGCCGGAGACGGCGAGTTCGTCCGCGAGGGTGTTCACGGGTCGAGGGGTGCCCGTGAGGTCGAGGACGAAGAGGGGGACCCCGAGGCTGTCCGCGCGGGCGCGGGCCTCGTCGGCGTAGCCCGCCAGGGAGAAGTAGACGCAGCCCGCCGACTCGGTCATGGCCGTCAGCCACAGGCACTCGACGTCGCGCGGTGAGGCCGGGCGCACGGTGGGGTCCACCTGGGCCAGGATGCCGCGGGCGGCCAGCCCGATTCCGGCGGGCGGACGCTGGTCCGCCCGCCGGATGTCGCGGTAGCCGAGCCAGCGCAGGTACAGCGCCGCGGCCGTGACCGCGTCCCGCGCGGTACGGATGGTGACCGGCTGGAACGCCGGCCGGGGCGCACCCGCGGGGTTGCCCGGCCGGCGTCCCGCGCCCTTCGCGACCCGCGCCCGGCCCCGCCCCTGTTCACCCCCGGAACCCGGGCGACCCGTCGCGCCGGACCCCGGGCCCCCTGCCGGGTCGGAACCCGGGCGCTCGACCGCGTCGATGTCCGGGTCCTCGACCGCGCCCGACCCCTGGCCCCCGGTCGCGCCGACGTCCGGGCCCCTTGCCGCATCGGCGTCCGGGCCGCCCACCGCGTGTACGTCCGGGGCGCGCGCCGGGTCCGTGTCCGCCCCGCCGCGCCCCGTCCCTCCCTTGCCGTCGCCCGAGTCGATCTCGTCCCGCGGTGCCGCGCCTTCTCGTGTCCCGTCCTCCGGCGCCGTGTCCGCCGGGCCCGGCCGGACCGGCGGGACCACCGGGATGCGCAGTGTCGTGCCGCAGGGGCAGCCCAGCTCGGGGTGCGGCCACTGGGCGACATGGTCGCAGGCGCGGCACCGGACCGTGGCCCACTGCTCGTCCCAGATGCGGTGCGTGACGGGCGACGGGTTCGCGAGGCGGTCCAGCTCGGGCGTGACGGGCGCGCCGCACACGCAGGGATAGGGCGGTGCCGCGTAGAGGTGCTCGCGTCGGCAGACCGGACACCTCACCGGCACGCTCTCGGCCATGGCCCACTCCAGGTCGTCACGTCGGGACAGCGTTCCCATCGTCCTCCTGCCGGACGTTCCGAGGCGGCGAAACGGTTCGACGTCCACCGTCGGGGTCGCCCGGGCCCGCTCTTGACGCCCCTCATCACGCCGCCTACATTGCTTCCAGATAGTAGAAGTTATTTTCCGCAATGCGGAATCCAAGGGCTGAGGGGTCCGAGGGTCCGCCGCGGAACCGCAAAGGAATCAACAGCTCTCCGCGGGGCGCGACGGGAGCGCGAATCCGACAGCCGAAGCAGGAGTACTCCATGGCTCGTATGACCGCTGCCCGCGCGGCAGTCGAGATCCTCAAGCGCGAGGGCGTCAGCAACGCTTTCGGCGTGCCGGGTGCGGCGATCAACCCCTTCTACGCGGCTCTCAAGGCATCCGGCGGGATCAACCACACCCTCGCCCGGCACGTCGAGGGCGCCTCGCACATGGCGGAGGGCTACACCCGGACCCACCCGGGCAACATCGGCGTCTGCATCGGCACCTCCGGCCCCGCCGGGACCGACATGATCACCGGTCTCTACTCCGCCATCGGCGACTCCATCCCGATCCTGTGCATCACCGGGCAGGCCCCGACCGCCGTGATCCACAAGGAGGACTTCCAGGCCGTCGACATCGCCTCCATCGCCAAACCGGTGACGAAGATGGCGGTCACCGTCCTGGAAGCGGCGCAGGTCCCCGGCGTCTTCCAGCAGGCCTTCCACCTGATGCGGTCCGGTCGCCCCGGCCCCGTCCTGATCGACCTGCCCATCGACGTCCAGCTGACCGAGATCGAGTTCGACCCGGAGACGTACGAGCCGCTCCAGGCGTACAAGCCGGCCGCCAGCCGCGCCCAGATCGAGAAGGCGATCGGGCTGCTGAACGCGTCCGAGCGGCCGCTGATCGTCGCGGGCGGCGGTGTCATCAACGCCGACGCCTGCGAACTCCTCGTGGAGTTCGCCGAACTGACGGGCACTCCGGTCGTCCCGACCCTGATGGGCTGGGGCGTCCTCCCCGACGACCACGAGCTCAACGCCGGCATGGTGGGTCTGCAGACCTCGCACCGCTACGGCAACGCGACCTTCCTGGAGTCCGACTTCGTCCTCGGCATCGGCAACCGCTGGGCCAACCGCCACACCGGCAAGCTGGACGTCTACACGGCGGGCCGCACCTTCGTGCACGTCGACATCGAGCCCACCCAGATCGGCAAGATCTTCGCCCCGGACTACGGCATTGCCTCCGACGCCAGGGCCGCGTTGGAGCTGTTCGTCGAGGTGGCACGGGAGTTGAAGGCGGCGGGCAGGCTGCCCGACCGTTCCGCGTGGGCCGCGTCCGCGCAGGAGAAGAAGGCCACGCTCCAGCGCCGTACGCACTTCGACGACATCCCGATCAAGCCGCAGCGCGTCTACGAGGAGATGAACAAGGCCTTCGGGCCGGAGACGCGTTACGTCTCCACCATCGGCCTCTCGCAGATCGCCGGCGCCCAGATGCTGCACGTCTACCGGCCGCGGCACTGGATCAACTGCGGCCAGGCGGGTCCGCTCGGCTGGACGATCCCGGCCGCGCTCGGCGTGGCCAAGGCCGACCCCGACGCGCAGGTCGTGGCGCTCTCCGGCGACTACGACTTCCAGTTCATGATCGAGGAACTCGCCGTCGGCGCACAGCATCGGATCCCGTACGTCCACGTGCTGGTGAACAACTCCTACCTCGGCCTGATCCGCCAGGCGCAGCGGGCGTTCGACATCGACTTCCAGGTCAAGCTGGAGTTCGAGAACATCAACTCGCCCGAACTGGGCGTCTACGGCGTCGACCACGTCAAGGTCGCCGAGGGCCTGGGCTGCAAGGCGATCCGCGTGACCGACCCGGCCGAGCTGGGCGCCGCCTTCGAGCAGGCCAAGAAGCTCGCCGCCGAACACCAGGTCCCCGTGGTCGTCGAGGCGATCCTGGAGCGGGTCACCAACATCGCGATGTCCACGACGAACGACATCGGCAACGTCGTCGAGTTCGAGGAACTCGCCACCGAGCCGGGCCACGCGCCCACCTCGATCAAGACCCTGAAGGTCTGACACAGCGCCGACACGGGCAGTGCCGCAGGGGCGGTACCGCCGATTCCCGGACGGGGCGGCTCACCGGAGGGTGAGCCGCCCCTTTCGCGCGCGGCAGGCTGCGCACCGTACGCGGTGGGCCCGCGCCGTGCCTGAGGTTGCCCGGCGGCTGGGCCGCTTCCCGTGCCCGTGCCCGTGGTCGTCCGGGCCGGGCCGCTTGGTGTGCCTGAGGTCGCACGGCGGGCCGAGCGCTTCCCGTGCCTGAGGTCGCACGGCTGACCGGGCATCCTCTTCCCGTGCCCGCGGTCACGGGACGGTCGGCCCAGCCGCTTCCCGCGCCCGCGGCCCCGGCGGCGGTGCGCCCTGTTCACACCGTGCCCCGACCCGGCATCCTCGCCCCATGCGGATGACCGTCCCCACGCCCCTCGGCGACCTCGCCGTGCGCTGCCACGGCACACCCGGCGCCCCCGCCCTGCTGCTCCTGCACGCCAACCCCGGGGACGGCCGCGACTACGACGCCGTCCTGCCCGCCCTCGCCGACCGTCGTCGCACGTTCGTCGTCGACTGGCCGGGCTATGGCGACTCCACCGCGCCCCACCCGCACCTGGTCACGCCCGAAGGACTGGCGGAGGCCGCGGAGCGCGTCCTCGACGCGCTCGCCGACGAGCACGGGGTGCGCGAGATCGCCGTACTCGGCAACAGCGTCGGCGGCTACGTGGCCTGCCGTCTCGCCGAGGGCCGCCACAGCCGTACGGTCACCGCGCTCGTCCTCGTCGATCCGGCGGGCTTCACCCGGCACACCGCCGTCACCCGCTGGTTCTGCCGCGAGGTGATGGGCCGGCCGGAGCGGGCCCGTCGGCTGGTCGTCCCGCTGGCCCGCGCGTACCTGGGCCGGCTCGGTACGTCGAGCGCCCGGGCGACCTTCGCGCGCGTCCGGCTCCTGCCCGACGACGAGGTGCGGCTCGCCGTGCACTGCGCCCTCTGGCGCGGTCTCGCCGACCCCGGCTTCGGGATGGCGGACCCGGCCGTCCTGGACGTGCCGATCCTGCTCCTGTGGGGTCGGCGCGACCCGGTGGTTCCGGCCCTGCTGGACGGTCGCAGGGCCCGCGGCGCGCTTCCCGTGCGGACGTCGAGCGTGGTGCTGCCCACCGCCCACGAGCCGTACAACGAGCGCCCGGACCTCTTCCTGAGCCACGTCCTGCCGTTCCTGAAGGACCCGAGGGCGGCCGGTGCCGGCCGGTCCCGTGGCTGAACGTCACGCAGCGGCGCGGCGGTCCGGGGCTCGCCCCTCGCCCGCCGCGCCGCTGTTCTCGGTGCTTCCCCCGTACCCCCGTACCCCCGTACCCCCGTACTTCCGTACCCCCGTTCGGAGCCCGCCGCCCCCGTGCCGGCGGGCCCCGTGTGCCGAGAATGTGCCTCATCCGGGGGGAGTTGAAGCCCCCGGGACGGTGTTCAGAGGTTGATTTGAGGGTTCCGTAGGGCGGGTACGCCCGGTTGCGTACGCCGGAGGTCGTTCCGCGCCCTCAGTGGGACGGCTGCGCGGGGTGCCCGGGGTGCTCCGAGAGCCCGGGCCAGTCGTCCGGCCCGCCGCCCTGCCAGTCGATGATGTCGGTCGCCTCGACCTCGACCTCGTCGAGGTCGACGTCGGCGTGCCGCAGGATCTCGACGACGTCGTCGAGGTGGTAGGCGATACCGAGCGTCTCGTCCCCGGCGGTGACCCGCCGCGACCCGTCCAGTGCCGGAGCGTGCACAACGATGCTGGGAAAGTCCATGTCCTCAGGCTGCTGCGCGGCGGCCGTATCCGCACCCGGAGAACAGGGCGAGGCGCCGGGTACGGGACCGTCCGTACCCGGCGCCTCGGGCCGGTGAGCCGTGTGGTGGTTGCCGTCCGACGGCGCGAGGCTGGGCGCGACAGGACGTTCGCGCCGCCGGACGGAGCATCAGGGTCTGCACGTAGGTGCGGGGAGGGCCGCACCGGAAGTGCGGGGAGAGACGTACCAGGGGTACGGAGAGGACCGCGGCGGATGCGATGGAACCCGGTTCCCCTTCCCTCAGGTCGAGAAGGGGGCCGGTGAACCGTCACCACCGCACTGGCTCGCACGCCGCCGCGGTCCCGGTCCTGCCCGGACGGCGCTGGACCACCCCTCATCCGGGTCCAACGCCGCCACGGGCGGCTCGTGTCGAGGCTCAGTCCTCGCGCAGGGCGCGGACGGCCTCCTCCACACGCCGGCCGTACTCCGGGTCGGCGGCGTGGAAGTGGGCGAGGTTCTTCTCGATCACGTCGTCGCGGGAGACCTGGGAGAGGCCGCCGGCGATGTTCGCGATCAGCCGGGACCGCTCCTCGGCCGACATCAGGCGGTACAGCTCACCCGCCTGGAAGAAGTGGTCGTCCTTGGTGTGCAGCGGGGCCTCGTGGGTGCCCGTGTGGCCCGACACCGCGAGCGGTGCGGACAGCGGGCGGCCGGTCTCGGCCGGACCGTCGTACGAGTTGGGCTCGTAGTTCTTGGCGTGGCGGCCCTGGCCGTTGGTGGCCATCAGGCCGTCGCGGCCGTAGTTGGCGGCGTCCGCGGCCTTCGGGGCGTTGACCGCGAGCTGGGTGTGGTTGACGCCCAGGCGGTAGCGGTGCGCGTCCGCGTAGGCGAACAGACGGCCCTGGAGCATCTTGTCGGGGGAGGGGCCGATACCCGGAACGAAGTTGTTCGGGGAGAAGGCGGCCTGCTCGACCTCGGCGAAGACGTTGTCCGGGTTGCGGTCCAGGACCAGCCGGCCCACGCGCTGGAGCGGGTGGTCGCGGTGCGGCCACACCTTGGTGAGGTCGAACGGGTTGAAGCGGTAGTCCGCCGCCTCGGCCGCCGGCATGATCTGGACGTACAGCGTCCAGGACGGGTTCACGCCGCGCTCGATGGCCTGGAGCAGATCCGTCTGGTGCGAGTTCGGGTCCTTGCCCGCGATCTCCTGGGCCTGCTCGGCGGACAGCGAGCGGACGCCCTGGTTCGTCTTGAAGTGGTACTTGACGAAGAAGGCCTCGCCCTCGGCGTTCGTCCACTGGTAGGTGTGCGAGCCGTAGCCGTTCATGTGGCGGTACGAGGCCGGGATGCCGCGGTCGCCCATCAGCCAGGTGATCTGGTGCGTCGCCTCGGGGGCGTGCGCCCAGAAGTCCCAGACGTTGTCCGGCTCCTGCTTGCCCGTGAACGGGTCGCGCTTCTGGGAGTGGATGAAGTCGGGGAACTTGATGGGGTCCTTGATGAAGAACACCGGGGTGTTGTTGCCGACGAGGTCGTAGTTGCCCTCTTCGGTGTAGAACTTGAGCGCGAAGCCGCGCGGGTCGCGGACCGCGTCCGCGCCGCCGAGGCTGTCGGCCACGGTGGAGAAGCGCAGGAACACCTCGGTGCGCTTGCCGACGGTGTCCAGGAAGTCGGCGTGGGTGAAGCCCGTGACGTCGTCGGTGACCTCGAAGTAGCCGTAGGCGCCGGAACCGCGGGCGTGCACCACGCGCTCCGGGATGCGCTCGCGGTTGAACCGGGCGAGCTTCTCCAGGAGGTGCTGGTCCTGGAGCAGGAGCGGGCCACCGACGCCGGCGGTGGCGGAGTTCTGGTTGTCGGCGACCGGGGCGCCGGACTCGGTCGTAAGCACGCGCTTCGACATCGTGACCTTCCGTACGAGGGGCAGCGGGGTCAGCGGAAAACTGTTTCCGCTTCATGGACCTTCCGCTTGGTGGAGCCTAGGTTCGGGGCGAACTGGGCGTCAACAGTTTGTTGAAGAGGGATCCGGGCCGCGGCGGCGCCTGGGCGCGACAGGACAGGTGTCGGCGCCGCCGCGGTCCGGACGTTCGGGAGGGCTCAGACCTGGGCGCCGGAGAGGCGCTCGACCGAGCGCAGCAGCGCGGAGTGGTCCAGGCCGCCGTCGCCCTGCGCGCGCAGGCTGGCGACGAGCTGCGCGACCACGCCGCCGACCGGCAGCGCGGCGCCGACGTTGCGGGCGGCGTCCGTGACGATGCCCATGTCCTTGTGGTGCAGGTCGATACGGAAGCCCGGCTTGAAGTCGCGGTTCAGGAAGTTGTCCTTCTTGCGCGTCAGCACGGTGGAGCCGGCGAGACCGCCGTTGAGGACGTCGAGCGCGGCCCTCAGGTCCACGCCGGACTTCTCCAGGAAGACCACGGCCTCGGCGCACGCCTGGATGTTCACGGCGACGATCAGCTGGTTGGCGGCCTTCACGGTCTGGCCCGAGCCGTGCGGACCGCACAGCACGATGGTCCTGCCCAGCGCCTCGAAGAGCGGCTCGGCCTCGTCGAAGTCGGCCTGCTCGCCCCCGACCATGATCGAGAGCACGGCCTCGACCGCGCCGGCCTCGCCGCCGGACACCGGGGCGTCCAGCACGCGGATGCCCTTGTCCTTCGCCGCCTCGGCGAGGTCCACGGAGGTCTGCGGGGTGATCGACGACATGTCGATGAGCAGGGCGCCGGCCTTGGCGTTCTCCAGGATGCCGTCGGGGCCGTAGGCGATCGCCTCGACCTGCGGGGAGGCGGGCACCATCGTGATCACGACGTCGGCCTCGCGCACGGCCTCGGCGATCGAGCCGGCCACGGTGCCGCCGGCGGCGGCCAGGCGCTCCAGCTTGTCCTGCTCCAGCGTGTAGCCGGTGACCTCGTAGCCGGCCTTGATCAGGTTCTCCGACATGGGCGAGCCCATGATGCCGAGACCGATCCAGGCCACCGACGGGCGGGCGGAGTCTGCGGGGTTGTTGCTCATGAGGGTGCCTCTCTGGCTTCTCTGCTGCGTCAGGGGGGGCCGCGCGGGGTGCGGCCGGGTCCGTGCGTGGCGCACGGCGGGGCCGGGCCCGGGGGCTCAGCGGGCGGCGCGGGCCTCGGCGGGCAGCCAGTCGAAGGCCTCCGCGCTCGGGCGGTCGCCGGGTTTGTACTCCAGGCCGACCCAGCCCTCGTAACCGGCCTTCCGCAGCTGGTCGACGAGATCCTCCAGCGGGAGGGTGCCGGTGCCCGGGGCGCCGCGGCCGGGGTTGTCGGCGATCTGCACGTGTCCGGTCCGGCCGCTGTACTCGGCGATCACCTGCGCCAGGTCCTCGCCGTTCATGGACAGGTGGTACAGGTCCATGAGGAACTTGGCGTTGCCGAGGCCCGTCGCCTCGTTGACCTTGTCGACCACGCCGATGCCGGCCGGTGCGCTGACGAGCGGGTAGTCCGGGGACTCGGGCTGGTTGAGCGTCTCGACCAGGAGGATCGCGCCGATCCGGTCGGCGGCGCGCGCCGCGAGGACCAGGTTCTCCAGCGCGAGGGCGTCCTGCTCGGCGGGGTCCACGCCCTCGACGCGGTTGCCGTACAGCGCGTTGAGCGCCTTGCAGCCGAGCGACCGGGCGAACTCCGCGGCCACGTCGATGTTGGCGCGGAACTTCTTTGACTCGGCGCCGGGGATCGACAGTGCGCCCCGGTCGGGGCCCGGTAGCTGCCCGGCGTAGAAGTTCAGGCCCGTCAGCTGGACGCCCGCGTCCTCGATCGCCTTCTTCAGGGCGTCGAGCTCGGACTGCTCGGGGGTGGGGGAGTCGACCCAGGGCCACCACAGCTCGACCGCGGTGAAGCCCGCCGTGGCGGCGGCCGCGGGGCGCTCCAGGAGCGGGAGTTCCGTGAAGAGGATCGACAGGTTGACGTTGAAGCGCTGGTCTGCGAATCCCATGGGGGTCGGCGCTCCCTTCCGGTGTCGAGATTCCGTATTACGGAAGTTCGTTTCTGCTTAATGGAAGATTGCCGCCGGGCGTCGTGGCTTGTCAAGGGGGTGCCACAGGAAACCGGCCCGTACGGGGGGCCCGGCGCGGAGGGGGCTGCCGGGGAAACCGTGGCGCGCAGTAGGTTGAGCCCGTGCGATTGAGAGTGGAGTTCACGACCGAGCCCTTCGACCTCGACGAGGCGCCCCCGCACGCGCTGGTCGCCCGCGAGGTCATCGAGGCGGCCGAGCTGGACGCCGTGGACGTCGGCCCGTTCGGCAACACCGCGGAGGGCGGTGCCGACGCGGTGCTCACCGCGGTCGACGCACTGCTGCGCAAGGCCCTGGGGGCGGGCGCCACCCGGGTCTCGCTCCAGGTGAACGTGGTCGGGGAGGGCGATAAGTGAGCGGTATCGGGGACGACCCCTTCGTCACGGCGGTCAAGCCGCTGGTCGACGCCATGGGGGGCGAGATGCTGCCGCCCGGCGAGGCCGGAGCCGACGACGTCGTGCTGTCCTGGGAGGGTGCGGACGTCGTCGCCGTGCGCCTGCCCCAGCTCGCCGACTCGCTGGACCACATCCTGGCCGCCCTGGAGCGCAAGCAGGGCCGGCCGCTGGCCGATCTCGACCGCAAGGCGAAGCAGGAGGTCGTGCGCATACTGGAAGCGCGCGGAGCATTCTCCGTACGGCACGGCGTGGAGACCGTGGCGAGCGCGCTCGGCGTGAGCCGGTTCACCGTCTACAACTATCTGAACCGCGAAAAAGGGGCCTGACCAGGCGCGACGCGGCGAGGGCCGGCCCGCGCGCGAGGCACCGCCGTCCGGACTGCCGGGCGGCGGTTTTTGTTACCCGAAGTTTTCAACAAAGTGTTGACGTGGTGTTTCCGAGGGCGTTAGCTATCCGCAGCCCGTCCAGCACAAGGCCACGGAGGCTTCCCGTGACTTCGAGTACGACACCTGGCGGCCTCGCCCGGTTCAACGCCCTGGAGGAGCAGGCGGCCCTCGCCGCACTCCACGAGGTGTGCGCCTCCACCGCGTGGGCCCGCATCCTGCTCGCCCGGCGCCCGTACGCCACCACCGACGATCTGCACCTGGCGAGCGACGCCGCCATGGCCGAGCTGACCGCCGTGGACCTGGCGGAGGCGATGGCGGGACACCCGCCCATCGGGCGCCCGAAGCCGGGGGACCCCACCTCCTCCCGTGAGCAGCGCGGCATGGCCGGCGCCTCCGCGGAACTCAAGGAGGAGATGCTCGAACTGAACCTGGCCTACCAGGAGAAGTTCGGCCACGTCTTCCTGATCTGCGCCACCGGCCGGACCGGGGAGCAGATGCGCGACGCGGTCAAGGAACGGATCGGCAACTCGCCCGAGCAGGAGCGGGAGATCGTCCGCTCCGAACTGGGCAAGATCAATCGCATCCGTCTGGCCGGTCTCGTAGAGGGAGATGAGGCATGAGCACCGACACCACCGCCTCCGTGTCCACACACATCCTGGACACCAGCGCGGGACGCCCCGCCGAGGGCGTCGCCGTCCGACTCGCCGTCCGCGCCGGCGGCGAGGCGGACTGGGAGGCGCTCGGCGGCTCCGCGACCGACGCGGACGGCAGGTGCAAGGACCTTCCGGCACTGCCGGAGGGGACGACCCATGTACGGCTCGACTTCGCCGTCGAGCAGTACTTCGAAAAGAAGCAAGCCGATGCGCAGCAGGACGCCCCCGCGAATCGGGACAGCGGCGCGCCCGGAGTGTTCTTCCCGGAGGTGGCGATCACCTTCGCCGTCCGGCCGGGCGAGCACTACCACGTACCGCTGCTGCTCAACCCGTTCGGCTACTCCGTTTACCGAGGGAGCTAGCAGACATGCCCACGATTCTGGGACAGAACCAGTACGGCAAGGCCGAGAACCGAGTCGTCAGGATCACCCGCGACGGCGCCACGCACCACATCAAGGACCTGAACGTGTCGGTCGCGCTGAGCGGCGACATGGAGGAGGTCCACTACTCGGGCTCCAACGCGAACGTCCTGCCCACGGACACCACCAAGAACACGGTGTACGCCTTCGCCAAGGAGTACGGCATCGAGTCCGCCGAGCAGTTCGGCATCCACCTCGCCCGGCACTTCGTCACCAGCCAGGAGCCGATCAAGCAGGCGCGCATCCGCATCGAGGAGTACGCCTGGGAGCGCATCGAGGCCTCGGACGCGAACTCCAAGTTCATCGGAGCGGACGCGGTCAAGCACTCCTTCGTCCGCAAGGGCCAGGAGACCCGCGTCACCCAGATCACCTTCGACGGTGAGAACTGGGAGGTCATCTCCGGTCTGAAGGACCTCGTCGTGATGAACTCCACGAACTCCGAGTTCTGGGGCTACGTCAAGGACAAGTACACGACGCTCAAGGAAGCCTACGACCGCATCCTGGCCACCCAGGTGTCCGGCCGCTGGCGCTTCAACTGGAGTGGCGACGAGCAGAAGATGCCCAACTGGGAGAAGTCCTACGACCAGGTGAAGAAGCACATGCTCCAGGCCTTCGCCGAGACGTACTCCCTCTCGCTGCAGCAGACCCTGTACCAGATGGGCGCGCGCATCATCAACAACCGCAGTGAGATCGACGAGGTGCGCTTCTCCCTCCCGAACAAGCACCACTTCCTCGTCGACCTGGAGCCGTTCGGGCTGGAGAACGACAACGAGGTCTACTTCGCGGCCGATCGCCCGTACGGCCTCATCGAGGCGACCATCCTGCGTGACGGCTGCGAGCCGCGCATCCCGGTGGACCTCACCAACTTGTAGGACCGCTCCGCGGGACTGCGTGCCCGATTCCCCGACGCGTGCGCCGGCGTCGAGTCCCAGGGGAGAGCGGGGGCATCTGCGCGACAACAGCACCACGGATCCGGTCGTCACCCCGCTCGACCCCCGGATCCGTCCACCAATGGGAAGAACGAGGAACCGCCGTGGCAGTCGAGCGCATCGTCATCGAGAACTGCGCCATCGCGACCGTGGACGGAGGCGACACCGAGTACGCCTCGGGCCACATCGTCGTCGCCGGCAACAGGATCGAGTCGGTCGGCGCGGGCAGGGCCCCCGACGACCTGGAGAACGTGGTACGCCGCATCGACGGCACCGGGCACCTGGCCACGCCCGGCCTGGTCAACACCCACCACCACTTCTACCAGTGGATCACCCGCGGCCTCGCCACGGACCACAACCTCTTCAACTGGCTCGTCGCGCTGTACCCGACCTGGGCGCGCATCGACGAGAAGATGGCGTACTCCGCCGCGCAGGGCTCCCTCGCCATGATGGCCCGCGGCGGTGTGACCACCGCCATGGACCACCACTACGTGTACCCGAGGGGCTCCGGCGACCTGTCCGGCGCCATCATCCGGGCCGCCCGCGAGACGGGCGTCCGCTTCACCCTCGCCCGCGGCTCCATGGACCGCGGCAAGTCGGACGGCGGCCTTCCCCCGGACTTCGCCGTCGAGACCCTCGACGGCGCGCTGGCCGCGACCGAGGCGACCATCGACGAGCACCACGACGCCTCCTTCGACGCGATGACACAGATCGCGGTCGCGCCCTGCTCGCCCTTCTCCGTCTCCACCGAACTCCTCAGGCAGGGTGCCGAACTCGCCCGGCGCAAGGGCGTACGGCTGCACACGCACGGATCGGAGACGGTCGAGGAGGAGCAGTTCTGCAAGGAACTGTTCGGCATGGGCCCGACCGACTACTTCGAGTCCACCGGCTGGCTCGGCGAGGACGTGTGGATGGCGCACTGCGTCCACATGAACGACTCCGACATCGCCGCCTTCGCCCGCACGAGGACGGGCGTCGCCCACTGCCCGTCCTCCAACGCCCGCCTGGCGGCCGGTATCGCCCGCGTCCCCGACATGCTCGCCGCCGGCGTCCCCGTCGGCCTCGGCGTCGACGGCACCGCCTCCAACGAGTCCGGCGAACTGCACACCGAACTGCGCAACGCCCTGCTCATCAACCGCCTCGGCGCCCACCGCGAGGCCGCCCTGAACGCCCGTCAGGCGCTGCGTCTCGGCACCTTCGGCGGTGCCCAGGTCCTCGGCCGCGCCTCCCAGATCGGCTCCCTGGAACCGGGCAAGCTCGCCGACCTGGTCCTGTGGAAGCTGGACACCCTGGCCCACGCCTCGATCGCCGACCCGGTGATCGCGCTGGTCTTCGGCGCAGCCGCACCGGTCACGCTCTCGCTCGTGAACGGCAGGCCGGTCGTCGAGGACGGCCGTCTGCTGCACGTCGACGAGGACGCCATCGCCCGCTCCACGCGGGAAGAGGCGCAGCGCCTGGCGGGCATCGCCGGGCAGGACTGACGCGCCGGCCCGTGCGCCGTCCGGCGCGCGGGCCCATCAACCGGAGATCTCCGGCAGAGGGGGACGGCCCTCTGCCGGTAGCCGTGGACCCGAGCGGGGTCCATGGCGGCCGTGTCCGGGGCGGGCATGGACGTGCACGCCCCGGAACGGTCCCCGTCCCCAACAAACGGGTGCCGTTCGCCCCGAACGGATCCGTCCCGGTCCCGCACGACCGCGCATCACCTCCCTGAAACCCGCGTCAATGCCGACGTGTACCCGACCGGAGGAGCCGCTGTGGCCGCTCAGCCCGCGCCCCGCACCGATGCACGACCGACTGGCCAGCCCAAGCACCCAGTCGATGAGAAACTGCCCGCCCTCAAGATGGCGACCAGCGGCCTCCAGCACGTGGCCGCGATGTACGCGGGAGTCGTCGCCCCACCGCTGATCGTCGGCGCCGCCGTCGGTCTGTCCGCCACCGAACTGACCTTCCTCACCGGCGCCTGCCTGTTCACCGCGGGCCTCGCGACCTTCCTGCAGACCCTCGGCTTCTGGAAGATCGGCGCCAGGCTCCCGTTCGTGAACGGAGTCACCTTCGCCGGCGTCGCCCCCATGACCGCCGTCGTCGCGTCCGCCAAGGACAAGAGCGACGCGCTGCCGATCATCTTCGGCGCGGTCATCGTCGCGGGCGTCCTGGGGTTCGCCGCCGCCCCCTTCTTCAGCAAGGCCGTCCGCTTCTTCCCGCCCGTCGTCACCGGCAGCGTGATCACCCTGATAGGTGTCTCGCTCCTGCCGGTCGCCTTCGGCTGGGCGCAGGGCCCCGACCCCACGGCCCACGACTACGGCTCGACGACCTACCTCGGCCTCGCCGCGGCCACGCTCGTCGTCGTCCTGCTGCTGCGCCGCTTCACCCGCGGCTTCGTGAAGCAGATCGCGGTGCTGCTCGGCCTGGTGATCGGCACGCTCGTCGCGATCCCCTTCGGTGTCACGGACTTCGGCCCCGTGGCCGACGCGGACGTGGTCGGCTTCCCGACGCCCTTCCACTTCGGCGCCCCGCAGTTCCAGCTCGCCGCGATCCTCTCGCTGTGCGTGGTGATGGTGGTGTCCATGACCGAGTCGACCGCGGACATGCTGGCGCTGGGCGAGATCGTCGAGCGGCCCGCCGACGAGAAGACCATCGCGGCCGGCCTGCGCGCCGACACCCTCGGTTCGGCGCTGAGCCCCCTCTTCAACGGCTTCATGTGCAGCGCCTTCGCGCAGAACATCGGTCTGGTCGCGATGACGAGGATCCGCAGCCGGTACGTCGTCGCCACCGGCGGCGGTTTCCTGGTGCTGATGGGCCTGTGCCCGATGGCCGCGTCGCTCATCGCCGTCGTGCCCCGTCCGGTGCTCGGCGGAGCGGGCGTCGTGCTGTTCGGCTCGGTCGCCGCGAGCGGCATCCAGACCCTGGTCCGGGCCAGCCTGGAGAAGGACAACAACGTGCTGATCGTGGCCGTTTCGCTGGCCGTCGGCATCATCCCGATCACCGCGCCGGAGTTCTACCACGCGTTCCCCGAGACCGCGCGGATCGTGCTGGACTCGGGGATCTCGACGGGCTGCGTCACGGCCGTGGTCCTCAACCTGGTCTTCAACCATCTCGGCAAGGGTGAATGCCACGACGCGGGCGAGGTGACCCACCCGATGGAGGCGGGCGAGGACCTCAAGGCGGTCCCGGCGCACTGACCGGGACGCATCCGCCCGGCGGGCCCGCCGGGGGCGCGGCACGAGAACCGTGCCGCGCCCCCGGCCTTCCCGGACCCGTCAGCCGATGTGGTAACTGTCGCCGTAGACCTGCCAGTCCAGCGGCGGATCGAGGTTCAGGTTCCGCTTGCGCACGAAGACCCGCTGCTCGGTGTCGACCCGGCTGGTGTCGGAGTGGGCCTCCTCCTGTTTCATGGCCCACACGCGCGCGTCGAGGAAGGCGTTGAGCCAGGTCACCTCGTCGCCGCCCTGGGACGGCGGCTTCGCCTCGGCCAGTGCGCGCCGCCTGATGCTGCTGAAACTGGTGCTGTCGCCGCCGTCGCCGTGCATCACGATGGCGTCGTAGTAGGTGAACTGGCCGAGCGCGCCGATGCCGTCGGCCTTGCCTTGCCGGACGGCCGGGTCGAAGTACACCCGGTCGCGCTCGTCGTTCTGCGCCTGCTGGAAGGCCGTGTCCTGCGCCGCCCTGCGCCAGTCGCCCGGGAAACCGGGGTCGAGGCCGTCGTGCGAGTCGCTGCCGTCCACCTCGCGCAGCGCGGGCAGGTACTTGGCCAGTACGTTGCCGGGCTTGCGCCGGGTGTAGAGCTCCACCAGGTCGAGCATGTCGCCGGTGCCCGAGCAGAAGCCGATGATCCCGGCGGTGTAGCCGCGCCCGTCGCCGATGTCCTCGATGTACTTGTACTGGGCCTTCCAGTCCAGCGAGGAGTTCTCCGCGCTGGAGACGAGCTTCATCGCGATCTCCTTCTTCGCGGGGTCGTCCAGACCGGCCGGCGCGGCGGTCGCGGACTGGGTGGCGACGAGGGGACCTGCCAGCAGCGAGGCTCCGATCAGGGCGAGCAGGGTGCGGCGCGACGTCCGTATGTGGGGGGTGTGCACGGTACCTCCGGAGGGGGGTGTGTGGTTCCGCGTACTGTTAGGAAAGTTTCCTACCAGAGATTGCGAAGGCCGTACACCCGTACGGACAAAGCGAGTTGGTGCGAGACGGGTGCCGGTCACTCCGCTACCGTCGGAGCGCGCGGCGGGACGGCGCACAGGGGTCGGGGTCACGAGGGGGAGTGCGTGTCATGAACGAGTCGGGCCGTGTGGAGGCCTTCAGCGACGGTGTGTTCGCCATCGCCATCACACTGCTGATCCTGGAGATCAAGGTCCCGGAGGTGGGGGAGCACGGCGGCCTGTGGCACGCGCTGGGCGCGCAATGGCCCTCGTACGCCGCCTACGTGGTCAGTTTCCTGGTCATCGGCATCATGTGGATCAACCACCACCAGCTCTTCGGCTACGTCGTCAGGGTCGACCGCACGCTGATGTTCCTGAACCTGCTCGTGCTGATGGTGGTGGCCGCCGTGCCCTGGCCGACCGCGATGCTCGCGGAGTACCTCCGCGAGGACGAGGCCTCCCATGTCGCGGCCGCGGTCTACAGCATGGTCATGGTCGCGATGGCCCTCGCCTTCCAGGCCCTGTGGTGGCACCTGACCCGCACCGGTCATCTCCTCGACGGCCGGGTCGACGTGGCCGCCGCCCGCCGCACCCGGGTCCGCTTCGCCCTCGGATCGCTCGCCTACCCGGCCACGGTCGGCCTCGCCTACGTCTCCGCCCCGTCGACCCTGGCCGCGCACGGCCTGCTCGCGGTCTACTACGGGTTCAACCAGGTACCCGTACCGACCCGAGAGCACGACAAGGCCGTGCCGCAGGCAGACGCCCGGTGACGTAGTACGTGGGCGGGACGCCCATCAGCGTGCGGAAGTCGGCGGCCATGTGTGACCGGTCGCAGGAGCCGGGGGGGGGGGGGGGGGGGGGGGGGGGGGGGGGGGCGGGGGGCGCCGCGGGGGGGGGGGGGCGGGGGGGCCGCGCGCCCGCGCGCGCCCCGGCGCCCGCCCCC
>NZ_JBVHMN010000009.1:236329-384074 GCF_055558435.1 Streptomyces sp. NPDC025784
CGCCCCGGGGTGTCTTCTGGGGGGGGGGGCCCCCCCACCGGGGGGCGGGGGGGGGGGGGGGGGGGGCCCGGGCCCCCGCCCCCGCCCCCCCCCCCCCGCCCCCCGCCCCCCCCGGGTCCCCCGAGGCCGGCCTGTCCGAGGACTACACCGAAGGGGCCCTGGCCGGCACCGGTGCCTCCTCCGGCAGGGGGGAGGAGGGGGCGCTCCTCGGACGCAGGAGCACCGCCGCCAGCACCAGGGCCAGCGCCGCGATCCCCGTGGCCACCGTGAAGGCGAGCCGATAGCCGTCCGCCGTCGCCGCCACGATCTGTTCGCCCCGCGCGGTCAGGCGCTCCGCGCGGGCCGCCGCCAGCGTCGTCAGGGCCGCGAGACCCAGCGAACCACCCACCACCTGCGTGGTGTTGAAGAGGCCGGAGGCGAGGCCCGCGTCCTCCTCGATCGCGCCCGACATCGCGAGTCCCGTCACCGCGGGCATCGCGGCCGCGAAACCGGCGGCGAGCAGGAGCATCGCGGGCAGCACGTCGGTGACGTACCCGCCGTCCGCCGGGACCCGGCTCAGCAGCGCCATGCCCGCCGTGATGAGGACGAGCCCGGCGCACAGGACGCGATGGGCGCCGAAGCGGGCGACGGTGCGCGCCGACAGGCTCAGCATCAGCACCCCGATCAGCACCGGCGCGGGCAGGAAGGCCGTACCGGTGAGCAACTCGTCGTACCCGAGGACCCGTTGGAGATACAGCGCCCCGATGTACTGGAAGCCGTACATGCCGGCGATCATCAGGATCTGCACGACGTTGGCGCTCACCAGGACCCGGGAGCGGAAGAGCCGCAGCCGCAGCAGCGGGCGGGCGGCACGCGCCTGCCGCACCGCGAAGGCGGCGAGGAGAGCCGGCGAGAGCGCGGCGAGGGCCAGGGTGGTGCCGGGCCCGTGGTCCCCGGCGCTCACGATCGTGTACACGGTCAGCATCAGCGCACCCGTGACCAGGGCCGCCCCGGGGTAGTCGGCCCCCCTGCCCAGCCCCAGCCCGTCGTCCGGGGCGAGGATCCGCAGCGCGGCGACCCACGCCGCCACTCCGATCGGCAGGTTGATCAGGAAGATCCAGTGCCAGCCGAGGCCCTGGGTGAGGGCCCCTCCGAGGAACGTGCCGAGCGCGCCGCCCGTCGCGCCGACCGCGCTGAACACGGCGATGGCACGGGCCCGTTCGCGGGGTTCCGGGAACAGCGCGACCAGCATGCCGAGGACGACGGCCGAGGTCATCGCGCCGCCGACGCCCTGGAGCGCGCGAGCCGCGACCAGCACACCGCGGTCCGTCGCGATCCCGCACAGCGCCGACGCGACGGTGAACACCACGAGCCCGGCGGCGAACATCCGCCTGCGGCCCACCAGGTCCCCGAGCCTGCCCGCGAGGAGCAGCAGTCCGCCGAAGGGGATCAGATACGCGTTCACGACCCAGGCCAGTCCCGGGCCGGAGAAGCCCAGATCGCTCTGGATCGCGGGCATCGCGACCGTGACGATGTTCCCGTCCAGGATCGTCATCAGCGTGCCCGCGCACAGCACGACGAGCGCGGCCCAGCGGGAGTACGTTCGTGGTGTCGGTGACCCACTCGTCGACGACATGGCGATGACCTCGGCCTTCTCCAAAGGTGCACGACTTGTAACGGGGTACATCGTGGAAGACCATGGAGACCGGCATAAGGAGGCACTTGGATGTCCCAGGGGAACACCGGTGTTACCTCGCAGGCAGTGCTCGCGCAGGCGTGCCCGGTCCGCGAAGTTCTTGACAGGGTCGCCGGGAAATGGAGCGTGCTGATCATCGTGGCGGCGGCCCACGGCCCGATCCGCTTCACCGAACTGGAGCGCAGCGTGGAGGGGATCAGCCGGCGCATGCTGACCCTCACCCTGCGCAATCTGGAGCGCGACGGACTCGTCACCCGCACGGTCCATCCGACGGTCCCGCCCAAGGTCGAGTACGAACTCACGCCGGTGGCACGGGAGTTGCATGCGACCTTGCTGTCCCTGACCGACTGGGCGGAGCGGCACCGGGTGACCGTCGCCGAGTCGCGCGCGGCCTACGACGCCGAGCACAGCCCGGAGTTGCCGGCCGCGTAGGCCCGCCCGTGCGAGCCCTCGCCCTCGCTCCGGACGACAGCGCAGGACACCTCGGGCTCTTCGGTCGCGCGCGGCCGGGTGGCGAGTTCCCTTGCCCCGTACGGCACTTCCGGTGCCCTGTAGGGCACTTCCGGATTCCGGGCGGCCCCGGTCCGGTGCGCCGAGGCTGGGCGGACGCTCACACGCGTCGCGGCGAGGCCAGCACGTACCGGGCGCCCGTGCGGGGTTCGCTGTGCTCGCCGACCTGCCAGCCCGCCTTCTCCAGGGTCGCCGCACAGGCACGCAGCGCCTCGGGGTCCGGCTCGCGCACGGCGACGGCCTCCGGCTGCGGCGTCGACCGCACCCGGTAGCCACCGCCTTCCGGGCCCGCGGGGCGGTGCCCTGCCGCCTCCAGCGCGAGCGCGGCGGCCTGCACCAGATGCGTGCGCTCCCACCCGCACGGCCGGTCCGTGTCGCCGCCCGGATTGGTCATGCGGCGCAGCTCCAGGAGTCCCTGCCAGGCGCTGTGCACCTCACGCCCGCGCGCGGGCCCGGCGTCGGACGGCCCTTCGCCGCCGGTCCGCGCGGCGAACACGCCGGCATCCGCCGGGGCGGATGGCTGCGGCGGCGGTGCCCCGGCCGGCTCCGGGGCCTCACGTACGCGACGGCCGGCGGGGGTCAGGAAGTGGTCGTGCGGCGGCCGGGGATGCCGGAAGGCGAGCCCACGCTGCACCAGCGCGGCGAGCTGCGCCGGGGTGCCCTTCAGCCGGCCGGTCACCGGATCGGCGGCCTCGATCACACGCCGCTGCGCGGCGGTGGGGGGTCGGGTCACGGCGCGCTCCCTCCGGCGTCGTCGGCGGCGCTCCGCCGCCGGTCAGTGCTCCGCGGGCCCCTGTCCGGCAGGGGAGAGCGGCCCATGGGAACAGTACGCGTCGGGTCTGACATTCCAGCCGGCCACCACATGGCGGCGGTGCTCCGTGCTGAGCCGGCTCATCGTGCCGGTGCCGAGTTGGAACAGCGCCCCCGCCTGGGCGGGCAGCCCGAGCCGCCGCGCCGTCAGCACCCGCAGGAAGTGCCCGTGCGAGAACACGACCACGCTGCCTTCCGACTCCGCGAGCGCCGCGTCGATCCTGGCGAGCATGCGCTCGGCGCGCGCCCCGACCTCGTCCGGGCTCTCCCCGGGGTGCTCGGGAGGGCCGGGCGCGACGCCGTCGGTGAACAGGAACCACTCGGGCCTGCTGCGGTGGATCTCGACGGTGGTGATCCCCTCGTAGCCGCCGTAGTCCCATTCGGAGAGGTCGGCGTCCACCACGGCGCCGTCGACCCCGGCCAGCGAGGCCGTCTCGCGGGCCCGCTGCATCGGGCTGACGAAGGCCGCGGCGATGTGGTGCCGGGCGATCAGCGGGGCCAGCTTGCGCGCCTGCTCCCGGCCCCGGTCGGTCAGCGGGATGTCCGTCGAGCCGGTGTGCCGCCCGGACAAGGACCACTCGGTCTCACCGTGCCGTACGAGAAGGAGGTCACCCATCGCCGAACCCTTTCTGTCCCGCCGTCCCTCCGTACGGTGTCACCGGCGGGCGGCGGGCGCAGCACCGGCTGCGCCGGTCGGCCCTACTGGCGGTACCCGCTCAGGAAGCGTCCGATCCGGCTGATCGCCGCGTCCAGGTCGTCGGCGTGCGGCAGGGTCAGGATGCGGAAGTGGTCGGGGCGCGGCCAATTGAATCCGGTGCCCTGCACGACCTGGATCTTCTCGCGCAGCAGCAGGTCGAGGACGAACTTCTCGTCGTCGTGGATCCTGTGCACCTCGGGGTCGATGCGCGGGAACGCGTAGAGAGCGCCCTTCGGCTTGACGCACGAGACGCCCGGGATCTCGTTGAGCTTCTCCCAGGCCCGGTCGCGCTGTTCGCGCAGCCGTCCGCCCGGCGCCGTGAGCTCGTGGATGGACTGCCGGCCGCCGAGCGCGGCCTGGATGGCGTACTGGGCGGGGGCGTTCGCGCACAGTCGCATGGAGGCCAGCATGGTGAGGCCCTCCAGATAGTTGCGGGCGTGCTGCTTGGGGCCGGTGACGACGAGCCAGCCGGAGCGGAAGCCGGCGACCCGGTAGGTCTTGGACAGCCCGCAGAAGGTGAGGACCACGAGGTCGGGGGCGAGCGCGGCGGCCGAGTGGTGCACGGCGTCGTCGTACAGGATCTGGTCGTAGATCTCGTCGGCGAACACCATCAGCCCGTGACGGCGCGCCAGGTCGAGGATGCCCTCGACGATCTCCTTCGGGTACACCGCGCCGGTGGGATTGTTGGGGTTGATGATCACGACGGCCCGGGTCCGGTCGGTGATCTTCGCTTCCATGTCCGCCAGGTCCGGGTACCAGTCGGACTGCTCGTCGCAGAGGTAGTGCACCGCCTTGCCGCCCGCGAGCGTGGTGACGGCCGTCCAGAGCGGGAAGTCCGGGGCGGGGATGAGGACTTCGTCGCCGTCCTCGACGAGCGCCTGCACGGCCATGGAGACCAGCTCGGAGACGCCGTTGCCGAGGAAGACGTCGTCCACGCCGACGTCGAGGCCGCGGTCCTGGTAGCGCTGGGCGACGGCGCGGCGCGCGGAGAGGACACCACGCGAGTCGGTGTAGCCGTGAGCCCGGGGCAGCATCCGGATCATGTCCTGGAGGATCTCCTCCGGCGCCTCGAAGCCGAAGAGCGCGGGGTTGCCGGTGTTCAGGCGCAGCACGCTGTGGCCCGCCGCCTCCAGTGCGTCGGCGTGTTCGATCACCGGGCCGCGGATCTCGTAACAGACCTCGCTGAGCTTGCTCGACTGCCGGAACTCCATGCGTGCGCCCTCCGGTTCGTTGTGTTGCTTGGTTTTACCAAGTGTGAGCTTGGAAAGTCCAACAAGATGGCTAGACTGCGCCGCATGTCACCTCGCCGAAGCTACGACCAGTACTGTTCCGCCGCCCGTGCGCTCGACGCCGTCGGTGACCGGTGGACCCTCCTGATCGTCCGTGAGCTGCTCGGCGGACCGCGCCGCTACACCGACCTGCACGCCGATCTGCCCGGCGTGAGCACGGACGTCCTCGCCTCCCGGCTCAAGGACATGGAACGCGACGGGCTGACCACACGGCGGCGCCTGCCCCCGCCGGGCGCGGCGTACGTCTACGAACTCACCCGCAGGGGCCGTGACCTGCTCCCTGTGCTCCAGGCGCTCGGGGAGTGGGGCGCGCCCGTGCTGGAGGAGCGGCGGCCCACCGACGCGGTGCGGGCGCACTGGTTCGCGCTGCCGCTGCTGCGCGCCATGGAAGGCGACGGCCTGGTCGAAGTGCGCCTGGACGAAGGCGTGTTCCACCTGTGGCTGGGCACCGCCGAGGGGCCGGTGTACGGGGAGGGTCCCGCCCGCGGCGAGCCGGACGCGCGCCTGACGCTCGACAGCGAGACCTGCGAGGCCGTGAGCCGCGGCGCGCTGGGCCTGCGGGAAGCCGTCCGGCAGGGGCGCATCGAGGTGACGGGAGACGGCGCACCGGCCAAGGCACTCCGCGAGGACTGACGGGCCGCCCGCGCCGCGCGGCCCGGGCGGGGCCGCTGCCGCACCGGCGCCGTCGGCGACCGGCCCGCGGGAGGCGATCCGCGGTGCCGGCCCGTGTCCGGGCCGGCCGGGCGATGCGGGGCCTCGGCAGCGGTCGTGACGCCCGGTCTCCGGGCACAGCCGGGAGGCCGGGGCGGCGCCAGGACCGAACGGGGCCCGCCGTACCGGTGCGGTTCGGCGGGCCCCTCAGGTGGTTCCGATGGTGGGTCAGGCGCCCGGCGGCACCCGCGACGGCCGCCCCGCGCCCCGGGTCAGCGCGTAACCGCCGATGCCGGCGAGCGCCGCGAGAACACCGCCGATCGCGGTCCACACCCAGCGGTCCGACCACCAGCCCGAGGCCCAGCCGTCGTCGGGCTCGATCGAGGACAGCACGGCCGTCGACGAGTCGGAGTCCTCGTCGGACTTCCCGCCCGTCGTCGCGATGCCCGGCACCAGCGGCTCGGCGAGCGAACCGTCGACCGCCGCCGCGCCGCCGATGTCCTTGGAGCCCACCTCGACCTCGGCGTTCACCGGCAGGCCGAGACCGGACGCCGGCAGACCCGTGGCGGTGAGCCGGATGTAGTAGGTGCCCGGCAACGGGTCGTTGGCCCAGGTCTCCGACCAGGCACGCACCGTGCGCAGCGTGCAGGACAGCTCGACGGAGGCCGCGCCGGCCGCCGCCGTCCGCGTCTGCGCCCCGTACTGGCAGGCCTGCCGGCGCCGCAGCCCGTCGTACACGTCGATCTGCCACGTCTCGGCGGCGCCGCGCGCGGCGGACCCGGGCAGCTTCACCGTCGCCTTCACGGTGGGCCGCTGTCCGGCGTCCGCCGGGAAGGACCAGTACAGATAGTCGCCCGTGGAGGCGCCGGCGGTGGCCCGCTGCCCCTGCTCGATCTCCGTCGCCGTACGGAAGGACGTGCCCGCCTCGGTGGGCGCGCCGTCGTCGCCCGACGGGCTCGGCGAGGGCGAGGAGTCGGCGAAGGCGGGTGCCGCCGCCACCGCGAGCGCGGCGGGAGCGGCGGCCCCGAGCAGGAACAGTGCCGTGGTCAGCACACGTCGGATACGCATCAGTTGGTCCTCCAGACCGCGACACGCCAGCGCGAGATCCAGCCCCACAGCACACCCGCGAGGAAGCCGGTGAGCACCAGGGCGCCGAGCAGCCACCAGCCGCGTCCGAGACCGAACGAGGCGACGTCACCCGCCTGGTCGGGCCCGTCGACGACGTCGACGGTCAGTTCCAGCGGCAGCCCGGGCGTGGTCTTCACACCCGCGGCGGCCGCGAAGGAGTTCGACACCTGGAGGCACACGACCTCGGCGGTGGCGTCCTCGTCGTCGCTCTCGGCCTTCGGGTAGCGCAGCCCGGTCGAGACGACGTCGGTACGGCCGTTGCCCGCGGCCTCGCCGCGGACGATCTCCCGCCCGTGCACCGTGACGGCCCGCAGCAGCACCCCGTAGTCAGGGGCGACCGCGCGGTCCGCGGCGACGCTGACCGAGGCCCGCAGCTCCTGGCCCGGCTCGACCTCGACGCGGTACCAGCGGTGCTTGGTGAACTCCTCGCGGTCGGTGTAGAGGCCGGACTTCAGAGCCGGGGCCTGCGCGCACTCGGCGGCACCCTCCACGGCGACCGGCGTCACCACCGGATCGGCGGCCCGGTCCACCAACTGCCCGACTCGGTCGGCCAGTTCCTCCTTGTGCTGGACGGAGGTGTACGTGCCGCCGGTGGCGTCGGCGATGCAGCTGAGCTGGTCGCGCGTCTTCGCGTCGGGCACCAGCCCCAGGGTGTCGATGGTCAGGCCTATGCCCTTGGACGAGATCTCGCGCGCCACCTCGCACGGGTCGAGCGGCTGGCAGGTGTCCTCGCCGTCGCTGATCAGCACGATACGGCGGGTGCCGTCACCGCCTTCGAGATCGTCGGCCGCCTTCAGCAGGGCGGGGCCGATCGGCGTCCAGCCGGTGGGCGTGAGGGTCGCGACAGCCGTCTTCGCCTCGGTGCGGTCGAGCGTGCCCACCGGGTACAGCTGCGCCGTGTCCTTGCAGCCCGTCTTCCGGTCGTCGCCACGGTAGTCGGCGCCGAGCGTACGGATGCCGAGCTGCACCTCCTCCGGCGTCGCGTCGAGCACCTCGTTGAACGCCTGCTTCGCCGCGGCCATCCGCGAGCCGCCGTCGATGTCCCGGGCCCGCATCGAACCGCTGACGTCCAGCACCAGTTCGACCTTGGGGGCGGCCTGGGCCGTTTCGTCGGCGACCGCTCCGGCCGGGAAGGCGACCCCCGCCGTCAGGGTGGCGAGCAGGGCGCACAGACCCGCCGCCAGCCGTTGTCTTGTGATCATCGGCGGATCCTATTGATCAAAGGTGTCGCGCTTCAAAACGAGGGGGTGCCGGGCCCGGATCAGGTGAGCGGATTGGGCAGTTGTGTCCACAGGTCGCCGGAGGTGCGCGGGGAGAGCCGCATCAGGGTGAGCGCCTTGGTGGGCAGCGGCTCGCCCAGCAGGGCGGCGCGGTCCGCGGTGCGCGGCAGATCACCGGCGACCGCCTCCAGCGCTCCGCGCAGCGCGGCGGTCGAGCCCGCCGTGGCACCCAGCGCGCCACCCACGAGGGAGCCGAACAACTTGCGCCGCAGGGCGCTCTCGTCGTCCGTGACCACGCGGCCGGAGAGCGCGGGAGCCGGGATGCCGTGCCGGGCCAGGCGGGCCGGGCTGATCCGGATGTCGGCGAGGTCGCGGTAGACGAGCCGGACCGGGGCGCCCGCGCCGTCGAGGACGACGAGCAGGTTCTGGCCGTGCGCCTCCAGGGCCACGCCCAGATCGAGCAGGCGCAGCCCGGTCGTGAGCACGAGGCGGGTGAAATCGGCCAGCCAGGAGGGGTGTTCGGGCAGTCCCGTCAGCGGGAGGGCGGCCACCGGGACGATCTGCTCGCCCGGGCCCGCGTACTGGTCCGGCGACTCGCGCAGCACCGCCGCCAGATCGGGGCGGTGCGCGGTGGCCGCGCCGAGCGTCCGGGTGATGTGCAGCGGAGCGTCCAGACGGCCGGCCACCGACTCCATGAACGCCGACACCGTCGCGGCGGTCTCCACCGAGGACACCGAGATGTCGCGCACCGAGGACGTCAGCCGGGCGCTCAGCGCGGTCTTGACGTGCGGGCCGTCCGGCAGGGCGAGCGTACGCAGGGACATCAACGGGTGTGCGGCGAAACCCTCCTGGACCGGTCCGTCCAGTACGTGCGCCACCTGCCAGGGGTGGACGGGGATCAGGACGCGCTCGCCGTCCCGCAGCCACTTCGGCCACTCGCCGGTGACCAGACAGTCGTCGGCGGCCATCAGCCCCAGGTCCACGACCGGCCGGTGCTCCGGCGCGTACGCGAGCTGCTCGGCCACGGAGAAACCGGGCCGCGAACGGCAGTTGGGGTGGTACGGGTGCCCGTCGACGACCCGCTGCTCCCACCTCCAGCACGCCGCCGGATGCTCGGCGGGTCCGCACGCGACGCCGTCCGCGGGGGCCGGGCCGGCGGCGCCATCGGTCGCCGGCCCGGTCGCCGCGCCGAACACCGTCTGCCCTGCCCGGGACAGCGCCAAGGACGCGACGCTGTCGGCGAGTTCGGCCGCGAAGGCGGGGCCGTGCGGCACCCCGAGCGCCTCGACGAGCCGGTCCGGCCGGTCGTACGGCCGCCCGTCGAGCCGCACTGCGCCGACGTACCCGGTGACGGCGTACGGGTCCGGGTGCGGGCCGTGCAGCCGCCGGCCGTCGGCCAGCCGGACCGTGAGACCGTCACGCCCCGTCTCGTGGCCCGCGATCCACGGCAGCGGTTCGTACGCCAGCGCACGCCACAGACGGGTCAGTACCGCCGCCCTGGCGCCGGGGACCGCCCGCGCGTACGGCGCCGACAGCTCGGGGCGCACGGCGCTCGGCCCGCCGGCGGGCGCGGCCTCGGGCGTGGGGGGACGGTGCACGGGTGGGCTCCTTGGGTACGGGGACTGCGTCGCGGTCGTCCACGGCAGCAGACATACTGATCACCAGTGCACCGTATGGAATGAATGAAGCGAATGGACCGAGTGGACTCCCTGCCGCCCCTGCTCCCCCCACTCGCCGGGGAGGATCCCGGCAGCGATGTCGCGGAGGCCGCCGACGCGTACGCCGCGGCGCCCCTGCTGAATTGTCTCCTGCGGGAGGCGGCGGAGCCCGCGGAGGACCCCGGTGTGTACCGCCTGAAGGCGGGCGGCAGGCTGCTGAGGGTGCGCGGCGCGCGGCGGCCCGCGCGGCCGGAGGTGCGCGCCGCCGGTGCCTGGCACCGGCTCACCCACGCCGAACTGGTCAAACTGACCGCCGAGGAACTGCGCCGCGCCACCGGCCTGTCCAACTCCGAACTGCCCGCGGAGATGACCGACAGCCGCGACACCGTCGCCGCGCTGCTCACCGCGCGGCAGCGTGCGACACCGCCCGGCGACCCGTACCTGCGCTCCGAGCAGTCCCTGATCACCGGGCATCCCCACCATCCGGCACCGAAGGCGCGCGGCGGCGGTCCGGCCACCGACTGGCTGCCGTACGCGCCCGAGGCGTACGCCCGCTTCCCGCTCGAACTCCTCGCCGTCCGCGAGGACGCCGTCGTCGAGGACGGCGACACCACGGCGCTCGACGCCTTCGGCCAGGCCCCGCCCGGCTACCGGCTACTGCCCGCCCACCCCTGGCAGCTCGGCCTGGTCGGCGACCGCCCGGAGATCCGGGCCGCGTTCCGCGACGGGCGGCTGCTGCGCGTGGGACGTACCCCGCGCCCGCTCCGGCCGACGGCGGCGATCCGCACGCTGTACGCGCCCGAGGACGACGTGTTCGTGAAGTTCAGCCTCGACGTGCGCGTCACCAACGACATCCGCCGGCTGTGGCGGCACGACCTGCTGAAGATGCGCGGCACCGACTCGGCCGCCGCCGCTGCGTTCGCGGGACCCGGCCCCGCCGCCTGGCTGAGCGACCGCGGCTACCGCACCGCCGACTTCGCCTTCGAGGAACTCGCCGTCCTCGTCCGGGACGGACTGCGCGGCCACCTCGTGCCCGGCGCGACCCCGCTGCTCGCCGCCGCCCTGGTGGAGGGTTTCGACGGCAGCCCCCTGGACGGGCTCGCCGACCCGTCCGCCTGGTGGGCCGCGTATCTTCGCCATGTCGTACCGCCCGTGCTGCACGCGTTCGCGCGCCACGGCGTCGTCGTCGAGGCCCACCTGCAGAACGTGCTGGTGGCCGTGGACGCGGCGGGGACTCCCGTGCAGGCGCTGTTCAGGGACGCGGAGGGCGTGAAGCTGCTGCCCGCCGGGACGCGCGAGGCGTGCTGGGAGCGGCTCGTGTACTGCCTGCTCGTCAACCACCTCGCCGAGCTGGCCGCGCTGCTCGCCGAGCGTCACCCCGGCCTGGACCCGTGGCCCGCCGTCCGGGAGGAGCTGATCCGCTACGACACGGAGCACGGCCTGCCCGAGATCGCCGGCCTGCTCGCGGCGCCCACCGTCCCCGGCAAGACGAACCTGCTCCTGCGGTGGACCGGCGCGGACGGCGCGGACGCCCGGTACGTGCCGCTGCCCAACCCGCTGGCCGGGTGAGCGCTGACTTACCCTGGCGGGTGTGCTGCGCGACGTGACTGCTGTTCGATACGTGACCCCGCTGAGGGCGGGCGGCTCCGTGCCCGGAGTCGTCGAGGCCGACGACCTGGGGACGTACGTCGTGAAGTTCACCGGCTCCGCGCAGGGCCGCAAGGCGCTGGTCGCCGAGGTGATCGTCGGCGAGCTGGCCCGTGCGCTCGGGCTGCGCTTCCCCGAGCTGGTCCTCGTCCACTTCGACCCCGCGATCGCCGACTCCGAACCGCACCAGGAGGTGCGGGACCTGCACGGCGCCAGCGCGGGCCTCAACCTCGGCATGGACTTCCTGCCGGGCGCGAAGGACTTCACGCCGGAGGTCGCCAAGAGGTTCCCGGTCGACGCCCTGGAGGCGGGCAGGATCGTCTGGCTCGACGCGCTGACCGTGAACGTGGACCGTACGGTCCACAGCTCGAACCTGATGGTGTGGCCCACGTTCGGCACCGCGCCCCCGCGGCTGTGGCTGATCGACCACGGAGCGGCCCTCGTCTTCCACCACCGCTGGGACGCCTCCGACCCCGCCAAGGCCTACGACTTCCGGCACCACGCCCTCGGCCACTACACGCCGGACACCCGGGCCGCCGACGCCGAGCTGGCGCCGCGGGTGACGCGCGAGCTGCTCCGCGAGGTCACGGCGGCCGTGCCGGACGCCTGGCTGACCGTCGAGGAGGGGTACGCGACGCCCGACGAGGTGAGGACGGCGTACGTGGACTACCTCCACGCGCGCGTGGCGGCGTCCGCGGCCTGGCTGCCCACCGACTTCCCCACCCGGGAGGAACTCGCCGCCGAGGAGGAGCAGCGCGCGGCGAGGACACAGCAGGGCCGCCCGAACTGGCTCAAGCGTGTCCCCGACCTGCACGGCAAACCGGCGGCGGAACAGGATTGGTCGGTGCACCTGGGATGAGCGGCGTCCAGCGCGTGGAGATCGAGTACTGCACCCAGTGCCGCTGGCTGCCACGGGCGGCCTGGCTGGCGCAGGAGCTCCTCACGACCTTCGAGACCGAGCTGACGGAACTGGCCCTCAAGCCCGGCACGGGCGGGGTCTTCATGGTCCGGGTGAACGGCGAGGTGGTCTGGGACCGCCGCGAACAGGGCTTCCCGGAGCCGACCGCGGTGAAGCAGGCCGTACGCGACCGAGTGGCCCCGGGAAGGTCCCTGGGCCACTCGGACAGATCCGCGTGAGCGTCAGCCCTTGAGCTGCTCGTAGGCCGGCAGCGTCAGGAAGTCCGCGTAGTCCTCGTCCAGCGACACCTGGAGCAGCAGGTCGTGGGCCTGCTGCCAGTTGCCCGCCGCGAACGCCTCCTCGCCGATCTCGGCGCGGATGCGGGCGAGCTCCTCGGCGGCGACCCGGCGCGCCAGCTCCGGCGTGGCCGCCACGGTCTTCCCGTCGTGCTCGAAGACGACGCCCGCGTTGATCCACTGCCAGATCTGGGAGCGGGAGATCTCGGCGGTGGCCGCGTCCTCCATGAGGTTGAAGATGGCGACCGCGCCGAGGCCGCGCAGCCAGGCCTCGATGTAGCGGATGCCGACCTGCACCGCGTTGACCAGGCCCTCGTACGTCGGCCTGGCGTCGAGGGAGTCGATGGCGATCAGGTCGCCGGCGGCGACGGACACGTCCTCGCGCAGTCGGTCCTTCTGGTTGGGCCGCTCCCCGAGAACCGCGTCGAACGACGCCATCGCGATGGGGACCAGGTCGGGGTGCGCGACCCAGGAGCCGTCGAAGCCGTCGCCCGCCTCGCGGTCCTTGTCGGCCTTGACCTTCTCGAAGGCGACCTTGTTGACCTCCTCGTCGCGGCGCGAGGGGATGAACGCGGCCATGCCGCCGATCGCGTGCGCGCCGCGCTTGTGGCAGGTACGGACGAGGAGTTCGGTGTACGCGCGCATGAACGGGGCGGTCATCGTCACCGCGTTGCGGTCCGGCAGGACGAACTTGGCGCCGCCGTCACGGAAGTTCTTGACGATGGAGAAGAGGTAGTCCCAGCGGCCCGCGTTCAGTCCCGAGGCGTGGTCGCGGAGTTCGTAGAGAATCTCCTCCATCTCGTACGCGGCGGTGATCGTCTCGATCAGGACGGTCGCGCGCACGGTCCCCTGCGGGATGCCGAGGTGGTCCTGCGCGAAGACGAAGACGTCGTTCCAGAGGCGGGCCTCCAGGTGCGACTCCGTCTTCGGGAGGTAGAAGTACGGGCCCTTGCCGAGGTCCAGCAGGCGCTGGGCGTTGTGGAAGAAGTACAGGCCGAAGTCGACGAGGGCGCCCGGGACGGGTGTGCCGTCGGCGTCCACGAGGTGGCGTTCGCTCAGGTGCCAGCCGCGCGGGCGCATGACGACGGTGGCGAGGTCCTCGTTCGCCTTGAGGGCGTACGACTTGCCCGACGCCGGGTCGGTGAAGTCGATGGTGCGGGTGTAGGCGGCGATCAGATTGAGCTGGCCGGCGACCACGTTCTCCCAGGTCGGCGCCGAGGCGTCCTCGAAGTCCGCGAGCCAGACGCGCGCACCGGAGTTGAGCGCGTTGATGGTCATCTTGCGGTCGGTGGGGCCGGTGATCTCGACGCGGCGGTCGTTCAGCGCCGCCGGGGCGGGGGCCACCTTCCAGGAGTCGTCCGCGCGGATCGCGGCGGTCTCCGGGAGGAAGTCGAGGGTGGAGGTGCGGGCGATCTCGGCGCGGCGCTCCGCACGGCGGGCGAGGAGCTCGTCACGCCGGGGCGTGAACTGCCGGTGCAGCTCGGCCACGAAGGCGAGGGCCGCGTCGGTGAGGACCTCCTCCTGCCGGGGCAGGGGCTCGGCGTCGACGATGGCCAGCGGGGACGGCGCTGGTGCGGACATGAGCTGTCACTTCCTTCGGGGAGCTGTTTCAGCGAACCACGTGCATCGCCACCGTGCCGTGGCACTGGGTGCCGACCGGCGCGAAGGGGGGCAAAGAGCGCCCGCGGAGCGGTCAGACGCTTCTGAACAGTGGATACTAGTTTCCTCATGGTGGAAGTTCAATGGTTTGTTGATGTCGAGATTCTCCGGGTCGACACAAGGTGGCGCTCGGTGCCACGCCGTTCACTCAAGGTGGACCAGGTCGGCCGCGGTGTCGATGTCGTAGGCCTGCGCCACGTCCCCGCACTCGACGAGCGTGATCGCCTCTTCATGGGCCTTGAGATAGGCGCGGGCGCCCCGGTCGCCGGTGGCGCTGCGCGCGATGGCGTCCCAGTGCCCGGCCCCGAAGAGGACGGGGTGGCCGCGTTCGCCGTCGTAGGACGCGGCGGCGAGCGAGAGGGGAGAGGTGTACGCGCCGAGGACCCGGGACACCGCCTCCGGGCCGATCCCCGGCTGGTCGACCAGGAGCACCAGCGCGCCGCCGGCACCCGTGTCCGCCAGTGAACCGAGGCCCGCGCGCAGCGAGGAGCCCATGCCCTCCTCCCACTCCGGGTTGTCCACGAGGACGCATCCGGGCAGCGCGGCCCGCGCCCGCACGGCGTCGGCCCGGGCGCCCAGCACCACATGGACGCGTGCGCAGCCGCCGGCCCGCAGGACCTCGACCGCGTGTTCGACGAGTGGCCGCCCGCGGTGTCGCAGGAGCGCCTTGGGGCGCCCCCCGAGGCGGCGCCCGCCGCCGGCCGCGAGCAGCAGTCCGACGACCTGGTCCTTGTTGTCCGTCATGCTCCCTGCATACCCGAGCGGGGCGGGAGCGCGCGCCGGAACCCGGCCGGGCCGCCCGATGTCCCAGGGCTGAATTTCGGTCCGTGCGGTGGCGCCCGGCGCACGCGGTGGCGTTTACTGACCCGCGTCCCCCGGCGCCCGACCACCGCCATGGGGAGCTGGGGCCTGGTGAGGACGATCGACGCACAACGGCGTGCGAGGGGGGAGTGCTGTGTTGCGGAGCTTGGGGCAGAGGGCAGTGACCGGCAGTGACGAGGACCCGAGGGTGGCGGAACTGCGCATCGCCGTCTCCCGGCTGCGCCGTGAACTGGCCGCGCATCCGGCCGAGTTCCCCGACCGCGGCATCGCCGAGGACGAGCTCGCGGCCCTCGCCGCGATGGCCGCCGGCGGCATCCCCGAGACCCCTCGGCTGCGCCGCTCCCTGCTGCTGGTCGCGGGTGCGATCGGCTCGGTCAGCGCGCTGTCGACGCGCCTGGCCGACGTGCGCAGCGCGGTGGAGCTGTTCGGGGAACCGCCGCGCCGCTGAGCTGCGGGGCGGGTGCCCCGCAGCGGGATCCGGGGCTCAGGCGGCCGGGCCCGAGCTGGCCAGGGCCTCCGACAGCTCCTGCGCCACCTGCTGGAGCACGGGCACGATCTTCTCGGTGGCCGACTCGGTGACACGGCCGGCGGGCCCGGAGATGGAGATGGCGGCGGCGGTCGGGGAGTCGGGCACGGAGACCGCCAGGCAGCGGACGCCGATCTCCTGTTCGTTGTCGTCGACCGCGTAGCCGAGACTCCTGACCTCTTCCAGGGCGGCGAGGAAGCCGTCCGGAGTCGTGATCGTCTTATCCGTCGCGGCGGGCATGCCGGTCCGGGCCAGCAGGGCGCGCACCTCGTCGGCCGGGGTGTGTGCGAGCAGCGCCTTGCCCACGCCGGTGGAGTGCGGCAGTACGCGACGCCCGACCTCGGTGAACATCCGCATCGAGTGCTTGGACGGCACCTGGGCGACGTAGACGATCTCGTCCCCGTCGAGCAGGGCCATGTTGGCGGTCTCGCCGGTCTCCTCGACCAGTCGCGCCAGATACGGGCGGGCCCAGGTGCCGAGGAGCCGGGACGCGGACTCGCCGAGGCGGATCAGGCGCGGTCCGAGCGCGTACCGGCGGTTCGGCTGCTGACGCACGTAGCCGCAGGCCACCAGCGTGCGCATGAGCCGGTGGATGGTGGGCAGCGGCAGTCCGCTGCTCGCGGAGAGCTCGCTCAGGCCGACCTCGCCCCCGGCGTCCGCCATGCGCTCCAGCAGGTCGAAGGCGCGCTCGAGGGACTGGACGCCACCACTGGGAGCGGGCGATTTGGCGGCGTCGGTGGTGCGGGCGCTGGACGGCGGCACGGCGGCGGTCCTTTCACGGCTCAGGAACGTCAGGGTCGGCCCGGCGGAGGGCCTCTCGCAGGGCGGCGGTGTGCGCCGGGAGGGTAGTGATGCAGCCTACCCGGCGGCTGGTTGACTCCCGTGTTGTGCATAGCTACGTTCTGCTCTTTGGAATTCTACTTCCGCTTTGTGGAAACATCCAGAGTGGGTGTCCCGGGAGCACAGTGGAGGTGTGCGCTCTTGACGGCACCTGGGCCGCGGGGAAGACTCCTTCAACAGATCGTTGAATTCCGTTACGCGGAAGTAAACCGCGCCGTCACGGCGGCGGCAGTGATCAGCAGCGGCAGAGAGAGGGGTCCGGGTGTCTGGTGTCGGAGGGGTCGAACTGATGCTGCGCTCGACGCGTGTCATCACGCCCGAGGGGACGCGCGCCGCCACGGTCGCGGTCGCCGGAGGCACCATCACGGCCGTGCTCGCGCACGACGCGGACGTACCGGACGGCGCCCGGCTGGAGGACTTCGGCGACGACGTCCTGCTGCCCGGCCTCGTCGACATCCACGTCCATGTGAACGACCCCGGCCGTACCGAGTGGGAGGGCTTCTGGACCGCGACCCGCGCCGCGGCCGCCGGCGGCATCACCACCCTCGTCGACATGCCGCTCAACTCCCTGCCGCCCACCACGACGGTGGACAGCCTGCGCACCAAGAAGGACGTCGCCCGCCCCAAGGCACACATCGACGTCGGCTTCTGGGGCGGGGCGCTGCCCGGCAACGTGAAGGATCTGCGACCCCTGCACGACGCGGGCGTCTTCGGCTTCAAGGCGTTCCTGTCGCCCTCCGGCGTCGACGAGTTCCCCGAGCTCGACCAGGAACAACTCGCGCAGTCGCTCGCCGAGATCGCCGGCTTCGGCGGCCTCCTGATCGTGCACGCCGAGGACCCGCACCACCTCGCCGCGGCCCCGCAGAAGGGCGGCCGCAAGTACTCCGACTTCCTCGCCTCGCGTCCCCGTGACGCCGAGGACACCGCGATCGAGCACCTCATCGCCCAGGCCCGGCGGCTCGACGCACGCGTGCACGTGCTCCACCTGTCGTCCAGCGACGCGCTGCCGCTGATCGCCGCCGCGAAGGCGGACGGCGTACGGCTCACGGTCGAGACCTGCCCGCACTACCTCACCCTGACCGCCGAGGAGGTCCCGGACGGCGCCAGCGAGTTCAAGTGCTGTCCGCCCATCCGTGAGGCGGCCAACCAGGACCTGCTGTGGCAGGCCCTCGCCGACGGCACCGTCGACTGCGTCGTCACCGACCACTCGCCCTCCACGGCCGACCTGAAGACCGACGACTTCGCGACCGCCTGGGGCGGCATCTCCGGCCTCCAGCTCAGTCTGTCCGCGGTGTGGACCGAGGCCCGCAGGCGCGGCCACACCCTCGACGACGTGGTCCGCTGGATGTCCACGAGCACCGCCCGGCTGGTGGGCCTCGACGACCGCAAGGGCGCCATCGCCCCCGGCCGGGACGCCGACTTCGCGGTCCTCGCCCCCGACGAGACCTTCACCGTGGACGCCGCCGCGCTCCAGCACCGCAACCGCGTCACCGCCTACGCGGGCAGGACCCTGAGCGGCGTCGTCAAGTCCACCTGGCTGCGCGGCCGGCGGATCGTGGACCGGGGCGAGTTCACCGAACCGGCCGGCCGGCTGCTCTCCCGCCACCCGTGACCCGCACCAGCCCCGCACCCGCAGCGGCCGATCCCGAAAGGCAGACCTGATCATCGTGACGGCGATTCCTCACTTCACCGGCGACGCGAACCCCTACGGAGGCGGCGACCCGTACGCGGACTACCGCACCGCCGACTTCCCCTTCACCCAGTACGCCAACCTCGCCGACCGGCAGCTCGGCGCGGGTGTCATCGCCGCCAACGACGAGTTCTTCGCCCAGCGCGAGAACCTTCTGGTGCCCACAGCCGCCGAGTTCGACCCCGAGCACTTCGGCCACAAGGGCAAGATCATGGACGGCTGGGAGACACGGCGCCGCCGCGGTGTCTCGGCCGAGCACCCGTGGCCGACGGCGGAGGACCACGACTGGGCGCTCGTCCGACTCGGCGCGCCCGGCGTCGTCCGCGGCATCGTCGTGGACACCGCCCACTTCCGCGGCAACTACCCGCAGGCGGTGTCGGTCGAGGGCGCGTGCGTGCCCGGTTCCCCCTCGCCCGAGGAACTCCTCGCCGACGACGTGAAGTGGACGACCCTCGTCACCCGCACCGCCGTCGGCGGTCACGCGGCGAACGGCTTCGCGGTCTCGGCCGAGCAGCGCTTCACGCACCTGCGGGTCAACCAGCACCCCGACGGCGGCATCGCCCGGCTGCGGGTGTACGGCGAGGTCGTGCCCGATCCGCGCTGGCTCTCGGTCCTCGGCACCTTCGACGTGGTGGCGCTGGAGAACGGCGGCCAGGTCGAGGACGCCTCGAACCTCTTCTACTCGCCCGCCACCAACACCATCCAGCCGGGGCGCTCCCGCAAGATGGACGACGGCTGGGAGACGCGGCGCCGCCGGGACGACGGGAACGACTGGATCAGCTACCGGCTCGCCGGACAGTCCGAGATCCGGGCGATCGAGATCGACACGGCGTACCTGAAGGGCAACAGCGCCGGCTGGGCGTCGGTGTCCGTACGGGACGGGGCCGAGGGGGAGTGGGTGGAGGCGCTGCCGCGGACCCGCCTCCAGCCCGACACGAACCACCGCTTCGTCCTGGACACCCCCGCCGTCGGCACCCACGCGCGCGTGGACATCTTCCCCGACGGCGGGATCTCGCGGCTGCGGCTGTTCGGGTCGCTGACGCAGGAAGGCACGGCGCGGCTGGCCGCCCGTCACCAGGAGCTGGGCGGCTGACTTCGGTCCCTCCCCTCCGTCGCTGCCGGCCCCCGTGCTCGTGGCGAGGGTGGGCGTGCTCTTCCGCCCCCCGTGCTCGTGGCGAGGGTGGGCGTGCTCTTCCGATCCCCCCGCTCCCGGCGGGGTGGGCGCCCTGTTGCGGGCAGGGTGCCCCTTCGCCGCCTGACGCCGGCCCGGACCCCGCACCCGGCGTGCCGGACAGGGCTCGATCGCCCTGCCCGGCACGCGCGTGCGGGGGAGGCGGCAGGCCGCTACGCCGCGTGGCCCCCGTCCACCGAGAACTCGGCCCCCGTGACGTAGGCCGCCTCCGGCCCGGCCAGATAGGCGATGGCCGAGGCCACCTCGTCGGCCGTGCCGAAGCGGCCCAGGGCGGTCATCGCCGCCTGGCCCGCCGCGTACGGACCGTCGGCGGGGTTCATGTCCGTGTCGATCGGCCCGGGATGCACGATGTTCGCGGTGATCCCGCGGTCACCCAGCTCCCGGGCCAGGGCCTTGGTGAGCCCGATCAGGGCCGACTTGCCGGTCGCGTAGAGCGTCCCGCCGGGTCCCGGCACCCGTTGGGTCATGCAGGTGCCGACGGTCACGATCCGGCCACCCCGGCCCATCCGCGCCGCCGCGGCCTGGGAGGCCAGGAAGACACCGCGGACGTTGACGGCGAGCACCCGGTCCACGTCCGCGGGGGACAGTGAGTCGAGCGGGCCGAGGACCCCCACGCCCACGTTGTTCACCAGGACGTCGAGCCCGCCGAGCGCCTCCGCGGCGCGGCCCACCGCCCCGGCCGCCTCCGCGGGGTCCGCCGAGTCCGCCCGCAGGGCGATCCCGCGCCGCCCCAGCGCCTCGACGGCCCGGACGACGCCGGCCGCCTCCTCCTTGCTGCGGACGTACGTGAGGGCCACGTCGGCGCCCTCCCGGGCGAGCCGTACCGCCGTCGCCGCACCGATGCCACGGCTGCCGCCGGTCACCAGGGCCACCTTGCCGTTCATTGCGAGATCAGTCGTTTCCTGTGAGGTCATGCGTCCATCCCAGCGGGCGCGGCCCCGGGGTGCTGGCGGCGAACGGACACCGAGTTCGATGCGGAACTCTTCCTTCCACTTTTTGCGTTCCCCCCTCGTGACTCTTCAGCAAAAGATCGTCGGCAACGCCATGCAGATGGCGGTCGTCAACCTGCGCCCCGGTCAGACCGTGTACTGCGAGGCCGGCAAGTTCCTGTTCAAGACGGCGAACGTGACCATGGAGACCCGCCTGTCCGGGCCCTCCGGAGGCGGGGGCACCCCTCCGGCCGGCAACGGCGGCTCGGGCATGGGCGGCATGCTCCGCCAGGCCATGGGCACGGCCATGCAGGTCGGCCAGCGCGCACTCGCGGGCGAGTCGCTGGCCTTCCAGTACTTCACCTCCACGGGCGGCGAGGGCACCGTCGGATTCGCGGGCGTGCTCCCCGGCGAGATGCGCGCTCTGGAGCTCGACGGCACGCGCGCGTGGTTCGCGGAGAAGGACGCCTTCGTGGCCGCGGAGTCGAGCGTGGAGTTCGGCATCGCGTTCCAGGGCGGCCGGACCGGCCGCAGCGGCGGCGAGGGGTTCGTGCTGGAGAAGTTCACCGGGCAGGGCACGGTGATCATCGCGGGCGCCGGCAACTTCATCGACCTCGACCCGGCCGACTTCGGCGGTCGCATCGAGGTCGACACGGGCTGTGTCGTCGCCTTCGAGGAGGGCATCCGGTACGGCGTCCAGCGCGTCGGGGGCCTGAACCGGCAGGGGCTGATGAACGCGGTGTTCGGCGGCGAGGGCCTGTCGCTGGCCACCTTGGAGGGCAGTGGCCGCGTGATCCTCCAGTCGATGACCATCGAGGGCCTCGCCAACGCCCTGAGGAAGGCCCAGGGCGGGGACAAGCAGGGGCCGACGGGCGGCCTTTTCTCGACGCACGCGGGCTGACGCACGCGGACTGAGGCGCGCGACCGGCAGGCCGGCGGCGGCGTCACGGGCTCCGGCGTCACCGTCCACGGCTACGAGCGGGGACGGTCGTGCCACGTACCGGAGCCACCGGGGACTGTCTCCTGCGGTGTCACCCGGCATCCGCGTGGCGAAACGGTGTAGCCCCCACGCACCCCCGTCGGTACGGTGATCGTCCCCGTGGGAGCCGTCGACGTCTCCACGCCCGCCCGTGACCGCTGGAGACCGCTCCCATGTCGTCGATCGCCGTACCCGGCGCGCTCGCGCCCCGTCGCGCCTGGCTCACCGACCTGCCCGTCCTGCTGGTGGCCGTGGTGTGGGGCGCCAGCTATCTCGCGGCGAAGGACATCACCACCGCGCGGACGGTGATCGCCGTCCTGGTGCTGCGGTTCGCGGTCGTGCTGCCGGTGCTGGTGATCGCGGGACGGCGCGCGTTGAGGTCCCTGACCGCGGCGCAGTGGCGTGGGGCGGCGGTGCTCGGGCTGATCCTGAGCGGGATCTTCCTCCTGGAGACGTACGGCGTCGTCCACACCTCGGCCACCAACGCGGGCCTCATCATCAGCCTGACCATGATCTTCACGCCGCTCGCCGAAGCGGCCGTCACCCGGGTGCGTCCCCCGCGCGCCTTCCTCGCCGCGGCCGGTGTCTCCGTGCTCGGCGTGGTGCTGCTCACCCAGGGCGGCGGCTTCACCCGGCCGTCCCTCGGCGACCTGCTGATGCTGCTCGCCGCTCTCGCCCGGACGGTGCACGTGCTCGCCATGTCCCGCATCAAGGCCGTGCAGGGGGCCGACGCGCTGCCGCTGACCACCGTCCAACTGGGCGCGGCCGTCGCGGTGTTCGCGCTGCTGTCGACCGGAGCAGACGCCACCCCCTGGAGCGCCGCCGCGGGCTTCGGCGCACGGGAGTGGGCCGGGCTGCTGTTCCTCTCGGCCTTCTGCACCCTGTTCGCCTTCTTCGTGCAGATGTGGGCGGTGCGCCGGACCTCGCCGTCCCGGGTGAGCCTGCTGCTCGGGACGGAACCCCTGTGGGCCGCCGCGGCCGGTATCGCCCTCGGTGGTGAGCGGCTCGGCGCGGCGGGCCTGGCGGGCGGCGTCCTGGTGCTCGTGGGGACCGCTTGGGGACGCCGGTCGGCAGGTTAACTCCCGGAAAAATCATCGGACCCGGCGGGAGAAAACCGCCTCCTTGACATTGACATGCCATGCTCTACGCGCGTCATCCTGAAGGCATGAGATTCCCCCCACGAATCACTCGCATCGGCACGCTCGTCTCCCTCATGTCCGCCCTGCTCGTCGGCGGCACCGCGGTGGCCCCCGCCGACGCCGCGACCGCGGCCGTCGGCAGCGTCTGTTACGGCGCACTGCCCTCACAGGCGCACGACACCCTGGACCTGATCGACGCGGGTGGCCCCTTCCCGTACCCCCAGGACGGGACCGTCTTCCAGAACCGCGAGGGTGTGCTGCCCTCTCAGTCCTCCGGCTACTACCACGAGTACACGGTCATCACACCCGGTTCCCCCACCCGCGGCGCCCGTCGCATCGTCACCGGCCAGGAGACCCAGGAGGACTACTACACCTCGGACCACTACGTGACGTTCAGGCTGGTCGACTTCGGCTGCTGAACCGCCCGTGATCCCAGGGCGACCCGGCCCGCCGGAGGTCCGGTCCGCGATCAGCCGGACCTCCGGCTCTCCGCCGCCGCGAACAGCGCGACCGAGAGCACGATGAGGGCGACGCTCGCGTACACCTCGTAGCCGTCGAGGAAACCGAGCCGGCGCACCAGCCCCCACACTCCCGACACGTGCAGCGGGCCGGTGATCGCCGGTATGAGGCCCAGGACGCCCTGGACCAGGGCCACGAAACCGAGCACTTCGAGAATCCGCTTCATGGGACGACCCTCGCCCCACGGCCTCCCCCACGACCATCGGCCGTGGGGCGAGCCATGCCCGTCCCGAGTCTGCGACCCCGCCGCACCGGAGCGCCGAAAGTCTGAAGGGCCGCGACTTTGGTCGACGATCACCGTCGCGATGCGGTGGCACCGGACGGGCCTGCGTAGATTTGTCGACCGTGAATGGTGACCATCCGGCGCGGTCGGCGCGCGACGTACCGGGGCGGACGGCCATGCCCCGCGCCCAGGCCGCGAAGACGGACCCGACGCCCCTGCCGCACGGGGCGACGACCTCCCCGGAGGGCCTGGCCCCGCAACCGGTGCCCTCGCTGCGCACCCTGTCCGCCCGGCGCTGGCTGCTCCCGTCGACCGTGATCGCCGAGTTGGACCTCGACGCCGGCCGCCCGGCCCGCTCCGGACGGCCCCGGCGCACCGTACGCGACTGGATCGTCGACTTCGGCTGCTTCCTGCTCGCCCTGGCCATCGGTCTCGCCGCCGCGAACACGCTGACCAAGGACCCGAACACCCCCCACGCCCTGGCCGTCGTCGACCAGGTGCTCGGCGCGCTGGCCTGCGGGGCGGTATGGCTGCGGCGCCGGTGGCCGCTGGGGCTCGCCGCCGCCCTGATCGCCGTCGGGCTGGTCTCCACCACCGCGGGCGGCGCGGGCCTGGTCGCTCTCTTCACGCTCGCCGTCCACCGGCCCTTCAAGTACGTCGGCACGCTCGCCGGTCTCCAGCTCGCGCTGCTCCCGCTGTACTTCTGGTTGCGGCCCGACCCCGATCTGCCGTACCTCGCCGCGATCGCCGTCACCGCCCTGCTGACCGCCACGGTGGTCGGCTGGGGCATGTTCGTCCGCTCCAAGCGTCAGCTCATGCTGAGCCTGCGGGACCGGGCCCGGCGCGCCGAGACGGAGGCGGAACTGCGAGCCGAACAGGCCCAGCGGCTCGCCCGCGAGGCGATCGCGCGCGAGATGCACGACGTGCTCGCGCACCGGCTCACCCTGCTCAGCGTGCACGCGGGCGCCCTGGAGATCCGGCCCGACGCGCCCCACGAGGAGGTCGCGCGGGCGGCCGGCGTGATCCGGGAGAGCGCCCACGAGGCGCTTCAGGACCTGCGCGAGATCATCGGCGTGCTGCGCGCGGGGGACTCCGACGAGGCAGGGCGACCGCAGCCGACGCTGGCCGCGCTCGACGCGCTGGTCACCGAGTCCCGTTCGGCCGGGATGAAGGTCGCCCTGGCCAATCGCGTCGTCGACCCGGCCGCCGTGCCCGCGTCCGTAGGACGCACCGCGTACCGGATCGCCCAGGAGGGACTGACCAACGCCCGCAAGCACGCGCCCGGCGCGGAGGTGACGGTGACGGTGTCGGGCGGAGCCGGCGACGGCCTGACGCTGTCCGTCCGCAACCCCGCCCCGCCGGGCGACGTCCCGCTCGTCCCCGGCTCCGGCCAGGGACTGATCGGCCTCACCGAACGCGCCACGCTCGCGGGCGGCCGACTGGAGCACGGAGCCGAGGGCGACGGCGGATTCCACGTCCGCGCCTGGCTGCCCTGGCCCGCCTGACACCGGCCCCGAGGGGACGGGCGGCCGGCGCGGCGCGCACCAGCTCCCCGTTCTCGACGAGTTCGGCATCGACGATCGCGCACTCGTCGAACAGGCTCATGCCGGTGCTGCGTCTCGCTTCGGGGCCCGGCGATAGGTGTCCACCGACATGGACAGCGTGTCGATCTGCTGATCAGCGGTCAGGCCGGAGGATGACTTCCCTTCGACGAGTTGGCGGACCAGGTGAAGGGCAACGGTGAATCCGGGCCTCGCGCAGCGCATACGCCCTGGCGGTCGACGTATCCGGTGTCGTCCTGGTCGAAGCCGACGATCCGGACGGCGATCCTCCGCTCGTTGATGCTCCTGGGCAGCCTCTCGCATCGGTGGGTCCTGGGCCTCTGAACGCACGTCGGACCGGGGCACACAGGGCCGGAAGGGAAATGGTTGTGCCAGGACCGGGGGAACTCCGGGACAAGGATGTGGCCGGCCGATGGCTCGATGAAGAAACCTCTCGTTCCCCGCCGCCACCCGTTCCTTCGGGTCTACGCTGGCCTGCAACGGGGACGACTTGACGGGACGGGGAGCGACCATGGCTGATCGGGACGCTCCTTCGCTCGTACGGATCGAGACAGTCGAGACCGATGGGCACGGCTCGCGTCAGATCAGCAACAGGACGCGACGCTCGGCCCCGCTCGCCGAGCGTGCCGACGAGGTGCGGGCAGCCATCCAGCAGGCGACGGTCATCGCCCAGGACTCTCTGGCCCAGGTGCCCGAGCGGCACGGCTGGGCAGTGAGCAGCGTGCAAGTCGCCTTCGGCCTGACGCTCGCTGCCGAGGCAGGCGTCATCCTCTCGAAGGCGTCGGCGGAGGCGTCTCTCGAGGTGACGCTCACTGTGGAGCGGGCCGACGGTGCGCCATGAGCGCAGAGTCGTACGCGGATGCGTACTGGGTGCGGATACACGAGGGTGAGCTGCACTTGGGTGCAGGGTTCCTGGTCACGCGGGGCTTCGTCCTGACCGCACTGCACGTCGTGTCGGCGGCATCCGGCGACGACGTGCGCCTGAATCTGCACCTCCCGGATGGACAGCGGGTGCCGGGACGGCTGTGCGACCGGATCGAGGACTCGGACCTCGCGCTCATCGCAGTCCTCGACGCCCACGCGTACGACCTCCCGCTCGCCCCACCCACCGACCGTCCGCGGCCGGACGTGGCATGGCTCGGCAACTATCGGCCGCCGGACACGAAGACCGCGCTGAGCGGGCACGTCACCCACGCACCCATCACTCATCGGAGCGACGCGCACGGCGAGTTCACAGGGCTGCAGATGACCGTTGCCCAGCTGGTGCACGACTTCGCAGGTTACTCCGGCAGCCCGGTGCACGCCGTCCCCGCCGACGCGGAACCGGGTGAGCGGCCCGTCGTGGGCATCCTCATGGAGCAGGAGCTCAGCCGAGCGGACGGCTCCCGGGACACGAACGTGGTGTTCGCGGCATCCGTACAGCACGCCGCCGAGCGGTTCCCGTACTTCGACGTCGGCCATCTGCGCGATGTGGTGGCCGGGAAGCCGACGGTCCTGCCGGGCCCGAGACCCCTGGTCGAGCCCCGCCGGGACCCGCCGACCGCAGGTGTCGAGGGGTACTTGAAGAGGGTCCGGCAGTTGCTGGACGACGGCCTCATCACGCCGGAGGAAGCCGCGCGGAGTCGTGATCGGGCGCTTCGTGCGCTGGATGACCAGCTGCTGGGCGGGGCTTCGGGTGACTGAGCACACCGCGGCGAGGTGGTCGCAGCGGATCGGCGCCGCCGAGCGGGCGGTGCGTGGCGAGCACGGATCGCTGGATGCGCTGCGCGCCGACCTCACGACGCTGGCCGACGACCAGGGGCTTCTCCACACCCCTGACGACGCACAGCAATTCGCCTACCTGGTCACGTTGTTGCGCGAGCTGGACCTGGCCGAAGAGCTCGCCGCGGCGCTGGACGTGGCCGTGGAATGGATCGATGCGGGACGCGTGGGGCCGCAACACCGGTGCGTGGTGCACAACCGGCTCGCTGCGGCCCTCATCGACGAGGGCGGCTCCTACCTCGACAACGGCCTGACCGCGCTGGAGTCGGCGCTTGACGCCGCGGACACCCCGGTCGAGAAGGCTCACACCCACACGAACCTCGCCCTGTGCGCCGCCGGGCAGGGCAAGTGGCGGGCCGCTGAGTCGCACGCCCGGCAGGGGAAGGAACTGGGGAACTCGCTGCCAGAGTCCGGGTCCCGGCTCGACGTACTCCTGCGCACCACCTCCGTTCTCTTCCTGTCCGCGGGCCGCGCCGAGGACGACGTGCGAGTACGGCAGCTGGCCCACGGCCTCGAGGAGTTGTGCCGGCAGCAGATGGACCGGCTGGGGGACGACCATCCTCGGTCCCTGGAGGCCCTGGTCCTGATGGCCTCGGCCCGGCATGAAACCGCCGCGCTGGACGGCGACTTGACCGGTATGGAGCGGCTCGTCGACGTCCTCGCGGTGGCGGCCCAGCGTGCGTCGACCACGCTGGGGCTGCGGCATCCGCAAGCCAAAGCGGTGCGCAAGGCCCTCGCCCACACGCACGAGGTCACGGCCCGGGCCCGCGCTGACCTGGTCGCCGCCCCACGGCCTTCGACCCCAGAGCGCCACGCGAGTTTCGGCCTCGTCCTCGAACTCCTCGTCCACGGTATCGAAGGCGCGACGCCCGAGCGGACGCTCGCTGACCCGCGCGTCGTGCAAATCGCCGGTGACGAGATCGCGGCGCTTCACCGCAGGGCCGAGGACGCGGACGCAGAGCAGCGGCCACACGACTATCAGGGGCGCACCGTGCCTGAGACCTACAGCTGGGGGCCGCTCGCGCCAGGCCGCCCCGGTCAGGTGCTGTGGTTCCTGCTGCTCCCCTTCATGCTCGTGAACCTCGCCCACTGGATGCGCCCGCCCGCCCGTGGTCACCAGCGCACCATCAGGCTGCACGGCGTTCTGATCAGGCTCGCGGGGCTCAGCCTGACGGTCATGGTGGTGACCGCCGTCTGCGAGCTCTCCCTGGACCTCGTCGCCTGGCAGTGCGCGGGCCAGACCGCGTGCGCCCGCGGTCAGAGCTTCTGGCTGGGTTTCCTCTCGGCGGAGTCCGGCTGGTGGGGGCAGCCTGGCCGCCGTCTCGCCATGGGATCGCTTCTGCCGTGCGCGCTCATCTATCTGTTGTGGCGACTGTCACGGCGGACGTGGAACGCGTACGAGTCCCAGCAGCCGCTGTCCCACCCCCCGAGCGAGACCGACTACGAGGGGGCGCCTCGGCCTGCCCTCTCGAGGCCGGGCTTCTGGTACGGCAGTCGTCTCCTGGCCCGGCTCAACTCGATGCACACCACCGCCGGGCTGTGCACTGTCGCCGTGCTGCTCGTCGCGGCGCCAAGCCGCTACGACCGGCAGGCCGGCGGACCGGTCGCCCTGGTCATGTGCGGCGAGCTGCTCAGAGCGCTGATCGCTACCTTCGGTTTCATGGCGGTTTGGGGGGTCTGTCGTCGGGGCCGCTCCGAGAGCCGGATCGACCGCCGCCTGGACCCGGAGTTCACACGGGCCGCCCCCACCGGCTCGGCCGCACTCGTCGCGCTGTGCCTCTTGTACGCCCTGTGGTCCCGGCCCGGCTGGCGGTCCGCGGGACTGCTGCCGAGCAGTGAACTGGTCTACGGAGGACTGCTGTTGGCGCAGGGCGCGATCGTGGTGGCGCTCGCCATAGCCGGGACAGTGCTGTTCCGCAGTGCTCCCGCCCCACACATCCTGTTGCGGGGCCTGGCCCCGGCTACCGCCGTGACGCTCGCCTTCTCCCTCTACAACATGATGGCCGCCGGCGCCGTTCAGGGCCTCGCGGACTGGCTGGGCGACTACGGCAAGCCGGGCACCGCAGGCGGCTCCATCGCGGGACCCCCTCCCCTGGTCACTTGGCAGATGTCCGCCATCCCCGTGCTGCTCGCCGTGCTGCTGGCTCTCGCCGGTGCGATGCGCCTCCAGCTCCGCAGAATCGAGCAGCGGTTGCTCACCTCCGTGGAAGCCGAGTATCCGGGCGAAGGCTACGACCTGCTGCGCACGCGTCGGATCGCCACCGCACGGGCGCGCGCCCGCATCACGGATTCGATCCCCATGATGCTGAGCACCATGGCCACGGCCGTCCTGCTGCTGAGCACGGCCTCCCTGGCGGGGGCCTTCGTCACCGGCGCCCCGCCGGGTGGCTCCGGAACCGGGCTGCCGGAGCCACTGGTGGAGCTGAGCCAGGCGCTGAAGGGGATCGGGTCCTGGCTGATCGCCGTCGGGGTCGTCGTTTTCCTCAACTCCAGCCGCCGGGCCTCCCGTGCGCCCACGTCCCGCAGCCTCCTCGGCATCGTGTGGGACCTGGGCACCTTCTGGCCCCGCGCCGCCCACCCGTTCGCGCGGCTCAGCTACTCGGAGCGGGCCGTCCCCGATCTCACCTGGCGGATGTCCACGTGGTCCCGGTCGACGGGCGGCCGGATCCTGGTGTCAGCACACTCCCAAGGCAGTGTGCTCGCGGCCGCAGCCATCTGGCAGCTCCCCCCGCCCGAACGCCACCGTGTCCAACTGCTCACCTACGGCTCACCGCTGGAGCGCCTGTACGGGCGGCTGTTCCCGGCATTCTTCGGGCAGCAGGAGCTGCGGGCCCTGCACCGCGAGGTGCACAGCTGGCGCAATCTGTGGCGGGCCACCGATCCCATCGGTGGCCCGGTGTTCCTCGCGGCACAGCCGGACGGCCCCGAAGTCGACGTTCAGCTGAAGGATCCCCTGACCTTCGGCCGGAGCGTCGAGCACCCACTGCCCGCGCCGATCCGCGGGCACACCGACTACAACGCCGATCCGGCGTTCGCCCAGGAACACGAGCGCATGACGGCGTCGGCGTTCCCGGGGCGGAGTGCCCCTGCGCCCCGCTTGTCACCCGACGGTACGTAGGCCGCACGCCGGAAGACGCGACCGGTAAGCGGCAAGTTGGGGCTGCGGACGCAACCCCTGTCAAGATCGGTGCATGGACGGCTCACTAGCTGTTCTGTCCATGGAGGTCGGTGACCGTGATCACGGCTGTGTGATCTTGAACGGGAGAGGGCCTTCCGGGTTCGGCGTGGATTGCGACATCTCACCGAACAGCAGAAGGCCCTCGTGCCCCCTCGTCATGCACCCCTGACCGAGACCGGCCGCCTGCGTCTGGCCCGTTGCGTCGTCCTGCACCGCGTTCTGACCCGCTACAGCCTCGCCCGCCTGGCCCACCTGGACCGGGCCACCGGCCAGGCGATCCGGCGCTACGAGCACGCCACCCCCGGTGACCTCGTACACGTCGACATCAACTGCACCGGGCGGAGCCCCCGGGGTGTCAGGCGCCCGGACGCAGGATCACCCTGCGTCCGTGGAGCTCACCCCGCTCCATGCGCCGGTGCACCTCCGCCGCCGCACTCAGCGGCAGCACCTCCGTGCCGCGCGGACGCAACAGACCGGCGGACAGCAGGTCGTTGATGGCGCCCGCCGCCGACGCCAGCTCGGCCGGCGTGGCGTGGGAGATCGCGAACCCCCGTACGGACGCGTCCTTCATGTACAGGGGCCCCACCGGCAGCACCGGTTCGTCCTTCGCCCCCGCGAGCAGGACGATGCGGCCGCGGTGCGCGAGCAGCGCGACGGCCGAGGCGAGGTCGTTGTGACCGGAGGTGTCGACGTGCAGGCCGACCCCGTCCGGGGCGAGCCGCGACAGATGACCCGTGAGATCCGGGTCGCGGTAGTCCACGACCTCCGCGGCGCCCAGGTCCCGGCAGTGGTCGTGGTCCCGGGGCGACGCCGTCGCGATGACACGGGCACCCGCACGGACCGCGAGGACGACCAGCGCGGCCCCCACGTTCCCCGCCGCCCCGCCGACCACCACGGTCTCGCCGGACTGCAGGCCGCCGTGCGTGAACAGGGCGAGATACGCGGTCGCCGCCGGGTGGACCACGGCCACGGCGACCTCGGGATCCACGCCCGGCGGCAGCGGGTACAGCCGGTCCAGGGACACCACGGCCTGCTCGGCCGCCGCACCCTGACGCCCGCCGTGCCCGAGGCTGTTGCACCACACGGCGTCACCGACCGAGAAGCCGCCGCCCGGCGTCGCGACCGTGCCCACCAGGTCGCGCCCGACGACGAAGGGGAACTCCAGCGGCGTACGGAACACCCCTGAACGCACGAAGGTGTCGACGGGGTTGACCGTGGTGGCCCGCACGTCGACGAGTACCTCGCCCGGGCCCGGCACAGGTGCGGCGAGCTCTCCGTAGCGAATGACGTCGGGTGGGCCGAGCTGTTCGGCATAAGCGGCACGCATGGCCATGGATTCTTCCACCGGGTGGGCGCACCCGGGCGAAACGCGCGCGTTCTTCGTCAAGTCGTCCGCAATTCCCTCCCGCCGCACTCCGAAGATGAGGAACCGGAAGCGCCGCGGACTTGACGGACCCGCACGGGCACTTTTGCCCGCGCTCCCCGAGCGGCGCAGCATTCCGGGCATCAGCCGACAACACCGGGAGAGACAAGACCGTGGGTGACAACACCGTGAGTGAGAAAGTCCCGGGGGAGAGCCCCCTGTTCCGCGCCGCGGCCGATGTGCACGTCGACGCCACGCCCCTCCAGGTCTACTCCGTCGTCAGCGACCTCGGCCGCAGCGGCGACTGGAGCGAGGAGTGCGTCGGAGGCGAGTGGGTGGAGGGCGAGCCCGCCACCGTGGGCGCCGTCTTCCGTGGTGAGAACCACCGCGAGAAGGACGTGGTGGCCTGGGCGCCCGTCGTACGCGGCTCCTGGAGCACCCGGTCCGAGGTGATCGCCGCGGAGCCCGGCGCCACGTTCTCCTGGGCGATCCAGGACTCGGCGGGACGCGCCCAGGAGAGCGTCTGGACCTTCGACATCGAGCCCGACGGCACCGGCAGCCGGCTGGTCCACCACTTCCGGATGGGCGCCGCCACGGAGGGAATCCGCGGGATCACCACAGAGATGGACGCGGAGCAGAAGCAGAAGTTCTTCGCCGACTGGGGAGCCAAGCTGGAAAAGGACCTGGCGGCGACCGTCAAGCGCATCAAGGACGTCATCGAAGGCGAATTCAAGAGCTGAATTCCGAGCCTGTTGAGCCTGGGTAGGAGAGGGCGAGCACGTGTTGCTGCAACGGATAGGAAACCGGGGAATCCGGCTCGGGACGCTCTTCGAGCGAGCGGCCGCCCGGCACCCCGCGAACGTACTGATACTCGACCACGATCTCGACATCGCGCCCGGACTCGGGCGCCGCGCCACGGTCGCCGAAGTCGCCGACCTGGTCGACGACTTCGCGTCCCGGCTGTGGGCGGCACGGGTCAGGCCCGGCGACCGGGTGGTCATCTACAAGTCCGACGGATTCGACATCACCCTGCTCGCCTGTGCCACGGCCCGCGTCGGTGCCGTACCGGTGCTGCTGTCGCCGAAGCTCGACGGCGGGACGGTGACCGAGCTGGTGCGGCGCACCGACCGCCCGTACCTCGTCACCGACCAGGCGAAGCTGGAGGAGGAACTGCCCGACTCGGTCGTCGGACTGGCCTCCGCCGTGCTGCTGACCTCCGGAACGCACCCGGCGGCCACCCCGCTCGCCGACTTCGAGGGCGTCGAGCGGGTCGCGCCGGTGACCATGCCGCCCGAGCACCCGACGCTCATCACGCACACCTCCGGGACCACCGGCACGCCGAAGCTCGCCGTCCACACCGGGCGGACCCTGCAGGCGCGTTACCGGCCACAGGCCTCCGTCGTCGGCCCGCTCGTCCGCGGACGCGAGACGATCGCCATGCACGTGTCGTTCGTGCACTCGCGGCTCTTCACGGCACTCGCGATCTCGCTGCACCGCGGATTCCCCGTCGTCGTGCTCGCCGACTCCGACCCGGCGCACGTGGGGGACCTGTTCGCACAGCTGCGGCCGGGAATCCTGGAGGCGCACCCCAACTCCTTCATGAAATGGGAGGAGTTGGCCGACGACCCGCGCCGCCCGCTGTCCAACGTCAAGCTGTACAGCAGCACCTTCGACGCCATCCACCCCCGGACCGTGCGGCGGCTGCTGACCGCCACCGACCGCCGGGCCCCCGTCTTCGGCCAGCTCTACGGACAGAGCGAGATCGGCCCCGCCGTGGTGCGCTCCTTCAGCAGGCGCCGGCCCGAAGAGGCCGACGGGCGCTGCGTGGGCATGCCGTTCCCCGGCATGACCGACGTCCGCGTCGTGAGCCGCAACGGCCGGCCGCCGTCCAAGGACAACCCCGGATTCATCGAGGTCAAGAGCGACGGCCGCATCGTCACCTACCTCGGCGAGCAGGAGCGCTACGACAAGCAGCTGTCGGACGGCGGCTGGTGGCGCATGGGCGACGTGGGTTACCGCACCAAGTGGGGCTGTCTGCACCTGCTGGACCGGGAGGTCGACGTCATCGAGGGCTTCGGCTCCACGCTGGCCGCCGAGGACCGCCTGTTCGCCCGGCTCGACGACCTCGCCGAGGTCATCATCATCCCCGGCGCGGACGGCACGGCCGTCCCCGTGGTGTGCACCAAGGACGACGTACCGCTGGACCTCGACGCATGGCGGTCCGCGGCCGAGGGCCTGCCGCCCATGGCGGACCCCGTCCAGTGGCGGCTCGCCGATCTGCCGCAGACGGCCACCACGAAGATCAAGCGCCTGGAACTGGCGCGCGTCCTCACGAACCAGGGCGGCTGACACGATGATCGAGGCAGTCATCACCGGCGGTGGCATAGGCGGGCTCGCCACCGCGCTCGGCCTGGCCCGCAGCGGTCACCGGGCCGTCGTCCTGGAAAGGGCCCCCGAGTTCGCCGAGATCGGCGCGGGCATCCAGCTGGCCCCCAACGGAATCCACGCGCTCGACCGGCTCGGCGTCGGCGCCGAGGCACGCTCCCTCGCCGTCCGCATGGACGAACTGCGGTTCATGGACGGGGTGACGGGCGACCACGTCACCAGCGTGCCGCTCACCGAGGAGTACCGCCGCAGGTTCCGCAACCCGTACGTCGTCGTGCACCGCGCCGAGCTGCACGCCGTGCTCCTCGACGCCTGCCGGGCCTGGGACACGATCGAACTGCGCGGCGGCAGCGCCGTCACCGGATACGAGCAGACCCCCACCGGCGCAAGCGCCGTACTGGAGAACGGCGAACGGGTCCACGGAGACGCCCTGATCGGCGCCGACGGCATCAACTCCGCCGTCCGCGCACAGCTCGTCGGCGACGGCGAACCCCGCGTCTCCGGGATCACCGTGTACCGCGCGGTCATCCCCATGGACCAGGTGCCGCCGGAACTGCGCCGCGACACCTCCGTGGTGTGGTGGACCGGCCCCGGCTGCCACTTCGTGCACTACCCGATCGCCGGCGGCAAGTACCTCAACCTCGCCGGCAGCAAGGACGACGGAGGCACCCGGACCTTCGCCGGAGTACCCGTCGAAAAGGCCCACGTACGCAGGCAGTTCGGCGCCCTCGGCCAGGACGCACAGCGTCTCGTCGAGCTCGGCGACGGCTGGCGGTCCTGGATGCTCGTCGACCGCGACCCGGTCGAGACCTGGACCGACGGACGCGTCGCCCTGCTCGGTGACGCCGCCCACCCCATGCTGCACTACGCGGCACAAGGCGCCTGCCAGGCCCTGGAGGACGCCGTCCACCTCGGTGACCTGCTGGAGGACGGCAGCGGGGACGACGTGTACCAGCGCTTCGAGAAGTACACCGCGGACCGCCGCGAACGCACCGCCGCCATCCAGCTCGCCGCACGAGAGAGCACCCGGCTGTGGCACCCCGCGGGGGGCGCCGCGCTCGCCAGGAACGCCCTCCTCGCCAAGCTCACCCCCGGCCAACTGCACGACCAGGTCGCCTGGATGCACGGCGCCCGGGACTTCGGCGCCACCACCCCCGCACCGGCCTACCTTCCCACCCACCCGAATCAGAACGGAGTTCAGGAATGAGCAGCAGCCGTCTCCAGATCGCCATAGTCGGTGCCGGACCGCGCGGACTGTCCGTACTGGAGCGCCTGTGCGCCGGCGAGCGCAAGCGGCCCACGCACACGGAAGTCGTCGTGCACGTCGTGGACCCGTCCCCGGCTGGTGCCGGCGCGGTCTGGCGCGCGGAACAGTCCCGGCATCTGCTCACCAACACGGTGGCCTCGCAGATCACCGTCTACACGGACGACAGCGCGCAGATCGAGGGCCCCATCGAGCCGGGTCCGAGCCTGTACGAATGGGCCCAGGGCCTCTCCCTGCTCGGCCAGTTCGGCGGCTACGACAACGACACCCTCGACGAGGCCGAGCGCCTCGGCCCCGACTCGTACCCCAGCCGTGCCTTCTACGGCCGTTACCTGCACGACGCCTTCAAGCGCGTCGTCGCCCGCGCCCCCCGGCACGTCACCATCACGGTGCACGCCTCCCGCGCGGTGGCCATGGCCGACACGCACGGCGTCCCCGGCGGCCCGCAGGGCCTGCGCCTGGAGGACGGCACCCGCCTGAACCAGCTCGACGCGATCATCCTGGCGCAGGGCCACCTCCCGGCGCGCCTCACCCCGCGCGAGGCCCGCACCGCGAGCCTGGCCCGGATCCACTACCTGACCTACATCACGCCCTGCAACCCGGCCGACGCCGACCTCAGCTCCGTCGCGCCCGGCCAGAACGTCCTGATCCGCGGCCTCGGCCTCAACTTCTTCGACCACATGGCCCTGTTCACCCTCGGCCGCGGCGGCAGCTTCGTCGAGGAGGACGGCAAGCTCGTGTACCACCCCTCCGGCCGCGAGCCCAAGCTGTACGCCTTCTCCCGGCGCGGTGTCCCGTACCACGCGCGCGGCGAGAACGAGAAGGGCGCGTACGGCCGTTACTACCCGAAGCTGCTCACCGGCCAGTACATCGAGGACCTCCGCAAGCGCTCCGAGGACGGCGAGCGCATCAACTTCACCGCCGACCTGTGGCCGTACATCTCCCGCGAGGTGGAGAGCGTCTTCTACGGAACGCTGCTGTCCGCCAAGGGCCGTGAGGAGGACCGCGAGGCGCTGGTGAGCGCCTACCTCGCGCTGCCGGAGGGCGAGAGCCCCGACGCGCTGCTCGACTCGTACGGCATCGACAGCACCGAGCGCTGGGACTGGGAGAAGCTCTCCCGGCCCTACGGCAGCCGGAAGTTCACCGACCGCGACGACTTCCAGGGGTGGCTCCTCGACTACCTGCGCGCCGACGTGACCGCGGCCCGCTCCGGCAACGTCAGCGGACCGCTCAAGGCCGCCCTCGACGTCCTGCGCGACCTGCGCAACGAGATCCGGCTCGCCGTCGACCACGGCGGCCTGGAGGGCAACTCGCACCGCGACGACCTGGAGGGCTGGTACACACCGCTCAACGCCTTCCTGTCCATCGGCCCGCCCGCCGCCCGTATCGAGCAGATGGTCGCGCTCATCGAGGCCGGCGTCCTGGAGATCACCGGGCCCGGCACCCAGGTCCGGCTCGACACCCGCAACCAGGTCTTCGTCGCCGACTCCAGCGCCGTGCCCGGTACTCCGGTGCGCGCCACCGCCCTCATCGAGGCCCGGCTGCCCGAGCCCGACATCCGGCGCACCGACGACCCGTTGCTCAGCCACCTGATCAACACCGAGCAGGCGGGGCCGTTCCGGATCGACGGCAGCTGCGGCACCACGTACGAGACGGGCGGACTCGCCGTCACCGAGCGGCCCAACCGGCTCCTCGACGCCCGCGGGCGCGCACACCCGCGCCGCTTCGCCTACGGCGTCCCCACCGAGTCCGTGCACTGGGTGACCGCGGCCGGCATCCGGCCCGGCGTCGACTCGGTGACCCTCGGCGACTCCGACGCGATCGCCCGTGCCGTCCTCGGACTGCCGCCGGCGTCCCAGGTCCCCGCGGGCGTACGGCCGGTGACCGACGAGACCGACACCGATCTGACAGGAGTGATCGTGTGACCCACCCACTGGACGCACATCTGGACACGGACGTGCCGACCGACTCAGGTCTGCTGTCCCCCGTGCGTGCCGGTACCCCCGTCGAGGCGGCCGTCTGCGACCGGGCATGGCTCCAGGCCATGCTCGACGCGGAGGCCGCCTTGGCCCGTGCCCAGGCACGGCTCGGGACGGTGCCGAAACCCGCGGCCGACGTGATCACCCGCACCGCGCGCGCGGACCGCTTCGACCTGCGGGCCCTCGCACTCGCCTCCCGCGAGACCGCGAACCCCGTGGTCGGTCTGGTCCAGGCCCTCACCCGGGCCGTCGCGGACCGGGACGAGGGCGCGGCGGAGTACGTGCACCGGGGCTCCACCAGCCAGGACGTCCTGGACACCGGGGCGATGCTCGTCACCGCCCGGGCACTGCGGCTGCTGCACACCGACCTCCATCGCGTCGCCGACGCCCTCGGCGCGCTGGCCCTGGAGCACCGCGACACCCTGATGGCGGGCCGCACGCTCGCCCTCCAGGCGGTGCCGACGACCTTCGGCCTCAAGGCGGCGGGATGGCGAGAGCTGGTCCTCGACGCCGCGCGGCGGGTCGAGCGGGTCCTCGACGGGGGCCTGCCGGTGTCGCTGGGCGGTGCCGCCGGAACCCTCGCCGGCTATCTGGAGTACGCGGCGCTCGACGGCGAGGTGGGGGAGGCGGGCGACTACCTCGACCGTCTCGTCGAGGCGTTCGCCGTCGAGACGGGACTCGCTCCGGCCGTCCTGCCCTGGCACGCGCTGCGCACGCCCGTCGCCGACGTCGCCGCGGTGCTGGCCTTCACGGCCGGCGCGCTGGGGAAGATCGCCGTGGACGTGCAGTCGCTGACCCGCACCGAGGTCGGCGAGGTCACCGAACCCACGGCGGCCGGACGCGGCAGCTCCTCCGCGATGCCCCACAAGCGCAACCCCGTGCTGGCCACGCTGATGCGTGCCGCCGCCCTCCAAGTGCCCGTCATGGCTGCAGGACTGACGCAGTGTCTGCTCTCCGAGGACGAGCGGTCGGCGGGAGCCTGGCACGCCGAGTGGCAACTGCTGCGGGAGTGCCTGCGGCTGGTGGGCGGCGCGGCGCACACGGCCGTGGAGCTCGCCCGGGGGCTGGAGGTCAGCCCGCGCCGCATGCGTGAGAACCTCGCGCACAGCGGGGCCCAGCTGGTCTCGGAGCGGATCGCCGCCGTCCTAGCGCCCCGGATGGGCAAGGTGCGGGCGAAGCAGTTGCTGAGCGACGCGGTGACGGTGGCCCGGGAGACGGGCCGTCCGCTGCCCGACGTGCTGGCCGACGAGCCCGCCGTGACCCGCCTTCTCGGGGCCGGTGAGCTGGACGCCCTGTGCGATCCCGGTGGATACACCGGGGGTGCGGGGGCGCTGGTCGACCGGGCCCTGGGCCTGCCGTCGGCCCCGACCGTCGAACGCGACGCCGCGTAGCCGCCCGTCCCGGGGCCCAGGGCGCCGCCGCCCCGCCCCAGGGCCCAGGGCGTAGCCGCCCGCCCCACCGCAGAGGCCTTCCCCCGGACACCCAGGGGAGGGCCTCTCCGGTTTTTCGCCCCCTCCGCCCCTACCCGTCCCGTCTCCGGGGCTCCGCCCCGGACCCCGCTCCTCAAACGCCGGAGGGGCTGATTCTCGGCCCTCGGATGGACCCCGCTCCTCAAACGCCGGACGGGCCGAAGCGTTTCAGCCCGTCCGGCGCTTGAGGACGAGGCCGTTCAGGCCGATACGGGGGCCGGGGGCGGAGCCCCCGAGGTAAGGGACGGGTAGGGGCGGCGGGGGCGAGAGACGTCCGGTGCGGGACCCGGACAGGGGAAGGCCCCGGCCCCCTGGGGGAAGGGCCGGGGCCTGTGGGGACGGGGTCAGATGGTCTGGAGGGGGGCGTGGACGTCGTCGGTCCGGAGGGGCGCGTGGACGTCGTCGGTCCGGAGGGGGGCGTGGACGTCCTCGATGAGGGAGGCGATCACGGCCGGCCCGTTCTGGGTGAGCACCGACTCCGGGTGGAACTGCAGGGACGCGAACCCGGGCCCCCGCAACGCGTGAACCTCGCGATTGCCGGGATCACGGCAGACCTCGACCTCCCCGACACCGGGGACGTCGAGCCGGTCCGCGGCACTGCGCGCGGCGAACGTGTTGTAGAAGCCGACCCGTTCGAGGCGCCCGAAGAGGTCGATCTCCCGCTGGACCCCCTGGTTGGGCACGGCACGCCGGTTGAGGTCGAGCCCCAGCTCCAGGCTCAGGACCTGATGGCTGAGGCAGACCGCCAGGAACGGCTTGCGGGAGTCCAGGAGCGTACGGACGGCCCCGCGCAGATGCGCGATCTTGGGGTGGGTCAGATCCCGCGGGTCACCCGGGCCCGGGCCCATGACCACCAGGTCGTAGTCGTCGAAGGAGTACGGCTCGTCGAACCGGCGGACCGTCACCAGCAGTCCCATGGAACGGAGTTGGTGCGCGATCATGGCCGTGAAGGTGTCCTCGGCGTCCACGACGAGGACCTTGCGGCCGTCCGCCGCGGGAGCCTGCCGCGCGCCCTCGGCCAGCCAGAACCCGGCGATCGTGGTGTTCCGCGCGGCCAGCGCACCCCGCACGCTCGGGTGCTCGGCGAACCGCGCCGGCTCCTCCGCGCCCAGCGCCGCCAGCAGCCCGGCCGCCTTGGCACGCGTCTCCGCGACCTCGGAGTCCGGATCGGAGTGGCGCACCAGGGTGGCGCCCACGCCGATGGCGAGCCGGCCCTCGGCGGAGATGTCAGCCGTACGGATCAGGATCGAGGAGTCCAGCGTCCGTCCGCCCTGCGCGTCACGGCCCATGAGGGCCAGCACACCGCTGTAGTAGCCGCGGCCGTGCGGCTCGTGCCGTCGGATGACGCGGGCGGCGCTCTCCAGCGGGGAACCCGTGACCGTCGGCGCGAACAGCGTCTCGCGCAGGATCTCGCGCGGATCGCGGTCCGTCTCGCCCTCGATGAAGTACTCGGTGTGCGCGAGCCGGGCCATCTCCCGCAGGTACGGCCCGACCACCCGGCCGCCCGTCGCGCAGATCCGGGCCATCATCTTGAGTTCCTCGTCGACGACCATGTACAGCTCGTCGGCCTCCTTGCGGTCGGCGAGGAAGTCCATGACGTCGGGCAGGGTCGGCCCCGCGGCGGGATAGCGGTACGTGCCGCTGATGGGGTTCATCACCGCCGTACCGCCGTGCACGCTGATGTGCCGCTCGGGGCTCGCGCCCACCAGCGTGCGGGTCCCGGTGTGCACGAGGAAGGTCCAGTACGCGCCGGACTCCTGCTCCATCAGCCTGCGGAACAGCGTGAGCGCGCTCCCCGGCGAGTAGCCGGTGATGTCGGCCGTGAAGGACCGCTTGATGACGAAGTTGGCTCCCTCGCCCTCGCCGATCTCCTCCTTGATGATCCGGCGGACCGTGTCCGCGTACGCCGCGTCGTCGATGTCGAAGTGCCCGCCGGCCAGCCGGATCGGCACGTCGGGGATGCGCGCCAGCACGTCGGCCACCGGCAGGGTCTGCTGTCGCGTGACCGCCATGGCGACGAGCGGCGCCCCGTCGTCGGCGACGTCGAACCCGCGCTCGCCGATCTGCCGGTAGGGGACGAGGGCCAGCACCTGGTGGCCGGGCGCGGACGCGGCGGGAAGCGGGATGCCGTCGAGGGTCTCCGGCTCGCTCACCTCGCCGACGAGCACCTCCAGTGCGGCGCGGCCGGTGGCCGCTGGCCGGTGGACCAGGGCGTACGCGGGCGACTGCCCGGACAGCACCTGGTCGAGCAGGTCGCGCGGAGCGCCGGTCATGCGAAGACCTCCTTTGCGGGGATGACGACGGCACAGCGCTGGGCCGCGTAGTGGAGAGCGGTGCGGTGGTCCTTGGCCGAGAAGTCGGCGACGGCGTCGGCGACGACGAACGGCTGGATGTCGTGCGAGAACGCCTCGGTCGCGGTGATCAGCACACCGACGTGCGCGTACACACCGCAGATGATCAGCTGGTCGCGGCCGGCCGCGCGCATCCGCTCCAGCAGATCCGTGTTGAAGAAGGCGCTGTAGCGCCACTTGGTGAGCATCCAGTCGCCCTCCCGGGGCGCCAGTGGCTCGACGACCTCGCGGTCCGCGGGGTCCACCCGCATGCCCGGACCCCAGAAGTCGGCGAGCAGTCCGCGCTGCCCGGCGTCCATGCCGCCCGGCTGCGCGGTGTACGCGACCGGCAGGCCGAGTTCGGCGCAGCGGTCCCGTAACGACGAGGCGTTGGCCACGAGTTCGTCGGCCGGACCCTGGTCGGGTATGGGTTTGAGGAAGTAGCGCTGCATGTCGTGGACGAGGAGGACCGCGCGGTCCGGGTCCGCGGACCAGGCCGCCGTGTTCGGCGGCAGGTCGCCCGGCGCGGGCATCGCGTACGGCTCGATGGTCGGAATGCCTGCCATGGCAGTGGAAGTCCCTTCGGATCTGCGTGGGTCGGGCGCCTTGCGGTGGGTCAGGCGCCCAGCGACGCGCCGCCGTCGACGGTGAGCATGTGCAGGGTGATGTGTGCGGCGCGGTCCGAGAGCAGGAAGACCACGGCGTCGGCGATGTGCGAGGGCTGTGCGATGCGGCCGAGCGGGATGCCGACGCGGAAGGCGTCCGCGCGGCCCTCGACGGTGCCCCGCGGGCCGGACTCGTCGTGCCACATCGAGCTGAGCATCGGGGTGTCGGTGGAGCCGGGCGCGACGACGTTGCAGCGGATCCCGTGCCGGGCCACCTCCAGCCCCAGACTCCGGGTGAACATGGTGGCGGCGGCCTTGGACGCGGCGTACGCGGCCATCTCGGTGCGCGGGGTGGCCGCGGCGTTCGAGGAGACCGTGACGATCGCGCCGCTGCCGCGCTCCGCCATGCGGTCCACGACCGCGCGGCTGACGTGGAACACGCCGTGCACGTTGACCGCGAACGTGGTCTGCCAGTCCTCGTCGCTGAAGCCGCGCACCTCGCCGAGGCGCAGCACGCCGGCCGCGTTCACCAGGTACTGGATTGGGCCGAGCCGCCGTTCGACGGCGTCGACCGTGGCCTCGACCTGCGCGCTGCTGCTGACGTCGGTGGCGAACGCCTCGGCCCGCAGCCCGTCCGCCCGGAGCTTCTCCACCGTCTCGCCGAGCGCGTCGGCGTCACGGTCGAGGGCCGCGACCGTCGCGCCCCGCTCGGCGAGCGCGCGGCTGACCGCGGCGCCTATGCCGCCCGCGGCGCCCGTGACGAGGGCGACCCGGTTCTCCCATTCCTCGTTTCCTTGCCGGTTCTCCATGTGCGGGACCTCCCTGGTCCGGTCATCCGCGCCAGGCCGAGACCACGGATGCGGCCTGGACCGGGTTGAGCCGCGGGTCGCAGAAGCTCGTGTACTTGTCGCCGACGTGGTCGATGTCGTCGACGCCCGTGACGCACTCCGTGACGTGGTCCGGAGTCGTCTCCAGGTGCAGTCCGCCGGCGATGCCGCCGGAAGTGCGCACCGCGCACTGGAAGCCCTCGACCTCCCGGACGATCGTCTCGACGAAGCGGGTCTTCAGCCCGTCGGGAGCCGTCACCGTGTTGCCGTGCATGGGGTCGGTGAGCCAGATGACCGGATGGCCGGCGGCGCGCACCGCCCACACCAGCGAGGGCAGTCGCTCGGAGACCAGGTCGGCTCCCATCCGTGCGATGAGGGTCAGCCGGCCGGGCTGCCGCTGCGGGTCGAGCCGTTCGCACAGGGTCAGCAGATCGCGCACCGACATGTTCGGACCGACCTTGCAGGCCACCGGATTGACGACCTGCGACAGCAGGGCGACATGGGCGCCGTCCGGCTGCCGGGTGCGCTCGCCGATCCACGGCCAGTGGGTGGAGGTCAGCAGCAGCCGGCCCTCCTCGTCCCGGCGGACCATGGGCAGTTCGTAGTCGAGCAGCAGGGCCTCGTGGCTGGTGAACACCGGCGGGCAGATCACGGACGGGCGTCCGTCGTCGAGCCAGCCGAGATGCCGTACGGCCTCCTGGGCGGCCGCGTAGCCGTCGAGGAGGCGGCGCGGGTCGGGCCGGCGCAGCTCCGGGTCGGGCTCCGGGCTGTTGACCATGTGCCCGCGATAGACGGGGAGTTCGGTGCCTCCGATCACTTCGGTGGGCCGGGAACGCGGCTTGGCGAACTGGCCGGCCATCCGGCCGACCCGGACCACGGGCGTATGGGTGATCATCTTTAGGGTGCCGGCGAGCACGTCCAGCAAGCCGGCCTTGCGGGCGACATAGCCCGCGGTGCATTCGGTGGGATCCTCCGCGCAGTCCCCGGCCTGGACCACATGGGCTTCACCGACGGCCACCCGCGCGAGCAGGTCGCGCAACGCGGTGACGTCGTCGTGGCCGACGAGTGCCTGACTGTTCGACAACTCCCCTCTGACCGAACGGATCAACTCTGTCCTGTCCCAATCCGGCTGCTGCAGCGCAGTCCGCGATCGGACACTGGGCAGATCAATGTCCACGGTTGTCTCCAAGGCTGTTCCTACGGGTGCTCCTTGGTGACAAAGGGTGCGAGGGCGGCGGGTATCGGCCAACGACGCGTCGGCGAATACGTCAGATGAAGCGCATGTCCATCAGGTCGCCCGTTCCTTCCGACGGGCGCCCGCACAGCACGAGTTGACATTGTCCGACCAGCGAAGTCGCGCAGTGCGGAAGGACCGCGCATGCTGACCCGTCGTCCTCAATCACGGCGCCGGGAGGGGTTATGCGGGGCGGAATTCTGCGTCGTCTCATTTCCGAGGGCGTTTCCCCATGGCTGAACGGATTTCACCGGGGGTTTCTCCAGGCACGGCGGCTGTCCGCGCTGGCGGCCGAGGAAGGCGTGCGCGGCGCGACCGCGCAGCCGGCCCTGCTCGCCGCCGCCCTGTTCACGGAGCACGCCTACCGTCCGCAGCTGGCCCGGCTGGCCCGCGACGGGACCGGCGTCGGCGCCGCGCTCAGGGCGTTGCAGACCCAGGACGCGCGCCTGGCCTGCGACGACCTCGGCGCCGTCCACGAGGCCGCGGGCCGCCGCGACGGGCACGTCTCCCTGGACCTCGACCCGGGGCTCGCCCACGACGCCGCGGCCACCGTCGCCGCGGCCACCGCGCTGATGTCCGCCGTCGCCCGCCCGAACGCGCTGGTGAAGATCCCGGCCACCGACGAGGGGCTCACGGCCATCAGGGACTGCGTGGGCCGGGGCATCGGAGTGCACGCGGTCGAGATCTACACACCCCGGCGCCACCGGGAGGTCGCGGACGCCTACTGCGCTGGACTGGAGATCGCCCGGGACGCAGGCCGGGCACTGCACGGCATCGTCTCACTGGCCTCGGCGCCGGTGTACCGGATCGACGTCGAATGCGACGCGCGACTGGCCGAGTTGGGTACCCCCGCCGCGGACGCGCTGCGTGGCGGGACCGCCCTCGCCCTCGCCCGGCTGATGTACCACGACTACGACGAGCGGCTGGGCAGCGACCGCTGGCGCAGGCTCGCCGCCGCGGGCGCCCGACCGCAGCGGCTGCTCTGGACGGTGGACGGACCGCACACTCCTGACCAGGCGGGATATGCGGCCCGGCTGGTCGGATGGCACACCGCGCTGGCTCTTCCGCTGCGCTCCCTGGTGGCCGCCGACCGGTGGGGAACGCCGTGCGGGGACACGCTCGACGGCCGCCGCGGGGAGGCCCTTCGCGTGTTGGACGAATTCGAACGGACCGGCCTACGCTTCGAGGCGGTCGCCGGGAGGCTCGCCGCGCATGGCGAGAAACGGCTGATCCGTTCGTGGGAAGCACTCCGCGGGACGGTGGGCACCCAACTGCGGCTGCACGGCGCCCGATAGCGACACACCAGAGCACACGCGCGGGGGAGTGGGAGGCAGTGTGTCCCAGGAGCCGACGCGGGACGCCAGTTCCGCCGTACTGGAACTGCTGGCGGCGGGAGCCTCCGGCGACCGTCTCACGTCCCTCGTGGACGAGGCCAGGGTGCGTGGCGTGGACGCCGCGGAGCTCGCGGAGCTGGAGCGTGCCGCCCGGCTCGGACTGAGCATCTCCTCGCGCTGGGAGCGTCACCGGCAACGCGAGAGCGGTCTGTCCACCCTGCTGGAGGCCGCGCGCGACCTGGGCGCCGTGCACCAGCCGGAGAGCACGCTGGTCCGTGCGATCGCCCGGCGCGCGCGGCTGCTGCTGGGCCTCGACATGGCGTACGTCTGCTTCCCCGAAGAGGACGACGCGGGCCGGCGCGACCTTTCGGTGCACCGGGACGGGGACCCTTCGGAGCCTGCGTCACGGGTCCTCGCGGGCTCGCGGAACGGAACGCTCACGGAGCAGGCGCCTCTCACCGGGGCGCGGGACGAGGGCGCGCCGGCCGGTGGGCCGACCACGGCACGGGTGCGCGTCCACGCCTCGGACGGACGGATCGCAGGCCTGGACGTCGGGCTGACCCTGCCGCTGTGCGAGGGGCCGGGCAGCATGGCGATGACGGACCCGGTGCCCTTCTGGACCCCGGACTACCTTGCCGACGAGCGGATCGAGCGCAGTGCCGCGGTCGACGAGGTGATCGGGGCGGAGGGACTGCGCACCGTGATGGCGGTGCCGCTGAACCGGCAGACCCGGCCCTTCGGCGTGCTGCACATCGCCGCGCGGACCGTGCGGCACTTCACGGCCGACGAGGTGGCGCTGATGAGCGCGTACGGCGAACTCGCCGGCGCCACCCTGGAACGGGCCCGGCTCCTGGACCGGACGGCGGCCCTGCGCGAGTCCGGCGACGCGCACGCCAAGATGCTCCAACTGGTGCTCGGTGGCGGGGACTTGAACGAGGTGGCGGAGGAGACCAGCAAGCTCCTCGACGGCGCCGTGCGGATCTGCGGCTCCGACGGCGTGGTCCTCGCCACCGCGGGCGAGGTGCCGGAGGTCGAGTGGGAGCACGCGGCGGTCGGCGCCCTGGACGCGCACGGCGCCTGCCATCCCGTACCGCTGGACGAGGACGGCATGTGGGCCGCGCCGATCTGCACCGGCACCGTCGACCTCGGCACCGTCCTGGTGCACCCCAACCGGCCGCTCACCGACCATGCCGTGCAGCTGCTCGGGTTCGCGACCCAGGCGATGGCGGTGCTGATGCTGCTGGAGAACAGCCGGGCGGCGATCGCCGAGGGGCAGGTACGCGACGACCTCCTCGACGAGCTGCTCACCCATCCCGACCTGTCACCGAAGAAGATACGGACCCGGGCGCGCAGGCTCGGCGTCGAACTGGACGGCCCGCACGTGGTCGTCGTCGCCCGGCCGGAGGAGGAGACGCCGGCCAGGGCCTCGGTGTGGGCGGCCTCGTACGCGTACCGCAAGAGCGGCCTGAAGAGCATCCGGCACGGCACGGCGGTGTTCCTGCTGCCGGGCAACGATCCCGGCGCCGCGGCCCGCGCGCTGTCGGGCGAGCTGACGCCGCTGCTCGGCCATCCGGTGACGGTGGCCGCCTCGGGGCCCGTCGCGGACCCGGCCGGGGTGCGGCACAGCTACCAGGAGGCGGTGCGCTGCCTGGAGGCGATGACGGCGCTGGGGGCGGTGGGACGGGCCGGCTCGGCCGGCGAACTGGGCTTTCTCGGGCTGCTGTTGTCGGACACCCACGACGCGGAGAAGTACATCCAGTCGGTCCTCGGACCGCTTCTCGCCTACGACGAGCAGCGGCTCTCCGAGCTGACCCACACGCTGGAGGCCTTCTTCGAGGCGGGGGCCAGCCCCACGTACGCGGCGCGGCGGCTGCACGTCCATCCCAACACGGTCGCCCGGCGGCTCGAAAGGATCAGCGAACTGGTCGGCCCGGACTGGCAGCAGCCGGGACGGGCGCTCGAAGTGCAGTTGGCACTACGGCTGTTGAGAATCCGCAACCATCTGGTGAGCCGTGAGCCGTGAGCCGTGAGCCGCAAGGCTTGAGGTGCGGTCCGGGGGCGGCGAATGGCGTGTGTGTTCCGTGGGCCCGGGCCGTGACGGGACCTCGTCCCCCGCGGGCGTGGCCCGGCGGCGCGGCGGGCCGCGGCCCTCTCAGGATGCCTGGCGCACGACCTCGCCGCTGCGCAGCTCCTCGTCGTACGTTCCGTACGTCCCGTCGAGCGTCGCGACGGCGTGGGCGGCCGAGGCCAGCGTGGCGTGCCGGTGCCAGCCGTTGAAGGAACGGCCCGCGTAGTCGCGGATGCCCACCTGCTCGGAGATCTCCGTGAAGTCCCGGTCGACCCGGCCGAGAAGCTTGGTGAGCCGCAGCAGGGAGACGGGGTTCATGTCGACCAGGTCGGTCAGCCACAGCTCGCCCGGCCACGCCTTGCCGCTGTCGCCGATGCCGATGAGCAGCATGTCCCCGCCGCCCCGCATTCCGGGGGCACGGGAGGCGCCGCGGATGCGGACGGCGGCCACCAGGCTGGTGCGCATGGCGTGTTCGGGGCTGTGGTCGCGCCACACCGCGGGACGGCGCAGCAGCTTGGCGGCGGACATGATCTGCTGCGCAGGCAGCGACTCCGGTGCCGGGCGGCCGATCTGCGCCGGATCCGCGGGCGTCAGCCGCAGGGAACCGCTGACACGGAGCAGGTGCGGGACTCCGGAGGAGCGGAAGCGGCGCACGACGGACATGGCGTCCATGTCGCGGGCGTCCATGACCACCGGCCGGGCCGGCAGCCCCCAGTCCCGCACGGCGAGCATGGCCTCGACCGCGGCCTCCTCCGGCGACTCCTCGCGCACGCTGTCCGGGATGGCGGCCTGGCGGCGACGGAGGCCGTTGTCCAGCCAGTCCTGCGGGATGTCCAGCCGCCAGTTGACCGGAACACTGGACTCCTGCGCCGCCGCCCACACGCCCACGGCCTGCTGCACGCCACGGATCTGGCCGAGCTCGGGGACGTAACGCCGGTACACGCCGACCGAGTTGTCGCCCGCCTTCGGGATCACCATGCGGCGGATCACGTAGGCCTCCGGGGCGACGGTCCGTGCGACGTACTGGGCGAGTGCCTTGCGGACCGGCATCCAGTGCCATGTTGAACTGGAAACGAAGTGGTGGAGGCTCTGTTCGCGGGCCGAGCCGCCGGCCGGAGCCGCCATGTTCCGTATGGACTTGCGCCCTTCGGTGGCAAGGAGGCCCTGGATGTATTCCTCGCCCTTCCTGCGCTGATCGCTGCGCGGGAAGGTGGCGAACAATGTGGAAGAGAGTTCGGTGCCGCTCATCGGAATCCCACCTCGGTTCGGAGTCGCTCTGTTGAGCTGGCTCCACAGTGCGCGGCACTCAGTGCCACGCCCAGGTGGTCCGGACACACGGTTGGGGGCGGTCGCGGTGGCCGGGCAACCGCCGCGGGCCGTGATGGTGGGGAGCCCACCACGAGGGTTCCCCGGGCGGTGTCCGGACCACCGCGTCCGGACCCGTGACGCCGTCCGCGGCACCCGCCGGGCGGCACGATCGACCGGTCGGACGCCGGACGGGATTTCCCGCTTCCACGGCCCCACATGAGATTCGCCGAGGCCGAGTTGACGAGGTCCAACCTTAATTTACAAGGCATTTGACAGCATTCGACACCGCGGGGTTCCATCTCGAACGGAGAGGCTGCGACTAGCGGGGAGGCCTGCATGCCTGGGGCGACGAGCCGGACCGAGGCCGCCATGCCGGCCGGTGGCGGCCGGAGGGAACCGGCACGGCCGGACGCCCTGCCGACGGCCCGGCGCGCCTGACACCGCCCGGAGCCGGGCCACCCACGACGATCCGCGGCACCACGATCGTGGCGCCGCCCCCGACGAAACGTTCCGCGACGAACCGTACCCAGATGAACCGTCCCTGGATGAACCGCCCCAATACGAGGAGGAATCGATGGACAGCCCGGTGGTGGTGATCGGAGGCTCGGGCCGGCTCGGGCGTCTGGTCGTGAGCAGACTGCTGGATCTGGGTGAGCGCGTCCACGTGGTCGGCCGTGGCGCGCTCCGGGAGGCGCTGCCCGCAGGGGTGACCTACACCGCGGCCGACGTACGGGAACCGGGCTCGCTCGACGCACCGCTCGCGAACTGTTCCGCGCTGGTCTACTGCGTCTCTCCCGGCACCGACGACACCGGACCGGACCGGCCAGAGACGACGATGTACCTGGGCGTGCGCCATGCGCTCCGGTCGGCCGTCCGCACGGGCCGCCGTCCGCACGTCGTCCTCGTCAGCCAGATCCACGCCACGCACTACGGCCACCCGCTCAACGCCTACGGCAAAGTGCTGGACTGGCGCCGCGCGGGAGAGGACGAGGTCCGCGAGTCGGGCCTCTCGCACACCGTGGTGCGCCCCGGCTGGCTCGTGGACGACCAGCGGGCCGGCTCCCGGGTACGCCTGGTGCAGGGCGACCGCGCCACGGGCGAGGTCTCGCGGCAGCATGCCGCGGAGGCCTGCATCCAGGCCATGTACTGCCCTTCCGCGATCGGCGTGACCTTCGAACTCTTCAACGAGACCGGACCCGCGGTCACCGACTGGGAGTCCTCCTTCGCCGCACTGGACTGGGACCGGATTCCCGTGGGCTGAGCCGGGGACGGGAGACCCCTGTCCACGGCCACACCTTTCCACCCCCCATGGAGACAGCGCCGTGCTGCTCATGGCACCCCCCGATGATGGAGGCACCCTTCGATGAGTGCACCCGAGATACGCCGTACGTACAGCGACAGCATCGCCGGATATGTCAGCGCCTACGAGCCCGCTCACCAGCGCTTCGGCCTGCGGACCACCGACGGGCGCGAGTTCACGATCCACCTGGACGGCCTCCTGGGCTCCCAGATCGTGCGCAATCTCGCCGAGGGGCACCGCGACACCAGCGAGGCCACCCTCGACATGCTCGCCGAGGGCCGCTACGTCTTTGTCTACGGAATCTTCTACGAATGGGACGGCGGGGCGCGCATCGAGGCCCGCAGCATCACCTTCCCCGAGGAACACCGCGGCTCCTACGTCTTCGAGGATCCCAAATGGTGGGTCCATCAGGCCCGCGAGATCGCGGACTTCTATCTGCGCGGCCAGTTCCCCGACGAGGTCTACGACTGGCGCAAGTTCCGCACGCACCTGACGCTGAGCGGAACCCACCTTCCCGAGGGCGCCGGACAGGACGTGCGGCAGGAGACCGACACGATCTCCCGCCTCGTGTACGGGCTCGCCACCGCCTTCCTGCTGACCGGTGAGGACCGTTTCCTGGAGGCGGCCGAGTCGGGCACGGAGTACCTGCGCGAACACATGCAGGTGGCCGACGACCGCGAGGGCATCGTCTACTGGTACCACGGCATCGACATCACCCGGGCCGGGCAGCGCAAGGTGTTCGCCTCGGAGTTCGGGGACGACTTCGACGCGATCCCCATGTACGAGCAGATCTACGCGCTGGCGGGGCCGACCCAGACGTACCGGATCACCGGCGATCCGCGGATCGCCGCCGACATCGACCGGACCGTCGAGCTGTTCCACCGCTACTTCAAGGACTACGTCCGCGGCGGCTACTTCTCGCACCTGGACCCGATCACCATGGACCCGCGCGCGGACTCCCTGGGACGCAACCGGGCCCGCAAGAACTGGAACTCGGTGGGCGACCACGCCCCCGCCTACCTCATCAACGCCTACCTGGCGACCGGCCGTTCCGACCTGGCCGACATGCTGGAGGAGACCGCCGACACCATCGTCCGGCACTTCCCGGACGAGCCCAACAGCCCCTTCGTGCAGGAACGCTTCCACGAGGACTGGAGCCCCGACCGCACCTGGGGCTGGCAGCAGGACCGCGCGGTCGTCGGCCACAACCTGAAGATCGCGTGGAACCTCATGCGCATCAACAGCCTGGTGGCCAAGCCTGAGTACGTGGCACTCGCCGAGCGGATCGCCGAGATCATGCCGGCGGTCGGCAGCGACCAGCAGCGCGGCGGCTGGTACGACGTCGTCGAGCGGCGCGCCGACCCCCGCTTCGGCGACCACCGGCTGGTCTGGCACGACCGCAAGGCCTGGTGGCAGCAGGAGCAGTCGATCCTCGCCTACCTCATCCTGGCGGGCACGACCGGCGACCCCGACCACCGGCGGCTCGCCCGCGAGGCCGCGTCGTTCTACAACGCCTTCTTCCTCGACTACGAGGACGGCGGCGTGTACTTCAACGTCCTCGCCAACGGCATCCCCTACCTGCTCGGCACCGAGCGGCTCAAGGGCAGCCACGCCATGGCCGGCTACCACTCCCTCGAACTGTGCTACCTCGCCGCGACCTACGGCAACCTGCTGGTCGGCGACAACGTGCTCACCCTGCACTTCCGCCCGTTGCCCGCGTCCTTCCCGGGCCGCACGCTGCGCGTCGCGCCCGACCTGCTGCCCAGGGAAGCCGTCCGGCTCGCCCGGGTGTGGATCGACGGTGAGCGCTACGAGGACTTCGACCCGAAGAACCTCACCGTGCAACTCCCCGAGTCCACGGAGCGGTTGAGGGTACGCGTCGAGATCGAGCCCACCGAGATGCCCATGCGGATCTCCAGCAGCTTCGACGGCAGGACCGCGCGGGTCTCCTGTGAGGGCGTCCTCGGCCGGGACTCGCTGGAGAAGTTGCGGCGCACGCTGAACGAAGCGCTGGAGGCCCGGCCCGAGCGGGTCGAGTTCCACATGTGCCGGGTGACCGAGATCTCCCGCGAGCCCATCAACGAGCTGCTGTTCCAGCGCACGAAGGCAGGTCTGGACGTCGACTTCGTCATCGTCGGCGAGGTCCCGCCGGAGGTGACCCGGGCCCTGGCCGCCACGGACGCCTTCCTCACCGACCCGCACGCACGCTGCGACGACGAGTGACGGAACGGGCGGCGGGAGACCAGCCGCCATGAGTCGCCGGCGCCGCCCCCGCCCGCCCCGGCGGGGGCGGCGCCCGGCATCCGAAGTCCCGGACGGACGGAGAGGTTCACCCCATGGCCACCACGGCCCCATCGGTTCCCGACGCCGACACCCTGGTCGTCGGCGGCGGCCCCGCCGGGCTGTCCGCCGCCCTGTGCCTGGCCCGCTACAACCGCCGTGTGCTGGTCTTCGACACCGGACACGGACGCTCCACCCATCACCAGGTCAACCGGAACTACCTCGGCTTCCCGGGCGGCATCCCGACCGTCGAACTGCGCGAGCTGGGCCGCGCGCAACTGGCCGCCTACCCGCAGGCCCGCATCGTCCACCACGCCGTCGTGCGCGCCGAGGGCGACGCCGGGCGCGGGTTCACGGTGCACGCGCAGACCGGCTCCTGGACCGGTCGCACGCTGGTCGTCGCCACCGGTGTGCTCGACCACTTCCCGCACTTCCACGGCTGGGAGTCCTACGTGGGCCGCTCCCTGTTCTGGTGCATCGCCTGCGACGGCTACGAGAACCGCGGCAAACGCGTCCTCATGGCGGGCCACACCGACGTGACCGCCGCCGAGGCGCTCCAGATGCACAGCCTCACCGACGACATCCAGCTGCTCACCAACAGCCGCAGCGACGAGATCAGCCCGCTGTACCGACGGCGCCTGGACGCGGCCGGCATCCCCGTCCTGCACGACCGGATCCACTCGGTGGAGGGGGAGGACGGCATGCTGCGCACCGTCGTGACCCGCGGCGGGCACCACCTGAAGGCGGACGCCCTGTTCAGCATCCAGGGCGCCACCCCGGAGATCGCCCTGGCCGGCCCGCTCGGTCTCGCGCTCGCGCCGAGCGGCCACATCGCCGTCGACACCGAGCAGAAGACGTCGGCCGAGGGGGTGTACGCGGCCGGTGACGTCTCCTCGCTCCACTCGCACCAGGTCAGCGCCGCCGTCCACGAGGGCTCCCAGGCCGCCTCGGCGGCCAACTACTTCCTGTACCCGGCCGAATTGAAGGCCGCCTGACCGGGTCACGGAGCGCGACTCGACAGAGTACGCCCCTTGGCCGGGCACGGATTTGACTCCCCGTTTAACTGCTCGTGAGGATGACAGTCATGGAAGCGGACCGCCGCATCGAGGAGACGCCCATGGTGCGCAGGGCACGCGTGACCTTCGAGAGCGAAGGTGAGCAACTGGTCGGCACGCTCTACCAGTTGGCGCAGACCGAAGACGGCGAACCGCGCCCCGCCGTGGTGGTCGCCGGCTCCTGGACCACGGTCAAGGAACAGATGGCCGGCCTGTACGCCGAACGCCTCGCGCGGCTCGGATACCTCGCCCTGGCCTTCGACTTCACCGGCCACGGGGAGTCCACGGGGCACCCCCGGGACACCGAGCTGGTCGGCCGCAAGGTCGGCGACATGAGCAGCGCGGTCAGCCACCTCCTGGAGAACCCGATGGTCGACCCCGAGTCGGTCGGCCTGCTCGGCGTCTGCGCCGGCGGCGGCTACGCGGCTGTCGCCGCCGCCAACGACCCCCGGGTGCGCTCGCTCGCCCTCGTCGCCCCGTGGCTGCACGACGCCTCCCTGGTGCACCAGGTCTACGGCGGCCAGGACGCCGTGCGCCGCAAGCTCGACGAGGCGGCACTCGCCCGCGAGGAGTACGCCCGCACCGGCACCGTCCGGTATGTGAAGGCGGTCAGCGAGACCGACCCCGAGGCCGCCATGTACGGGCCCTACGACTACTACCTCTCGCCCGAGCGAGGGGGCGTGCCCGAGTGGCCCAACCGGTTCGCGGTGATGGGCTGGTGGGACTGGCTGACCTTCAGCCCGATCCCCTCGGCGACCCGGATAGACGTCCCCACCATCGTGGTGCACAGCGAGCAGGCCGCCCTGCCCGACGGCGTACGGCGCTTCGCGACCCTGCTGCCCACGGCGGCCCGCGTGCTGTGGCTGGAGGGCACGCAGTTCGACTTCTACGACCAGGAGCCCCAGGTGGGCTCCGCGGTCGAGGCGGTCGACGCGCACTTCCGCCACAGCTTCGACCGGGTGAGGCCCACCGCCGGAGGCTGACATGGCGACGAGCCGCGTCGCACCGCTCATCCAGTCCAAACGCATCAACGTGGCGGAGCACTTCTACGACCTGGTGCTCGTCTTCGCGGTCAACAAGGTCACCCACACCCTCGCCGACGACGTCTCCTGGACCGGCCTGGTCAACGCCTGGGCCGTGTTCACACCGTTCTGGTGGTCGTGGGTGGGCACCGGGATCCTGTCGAACCTGACCGACCTGCACGACGTGAAGAACCGTCTGCGGCTCTTCGCCATCACGCTGATCACCTCGATGATGACCATCGCCGCGCCCACCGCCCTGCACGGGCACGGCCTCTTCTTCGCGGGCGCCTACCTGCTGCTGCGCGCCCTGCTGCTGTGGTGGGCGATCGACGTCTTCGGCGGGCTGCGGCTGAACCCGTTCTCCGTGTCGGCGTTCTTCACCGCCCCGCTGCTGCTGCTCACCGCCGGGCTCGGACACGAGCAGCAGCGGGTGGCCTGGGCCGTCCTGATGGCCGTCGAACTGTCCAGCACCTTCCTGCTGCGCAGACGCCTCAACCACATACGCGTCGACGTGCTGCACCTGCCCGAGCGCTTCGGCCTGGTCGTCATCCTGGCGCTGGGCGTGCCCTTCGTGGACGCCGGGGGGAAGATCCCGCACGACTTCTCCGCGCGCCAGGCCGTGGCGCTGGGCACCGCGTTCCTGCTCGTGGCCTCCCTGTGGTGGATCTACTTCCACCTCAGCAACAGCCGTATCGCCCACCAGCTGCGCACCGAGGACAACCAGAGCCGCGTGGTGCGCGAGCTCCTCGCCTACGGGCACTACTGCCTCCTCGGCTCGGTCTCCGCGATCGCCGTCGGCGTGTGGTCGGCCGTGGCGCACCCACGGGCCGCGCCGGAGACACCCGTCCTGTGGCTGATGTGCGCCGGAGCCGCCGGCTTCCACACCGTGTTCGCCTGGCCGCGCTGGCGACTGCCGCGCTCGGTCGTCACCGTGCGCCTCGCCGTCGCCGCCGTCGCCCTGCTCGTCCCGCTCGTGGCGGACGGCCGTTCCGGCCTGCTCGCGCTCGGCCTGCTGACCGTGCCGGTGACGGCCGCGGCCGTCGTCGAGACCGCCCTGGTGGGCATGGCGCCGAGCTGCCACTGCGGCTGCCGGCCGAAGCAGCACCGGCTGGCCGGACTCGGCCGGCATCTGCATCCGGCGCCGGGCGGCAGCGCCCCGTCGTACTCCGCGCCGGGCGATGCCCTGTGACAGACGTCCTGCTCCTCGTGGTCCCCGTGACCCTGCTCGCGGTGGTGGTGCGGCGGGCGGAGATCTCCGCACCGGTCAGCCTGGTCCTCGCGGGTCTGCTCGCCTCCTTCGTGCCGGGCGTGCCCGACTACCATCTCGACCCGCACGTCGTGCTGTTCCTGTTCATCCCGCCGATGGTGTACTCGGAGGCCTGCGAGAGCTCCTTCCTCAGCTTCCGGGTCAACGCGCGCCCCATCGCCCTGCTGTCCGTGGGGCTGGTCCTGTTCACCATGGCGCTGGTGGCGCTGGTCGCGCACACCGTCGTCCCCGGCATGTCCTGGCCCGTCGCCTTCGTGCTGGGCGCGGTCCTCGGACCGACCGACGTGGTCGCCGCCGTGTCCGTCGCCCGCAGACTCGGGCTGCCCCGCAGACTCGTACGGATCATGACCGCCGAATCGCTGTTCAACGACTCGACCGGACTGACCGCGTACCGCATCACCGTGGCGATCGTGGCGGGCGGCGGATTCTCCCTCCTCGACGGCGTCCGCGACTTCGTGCTCGCCTGCTCGGGCGGACTCTTCCTCGGCCTGTTCATCGCCTGGCCGGTGCGCCGGCTCCAGTGCTGGCTCGGCGACGCCGTCGCGCACACCGCGGTCTCCCTGCTGGTGCCCTTCGTCACCTACGCCCTCGCCGAGTACCTGCACGCCTCCGGAGTGCTCGCGGTCCTCGCCGCCGGGCTGTACCTCGGACACCACTCCAACCGCGCCTCGCACGCGGCCCGCATCCAGGAACAGGCATCCTGGAAGCTGATCGTCTTCCTGCTGGAATCCCTGGTCTTCGCCCTGATCGGACTCCAGCTCCGCCCGGTCCTCGGATCGCTGGACGGCATTCCGCCCTGGTCCCTGATCTGGTACGCCGCCGCCGTCTCCGTCACCGTCATGCTCGGCCGCTTCCTGTGGGTGTTCCCGGCCACCTATCTGCCGCGGTGGCTGTCGCCCCGGCTGCGCGCCCGGGACCCCTCGCCGCCGTGGCAGCTGCCCGCGACGCTGTCCTGGGCGGGGATCCGCGGCGTCGTGTCACTGGCCGCGGCGTTCGCGCTGCCCGACGACATGCCGCACCGCGAACTCGTCCTCTTCCTCACCTTCTCCGTCACCCTGAGCACCCTCTTCGTGCAGGGGCTCGGGTTCCCGGCGTTCGTGCGCCTGCTGGGGATCGCGGGCACGAACGGCGAGCACGACGACCACCTCGCCGAGGCCAAGGCGCAGGAGGAGGCGGCCCGGCTCGCGCAGCACCGCCTGGAGGAGCTGGTCGCGCACGAACACAAGCACTGCCCGCAGCATGTGGTGCTGCGGCTGCGGGAGGTCGCCGAGTACCGCCGCGTCGCCGCCTGGGAGCGGCTGCGCGACGACGGCCGGCTCGGCAGCCAGTCGCCGTCCGCCGCCTACCGCCTGCTGCGCCGCGAGATGCTCACGGCCGAGCGCGAGGCGTTCATCATGATGCGCAACCAGGGACGCCTCGACGACGAGGTGGCCCGCCAGGTCGTCCACCAGCTCGACTTCGAGGAGGCGGCACTCAGCCGCGATCTGCACCTGTGAGCGCGCGCATGGGGGTGCCCCCGCCGGATCTCCGGCGGGGGCACCCCCATGCGGCTCAGGCCCCCGGCAGCGGGGGAGCGATCCCGGCGAACGCCTGCCGGCCCAGATACTCGATGCGCTCCACACCGAGCAGGGCCGCACAGGTCTCCGCGGTGTCCGGCGTCAGCTCGGGACCCACACAGACGACCCGCTCCAGCGGCCCCAGCTCGTCGACGTCCTCGGGCGCCGAGGCGACCAGGCTGTAGAGCACGGACTGGGTGACGAAGGCCGTACGAACGCGCTGGGCACGGATCGCGTCGAGCAGTTCGGGCGCGTGCATCAGCTCGGGCACCACCACCACGGTCGCACCGCAGCGCAGCGCGTGCTGGGTCAGGAAGGCGAGGCCGTCCTGCTGCGCGAACGGCACCCCGGCCAGGACCCGTTCACCCTTCTCCAGCGGATTGTCCGAGGCCAGCACGGCGAGGTCCGCGGCGATGTCGGAGTGGGTGAGCTGAGCACGCCGCCGGGAACCCACCGCGTGGTGCACCACGGTGATGTCCGTGACGGGCTCGATGTCCACGACCGGCTCCGGGGACTCCGAGGCGATCAGGTCCTGGACCGAGCGGTGGCCGTCGACCGGCTCCAGCGTGAAGATCTCCTCGACCGGCTGCTGTCCCGCACCGCGCAGGCGCTGCGCGTCACGCACGATCGGCAGCAGCGCGGGCGTGGTGAACAGCCACCGCGCGCCGCTCTCCGTCAGCTGGGCGGCCAGCTCCGCCTCGTCGGCCTGGCTGTCCAGCACGCACACCACGGCGCCGGCGCGTGCGCAGGCGTGCGGCACGGCCGGGTACCACAGGGTGTTGGTGGCGAACAGCGCCACGGCGTCGCCCTGCTCGACGCCGGCGTCGGCGAGGCCCGCCGCGATCCGGCGGGTGGCCCGCTCCAGTTCCTGGTAGCCGATCGCGCGGCCGGTCACGCCGTCGATCAGCGCCGGGCTCGTGCCGCGGGCCGCGGCCTCGCCGAGCACCGTCTCGTACACCGGCAGATCGATGACGAGGTTCTCGTCGAACGGGCTGATCACGTCGAACGAGTCGAACGGATCGAAGGGTTCGAGCGGGTCGAAGGGATCGATGGTGGTCATTCCTGTCCTCCGGAGGATGCGCTCACGCGCGGTAGGGACGTGGTGGGCGGGCCCGCGTGCAGCAGATCTCCCAGCTGCTGGAGGAACAGCTCCCAGCGCGCGGTGAACCCGGGGTCGTCCGGGCCGAGGCCCGTCGCCATCCGGGTGATCTGCGGCAGCAGGCGCGGATAGTTGGTGAGGGCGAAGGTGAGCAGCCGCAGCAGCTCGGGATCGAGCTCCGGGCGCAGCTCTCCGCCGGACTGCCGGCTGCGGATCTCGTCCACCTGCGACTTGATGACGGCGCGCCGCTCCTCCTCGTGCGGTACGGGAGCGCTGCCGTAGGCCAGCGCCTCGCGCGTGAGGTAGGTCAGCCAGGCGGCGTCGTGGTGCGCGGACTCGAAGTGGTAGACGAAGAAGTCGCCGGCGGCACTCGGAGCCTCGCGGATCTCGCGTGCGCGGCGCTCGGTGACGTGTCCGAGGATCTCGTGGAACAGCCGGTCACCGATACGGCCGCCGGTCATCAGGTACATGGAGTAGGCGAAGCCGACCGTGTGGCCGGGCAGCCGTTCCAGCAGGGCGTTGCCGGCGCCGGTGCCGCGGGGCAGCCGGGTGACCATGAACGCGGCGATCAGCGTCACGAGCGCGGCCACCGGCAGTACCTGCGCGAAGGCCGTCGCGTAGGCGGCGTGGGAGGTGCCGTCGCCGAGCACCGCGAAGAACAGCAGGCTCATCAGGGCGACTCCCAGCGCGTTGCCCACCTGGAGGGTGGTGGTCACCACGCCCGCGCCGGCTCCCGCGTCGCGCGGCGAGAGGGTGCCGATGATGGTGCCGATGAGCGGGGTCATGCCGAGTCCCTGGCCCAGGCCCGCGATGAACATCGGCAGCCCGAGCTCCCAGCCGCTGAGCCCGGCTCCCTGGGCGGCGCTGGTGGCGGCCACCGAGCACAGTCCCACGGCCGCGACGAGATAGCCCAGCGTCAGCACATGGCGCCCCAGCAGGCGCGCGATCCGCGCGGCCAGCAGTGAGGTGATCAGGAAGCCGACGGCGTTCGGCGTGTACACCAGGGCGGCGTGCAGCGGTGAGAAGCCCAGACCGATCTGCAGGTACAGCGCGAGGACCAGCATGAAGCCGACGTACGAGAAGCTGAACATGGCGGCGATCGGCACCCCGCCCGCGAAACCGCGGTTGCGGAAGAGCGTGAGCCTGATCAGCGGATCGAGTCCCCGCTCGGCGACCGCACGCTCGTGCCGCAGGAACAGCGCGGCGGTCAGAGGGGCGGCGGCGAGCGCCAGCAGCATCCACAGCGGCCAGCCCGCGTCGCGGCCCATCAGCAGCGGCACGATGAGCAGCACCAGGGTCAGCACCGACAGGGCGGAGCCGCGCCCGTCGAGGTGCGGACGCGACCGGGGCGGCTCGTCCGGCGGCAGGAGCGTCCGGCTCGCCACGATGGTCGCCACGCCGATCGGCACATTGATCAGGAAGGCCGGCCGCCAGTCGAGGCCGAACACGTTCCAGGCCAGCAACAGCCCGCCGACGATCTGCCCGGCGATGGCACCGACACCCACCACACAACCGAACACGCCCAGGGCGCGGGCACGTTCGGGACCCTCGAAGGTCACCTGGATGATCGCGAGGACCTGTGGGTACAACAGCGCGCCGCCCACGCCCTGCAGGGCGCGTGCCGCGACGAGGACGCGGATGTCGGGGGCCAGACCGCAGAGCGCGGACGCCGCCGTGAACACCGCGAGACCGGTGATGAACATGCGTTTCCGGCCGATGACATCACCCAGCCGCCCACCGGTCACCAGGAAACTCGCATAGAGAAGGGTGTATGAGGAAACCACCAATTCGACGGCGCCGAGGTTCGTATGGAGATCATTGTGGATCGACGGCATGGCGACGTTGACGACAGCCACATCGAGAATGGCCATGAATGCGCCGGCCAGGATCACTGCGAGGCTCACCCAGCGGCGCCCGCTGCCGCGCTGTGCGCTCAACATGCAGGAAGTCTCGTGCGCGGAGGGCGAGTACGTCGCCGACCTGCCGAAGTGTCGCCGACGTAGTCCCATGTTGTCGCAAGGGAAGAGGGAGCGCCGTTTCACTCTTACTCGGCGGCGATCCCGCAGAAAGGCAGCAGAAGGGGAACACCTTTCCGCTGGATTCACAGGATGCCGCTTTCGAGGGTCTCCCGAAATTCAGGAACGACCAGTTCTTCGTCCGAGCCGGCCGGACCGCGTGCGCCGATCCCCCCTTCACGGCGCAGGGGTCCCGCCGAGCGGCCGCCGGGCCCGGTAGCGCGAACCCCCCGCCGGGCCCGGCCGCCGCTGCGAGACAACCACCACGATCCGAGGAGAGCGCTGTGTCGAACACCGACCTGGTTCTGAAGATGTACGAGTACTTCAACTCCGGCCAGCTGGACCGCATCCAGGAGGAGCTGTTCCACCCGGAGATCTCCTGGAAGATGCCCGGCCACCACCCGCTCTCCGGCGACCACCGGGGCGCCGGCCAGGTCATGGCCTTCTTCGGTGAGCTGTTCAAGGCCGGCGTCACCGTCGACAACGTCCACTTCGGAGAGCTCGACGACGGCACCGTCGTCGAGAAGCACCTCGGTCACGCGAAGGCGGACACCGAGGAGTACCTGTTCCCGACGTCCACGACGTACGGCATCCGCGACGGGAAGATCGCCGACGTCCAGGTGCACACCGCGGACCAGCACAGCGTGGACCGCTTCATGTGGACGGTCTTCCAGCTCAAGTCGATCGACGAGCGCATCGCCGTCTGAGCCCTGCCCGAGGGGAGACTCACGTGGACACCAGGCAAGTGGTGAACAGCTACTACGAGCTGGCCAACAAGGGTGACTGGGACGCCTGGACGGACCTGTTCGCCGAGCGCCAGACCATGGACGAGCAGCTCGCCGGGCACGTGGAGGGGCGGGAGACCCTGCGCGCCATGATGCAGGGCTTCCCGGCGATGTACGCCTCGTTCACGAACACCCCCCGGCACATCGTGGTCGAGGGCGAGCAGGCCGCCGTCGTCTCGCACATCTCGGCGGCCACGCACGCCGGCGAGCCGATCGAGGCCGACGTCGTCAACTACTTCCGGGTGGAGGGCGGTCTCATCTCGTACATGTCCAACCACCACGACACCGTCCCGTTCCGGCCCGTGCTCGGGACCGACTAGAGGCGGGAGCCGCCATGGCGGAACACGAGGACCACAAGGACTACGACTACATCATCGTGGGCGCGGGCACCGCGGGCTCCGTGCTCGCCGCACGCCTCACCGAGGACCCCGCGGTACGGGTCCTGCTCCTGGAGGCCGGCGGCAACCACATCCCGGCCAACGTCGACCAGGCACCGCTCTGGTTCACGCTGCTGGGCTCCGAGGTCGACTGGGGCTACACGAGTGTTCCGCAGCCCGCCCTCGGCGGACGTTCGACGTACGAGCCGCGGGGCAAGATCCCGGGCGGCAGCAGCAACCTGTACATCATGATGCACGTCCGGGGGCACCCCTCGGACTTCGACGCCTGGGCCTACCAGGGCGCCGCGGGATGGTCGTACAAGGACCTGCTGCCCTACTTCCGCAGGATGGAGGACCAGGAGGACCCGCACGGCCCGGAGACGGGCGTCGGCGGACCTCAGGTCGTCACCAACGCGGGCGCGCACCGGCCCAACCCGCTCTCCCGCACCTTCATCGACGCGTGCGTGGAGCTGGGGCACTCCGAGCTGGACGACTTCAACGGCTCACGCATGATCGGCGCGGGCTGGCACCACCTCGACGCCCGGGACGGCCGGCGACGCGGTGCCCTGGTGTCCTACCTCGAACTCGCCCTGGACCGGCCGAACCTGACGCTGCGTACGGGAGCGCAGGTCTCCCGGCTGGTGGTGGAGGACGGCCGGTGCATCGGCGTCACCTACGTCCAGCAGGACGTGGCCCCCGCCGGTGAGGGGCGCACCGTGCCCAACGCGGGGCCCGGCGAGCCGGGCGAGCACACCGTACGGGCCGGTGCCGAGGTCCTGCTGTGCGCGGGCGCGATCGAATCGCCCAAGATCCTGCTGCTGTCCGGGATCGGATCCCCCGACCAGCTGCGGCCGCTGGGCATCGACGTGACGGACGCGCTGCCGGGTGTGGGCGAGAACTTCCACAACCACGTGCTCACCGGTCTGATCGCGGAGACCACGGAGCCCGTGGAGCAGGGCCACCAGAACCTCTCCGAGTCGGCGCTGTTCGCCACCTCGCGGCCCGGGATGATCGCCCCCGATCTGCAGATCGCCTTCGTTCACGTGCCGTTCGACATCATCGTCGGCCAGCAGCACCCGAACGCGGTCAGCATCCTGCCCGGTGTGGTGCGTCCCAACTCCCGGGGCTCGGTGCGGCTGGCGAGCGCGGACCCGTTCGCCAAGCCGCTGGTCGACCCCAACTACCTGGGGGACCGCTCCGATGTGGAGCGTCTGGTGCAGGCGGTGAAGCTGTCCCGCGACATCTTCGCCACCTCGGCCTTCAAGGAGCACCTCAAGGGGGAGCTGCTGCCCGGCCCGGACGTGCGCACGGACGCCGACATCGAGCGGTTCGTGCGCGAGCGCGCGGACAGCTACCACCACCAGGCCGGCTCGTGCCGCATGGGCATCGACGATCTCTCGGTCGTCGACCCGGACCTGAAGGTGCACGGGGTGCGCGGGCTGCGGGTCGTCGACGCGAGCGTGATGCCCGCGGTGCCGTCGGGCAACTGCAACACGGCCATCGCGGCGATCGCCGAGCGCGCCGCCGACCTGATCAAGGGGGACGTATGACCCTTCGGTGGTCCCACGTGGGGCTCAACTGCCGTGATCTGGGGGCGACGGAGGCCTTCTACGAGAAGTGGTTCGGCTTCAGCCGGGCGCGCACCGTGGAACTGGACGACGACCGGATCGTGTTCCTGCGGCAGGGCGACGTGTACCTGGAGCTGTTCCACACCGACACCGAGCCGCTGGTGAAGCCGGCCGGCGACGGCCCCGCGCAGCCGGGCGTGGCCCGCCATCTGGCCTTCCAGACGGACGACCTGGAGGGCTTCCTGGCCAGGGTGGGCGACGAGGTCCCGGTGACGCTCGGCCCGCTGCACTTCGACGACTTCATCCCCGGGTGGCAGACCGTCTGGCTGACCGACCCGGACGGGGTGATCGTCGAGGTCAGTGAGGGATACCGGGACGCCTCCTGACCATCGGCGGGGCGGGCGGGCCGCAGCGACGGCCGGCCCGCCCTTCGCACTGAATGAGACCGATCACACGCGTACGAGGAAGAAGGCTTGCCATGACCGAATCCACGCTGCTCGGCGCCTCGCTGACCGAACAGTCCATCAAGGACGCGGTCCGCGACTGGTACGTCGCACTGGACCAGCACGTCCCGCTGGAGCAGGTGCTGCCCTATCTCGTCCAGGACGGCCTGGAGATGCGCTTCCCCGAGGCGACGCTCACCACCCTGGACGAGTTCAAGGGCTGGTACGAGGCGGTGACCAATCGCTTCTTCGACGAGGTGCACGAGCTCAAGAGCGTCGAGGTGGAGCCCGCCGTCGGCGGTGAAACGCTTGTCAAGGTGGTTGTCAACTGGCAGGCCCACATCTGGAATCCGCCGGCGGCACGCAGCCAGTGGCTCGGCTTCGACGCCTACCAGACCTGGATCGTCGTGGCAGGTGAGGACGGCCGACCGCTGGTGAAGACGTACATCGTGGACGACCTGGACCCCATGGAGGGCTCGGCGTCCCTGTAACACGCGTTCTCCCTCCGCAACGGGCGGAGTCTCCGCAGGTCGGAGGCTCCGCCCGTTGCTGTGTGACGCCGGGTCAACTCGCAGCTTGACTGGTCACTTGACAGATTTTCACAGGCGGAGTTAACTGTCATTGATGCTTCACGCAGGGGGTCTCCATGTCTTTGAACGCTGACCTGAACGCCACGCGGGAGCGGGGCTGGGGAGACGGTCTCTCCGAATACTGCGCGTATCTCTTCTCGCCATTCGCCCGCTCCGACCAGCGTCGCTGGGGTGAGGTCTATGTGCGTGGACTGCTCGATGCCAGTGGCCGCAAGACGCCGGCCCGCATCTCCGAGCACGTCCTCGGTCGCCGCGCCTCGCAGTCGCTGCAACAGTTCGTGAGCCAAAGTCCCTGGGAATGCACCGACGTCCGCAAGCGGCTCGCCGAGCAGGTGTTCCAGGCCGCCGAGCCCGATGCCTGGGTCGTGGACGAGGTCGTCTTCCCGAAGAACGGCAACCACTCGGCGGGCGTCGCCCGCCAGTACGTGCCGGCCGAGGGGCGCACCGCCAACTGCCAGCTGGGTCTGGCCGTCTCCCTCGCCACCGAGGAGGCCAGCATCCCGGTGAACTGGCGGCTGTTGATGCCGCCGCACTGGGACGACGACGACCGGCGGCGCGGCGCCGCCCGGGTGCCGGACGTCGAGCGCCATCAGCCGCGCTGGCGGCACGTCCTGGACAGCCTCGACGAGATGGTGCAGGAGTGGGACCTCAAGCCCGCCCCGATCCTCGCCGACTGGCGGCACGAGCCCGACGTACTGCCCCTGCTCGACGGCCTGGAGGCCCGAGGGCTCGGCTATCTCGTCGAGGTCTCCGGCGGTGCGCCGCTGCTCGCGGCACCCTCGGCGAACGGATCGCCGGTCGTGCTGGGCACCGCCGCCGACATGATGCACACCGCAGGCCGACGCAGCGCCCGCGTCACGCTCGCCTGGCGGGAGGGCGTCGAGAGCCGGGTCCGGCAGTCGCAGTTCCTCGCCGCGCAGATCCCGGCCGGACCCGGCGGGCCCACCGCCCGGCACGGCGAGCGCCGCTTTCGCAGGCCCCGCCAGCTTCTGGTCGAATGGCCGGTCGGACGCCCGCAGCCGCGCACCTACTGGGTCACCAACCTCGGCTCGCGCAGGCTGCCGGACCTCGTCACCACGGCGAAGCTGCGCTGGCGTTCCCGCTACGACCTGGGCCGGCTGCGCGAGGAGTGCGGGCTCGTGGACTTCGAGGGGCGCTCCTTCCGGGGCTGGCACCACCATGTGACGCTGGCTTCCGCGGCGCACGGCTTCCAGGCCCTGGAGCGGCTCGCGGCCCGGCGGGCGGCCGGTGTCCTGCGCCGGCACGGGGGAATTCCGGCCATGCCCGCCGTGGCCGCCATGTCCCCGTGAGGAACCCGCGCCACCCGACGCGGTGCCGCACGGCGCACCGTACGGGCAGGAATCACCGGCCCCGCGTCGCGACCGGGGCCAGGTGACTTCCGTGGTGCTCCGAGGACCTGTCGATCCGAATACCCGGGAAACCCGGAACGAACAGATCCGAAAAGGCGGAGGACCGGAACACGGGAGTCCGACGGATTCACACCGGCGGTCTCCCGCAATTTCCCCCCACAGACCGGGGACGCTTTTCCGAAGCGGCGTCCCCGCACAGCTCCCGCCGCCAGGGGTCGGGCGGCGGGAGCTGTTTCCCTTTTACCGGCTGGTTAGTTAGTGAGAGAGGGACCACCTTGACCACCACGAAGGCCTACCGACTGACCGAACCGGTGCGCCGGGCCCTCACCTCCGGTCGTCTCGCGCACATGGTCACCCTCAACCCCGACGGCAGTCCGCAGGTGGCCTGCGTCTGGGTGGGGCTCGACGAGGAGGACCGGATCGTCTCCGGGCACCTCTACGCGCAGCAGAAGATCCGCAATCTGCGGCGCGACCCGCGGGTCGCGCTGTCCATGGCGGCGGGCGTCAGGAGCCCGGAGGGCATGGAGTACCACTTCGTGGCGCACGGCACCGCCGAGGTCCTGGAGGGCGGCGCCGTCGCGCTGCTGGGCCGGATCGCCGCACCGTACCTGGAGGACGGCAGGACCTGGCCCGCCGACCGCTTCGCCGGAGCCACCGGATTCGTCGTCCGCACCACCGTCGACCGGGTGACCGGCTTCGGCCCCTGGGACTAGGGGGTTTCGTTCGGATCGATCAGCTCGGGGCCGCGACGCCCGGCACGGCAGGACCCGCGGACGCCCGGACCGGCAGTGCAGACGTCCTGCCGGTCCGGATGCCGCGGGCCTGGGTGGAACATGTGCGTACGAGGCGTCGACGCGCCCTCAGGCCGCCTGCGGGGAACGCGCCGCCGCCCAGATCTCGCTCTGCACCGAGTGACTGTCGAAGCTGTCCTCGACGGCCAGCAGGTCCGAGTACGGGGCCTCCCCGTTGACGATGCGGCCCAGCAGCCGGAAGTAGTCGAAGCGGTCGACACCCGGCGTGATGGTGATCAGCAGCTCCGCCTCCGACCCGGGCACAGCGGCGAAGGCGTGCGGCATGAACGGCGGTACGACGACGAGGTCGCCGCGGCCCGCCTCGACGACCTTGTCGTCGTTGAGCAGCTGCACGGCGCCCGAGACGACGTAGAACAACTCCGAGGAGCGGGCGTGGTAGTGCGGTGCGGAACCGTCGGCTCCCGCGGCGAGCAGCACCCGGTGGCAGCTGAGCGCGCCCGCCGTGCTCGCCGAGTCGGTGAGCAGGAAAGCGGCGCCGGTGGCATGGCTGATGGTCTCGGCCTCAGCGCCCCGTACGAGAACGGGTTCGTGGCGGAATGCGGACATCCTTTTACCCTCCCGAGGAATCCGGTGACTGCCGTTGTATCCACAACGCATATTCCTGTCCACGGAACTTGACGCAGTGCAAAGGCGGCCCCCGGACAATTTCCCGCACCCGCACGGGATTTCGAAACACTTGGTCCGGTCCTGATAGGACGGACGCGTAGCCCTTTCCTCACGACGCACCGCGCAGCACCGCACGGGCACGCCCACGTCCCGAGCACGCAACGCCAGCCATGCCACGCATTCGAAGGGGAATCATGAGACCGCAATTGAACCGCAGAAGCCTCCTCGGCGCCGGTGTCGCCCTGGGAGCCGGCGCCGCCACCACCGCCGTGGCGACCCCCGCCGGTGCGCAGGCCGTCGACGGCGCCGACGCCGTCGTCGACACGGTGGTCGTCGGAGCGGGACTCGCCGGCCTGGCCGCGGCGCGCAAACTGGTCGCCGCCGGCAAGAAGGTGCTGGTCCTGGAGGCCCGCGACCGGGTCGGCGGGCGCGTCCACGACATCCGCCTCGCCAACGGCGGAACCATCGAGCGCGGCGGTCAGTTCACCGGCCCCACCCAGACCCGGCTCCAGGCGCTCGCCGACGAACTCGGCGTGAAGACGTTCACCGGCTACAACACCGGCGAGAGCATCTACTACACCGCCGACGGCACGGCGATCCGCTACACCGGAGCGCTGCCGCCCATGGACGACGACTCCTACCAGGCGCTCGGGCAGGCCATCTACCAGCTCGACACGCTCGCCTCGACCGTCCCCGTCGACGCACCCTGGGCCGCGCCGAAGGCCGAGGAGCTGGACGGCCAGACCTTCGCGAGCTGGATCGAGGGCAACGTCGGCAACGCCGACGCGAAGACGATCCTCCACCTGATGTCCAACGGAGCGCTCTCGGCCGAGTCCCGCGACATCTCGCTGCTCTGGATCCTCTCCTACATAGCCGTCTCCGGGAACGAGACCAACCCGGGCAACCTGACCCGCCTCATCAGCACCCTCGGCGGCGCCCGCGACTCACGCTTCGTCGGCGGCCCGTACCAGATCGCCACGAAGATGGCCGCCGCCCTCGGCAGCAAGGTCGTCCTGAAGACGCCGGTCCGCCGCATCGTGCAGTCCGGCGGTTCCGCCCTCGTCGTCGCCGACAACCTCGCGGTGTCGGCGGGTTCGGTCGTCGTCGCTCTGCCGCCCACACTCGCCGGCCGCATCGTGTACAGCCCTGCGCTGCCCGCGACCCGCGACCAGCTCACCCAGCGTTTCCCCCTCTCCTCCATCGGCAAGGCCATCGCTGTCTACGACAAGCCCTTCTGGCGGGACGCCGGCCTCAACGGCCAGGTGGCGGCCCTGACCGGGACGACGCGCAGCACCTTCGACAACTCGCCGCCCGACGGCTCGTACGGCGCCCTGCTCGCCTTCCTCGACGGCGACCAGATGCGTGCGGTCGAGGACAAGAGCGACGCCACCCTCAAGCAGCTGATCCTCGACGACCTGACCCGGTACTTCGGCTCCAAGGCGGCCACGCCCACCGAGTTCGTGCTGGGACGCTGGGACGCCGAGGAGTACACCCGCGGCGGCGCGCCGGGCTTCACGCCGCCCGGTGTCCTCACCCGGTTCGGCACCGCCATCAGGAAGACCACGGGCGTCGTCCACTGGGCGGGCGCCGAGACCGCCACTTTCTGGAACGGTCACATGGAGGGCGCCGTCCGTTCCGGCGAGCAGGCCGCCGCCGACATCCTCAAGGGATGAACGGCCTCGCTCCGTGGGCCGCACGGGGCTCGTCCCGATCGCACCGGGACGAGCCCCCGGCCCGCGGGCCGGGAGGCGGGGAGGGCCGCCCCCGGCTCACAGGTGCGGTTCGGTGAGCACCACCTCGCGCATCGGAAGCTGTTCCAGGGACAGCGGTTCGGACGCGGGCAGCGGATGCAGCCCGACTCCCGCGAGCGCCTGTTGATAGGCGCCCAGGGCCTCCGCCGACCGGCCCTGGTGCTGTCTCAGGTCGCCGATGCGGCGCCAGAGCTTCGAGGTCTTCCTGCTCGGCGGGATCCCGCCGAGCAGGAGCACCGCGTCCTGGAACGCCGACTCACCGCGGCCGGCGTCCCCGGTGGCGAACAGGGCCTCGCCGAGGATGAACCGTGTCTCCACGGCCTCCGGGGAGTCCTGCGCCCCGAACAGGCCGAGCGCCCGCTCGGCGAGTTCCGCCGCCTCCGCGGCGCGGCCGCAGCGCAGCGTGGCCCAGGCGACACCCATTTCGGCCAGCGCGCGCTCCGTCCCCGAGCCGACTTCGGCCAGTTCCCGCCGTGCCTCCTCCAGCAGCCGCAACGCCCGTTCGGGCTCGGGGGTGTGGGACTCGAGCAGCAGGATGCCGTACGAGCTCTTGAGCATGGCCTGGTGCCGGACGTTGTCCGTCTCCGCCATGAGCACCAGAGCCCGCTCGATCAGGGCGAGGGCCTCACTGGTCCGGCCGTGGGAGTGGGCCACCAGACCCGCGTTCCAGTACGCCGAGCCACGTGTCACCCGCGAACCGGTGTGCTCCGCGGTCTCCACCAGCCGGGCCGCGAGCATGTGGGCCCGCGGCAGATTGCCGCGCAGCTGGTAACAGCCCATCAGGGCGGTGCCCAGCTGCACATGGTCGTCGGTGGACTCCAGGCCGAGCTCGTCGAGCACGCGCGTGGCCTTCTCGCCGATCTCGATGCTCATGTCCAGGTCGCCGGCGGCGCGATAACAGCGGCAGAGCGCGGTCGCCAGCTGGGCCCACTCCGCCGAGCCGGGTGTGGTGTCGGGCGATTCGTAGAGGGAGTGCAGGAGCTGGAGGGCGGATTCGGTGTGGCCCAGTCGCTCCATGGTCAGGGCCTGGCCGAGTTTCGCCCTGCTCAGGGCGGGACCGTCGAGGAGGCGGGCCGAGTCGAGGACCTCGCTGTAGGCCTGGAGGGCCTCCCCGTGGGAGCCGCCCCGCAACGCGATGTCGGCGAAGGCGAGTTTGAGCCGGAGCTCCTTGAGCCGGTTGTCGTCACGCCCGGTGCGCAGATACTCCACGGAGCAGCCCACCCGGTCGGCGAGTGCTTCGAGGATCGCGGGAGACGGCATCCGCTTGCCCGTCTCGATCAGGGACACATAACTGACGGAGATGTCCTCCGAGGCCAGGTCCTGTTGGTTCAGGCCGCGCCGTCGGCGTTGCTCGCGCAGACGCCGGCCGATGCCGCTGGACGCGCTCAATGGCGGTTTCATGTTTCTCCAGGGGCTTACTGACATGCCCTTGCACAGCATGGGGGGTGGTTGCGGGCACGGTGCGACTTCTTGTTTACCGCCAATTGTCAGCGTGTCAATGCGGGTACCCGGGCAATGGCCGAAGTCTGTTCCTCTCCATTTCCCGCCACACCCGCTCCGACGTGCTGCGCCGTAGCGGATCGCCACACTGTGTCAGATTTGATTGACTGTCCGAGGTGCATGGACTTGACTACGGAAGTCAAATTCCCGCTGTGGAAGGCTCCAACCATGCCCGGGGCCCCCAATTGTCGACGGCACCGCTGAGGCGACTTCGCGACCGAGGGCCGCACCCCGCGACCCGGCCGCCGGCCGGGCCCGCCCGCACGGCCGAGAGCTGACCCGGCACCGCCCCCCACCGCGTCTGGAGGTGTCCCCGTGCCGACCGAACCCTGGCTGTCCCGCACGCCCGCGCCGGAGGCCGCCGCCCGAGTCTTCTGCTTCCCGTTCCCCGGTCTCGGCGCCTCCGCCTACCGGCACTGGCCGGACCGGATCGCCGGAGCCGAACTCTGCCGTGTCGAGCCGCCGGGCCGGGAGGCGCGCCGGGGCGAGGAGCACTACGGCACGTACGAGGCGTTCGCCGCGCGGGCCGCCGAAGCACTGCTGCCGCTGCTCGACCGGCCCTTCGCCCTGCTCGGCCACAGCACCGGGGCCCTGCAGGCCTTCGCGCTCACCGTGCACCTGGTCAGAAGGCAACTTCCGCTGCCGCAACGGCTGTTCGTCTCCGGTCAGGTGGCGCCGCACCACGGCCCCTGGGGCCCGCTGCTGCGCATGAGCGACGCCCAGCTCGTCACCGAGATCGGCAGGCTCACCCGCGCCATGGGCGGCGTCGAGTCCCTCGGCACCATCCGCGCGGGACTCCCCGTGCTGCGGGCCGACGTCACCGCCGCCCAGCGCTACAGCGTCCAGCTCCCTGTGCCGCTGCCCGTCGGCGTGCACGCCATCGGCTGGCGCGACGACGACCAGGTGCCGCCGGAGCGGATGGCGGGCTGGGCGGCCTGCTCCGCGCGGGGCGCCTTCCGGAGCGTGACGCTGCCCGGCGGACACCACGCCTTCCTCGACCCGCCGCCCCGGCTGCTGGCCGAACTCGCCCACGAGATAGACCGGTTCACCGGTGACAGTGACCAGCATCACATCGACGAACTGTCGCAGCGACGTGCCGTCGCCCGTCCTGAAGTCACCCATCGTTCCCGGGCAGCCGGGGCCTGATTCCTGGAGTAGTCATGCAAGTTCTCGTCGCCGGAGGGACCGGCGTCATCGGTCGGCAGCTGGTGCCGCTGCTGCGTTCGGCGGGCCACGACGTGGTCGTGCTCTCCCGTCCCGGGCGCAGCGCGACGGCCGCCGACCGGCTCGGGGCGAAGGTCGTCGAGGCGGACGCGCTGGACCGCGCCGCGGTCGCCAAGGCGCTGCGCTCCGCCGCCCCCGAGGCCATCGTCAACATGCTCACGGCCATCCCGGCCGAGATCAATCCGCGCCGCCTGGCCAAGGACTTCGAACTGACCAACCGGCTGCGCACGGAGGGCACCCGCAACCTCCTCGAGGTCGCCCGCGACATCGGCGTACGACGCGTCGTCGCCCAGGGGCTCGCCTACGCCTACGAGCCGGGCGGCAGCGGCCCCGCCGACGAGGAGGCGCCGCTGTGGAAGAACCCGCCCAAGCAGTTCGTGCCGGTGCTCGGCGCCCTGCGTGACCTGGAGCGGCAGACGCTGCTCGCCGAGGGTGCCGTGCTGCGCCTCGGGCATCTCTACGGGCCGGGCACGATCTACGCCCAGGACGGCTCCTTCGTCCAGCAGGTGCGGGCGGGCAAGGTCCCGCTGGTCGGCGGCGGCACCGCCACCTTCTCCTTCACCCACACCCGGGACGCGGCCGCCGCGGTGGTCGCGGCGCTCAACTCCGACTACAGCGGTGTGCTCAACGTCGTCGACGACGAGCCGGCGCCGATGAACGTGTGGCTGCCCGAACTCGCCGACATCCTCGGCGCCCGCAAGCCCAAGGGCGCGCCCGCAGCGCTCGCCCGGATGGCCGTCGGCGGGTGGGGCGTTGCCTTCATGACCCAACTGCGCGGCGCGGACAACTCCCGCGCCAAGCTCCAGCTCGACTGGACTCCCCGGTACCCGACCTGGCGTACCGGCTTCACCGCGGAGCTGAGCAGCACCGCGTCGCCCGCGGCGGCCTGACCGGAGCCGGGAAGGCGGGCCCGGCCGGTCCGACGGCGGTCGGGGCGGCCGGGCCCCGCGGGTGACGGCGGCGGTGCGTCTCATGCGACACCGAGACGCACCGCGCCGTCCAGCCGGATCACCTCTCCGTTGAGCATCGGGTTCTCCACCACGTGGGTGACCAGCGAGGCGAACTCGTCGGGCCGGCCCATGCGCCGGGGGTGCGGCGTCTGTCCCACCAGCGAAGCCCGCATGTCGTCCCGCAGCCCCGCGACCATCGGGGTCTCGAACAGGCCGGGTGCCACGGTGACCACCCGCACGGCGTGCTTGGCCAGGTCCCGGGCGAGCGGCAGCGTCATCCCGGTGACACCGGCCTTGGACGCGGCGTAGGCGGCCTGCCCGGCCATTCCGTCGAAGGCCGCGATGGACGCCGTGCACACGATCACGCCTCGGTCGCCGTCCTGCGGTTCGTTGCCCGCCATCGCGGCGGCTGCCAGCCGTACGACGTTGAAGGTGCCCAGCAGGTTGACGCGCACGACGTCCTCGAACTCGGTGGCCGGCAGGGGGCCGCGGCGGCCGAGGACCCGGCCGGTGCGGGCCGAGCCCGCGCAGTTGACGGCGATGCCGAGCCGGCCCCGCCGGGTGGCCTCGGCGACCGCGGCCTCGACGTCCTCCTCGCGGGAGACGTCGCCCTGCACGAACCCGATGTCGTGACCGAGTTCGGCCGCCGCCTTCGCGCCCCGCTCGGCGGAGCGGCCGGTCAGCACGACCTGGGCGCCCGCGGCGAGCAGCCGCCGGGCCAGGGCGAGTCCCAGGCCCGAGGTGCCGCCCGTGATGAGGGCGACGTTGCCTTCGATGTTCATGACTCCTCGTCTCGTCGAGTACGTCTCGCGCGCCCGGTCCGCCGTGTCCGGTCCGTGCGTGCGGTGGTCCGTGCGTGCGGGGTCAGTGCCCCCGGAAGGAGGCGGGCCTGCGTTCGACGAACGCGGCGATGCCCTCGGCCGCGTCGAGCGTGCCCGCGGTGGCCCGCAGAGTCGTCGACTCGTCCTCCAGATGTTCGGCCAGCGCCCGGCGCGAGGCGGCCCGCAGCAGCCGCCCGCTCTCCCCGAAGGCGCGGGTGGGACCCGCGGCGAGCTGCTCGGCGACCTGCCGTGCCCGCTCGGCGAGTTGCCCGGCCGGCACGACCTCGGTGCACAGCCCCCACTCGACGGCCTCCTCGGCCTCCAGCACATGGCCGAGCATCGTCATCCGCTGCGCCCGGCGCAGCCCCACGAGCTGCGGGAGCTGGTGGCTGGTGGCGGCGTCCGGGGTGAGCCCGAGCGCCGCGTACGCGGAGCGGAAGGTCGAGCCCTCCTCGGTGAGCAGCACGTCCGCGAGGCTGGCGACCCCGAGGCCGGCGCCCGCCACATGGCCGCCGGCCGCCACCACGAGCGGAGCGTCGTTCGCGACCAGCCGGGCGAGCGCGGCGTGCAGGTGACTGGTCACCTCCAGCAGGTGACCGGGGATGTCCGGCTGGGCGCGGAAGCTCTTCAGGTCGCCGCCGACGCAGAAGTGCGGGCCCGCCCCGGTGAGCAGCACGCACCGGGCGCGGGCCACCGGCTCCAGGTGCACCGCGTCCAGCAGGTCGCGGGCGAGCGTGAGGTCGATGGCGTTGCGCCGCTCGGGACGGTTCAGCAGGACGTGGGCCACCCCGTCGCTCCAGTCGACCCGGATGGTGCTGAACTCCCGGCTCCCGACCGGGAGTTCGCGGACAGTGGTGACCGTCATCTCAGGCACCCAGCAGGAAGTCGTCTTCCGCGGCCCAGCGCACCACGGTGCCACCGTGGCTCATGCCGGCGCCGAAGGACACCAGCACCACGTTGTCGCCCGGCTTGACCCGCCCGGCGTCGATCGCGTCGCGCAGGGCCAGCGGAACACCCGCGCCCGAGGTGTTGCCGTACCGCTCGACCGTGGTGAACGTACGGTCCGCCGGGAGGCCGATCTTCTCCATCAGGGCGTGGATCATGTGGTAGTTGGCCTGGTGGAAGATGATCAGGTCGATGTCCTCGACCGTCATGCCCTCGGCCTTCACCAGCTGCTCGACGAAGCCGGGGATGTGCTCCAGCGCGAAGTCGCGCACCGAACGTCCGTGCATGTACGAGTAGTTGTTGCCGAACGCCGACAGCTTGGGGGTGCCGTCCGGCCAGGTGCGGTCCTCCCGCTTGACGTACGCGGTGTGGTACGAGCTCGGGTCGCTGGCCAGCAGCGCCGAACCGACGCCCGTGCCCGGCGCGGTCGGCTCCAGCAGGTAGCAGGCGGCACCGTCGCCGAAGATGACGCCGACCGTGCGGTCCTCCGGGTCGAAGAGCTTGGTGTTGACGTCGGCGAGCACGACCGCGACGCGGCGGTAGTCACCGGACTTCACGAACTTGGCACCCACGTCGAGGGCGAAGACGCCGCCCGGGCAGCCGCCGCTGTTCACGTCGAAGCCGGGCACTCCCTGGACGCCGGCCTTGCGCATGATGCCCACGGCCGCGGCCGGGATCATGTGGTCCGGGGTGTAGGTCCCGCAGATGACCAGGTCGAGCGAGTCCGGGCTGACCCCCGCACGCTCGCAGGCGTCGAGGAGGGCGGCGGCACCGAGGTCCGACGTCCACTCGTCCGGGGCGGACCAGCGTCGTTCCTTGATGCCGATGAACTTGCTGATCCATTCGTCGGTCGTGTCGAGCAGCTGCTCCAGCTCGGCGTTGGTGACCACCCGGTCCGGGATGCGGCCCCCGACGGCCTTGATGCCGACGCCGTGCGAGGTCTTCTTGGTGAGTTCCATCGGACGTGACTCCTGTGAGGCTGAGTACGGATGAAGGCGTGTGCGGAGGAGAAGGGGAAGCGGTGCCGGGCCGGGCGCGGCTCGCGTGGAGCCGCGCCCCTGCCTGCGGAACGGCCTTGGCCTTCTGGGCCCTCGGCCTTCCGGCTCGTCCTTTTGGGAGGCGTTTCGGATTTCCTTGCCGCACCCATAGATTCGCGTATCCGGCGGGATTCGGTAATGCACTTCCGGGGTGCTCGGTCGGGGTACCCGAACGGGTAGGGTCCGGCCGTTTGAACAAAGCCGCCAGGAAAACGGGAAAGGGCGTGCCGCCGAGGCGGCACGCCCTGCTCTCCGACGTACGCTCTACGCCGGTTGTACGGCTCTGATCAGGCCTTCCTGGAGCGCCAGCGCGACCGCGAGCGTCCTGTTGGGAGCGTTCAACTTCGCCAGTAGATTGGTGACATGACGTTTTATTCCGTGCTCGGAAATTCCGAGCCGGCGTGCTATCTGCTTATTGCTCAGGCCCTCGGCCAGAAAATGCAGGACCTCCTCCTCGCGGGGTGTGATGGAAATGTGTCGCGAGGGCCTGTGCTCCGGCCTTCGCCGGGAACGCGACATGAGATTGCGGGCGAGTGCGGGCGGCAGCGGAATATCTCCCGCGTTCACCTGGTCCACCGCCTCACGGAGCTTGTCGACGGTCACCTCCGCCTGCATCAGGAAGCCGTGCGCGGCGAGCACCGTCCCCTCGTCGAGGACGTCGAGGTCGGGGCCCTCCAGCAGGATCAGCGTCCGTGCGCCCTGCCGCACCGCCCCGCGCACCAGGCCGGCGGTGTCCGGGCCCGAGCCCAGGCACAGCACGATGTCCGGCCGTTGCGCGGGCAGCAGCGCCATCGCCTCGGACGCCTTGCCGCACGCCCACACCGACCCCATGGCGGGGATGCTCTTGAGCATGGAGCGGACGCCGTGGCTGAGCAGTTCGTTGTCGATCACGACCAGCGCGGTGGCCCCGGGAGAGCTCAACGTGCCACCCCCGAAAGGCTGTTGGCCACCGTGGCGACCCGCCGGCCCAGATGCCGGGCCGTCTCCGTGTCGGCCTTGGTGACCGCCTCCGGGCCCTCGTCGGTGTTGGCCTGGGCGCCCGCGCCGAGCGTGATCCCGAGACGGTTGAGGTCGTGCTCGGAGCCCGTCGACGAGCACCAGCCCGGCGTCAGGTCCAGGTTGATCCAGTGCATGCCGTGCTGCGAGGCGAGGATCGAGAAGTACTGCAAGGTGTGCAGCTTGTCGCCGTTCATCGCGCCCGCCACGGTGAACCCCGAGGCGAGCTTGTCCTTCCAGGCCCGTGGCGCCCACCGCTTCGACGTCGACTCGGCGAAGACGTGGAAGGCGGCGGACGCGGTGCCCATGTACGTGGGCGCGCCGAAGACGATCGCGTCCGCGGCGTCGAGGGCGGCCCACTCCTCATCGGTGATGCCGTCCACCGCGATCAGCACGGCGTCGGCACCCGCGTCGGCCACGCCGTCGCGCACCGCCTCCGCGAGGACCGTGGTGTGCCCGAACCCGGAGTGGTAGGCGATGGCGACCGTGGTACCCATGTGCGTACTCCAAATCGAGGTCAGTCCGCGGCGACGGGGGTGAACGCGACGGCGAGTTCGGTACGCAGCCGGTCCAGGTCCCCTGCGTGCCCGTGCGCCGCGACGTGTCCGTCCGGTCGGATCAGGTGGTAGCCCGCCCGCCGGCAGCCGGTGAGCGGTGCGGCCCGCTCCTTGCGCAGCCGCACCACCCTCAACCGCGGGTGCCCGTCCGCGAATTGCTCGGCCGCGGCGAGTACGTCAGGTCCGGTGACCGCCAGCGTCCAGGCGTTCGGGTCCGCGCCGGGGCCGGACATCCCGTGCTCCACGGCGAGCGGCCGCGGGAAGACAGAACCGGGCCTGAGAGCGCGCAGGCCGCAGCGGCGCCTGCCCGACGGCACCTGGCTGTCCCGCTCGGGCCGGTAGGCCAGCCTGCGCCCCGCCATCACCGGCGCGTACAGCCGGGACACCAGCCCGGTCCGGTCGAGCAGCCTGAACGCGGCGTCGCGGGCGACCACTTCGGGCCGGCTCCCCGCCATCCACGCCCGGGTCTGCAGATCCGTGTCCCGCACGATGCGACGGGTCGCCTCCGCACGCTCCGGGCCGTAGCTCAGCAGGAGTTCGGCCGGTGAGGTGCCGTGCACGACCGCGGCCAGCTTCCAGGCGAGGTTGTGGGCGTCCTGGAGACCGTTGTTCATGCCCTGACCGCCCGCCGGACTGTGCACGTGCGCCGCGTCGCCCATCAGGAAGACCCGCCCGCGCCGGAAGTCCGTGGCGTGCCGCGCGTGCACCCGGAACACGGTCTGCCACACGGGCTCCGTGATCCGTACCCCGCGCGGACCCCGCTCGTCGAGGATCCGCTGCATCATCGGGACGGTGACCTCGCCGCCGCCCGCCGGCATCACCGACAGGAACCGGAAGACACCGTCCGGCATCGGCACGATCACCAGCGTGCCCGACGGTGCCTGGTAGTACAGCACCCGGTTCGTCGGCAGTTCGCCCTCGATCCGCGTGTCGATCAGCGCGAACGCCATCTCGTACGTACTGCCCTGGAAGCCGATGCCGAGCTGCCCGCGGACCGAGCTGCCCGCCCCGTCCGCACCGATCACCCACGGCACATGGGTGCGCTCCAGCGTGCCGTCCGGGTGCTCCAGCAGTGCGGTCACACCGTCGGTCGTGCCGATCCGCCCGGAGAAGTCCACACCGTCCAGGCACAGCAGGCGTACGCCGCGCTCCACCTTGCCGCCCAGCTCGTGCAGCCGGGCGGTGAGCAGGCTCTCCGTCACGGGCTGCGGGAGGGTGCGCGAGGCCAGGTCCTCGGCGAAGCCGAAGGTGGCCAGCGGGCGGCCGTCGGAGAAGTAGGAGAAGGCGTCGATGCGGTTGGACGACCGCCTCAACTCCTCGCCCACACCCAGGTCCTCGAGGATGTCCATGGCACGCGGCCACAGCGACAGCGCCTTCGGCACGGTCATGGGCTCCTCGGCCCGGTCGACGATCCGCACCCGCACGCCCCGCCTGAGCAGTTCGCAGGCGGCCAGCAGGCCGGTGGGCCCGCCGCCGACGACGAGGACGTCGACGTCGGCCCGCACCACGGACCGCGCGCTCACGTCTGCTCCTGGAGCCGGCGCGCGAGCTCGATCCGCTGCACCTTCATCGTGGCCGTGCGCGGCAGCTCGCTCAGCGGCAGCTGCACGGGGGTGGCGAGCTGCGGGTAGTCCGCGGCGGCCGCGCGCCAGCGCTCCGGGTCCAGGGGCAGGTCCTTGCGGGTGCTGACCACCGGCACCGGCTCCTGCCGGGGGCCGGGCACCAGGACCAGCTCGGTCAGCTCGGGGAGCTTGGCGAGGACCGCGTCCTCCACCTCCAGGGTGCTGTGCACGCCCGGAATATGGTCGACCTCGCGGTCCAGCAGGTGCAGACAGCCCCACTTGCTGCGGTAACCGATGTCCATCCCGCGCCACCAGTCGCCGATCGCCTGCTTCTCGAAGCGCTCCTTCTCCCCGTGGTACGTCACCGCACGGCCGGGGGTGTACACGTCGATGTAGCCGGGGTTGGCCTTCGAGGGGCGCTTGCCCCCGCGGCCGGTCAGCCGGAACTTGGTGATGCCCGGCATGGCGTAGCCGAGGCAACGGCCTTTGGCCTTGTGGGCGTTCCTGCGTGTGTAGCCGCGGCCGACCAGCGGGCCGCACTCGCTCTGTCCGTAGATCTGGAAGAACAGGGGCGAGCGCCGCTCGGAGGCCTTGAGCAGCCGGTCCATCGTGCCCGGGTGGATCGCGTCGAACGTGCTGCTGAAGTACTTGACGTTGGCGAACGGCCGGCGCGGGTCGTCGGCGATCTCCTCCCACTCCAGGAAGGAGTTGGGGTGGGTCTCCAGGAAGCCCGGCCTGGTCCGCGCGAACAGTTCGGCGGTGCGCTCCGGATCCCCGTGCTCCATGAGCACGACGGGGAAGGCGCGCGGGAGCAGCACCGCCATCGCCAGGAACATCCGCGAGTGCACGAACGAGACGTGCACGGCCACCGTCTCCCGCTTGCGGATCAGCCCGACGAGGCGGTTCTGCGGACGGAACCGGCCGCGCAGCGTGCGGGCCGAGTGCACGACGAGCTTCGGCAGCCCCGTGGTGCCGGACGTGTGGGTCATCAGCGCGGGCCGGTCGGGGTCGTTGAACACCGGCTTCTGCCGGGGGGCACCCGCGAGGTCGGTCAGTGAGACCGTTCCCGCGCGGTGCCCGGCAGCCAGCACGATCCGCTCGGTGAGCCCGTCCAGCGGGACGTCCGCGAGCGAGCCGTCGAGCTTCGCCGTGTCCGTCACCAGGTACGGCCGCTTCAGTCGCCCGAGCAGCGCGGCGACACTCTCGCCGGGCAGCGCGGGGGACAGCATCACCGGCACGGCACCGATGCGGGACGCCCCGCTGGCCAGGATGTAGATGTCGAAGTTGGACGTCTTGTGGAGGGCGACGTGGGCGCCGGGCCGGACACCGGCGGCCCACAGCCGGGCCGCCATGTCGTCCACGTGCTCGGCCAGGGCGGCCACCGTGAACTCCCGGCCCGTACCGGGCAGGACGTCCAGGTCGTGGTCGAGGGTCAGCGGTGTGCCGGCGCTCTTGGCCGCCGCATGCTCGGCGACCACGCCGAGATACAGCCCACTGCGCCGTACAGGGATCCGGGGCATTGCGTGTCTCTCCTCGATTGCCTCGATTGCCGGTCGGGACTGCCCGCGCCTACTGGGCGGACTTCTGGGCGGGCGCGGCCTGCTGGGCGGCCGGAGCGGACGCGAAGCGCTCCCGCAGGAACTGCGCGTCCTCGGGCTGGATGGTCAGCTTGAAGGCGTCCCGCAGGGTCTCGACGACCTCGTCCGCGGTCAGCTCCGCGTGCTCGAGACGGCCGTCGGGGTACTGCGTGGTCAGGACCTGGTTCTTCAGCACCAGCCGGGTCTTGTCGTCGCCGCGCTGCGCGATCAGATGGCTGAGCCCGCCCGGGGGCATGAACACCGACCGCGGGTCCGCGTACGAGAAGTGGTTGACCATGTCGAAGTCGAGGAAGTAGTGCGGCTCCAGCTGCCAGGCGTACACGTCGAACCAGCCGTCGGCGTGCAGGCTCTGCAGCACCCAGTCCTCACCGTCGCGCTGCAGACGCCAGGTCCAGTCGCCCACGGTCACGGTGCTGTCGTGCGTGAACGGCAGCGGCTCCAGCGGGCTCTCGTCGCCGAAGCCGGGGTCGGCGAACCAGAGTCGGCCCTCGACCTCCACCAGCAGGACGGCGTGGGAGCGGGTACGGATCGTCTGGGTGCCGCGGCGTACCCGGGCGAGGTGGCGCACCAGCGGGAAGCCCAGCCGGTCGAGGGCCGCCGCGAACAGCAGGTTGCTCTCCAGGCAGCAGCCACCCTGGCCGCGGCCCACGATCTTCTCCTGCACGCTCTCGATGTCGAGCGCGATGCGCCGGCCGACGGCCGAGTCCACGATCTCCCAGCTGATGGCGTCGGCGTGCGCGCGGTGCAGCCGGCGCAGGGTCTCCAGGGTGGGGGTGCGCGGCCCGTCGTATCCGATACGGGCCAAGTAGGCGTCGAGATCGAGCAGTTCCGTCTGCCACTCCGGGTCGGAACCGGGCGGCGTGGGAAGGACGCTGCTAGCCATCGGGCAAACCTCTCTTCGAAACACGGGAAGGCATCTGTGAGCTCCACCAAGGAGCCCTGGACGCGTTGTCGGCCGACCACGCACTGGCGAGTCTGCGCGGGCCCGGCGACGGGCGGGAGGACGGCCGGCGCAGTCCGTCAGATGCCCGGGAAGTCAGTCAGGTCGCCCTCGCCCGGGGCGGTCGCGGCCCGGTGGGGGAGGACGGCGGACGGTGGCCGGCGGCCGGATCGCCGGGTTCCGGCCGACGGCGGCCGGCCGGGGCGCCCGACCTGGTTAGGTGGATCCATGACTGCGATCCGACTGCTGCTGGTGGACGACGACCCCCTGGTGAGAGCCGGCCTGTCCCTCATGCTGGGCGGTGCCGACGACATCGAGATCGTCGGCGAGGCGGCCGACGGCGGCGAGGTGGAGGCCCTCGTCGACCGCACTCGACCCGACGTCGTCCTGATGGACATCCGGATGCCGACGGTCGACGGACTCACCGCCACGGAGAGGCTCCGCGGCCGGGAGGAAGCGCCCCAGGTGATCGTGCTGACCACCTTCCACGCCGACGACCAGGTGCTGCGGGCGCTGGGCGCGGGGGCGGCCGGATTCGTCCTGAAGGACACCCCGCCGGCCGAGATCCTTCAGGCGGTGCGGCGCGTGGCGGCCGGCGACCCGGTGCTGTCGCCCACGGTGACCCGCCAGTTGATCGAGCACGCGGCGGGCTCGACGCTCGACACCCGCCGGTCCGCGGCCCGTACCCGGATCGCGGTCCTGAACGACCGCGAGCGCGAGGTGGCCGTCGCCGTGGGACAGGGCGGCTCCAACGCGGAGATCGCCGGGTCGCTGTTCATGAGCGTCGCCACGGTCAAGACCCACGTCTCCCGCATCCTCGCCAAGCTCGGCCTCAACAACCGTGTGCAGATCGCCCTGCTGACGTACGACGCCGGGCTGCTCGAGGACCACGGGAAGTGACGGCTTCGCGGGCCGCCGGCGGCACGTCGGCCCGCGGTCCCGGGCCGGCGGCACGAGGCGGCACCGGCCCGGGCCTCCGCGCCGGGCGGGCACCGATCGGCGGCCGCTGTCGTTGAACAGAGGGACGGGGGACGGGGGAAGGAGCGGAGATGATCGATCTCGGGGAGTTCGGGGAGCGGTTCACGGAGGACCCGCATCCCGTGTACGCCGAGCTGCGCGAGCTCGGACCGGTGCACCGGGTACGGCTGCCGGGCGCCGACGCGCATCACGAGACCTGGCTCGTCGTCGGTCACGAGGAGGCACGCGCTGCACTCGCCGACCCGCGCCTGGCCAAGGACGGGCAGAAGATCGGGCTCACGTTCCTCGACGAGGAGCTGATCGGCAAGTACCTGCTGGTCGCGGACCCGCCGCAGCACACACGGCTGCGCGCCCTCGTCGCACGCGAGTTCACGACGCGCCGGGTGGAGACGCTCCGGCCGCGCGTGAAGGAGATCACCGACGAGTTGCTCGACGTGATGCTGCCGCGCGGGCGGGCCGACCTCGTGGCGTCGTTCGCCCACCCGCTGCCGCTGACCGTGATCTGCGAACTGCTCGGGGTGCCGGAGATGGACCGCGCCGCATTCCGCGAGATGTCCACCGAGGCGGTCGCGCCCACCAGCGCGGAGAGCGAGTACGACGCGATCGTCCGCCTCGCCGACTACCTCACCGGACTGATCGAGGACAAGCGGTGCGCCGGGCCGGGCGACGACCTGCTCAGCGGCCTGATCCGCACCACCGCGGAGGACGGCGACCGGCTGTCCCCGGAGGAACTGCGCGGCATGGCCTTCGTCCTGCTCATCGCCGGTCACGAGACGACGGTCAACCTCCTGTCGAGCGGGGTGCGCGCACTGCTCACCCACCCCGGCGAACTCGCCGCGCTGCGTGCCGACATGACCCTTCTCGACGGTGCGGTGGAGGAGATGCTGCGCTACGAGGGACCGGTGGAGAACGCGACGTTCCGGTACGCCGTCGAGCCGCTGGACATCGGCGGCACACGGATCGGGGCCGGTGACCCGGTGATGATCGGCCTCAGCGCCGCCGACCGCGACGGCAGGCGCTTCCCGGTGCCCGACCGCTTCGACATCCGGCGCGACACCCGCGGCCATGTCGCCTTCGGACACGGCATCCACTACTGTCTGGGCGCGCCGCTGGCCCGGCTGGAGGCGCGTGTGGCGCTGCGCTCGCTCCTGGAGCGCTGCCCGGACCTGGCGCTCGACGGACCGTCCGGCGGCTGGCTGCCCGGCATGCTGATGCGGGGCGTGCGCAGCCTGCCGGTGCGCTGGTGAGCGGCCCGGTGCCGTCCGACGAGGGGTGCGCGAGCGGACCCCGGCCGCGAGAGGAGCGTCGCCCGTGCTGCGTACGGCCGAGATCACCGCGGAGCTGAGCCGCGAGGAGCAACGCGGTGAGGACTCCCATCAGCTGTACTGGCGCGGCACGCTGGAGTGCTCGCTGGACTGCTTCGTCTGCGAGCGGGTCGGCCGTACGACCGTCTTCGAGCGCGGCGCCGAGCGGGCGTTGTGCTCGGGCAGCCGCAGCGGGTTCGCGCGCCACTACACGGCCGCGCGGCTCGCCGCCTTCGACACCACGAGCGGCCGGGACCGCATGGGGATGCGGGCCGTGGTCGACTTCTGGTGGGCGCCCTTCACGGACACTCGCGACGGCCACAGGTCCGCGGCGCCCACCAGCCACCCCTGGGTCCGGCTGCATCTCGGCTACCACTGCCCGCGCGCCAAGGAGTCGGGCACCGCGAGCGTCCAGACCAACCTGGTGCGGCCGCACGAACTGACGTGCAAGCACTGCGACCGCGAACTCGCGGCCGACACCCGGAGCCCGTCGGTGCGCCTGCTGGTGTGAGACACCGCGCAGGGCGCCGCGTCCGCTGCGGCGCCTTCCCGGTGATGTCGGGGAGCGCCGGCGGGCGCCGCTGTCAGGTCCGCCCGTCCGGGATCTCCGCGAGGCGCACGGGGCGCCGTTCGTGCCGGGACAGTTCGCAGGCCTCGGCGATGCGCAGCGCCTCCAGGGCCTCACGTCCGTCGCAGGGGTTGGCGCGTTCGCCGCGGACGACCTCGACGAAGGCGACGAGTTCGGCCTCGTAGGCGGGTCCGAAGCGTTCCAGGAAACCCGTCCACGGCTTGTCGGCGGGCGGCGGTCCGGCCGGTTCCGTGGAGGCGATCGGCGTCCGGTCGTCGAGCCCGACGGCGATCTGGTCGAGCTCGCCGGCGAGTTCCATGCGGACGTCGTAGCCCGCGCCGTTGATCCGGGCGGCCGTCGCGCTGGCGAGCGTGCCGTCGTCGAAGGTGAGCACGGCCGCGGCGGTGTCGACGTCGCCCGCCGCGCGGAACATGGAGGGTCCGGCGTCGGACCCGGTCGCGTAGACCTCGACGACCTCGTGGCCGGTGACCCAGCGGAGCGCGTCGAAGTCGTGGATCAGGCAGTCGCGGTAGATCCCGCCGGAGTGCGGCAGGTAGTCGGCCGGGGGCGGTGCCTGGTCGGACGTCATCGCACGGACGGTGTGCAGCCGGCCCAGCCGTCCCGACCGCACGGCTTCCCGGGCCGTCGTGTAGCCCACGTCGAAGCGGCGCTGGAAGCCCAGCTGCAGAACCGTTCCGGCGGCGTCGACCTCGGCCAGCGCGTCCAGCGTGCCCGCCAGATCGAGGGCGATGGGCTTCTCGCAGAAGACCGGGAGCCCGGAGCGCGCTGCCCGACCGATCAGTTCGGAGTGGGCCGACGTCGCCGCCGTGACGACCACCGCGTCCACGCCCCAGGTGAAGATCTCGTCCACGCTGGGCGCCGCCGTCGCGCCCAGCCGGTCCGCCAGCCGGCGGGCCCGCGCGGTGTCCGCGTCGGTGATGATCAGCGAGCCGCCGACCTCGCGATGACGACTGAGAGTGGCCGCGTGAAATGTACCGATACGACCCGCTCCGATGAGTCCGATGCGCATGGGAACAAACTGAGGGCGTACCCGGCACCCTGTCAATGCTTTGTCCGGACAATCGAACTTCACAACTTCCCGTCAACATTTCCCGGAGCTACGCTCGGGCCGTGCCGAAACCAGATGTGGATCCGACCGTCTCGCTCCAGCTCAGCGTCGACCGCAGCAGCCCGGTCCCGCTCTACTACCAGCTCTCCCAGCAGCTGGAGGCCGCCATCGAGCACGGAGCGCTGACCCCGGGCAGCCTGCTGGGCAACGAGATCGAGCTCGCCGGACGGCTCGGCCTGTCCCGGCCCACGGTCCGCCAGGCCATCCAGTCCCTCGTCGACAAGGGCCTGCTCGTGCGCCGCCGCGGCGTCGGCACCCAGGTCGTGCACAGCCAGGTGAAGCGCCCCCTGGAGCTGAGCAGCCTCTACGACGACCTGGAGTCGGCCGGGCAGCGTCCCGCCACCCGGGTGCTCGTCAACACCGTCGAGGAGGCCTCGACCGAGGTCGCCGCCGCGCTCGGCGTCACCGAGGGCAGCGAGGTGCACCGGGTGGAGCGGCTGCGGCTCGCCCACGGCGAGCCGATGGCGTACCTCTGCAACTTCCTGCCCCCCGACCTCCTGGAGCTGGACAGCGACCGCATGGAGGCCACGGGCCTGTACCGGCTGATGCGCACGGCCGGCATCACGCTGCACAGCGCCCGCCAGTCCGTCGGTGCCCGCGCGGCCACCGCGGAGGAGGGCGAGCGGCTCGGCGAGCCGGCCGGGGCACCCCTGCTCACCATGCAGCGGACGACGTTCGACGACACCGGCCGCGCCGTCGAGTTCGGCACCCACATCTACCGCGCCTCGCGCTACTCCTTCGAGTTCCAGCTCCTCGTGCGCCCCTGAGACCCGGCGCCGGCCCGCAGCCGCTTCCGGCTCCGCGTACGGCCGTGCGCTTCGCCTCGCCCGCGCCCTCCGTCGCGCCCGCACTCCGGCCTCCCCCCACTTCGGCCCCTCGCAGCCCGCTCCCGTAGCCGTCCGAGCCGCCCTGGAGCCGTCTCGCAAAAGGGCTTCCGCCGCCCGGCCGACCCCGCCGGAAACGCCGTACGGCCACCCGCCGGGCCCACCACGCGCGGGACCCGCTGGTGAGGTGGACGATCCCCGTGATTGATACTTGGGCTTTTGGGCCGGTGCGACGCCGGCTCGCGAGGGCCTGACGGAGGGTCCCCGGCCCGGTCCGCAAGGCCCGGCGCACAAGGAGCACAGCAAGAAGGGCACGGCCTCGTGGCACGGACTCGGACCTGGGTAAGCATCGCGCTCGCAGGGGCGCTGGGGGTGTCCCTCGCGGGATGCAGCAGCACCGGCGGGAAGCGGGCCGAGGACGCCCGCAAGGCGGCGGCGGCCCAGGGCAGGGCCGCGGTGGACACGCCCAAGTGGACGTTCGCGATGATCACCCACTCGGGTGATGGCGACACGTTCTGGGACATCGTCCAGAACGGTGCCAAGCAGGCCGCCGTCAAGGACAACATCAACTTCCTGTACTCGCACAACGCCGAGGCGCAGCAGCAGGCGCAGCTCGTGGACGCCGCCGTCGACAAGAAGGTCGACGGCATCATCGTCACGCTCGCGAAGCCCGACGCCATGAAGGCGGCCGTCGCGCGCGCCGAGAAGGCCGGCATCCCCGTGATCACGGTGAACTCCGGCTCCGAGGAGTCGAAGGCGTTCGGCGCGCTCACGCACATCGGCCAGGACGAGACCATCGCCGGCGAGGCGGTCGGCGAGGAGCTGAACAAGCGGGGCCGCAAGAAGGCCCTGTGCGTGCTGCACGAGCAGGGCAACGTCGGCCACGAGCAGCGCTGCGCCGGCATCAAGAAGACCTTCGACGGCGACGTGCAGAACCTGTACGTCCAGGGCACGAGCATGCCCGACGTCCAGGCCTCCATCGGCGCCAAGCTCCAGGCCGACAAGTCCATCGACTCGGTCGTCACCCTCGGCGCGCCCTTCGCCGACACCGCGGTCAAGGCGAAGGACGACGCGGGCAGCAAGGCCGAGATCGACACCTTCGACCTGAACGAGAAGGTGGCCGCCGAGCTGAAGAACGGCACGCTCGGCTTCGCCGTCGACCAGCAGCCCTACCTCCAGGGGTACGAGGCCGTCGACCTGCTCTGGCTGTACAAGTACAACGCCGACGTCCTCGGCGGCGGCAAGCCGGTCCTCACCGGCCCGCAGATCATCACCAAGGACCAGGCCGCCGAGCTGGAGGACTACGCGAAGCGGGGCACTCGATGAGCACGACGGCACCCGCCCCCACGCCGTCGCCCGGCGAGAGGACCGACGAGCGCCTCCTGAAGACCTCGACCCTGCGCAGGCTGCTGAACCGGCCCGAGCTCGGGTCCGTGGTCGGCGCGATCGCGGTCTTCGTCTTCTTCGCCGTCTTCGCCGACAGCTTCGTCCGGGCGTCGAGCCTCAGCACCGTCCTCTACGCCGCCTCCACCATCGGCATCATGGCCGTCCCGGTCGCGCTCCTCATGATCGGCGGCGAGTTCGACCTGTCCGCGGGCGTCATGGTGACCAGCTCCGCGCTGGTCTCCTCGATGTTCAGCTACCAGATGACCGCGAACGTCTGGGTCGGCGTCCTCGTCTCGCTGGTCGTGACCCTGGCGATCGGCGTCTTCAACGGCGTCATGCTGACCCGCACCGACCCGCCGAGCTTCATCATCACGCTCGGCACGTTCCTGATGCTGACCGGCATGAACCTCGGCTTCACCAAGCTGATCAGCGGCACGGTCTCCACGAAGTCGATCTCCGACATGGAGGGCTTCTCCTCCGCCAAGGACGTCTTCGCCTCCACGATCACCATCGGCGGGGTCGGCTTCAAGATCACCATTCTGTGGTGGCTGGCCCTGGTCGCCGTCGCCACCTGGATCCTGCTGCGCACCCGTGTCGGCAACTGGATCTACGCCGTCGGCGGCGGCGAGGAGGCCGCCCGCGCGGTGGGCGTCCCGGTCGACAAGACCAAGATCGGCCTCTACATGGGTGTCGCCTTCGGCGCCTGGATCTCCGGCCAGCACCTGCTGTTCTCGTTCGACGTCGTGCAGTCCGGTGAAGGCGTCGGCAACGAGCTGATCTACATCATCGCGGCCGTCATCGGCGGCTGTCTGATCACCGGCGGCTACGGCTCCGCCGTCGGCGCGGCGGTCGGCGCGCTGATCTTCGGCATGGTCAGCAAGGGCATCGTCTTCGCCGAGTGGAACCCGGACTGGTTCAAGTTCTTCCTCGGGGTGATGCTGCTCCTGGCCACCCTGCTCAACCACTGGGTCCGCAAGCGGGCGGAGGCGACGAAGTGACGACCGACGCGAACACGACGGCCGGTCGGGCCGCCCCGGAACGTACGGCACTCGTCGAGCTCGACGACGTCAGCAAGTACTACGGGAACATCCGCGCCCTCGAAGGGGTCTCGCTGGAGGTCCACGCCGGTGAGATCACCTGCGTCCTCGGCGACAACGGCGCGGGCAAGTCCACCCTCATCAAGATCATCGCGGGTCGGCACCAGCACGACGCGGGCACCCTCCGCATCGAGGGCGAGGAGACCCGGCTCGCCTCCCCGCGCGAGGCGCTGGACCGCGGGATCGCCACGGTCTACCAGGACCTGGCCGTCGTCCCGCTGATGCCGGTGTGGCGGAACTTCTTCCTCGGCTCCGAGCCGCGCAAGGGCGTCGCCCCCTTCCGCCGCCTGGACGTCGAGCACATGCGCAGGACCACCCACGCGGAGCTGCTGCGCATGGGCATCGACCTGCGCGACGTCGACCAGCCCATCGGCACCCTCTCCGGCGGCGAACGCCAGTGCGTGGCGATCGCCCGCGCCGTCCACTTCGGTGCCAAGGTCCTCGTCCTCGACGAGCCCACCGCCGCCCTCGGCGTCAAGCAGTCCGGTGTGGTCCTCAAATATGTGGCCGCCGCCCGGGACGCGGGACTGGGTGTTGTGTTGATCACCCACAATCCGCATCACGCGTACCTGGTGGGTGATCGTTTCGTCCTGCTGAAGCGCGGGACGATGTCCGGCAGCCACACCCGCGACGGGATCACCCTCGACGAGCTCACCCGCCAGATGGCCGGGGGCAGCGAGCTGGACGATCTCCGTCACGAGCTGGAACGCGGCGCCTAGGAAGCACCCCCTTCCCGGGCACGCGGCACGGTGCGACCGGCCGCACACGGGCCCCGGCGCACCGGCCGCCCCGCGCTCCCGCGGTGCAGCCCTGCCGGGGCTTAGGGCAGAATCGGCGCGATGAGCACCTACCGCGACCTCGCACACCGCGGCTCCGCGCGGGCCACCGTCCTGCGGACCGTGGGGACGCGTGAGCGCCGATCGCACCTGACGGCGCCCCGCGTCCCCACCGTCGGCATCGACATCGGCGGCACCAAGGTGATGGCGGGCGTCGTGGACGCCGACGGCAACATCCTGGAGAAGGTCCGTGCCGAGACGCCGGACAAGTCCAAGAGCCCCAAGGTCGTCGAGGACACCATCGTCGAACTGGTCCTGGACCTCTCCGACCGGCACGACGTGCACGCCGTCGGCATCGGTGCCGCGGGCTGGGTCGACGCGGAACGCAACCGGGTCCTGTTCGCCCCCCACCTGTCGTGGCGCAACGAACCGCTGCGCGACCGGCTCTCCGGCCGGCTCTCCGTCCCGGTGCTCGTCGACAACGACGCCAACACCGCCGCCTGGGCCGAGTGGCGCTTCGGCGCCGGCCGCGGCGAGGACCACCTGGTGATGATCACGCTCGGCACCGGCATCGGCGGCGCGATCCTCGAGGACGGCCAGGTCAAGCGCGGCAAGTTCGGCGTCGCGGGCGAGTTCGGGCACATGCAGGTCGTGCCCGGCGGCCACCGCTGCCCGTGCGGCAACCGCGGCTGCTGGGAGCAGTACAGCTCGGGCAACGCCCTGGTCCGCGAGGCCCGCGAGCTCGCCGCCGCCGACTCCCCGGTGGCGTACGGCATCATCGAGCACGTCAAGGGCAGCGTCGGCGACATCACCGGCCCGATGATCACCGAGCTGGCCCGCGAGGGCGACGCCATGTGCATCGAGCTGCTCCAGGACATCGGGCAGTGGCTCGGCGTCGGCATCGCCAACCTGGCCGCCGCCCTGGACCCCTCCTGCTTCGTCATCGGCGGCGGCGTCAGCGCGGCCGACGACCTGCTCATCGGCCCCGCGCGGGACGCCTTCCGCCGGCACCTCACGGGCCGCGGCTATCGCCCCGAGGCCCGTATCGCCCGTGCCCAGCTCGGCCCCGAGGCCGGCATGGTCGGCGCGGCCGACCTCGCCCGCCTCGTCGCCCGCCGCTTCCGCCGCGCCAAGCGCCGCCGCGTGGAGCGCTACGAGCGGTACGAGCGCTACGCCGAGTCCCGCCGCACCACCCAGGGGTCCCTGTGACGGCGTCGCTGCCGCGCCAGGCGTCCCCGCCGGACGAGCCGCAGCGGCCTCCCGAGGACCCGCGCCACAAGTTCCGCCGCCGTGCCCTGACGCTGCTCATCATCGTGCTGCTCATCGGCGTGCCCGCCGGCTACCTGGTGATCTCCGCCAACCAGAGCCGCAACAGCGGCAAGGACAAGGAGGCGAAGTACTCGGCGACCGGCCTCACCGCCGGCTGGCCGTCGCGCGTCCAGCGCCGCCTCTACCAGGTGCCGATCCCGACGAACTCCACCGACGTCGCCTACTACGAGACGAACAACTGGAAGACCAGCCGCCTCTACGTGCAGTTCGGCACCACCCCGGCGGGCCTGGACACGTTCCTCAAGGACGTCGGCACCAGCCGTGACGCCCTGAAGAAGGACGACATCACGATCAGCTCCCGCAACCAGCAGGTCGTCGGCTGGGAGTTCACCGGCCCCGGCCCCTGGGCCGGCCTGGTCCACCAGCAGAAGGACCCCGCGCCCACCCAGGACATCGTCGTGAACTGGAGCACGCCCGAGCACCCCATGGTGTACGTGGTCTCGCGCACCATTCCGTGACCGTGACCGTGACCGTGACCGAACCCCGGCCCTCGTCCGGCGCGACGCGGCCGGCGAGGCCGATTGTCAGAGCCCGCCCGTAGAGTCGAAGACAACTGATTCGACCGATGGGCGGGAGGTGGCAGGACGTATGGGGGACGGGGTGGTCACGGCGACCGGGCAGGCGCCGTCCGTGCGGCTCGCCGCCGTCTTCCTCCCCGCGCCGCTGCCGCGCGAGGGGCGGATCGCCTTCTGGGATCCGGACGGCACACCGGCCCCCGGCACCGGGCGTGCCGACGGCACGCCCCCGGCCCCCCGGACCGACCTCACGGTCGTACGGCCGCACGGCACCGGCGTCCGCAGAGGCACCGTCCCCGCGGTGACCCTGTCGGTCGCCGAGGCCCTGCCCCTGCTGGCCGGGGCGCGCCGCGACCCCGCCGCCCATCCCGCCACCGCCTGCTGGGGCGCCGCGGCGCTGCACGCGCTGCGGCTCGTCGCACGCGGCCGGCTGCTGCCGGGTCTGACCCCCGACGGGTTCGACGCCTGGCGGGCCGGCCCCCTCGACCAGGACGACATCACCCACCTGCGGGCCGTGGCCGCCGCCCTGCCGTACGAGGGGCACGCCGTCCCCCTCCCCGGCAAGGGCCCGCTGCGCCTGCCGGAACCGGAAGCCCTGGTGCGGGCCTTCCTGGACGCGGTCGCCGACACCCTGCCCCGCACCCCGGCGGCCCCCCACACCTCGGGCAGGCCCTTCGCCGCCCAGGAGCCCCAGCGGCTGCCCGGCGCCCACGACTGGGCCGCCGAGGTCGCCGCGGGCATGGACGCGGGCGTGCGGATCTCGCTCCGGCTCGACCTGTCCGCGTACCAGCTCTTCGACGACGGCGAGGGCGCCCGCCGGGCCGGCGCGGCCGTCGTCCAGGTGCACAGCCTCGCCGACCCCACACTCGTCGTGGACGCCACGGCCCTGTGGGCGGGGGACGCCGACACGACGTTCGGGCCCCGCGCGCGCGTCGACGCGGCCCTGGCCGTGCGCCGCGCCGCCCGCGTCTGGCCGCCCTTGGACCGGCTCTCCGAACAGGACGTGCCCGACGTGCTCGCCCTCTCCGAGGAGGAGCTGTCCGATCTGCTCGGCATCGCGGCGACCCGGCTCGGCGCCGCCGGGGTCGCCGTGCACTGGCCCCGCGACCTCGCCCAGGACCTCAGCGCCGCCGCCGTGGTGCGCCCGGCGCCCGGGTCGGCGACGGACGGCACGGGATTCTTCGAGAGCGAGGACCTCCTCCAGTTCCGCTGGCAGCTGGCGCTCGGCGGAGATCCGCTCACCGAGGCCGAGATGGACACCCTCGCCGAGGCCCACCGCCCCGTCGTACGGCTGCGCGACCAGTGGGTGCTCGTCGACCCGGCCCTCGTCCGCAAGGCACGCAAGCGCGAGCTGGGCCTCCTCGACCCGGTCGACGCCCTGTCCGTCGCCCTCACCGGCAGCGCCGAGGTCGACGGCGAGACCGTCGACGCGGTACCGGTCGGCGCGCTGGCCGCGCTGCGCGACCGCCTGACGGCCGGCGTGGGACCGGTCGAGCCGCCACCCGGCCTCCAGGCCCGCCTGCGGGACTACCAACTGCGCGGCCTCGCCTGGCTCGACCTCATGACCTCCCTGGGGCTCGGCGGCTGCCTCGCCGACGACATGGGGCTCGGCAAGACCGTCACCGTCATCGCGCTGCACCTGCGGCGCGCCCGCAGCGAGCCCACCCTGGTCGTCTGCCCCGCGTCGCTGCTGGGCAACTGGCAGCGGGAGATCACCCGTTTCGCGCCCGGAGTCCCCGTGCGCCGCTTCCACGGCCCCGACCGCACCCTGGACGGCCTCGAAGGCGGCTTCGTCCTGACGACGTACGGGACCATGCGGTCCACGGCACCCCTGCTCGCCCAGCAGAAGTGGGGCATGGTCGTCGCGGACGAGGCACAGCACGTCAAGAATCCGTACTCGGCGACGGCCAAGGCCCTGCGCACCGTCCCGGCGCCCGCGCGCGTGGCGCTCACCGGCACCCCCGTGGAGAACAACCTCTCCGAGCTGTGGGCCCTGCTCGACTGGACGACCCCCGGCCTGCTGGGCCCCCTCAAGTCCTTCCGCGCCCGGCACGCCCGCGCAGTGGAGAACGGCGAGGACGAGCAGGCGGTGGCCCGTCTGTCCCGCGTGATCCGCCCCTTCCTGCTCCGCCGCAAGAAGTCCGACCCCGGCATCGTCCCCGAGCTCCCGCCGAAGACGGAGACGGACCACCCCGTGCCGCTGACCCGTGAACAGGCGTCCCTGTACGAAGCGGTGGTCCGGGAGTCGATGCTGGCGATCGAGACGTCCGAGGGCATGGCCCGCCGGGGGCTGGTCCTGAAACTGCTCACCTCGCTCAAGCAGATCTGCAACCACCCGGCGCTGTACCTCAAGGAGGAGGCAGGCTCCGCCGCCCAGGGGCCCTCCGCCCGCTCCGGCAAGCTGGACCTGCTCGACGAGCTGCTGGACACGCTGCTCGCCGAGGACGGTTCGGCCCTGGTCTTCACGCAGTACGTCGGCATGGCCCGGCTGATCACGGCCCATCTCACGGCCCGCGCCGTCCCGGTGGAGCTGCTGCACGGCGGCACCCCGGTCGCCGACCGCGAGCGCATGGTGGACCGCTTCCAGAGCGGGGCGACGCCGGTCCTGGTGCTCTCGCTCAAGGCCGCGGGCACCGGCCTGAACCTCACCCGGGCCGGCCACGTGGTGCACTTCGACCGCTGGTGGAACCCGGCCGTCGAGGAACAGGCCACCGACCGCGCCTACCGCATCGGCCAGACCCAGCCCGTGCAGGTCCACCGCCTCATCACCGAGGGCACGGTGGAGGACCGCATCGCCGAGATGCTCGAAGCGAAGCGGGCGCTGGCCGACGCGATCCTCGGCTCCGGCGAGGCGTCCCTGACCGAACTGACCGACCGTGAGCTGTCGGACCTGGTGTCGCTGCGGAGGTCCGCATGACCGATGACGCAGGCGAAGAACGGCCGACGACCGACGCGGCGCGCGACTCCCGCCGGGTGACCGACGCGTCGCAGGACCTCCGCCCGGTGACCGGCGGGCGCCCCGCCGACGAGGCCCGCCGTGCCCTGCGGGCCGCGCGGGAGCGGGGGGCGCGGGGGGCCGGGGCGAAGCCCCCCGCGCCCGCACCGTCCGCGGCGTCCGGCACCGACGGGGATGAGCTGTCCTCGGGGGCCGACACCGGCCGGGACGAGCCGCCCTCCGCGCCGGGCGCCGCCTCGGCGAGGAGCGAGACCGCCACACCGGGGGACGCCTCCGGGGCTCACGGGGGAGCGGGGCCTACCTCGGCTCCGACACCGGGCGACGGAGCGACACCGGCTCCCGTTGCCTCGTCGGCCCATGCTTCCGCTGCCGCGCCGGATTCCGCGTCGACAGGAGGTTCCGCTTCGGGGGCTGGGCCCGCCTCCGGGCCCGGTCGCGCGTCTGCGTCGGGTCCCGGTTCCGGGCTGGGTCCCGTGTCTGCGCCGGGCAGCGGGTCCGCGCCGGATCATGCGTCTGCGACGGGTCCCGTGTCTGCGCGAGGGCTCGCTCCCGCGCCGCGTCCGGCGTCCACGCCAGGCCTTGCTTCGGCACCGGACGCTGATTCCGTACCGGATTCCCGTTCCGCACGGGACTTCGGTTCCGGGCCGGGGCCCGCGGCTGCGTCGGATGCCGCGTCCGGGCGGGGCCGCGCTTCCTCGCCCGGCCACGCGTCCATGTCGGACTCCGCGCCCGAGCCGGCCCCTGCTTCCGCGCCGCGTCCCGCGTCCGGGCCCGCCCAGGCGGCCCGCGAAGCCCTCCGGCGTGCGACGGCCGCGAGTCGCGCGCGGGCCGGGGGCTCGCATGTCGAGAACCCCTCAGGCCTGGAGAACCCCTCAGAGCCTGAGAATCCCTCGGACCCTGAGAACCCCTCGGGTGCCGACGGCTCCTCGGAGGCCGCGGCTGCGTCGGGCTCCAAGACCCTCTCGGGTTCCGAGACCTCCTCGGTCTCCGCGCCCTCACCAGGCGCCGCGTCGCCCTCCGAACTCTCCGAGCCCGACGGACCGGGTCCGTTGCGTGCGGCGGGCGGGCACGGACCCCGTCCGGCGGACAGCCCCGCCGCGGGCGCCGCGGGCCGCGGCGCCCGCCCCGGCGACGTGGCACGTGAGGCGTTGCGTGCGGCGCGTGACGAGGCGCGACGAGCCCGCGAGGATGCCGCGACAGATGAGGCAGGACCCGGGAGGAGTAGGCCCATCGCCGCTGTTTCCGAGGCGGTTGAGCGCGGGAGCCGGTCCGCCGGGTCGAGGACCGGTCGCCGGGCGGCCCCGCCTGCGCGGCGCCGCCGGGACCCGGAGCCGCGGGCCCGCGAACTGCGGGAGCTGCTCGCCGGGGCGTTCCGGATGCCCACCGACGACGCCGACGGCACCGAGGACACGTCCGTGCCCTCCGATCGGCCGCACGCAGGGCCCCGCGGTGCGGGCCGAGAGCCCGTAGCCGGGCACCCGGCGCGGCCCTCGGACCTGTCGGCGACGGCCCCGGACGTCGTATCCGGAGCAGCGGGTGACGTGGACGACGGAGGTCGCCGTGGCGGCCCCGCGCTGCCCGGGGGGCCGCTCCCGGCGGCCCCGCCCCCCACGCCCGGCCGGCCGGGCGACGAGGACGAGACACCGCGAGCCGCGGACCCGGCCGGAAGCGACGCTCGGTACCGGGCGGCCGCGGACCAGCCGTCCGGAGAACCGGGCGACCGGAGCGGGCCGTCGCGCGGCGGCCGTACCGCGCGTCCCGGCTCCGGGCACGGCGGATCGGCCGACGCACGCGAGGCGCGCCCTGGAACCGCGGACGGGGCCGTGCCCACGGGCGACCGGCTACCCCGTTCCATGGCGTCCCCGGGGCGCGACGGCGAGCTGCGCCGTACGTTTCCGGCCTTCCCGGCGCGGGTGCCGGAGACCGACGCCTTCGCGGAGACATGGTGGGGGAACGCCTGGGTCAGTGCCCTGGAGGAAGGGGCGCTGGACGCGGCACGGCTGGCGCGCGGGCGGACGTACGCGGGACACGGACATGTGGACGCCATCACCGTCACCCCGGGCCTGGTGCTCGCGTATGTGCACGGCACGCGCCCGCGGCCGTATCGCGTGCAGGTCAGGGTCCGGACGCTGTCGGACGAGGACTGGGACCGTTTCCTGGACGCCGCGGCCGAGCGGCCCGGACACATCGCCGCGCTCCTCGACAAGCAGATGCCCAGGTCGCTCGCGGAGTGCGGGGTCGCGCTGCTCCCCGGCTCCGGCGACCTGGAACCGCGGTGCAGCTGCCCCGACTCCGGCCATCCCTGCAAGCACGCCGCCGCCCTCTGCTACCAGGCGGCACGTCTGCTGGACGAGGACCCGTTCGTCCTGCTCCTGCTGCGCGGTCGTGGCGAGCGCGAGCTGCTCGACGCGCTGTCCCGGCGCAGCGCGGCCCGTGCTGCCCGCGCCGCGCAGGAACGGGAACCGGCGCCCGTCCCCGGCGTGCGCGCCGGTGACGTGCTCGCGACGCGCGCCCTGCCGCCGCTCCCCGCACCGCTGCCGCCGCCCGCGCACCCCGCGCAGCCGCCGACCTACCCGGGCGTGCCCGGGGGCCCGGACACGTTCGCGCTCGACCAGTTGGCCACCGACGCCGCCGCCCGCGCGCACGCGCTGCTCACCACGGGCCGTGACCCCGTAGCGGAGCTGACGCTGTGGCAGGACGCGGTTCGTATCGCCGCGGCCCGGCCCGGTTCCGGACTCACGGCCGCGACCCGCGCCCTGTACGCGTCTTTGGCCTCCGCGTCGGGGCGCACCGCGACCGACCTGGCGCGGGCCGTCGCCGCGTGGCGCCAGGGCGGATTCGAGGCGCTCAGGGTGCTCGAGGAGCCCTGGGACCCTCCGGCGGGCCGCTTCGACCGGGCCCGGCCGCTCCTGCTCGCCGCCGACCTGCCCGCCTTCCGCCCCTGGCGCAACCACCTCACCCACCCGCGGGGTCACGCCCAGCTGCGCCTGGGCCAGAACGGCCTCTGGTACGCCTACGAGTCGGAACCGGGCCACGACGACTGGTGGCCCAGGGGCACCCCCGACCTCGATCCGGTGGGCGCCCTGACCGGCCTCGGGGTACCCGGCGAGCTGTGACCGCCGCGGTGTCCCACGGCCGGCGCGGGCCCGCCCGCGCGCGGCCTTGACCACCAGCCTTGTGGGCCGTCCCTGATCGTGTGCTTCCTGCTTCCTGCTGCCTCGGCGGGCGGACGTCTCAGCCCTCGGCGTGGGCCAGCCACAGGTCGGGGCCGAAGACCTCGTAGCGGATGCGGCGCGCGGGGATACCGGCCTGGAGCAGTTGGGAGCGGACGGCGCGCATGAAGGGAAGCGATCCGCACAGGTACACGTCGGCGTCGGCGGGCAGGTCCAGTCCGTCGAGATCCATCAGGCCTGTGCGAGAACCGGGTTCCTCGGTTGCTTCCTGTTCGTACCAGAACTCTGCCCGTGCGTCGGGCAGTTGTTCCACGAGACGGCGGATGTCGGTGCGCAGGGCATGGTCAGCAGGGGTGCGGTTGGCGTGCAGGACATGGACCGGACGGGGCGAGCCGGTGGCAGCGAGGTGTTCGAGCATGGCGACCATGGGGGTGATGCCGATGCCGGCGGACACCAGCACGAGGGGGGTGTCGGCATCGTCGAGCACGACGTCTCCGAACGGGGCCGACAGGGTGAGTTCGCCGCCGGGCATGACTGTACGGTGCAGTTGGCTGGAGACCTCGCCCTCCGGGGCCTCGGCGACGCTCGCCACCCGCCTGACGGTGATGCGCCGCAGCCGGTCGCCCGGAGCGTTGGACAGGCTGTATTGGCGGGTCTGGTGGATGCCGTCGGGCATGAGCACGCGGACGCTGACGTACTGGCCGGCGCGGGCCGGCGGCACGGGGCCGTGGTCTGCCGGGCGCAGCAGGAAGGACGCCACGTCCGGGGTCTCCTCCCGTCGCTCCACTACGGTCCACTGTCGCCACGGGTGCCGGGGGTCGACCTGGGCTTCCTGGTAGAGCCGGGCCTCCTGGGCGATGAGGGCACCGGCCATCAGCCAGTACACCTCGTCCCAGGCCTCGGCGACCTCCGGTGTGACCGCCTCACCGAGCACGTCGGCGATGGCGCGGAAGAGGTACTTGTGGACGATCGTGTACTGGTCCTCGGTGACGCCGAGCGCGGCGTGCTTGTGGGCGATCCGGGCAAGCAGCGCGTCGGGGCGGGTGCCCGGGTCGGCCAGCAGCGCCTGGGCAAAGGACGCGATGGACGCGGCCAGGGCACGTCGCTGCTCGCCACTGGCCTGGTTGCCGCGGTTGAACAGCCCGTCCAGCAACTCGGGCTGCTCGGCGAACATGGTGCCGTAGAAACGTGCCGTGATCTCGTCCAGTGCCCCGCCGACGGCGGGCAGGGTGGCGCGAATGACAGCGGCCGACTCGGGCGAAAGCATGGCTCTCCTTTGGAACGCGGGCACGTATGGGGACGGCGCTCACCGTCACAGCCGGGGACCGTGAGGCGGATCCGACCGGCACATCGATCGTGTCGGTGACGCCGAGGCCACACATGGGGCCGAACTTCCCTGAGGACAGGGCCCGTCGGGCCGGTCCGGTCACTGCCTCCAGGTGGCCCGCCGGTGCGCCCGCTCTGGGAAGCCTGGCCCGGCTTCTCCGGGCAGGCCACCAGAGAGGGGGGAGCAAACCCCTTCCGTCGCCCCCGTACGGGGGCGACGGAAGGCTGGTGCACCGCGGTATCACACTTGTGCCGGCGCCACAGGAATGGCAGTGCGGCTCAGGACAGCGCGGCCTTGAGTGCGCCGAAGGCCGTTCTCGGGTCGGCGAGGGCGTGGTAGATGCCGGGGATCTCGCGCTCGTCGAGGCCGAGCAGTCCGTAGACGGCGTGCATGGCGCCGCGCACGGAGTATTCAACGGTGAAGACCACGTCCTCCGGTATCTCGGTGTACTGGCCGAGGAAGGCGAAGTTCGCCGCTCCCCGCGGAATGACCCGCGGTCGGTCGTGCGTCGTGCGCGGGGCGAACTGGCTGGTGATGTACGGCATCATCACCGGGATCACCGTCGTGGTCGCCGCGGCCTGATCCTCGAGGTCGGACATGCCGAGGTGGCCGAGGAGTTCGGTGAGGATCTCCCGGCCGGTTGCCTGGGCCATCGGCTTACCGATGAAGTCGCCCTCCTTGTCGACGAACAGTCCGTAGCCCCACAGGGTGTAGACGTCCTCGGGCTAGCCGTCGAAGTGCGGGGCGTGGGGCACCACGATCGACATCAGCCAGTTGGAGTCCTTGAACGTCATCAACGCGCCCGTGCCAGGGAGGTTGCCGGACAGCTCCTCGATGCGGTGCAGGAGCAGGGGGCTGCGCATCGTGAGGGTGAAGGACTCCCACTTGGCTTCGTCCACATTGCCGTTGAAGGCAGTGGGGCGCCCGAAGTCGCCGGCCTTGGACGCGATGGTCTCCCACAGTCGCCAGCCGCCGTCCCGCTTGCCGCGGTGCAGCTCGGGCACGGTGTCGTCGCTGCCGTAGGCGGCGTCGGCGGTCATCGACCCCAGCGTGAGGAACGCGTAGTCGTCGTCGGTGAGCTCGACTGTGCCGGGTTCCCCGGCGCGGTCGAGGTGCAGGCGTCGCACGCGCCGAGTGCCGTCGTCCTCGGTGATGAAGTCCACATCGGTGACCCGTACGCCGTGCTCGATGTGGACGCCGAGGTCCTCCAGCCAGGCCCGCAGCGGGCGGATGATCGAGTCGTACTGGTTGAGCCGGGTGCGGCGCACCCCCGCCAGGGTGTGCATGCGCGGGAACTCCTGCATGAAGCGCAGGAAATAGCGCTTGAGCTCGATGGCGCTGTGCCAGTTCTGGAAGGCGAACGTGGTGCGCCACATCGCCCAGAAGTTGGTCGCGAAGAAGTGCGGGGAGAAGAAGTCCTCGATGCGGCGGGCGCCGATCACCGCTTCGGGCAGCACCAGCAGGCGGGTCAGCTCCAGACGGTCCCGGGCATCCAGGCCGTAGTCGGCGGCGTCCAGGACAGTGGCGCCCTTGCCGATCAGGCGCGCCTTGGCGTCGGTGGGCCACTCGGCGTTGAACGCCTGGATCTCCTCGCGCACCGTCACCGTCTCGTCGGTCAGGGTGGGAATGGTTTCCAGGAGGTCCCACAGGCAGGTGTACGCCTCCTCCTCCAGCATCCGCCCGCCCCGGGTGACGTAGCCGGCGGGCTCGCCGCTGCCGTCCATCGAGCCGCCGGCAACGGGGAGCTCCTCCAGGATGCGGATGTTCTCGCCAGGGAAGCGGCCGTCGCGGACGAGGAAGGCGGCCGCCGCGAGCGAGGCGATGCCGCCGCCGACGAGGTAGGCGCGGGACTGCTGCGGAGCGTCGGTCATGACGTCCCTCCGTTCTGCCGCCCAGGTCCACCGGGCGGCCGACAGTGGTCAAGGCCCGTGCGGCGGGGCGCCATCTGTGATGAGGCTGACTTGTGCGCACGGCGTGGCGCCGGCGGGATGACGACCGGCGCCCGTAACCGTCAGCCAATTCCAGGGGAAGCCGTGCAGGCAGGGGCCGGATGTCCCTGATCAGGCGCCGACGGGCCCGGCCCCGGGCACCGTGCCACACGCAGGCGTACGACGACGCAGCCGGACAGACGCGGCTCGCGCGCAGCCAGTCGATGGGTGTGCCGTCCGGTGTGCTGAGCGGGCCACCAGCCATGTCAGGGCGCTCACCGGACCGCGAACGACGTGGCCCTCAGCCCGACGCCGGGAAGAACCCGAGGGCCGCAGGACACCGGTGCACGCGGCCCGGCCAACGCGAGCTGAGCGGGCATGCCGCCACGATGCGCACACCCCAGCGGTGTGCTCTCAGCCCAGTCGGACGGTGAGCAGGACGAGCGTGTCGCTGTCGGCGATGAGCCGGTGACGTTGATCGGGGACGGCTACGAGGGCGTCCTCGCGGAGGTCCCATTCTCGCTCGGCGGTGGCCAGACGGGCCTGTCCGGCCAGGCAGATCAGGGTCGCGGCGCCGGGGGCCTGGTGTTCGGCGAGTTCACGTCCTGCTGTCAGGGCCAGCAGCGTGGTCCGCAGTCCGGGCAGGGCCACGATGGTGCGTGCGGCCCGCCCTGAGTCGACGGTGCGGGCCTCGGCCAGCAGTTCCTGGCCGAGGCTGCGCAACGGCACGACCGCGCCGGAGTCGTTCGGGGTCGAGGTCATCGGGTGCGCTCCCATCCGCGGCGCGGGGCGCGGGCACCGAGTTGGACGTCCCGGCTGCGGTAGACGATGTAGGGGCGGGTCAGGTAGCCCACGGGTGCGGTGAGCATGTGGACCAGGCGGGTGAAGGGCCAGGCTGCGAAGAGCAGCATGGCGCTGATGGCGTGGAGCTTGAAGAGGATCGGGGCACCGGTCATCCGGTCGGGGTCGGGCTGGAGGTAGAAGATGGATCGGAACCAGGGGGAGATGGCTTCGCGGTAGTCGTAGCCTCCGCCGATGAGATTGGCGACGACCGTGGCGGACAGGCCGAGCACGACGGTCACCGTCAGGGACAGGTACATGGCCTTGTCGTTACGGGTGGTCGCGGAGAAGACCGGGCCCACCGTGCGGCGCCGGTAGACCAGGATGGCCAGTCCGCCGAGCGTGGCGACGCCGGCGATCGTGCCCAGGACAACCGCGCCCAGGTGATAGGTGTGCTCGCTGATGCCGGCCGCTGTGGTCCAGCTCTTGGGGATGACCAGGCCGCCGATGTGGCCCAGCAGCACGACGAGGATGCCGAAGTGGAACAGCGGGCTGCCGATGCGCAGCAGGCGTCGTTCGTAGAGCTGGGAGGAGCGGGTGGTCCAGCCGAACTTGTCGTAGCGGTAGCGCCAGACATGGCCGAGGACGAAGACGGCGAGGGCGATGTAGGGCAGGACGACCCACAGCAGGATGCCGCCGGTGCCCGTCTCGGCCGCCGCGTTGAGGGACTGCGCGGGTGCGGTCATCGGGGGCCTCCTACGACGGGGTCGGGCAGGAACACCGGCGAGGCGTACGGGTCGAGGCCGACCTGTTCTTCGGGCGGTCCCTGGGCGGCAAGGCGCAGGACGGCTTCGCGCTCGTCGCCGGCGAGGGAGGGCAGGGTGGCCGAGACGGAGTCCAGTACGTGCGCCCAGGGCGAGCCGTCCTCGGTCAGGGCCAGGCGCAGCAGTTCCAGGCCGGCCCGATGGTCGGTGAGCAGGCGTTGTCCGGTGGCCGGGTCGGTGGCGGCGAACTCGAGGACGACGGCGAGGTGGTCGGGCAGTTCGTCGTCGCTCAGGCGCCAACCGGCCGCCGCATACGTCTGCTTCAGCCGCAACAGGCCGACGCCGCGCTTCCTGGTGTCGCCGTGCGCGTAGTACGTCAGGTACAGGCAGCAGCGTTTGCGGTGGTCGAAGGTGGCGACGTAGGCCGTGGCCAGATCGGCGGGGGCGGTCCGCTCGGCGTGTGCGGTGAAACGGAGCAGGGGACCGGCCACCGGCTCGGGCAGGGTGACGGCGACCCGGCCGGCCAGGGCCAGGCGCTGTTCGAACTGCTCGTCGGGGTAGGCGAGCAGCAGGGACTGCACCTGCCAGGCGTGGGGGTGCCACGGCTGCGGGCGGGCGGTGCGCGTGGGCTTGCGTCTCATGGCTTCCGCTCTCCCTCCCCGCCGGTGGCGCTGCCGTCGGATGGCCTGTCCGGGAAAAGGCCGGGTGGGGAGCTCTTGCCGTCCCAGTCGAGGAGATTGACGCGGGTGGCCTTGTCGGTGGGGGCGGCGGGAGTGTCGGACGTCTGGCGGTCGCGCAGGGCGTGGAAGTTCTCCACCGCGATCGGGGCGGCGCCGCCGGAGGTCTCGCCGAAGGGGCCGGAGCCGCCCATGCCGGGGCCGCCCTCGTAGTCCAGGCTGCACTCGGTGGCGAGTTCTTCGAGCTGGTGGGCCTGTTCGGCATGCGCGGGCGGGATGACGTACCGCTCGTCGTACTTGGCGAGCGCCAGCAGCCGGTACATGTCGTACATCTGCTCCTCGCCCATCCCCACCGCCTCGGGGATGGCGGCATCGGGTTCACGGCCGAGATTGATGTCACGCATGTAGGCGCGCATCGCCGCCAGGCGGCGCAGCACCGCATCCACGGGGGCCGGGTCGCCCGCGGTGAACAGCTGAGCGAGGTAGTCGACGGGGATGCGCAGCGCGTCGACGGCGGCGAACAGGTTTCGGTGGTCCTCGGCGTCCTCGCCGGTGTCACGCACGGCGTCCACCACCGGGGAAAGCGGCGGGATGTACCAGACCATCGGCATCGTCCGGTACTCCGGATGCAGCGGCAGGGCCACCTTGAACGTGTTGATCAGCGCATGGATCGGAGAGCGCTGGGCGGCCTCGATCCAGTCCCGGGGGATGCCCGCCCTCTCCGCCTCCCGCACGATCCGCGGGTCGTCGGGATCGAGGAAGACGCCACGCTGGGCTTCGTACAGATCGGTGTCGTCCGGGGTGGAGGCGGCCTCCAGCACCTTGTCGGCGTCGTAGAGGACGAGCCCGATGTAGCGCAGCCGGCCCACGCAGGTCTCGGAGCAGACGGTCGGCAGGCCGACCTCGACGCGGGGGAAGCAGAAGGTGCACTTCTCGGCCTTGCCGGTGCGGTGGTTGAAGTAGACCTTCTTGTACGGGCATCCGGTCACGCACATCCGCCAGCCGCGGCAGCGGTCCTGGTCGACCAGGACGATGCCGTCCTCTTCCCGCTTGTAGATCGCGCCGGAGGGGCAGGACGCGGCGCAGGACGGGTTGAGGCAGTGCTCGCAGATCCGCGGCAGGTAGAACATGAAGGTCTGCTCGAACTCGAGCTTGATCTTCTCCGATACCTGATGGAGCAGCACGTCCTTCTCACCGGTTGCGGCGGAGTTGCCGAGGTCGTCGTCCCAGTTCGCCGACCAGGAGATCTTCATGTCCTTGCCGGTGATCAACGATTTGGGGCGGGCGACGGGGGTGTGCTCCTGCAGCGGGGCGTTCGTCAGGGTCTCGTAGTCGTACGTCCATGGCTCGTAGTAGTCGTCGAGCGTGGGCAGGACCGGGTTGGAGAAGATCGTGATCAGCTTCTTGAACCGGCCGCCCGCCTTCAGCGCGAGGCGGCCCTTCGTGTTCAGCTCCCAGCCGCCGCGCCAGGTCTCCTGGTCCTCGTAGCGGCGGGGGTAGCCCTGGCCGGGGCGGGTCTCGACGTTGTTGAACCACACGTACTCGACGCCGGTGCGGTTGGTCCACGCCTGTTTGCAGGTGACCGAGCAGGTGTGGCAGCCGATGCACTTGTCGAGATTCATCACCATCGCCATCTGGGCCATGACGCGCATCAGTACTGCACCTCCTGGTCCGTGCGGCGGCGGATGACGGTGACCTCGTCGCGCTGGTTGCCGGTCGGGCCGAGGTAGTTGAAGGCGTAGGACAGCTGGGCGTAGCCGCCGATCAGGTGGCTCGGTTTGATCAGCAGCCGGGTCAGGCTGTTGTGGATGCCGCCACGCCGGCCGGTGGTCTCGGTGCGGGGCACGTCGATCAGGCGGTCCTGGGCGTGGTGCATGTAGACGGTGCCCTCGGGCATGCGGTGCGAGACGATCGCGCGGGCCGCGACGACCCCGTTGCGGTTGACCGCCTCGATCCAGTCGTTGTCGCTCACGCCGACCTTCGCCGCGTCCTTCGTGCTCATCCAGATCGTCGGCCCGCCCCGGGACAGGGACAGCATGAACAGGTTGTCCTGGTACTCGGAGTGGATGGACCACTTGTTGTGCGGGGTCAGGTAGCGCACCGTCACCCCGAGCTCGCCGACCTCGCCCACACGGGGTTCGTCGAACAGCGCGTGCATGTTCAAAGGTGGTCGGTATACGGGTAGTTGCTCGCCCAGCGCGGTCATCCAGTCGTGGTCGAGATAGAAGTGCTGGCGTCCGGTGAGGGTGTGCCAGGGCTTGAGGCGTTCGACGTTGACGGTGAACGGGGAGTAGCGGCGCCCGCCGGTCTCCGAGCCTGACCACTCCGGGGACGTGATGACCGGGACGGGTGCGGCCTGGGTGTCGGCGAAGGTGATCTGTTTGCCCTCGTGCTCGGCGGCCAGATCGGCCAGTCGGGTGCCGGTCCGGGCCTCCACGGTGTGGAAGCCCTGGGTCGCGAGATGGCCGTTGGTGGTGCCGGACATCGCGAGGATCGCCTCGCAGGCGTGCACGTCGCGGGCGATCGACGGCCGTCCGTCGGCGGCCCCGCCGTGCACGGTGCCGTTCTTGTGCCGCAGGTACTCCAGCTCGCGCTCGAGCTTGAAGGTGACGCCCTTGGTGGTGGCGCCCAGGCTGTCCAGCAGCGGGCCGAGGGCACCCATCTTGTCGGCGACGGCACCGTAGTCGCGCTCGACCGTGATCAGTTTGGGCATGGTGCGGCCGGGTACCGGCTCACACTCGCCGGCCTTCCAGTCGCGGACCCGGCCGTGCGGATTGGCCAGCTCGTCCGGGGTGTCGTGCAGCAGCGGCGCGGCCACCACGTCCTTTCGCACCCCGAGATGCTCGACGGCCTGGCGGCTGAACTCCTTCGCGATCGTGTGGAAGGCGTCCCAGTCGGTGCGGGTCTGCCAGGGCGGGGCGATGGCCGGGTTGAACGCGTGCACGAAGGGGTGCATGTCCGTGCTGGACAGGTCGTGCTTCTCGTACCAGGTCGCCGCCGGCAGCACGATGTCGGAGAAGACCGTGGTGCTGGTCATGCGGAAGTCCAGGGTGAGCAGCAGGTCGAGTTTGCCCTCGGGGGCCTGATCTCGCCACACCACGTTCGTCGGACGGGCCTCCGGCGGCGCTTCGGCCGCGCGGACCGAGGCATCGGTGCCCAGCAGGTGCTTGAGGAAGTACTCGTTGCCCTTGGCCGAGGATCCCAGCAGGTTGGCCCGCCACACCGTCAGCACGCGCGGGAAGTTCTCCGGGGCGTCCGGATCCTCGCCCGCGAACCCCAGCCGCCCCGCCCTCAGTTCCTCCACCACGTGTTCACCCACGCCGCGCCCGGCCGCCTCAGCCTCGTCGGCCAGATCGAGGGGATTGCGGTCGAAGGTCGGATACGACGGCATCCAGCCCATCCGCGCCGACTGCGCGACCACATCCGCCGTGGTCTTCCCGGCGAACGGGCCGCCCGCGCCCGGGCCGGCCGCCGCCAGGGTGTCGGCGGAGAACGGGTCGTAGCGGAACTGGTCGCCGTGCAGGTACCAGTACGCGGTCTGGATCATCTGCCGGGCCGGCCTGTTCCAGTCCGCCGCGGTGGCGATGGCCGAGTAGCCGGTGATCGGCCGGACCTTCTCCTGGCCGACATAGTGCGCCCAGCCGCCGCCGTTGACCCCCTGGCAGCCGGTCAGCGTGGTCAGGGTCAGGAACGCCCGGTAGATGGTGTCGGAGTGGAACCAGTGGTTCGTCCCCGCACCCATGATGATCATCGAACGGCCGCTGGACTCCTCGGCGTTGGCAGCGAACTCCCGGGCGATACGGGCCGCCTTCCCGGCCTCCACGCCGGTGATCGCTTCCTGCCAGGCCGGTGTGTACGGCTCGGCCGCGTCGTCGTAGCCGGTGGGCCAGTGGCCGGACAGCCCGTCGCGGGCCACTCCGTACTGGGCCAGCAGCAGGTCGTACACCGTGGTCACCAGCCGCCCAAACACCCGGCGCACCGGCACGCCGCGCTTCAACCGGTCCGCGCTGCCGTCGGGGGCGTCGAAGCGGGGCAGTTCGACGGCGACGGGTGCCTCGTCACTCCCCTCGGCGGACAGCAGGGGGTCGGTGCCGGCGAGGTCCAGGTTCCATTTCCCGGCGCCGGACTCGCCGAAGCGGTCGCCGAGTGTGCCGTTGGGTACCACCGGCCTTCCGGTGGCGGCATCGAGCAGCACGGTCCGGAACTGCGCATGCTCGGCCTCGGCGTGCTCGCCGCCCAGATCGGCGGCGGTCAGGAACTTGCCCGGCGTGTACGTGCCCGGTTCTCCTTCGACCTCGTCGAGGGAGACCAGGAAGGGGAGATCCGTGTACTGCTTGACGTAGCCGGTGAAGTACGGGGTGGGCCGGTCGACGAAGAACTCCTTGAGGATCACATGCCCCATGGCCATGGCCAGCGCCCCGTCGGTGCCGGGCTGGGCGGGCAGCCACTCGTCGGCGAACTTCACGTTGTCCGCGTAGTCCGGAGAGACCGCCACCACCTTCTGACCCCGGTAGCGGGCCTCCGCCATCCAGTGCGCGTCCGGGGTGCGGGTCACCGGCAGGTTCGAACCCCACATGATCAGATAGCCGGCATCCCACCAGTCCCCCGACTCCGGTACGTCCGTCTGGTCGCCGAACACCTGCGGGGAGGCAACCGGCAGATCTGCGTACCAGTCGTAGAAGGACAGCATCACCCCGCCCAGCAGCGAGTAGAAGCGGGCCCCTGCGGCGTGCGAGACCATCGACATCGCCGGGATCGGGGAGAACCCGGCGAGCCGGTCGGGGCCGTGCTCCTTGATGGTGTGCACGTGTGCGGCGGCGACCATCTCGGTCGCCTCGTCCCAGCTCGCACGGACCAGGCCGCCCCTGCCGCGCGCCCTCTTGTAGCGGCGCGCCTTCTCGGGGTCGGAGACGATGTCAGCCCAGGCCGCCACCGGATCGCCGAGGCGGGCCTTCGCCTCCCGGTACATCTGCAGGAGCACCCCGCGCACGTAGGGGTGGCGCACCCTCGTGGGCGAGTACGTGTACCAGGAGAAGGCGGCTCCGCGTGGGCAGCCGCGCGGCTCGTACTCGGGGCGGTCGGGTCCGACCGAGGGGTAGTCGGTCTGCTGGGCTTCCCAGGTGATGATGCCGTCCTTGACGTACACCTTCCACGAGCAGGAGCCGGTGCAGTTCACGCCGTGCGTGGAGCGCACGACCTTGTCGTGCGACCAGCGGTCCCGGTAGAAGTCGTCGGCCTGCCTGCCGCCCTTTCGGTGCACGGTGCGCAGGTCCTCGGAGACCTCCGCCCGGGTGAAGAACCGGCGGGAGCGCACCAGGGCGTCCGTCAGGTCGCCGTCCATGCCTGCCCGTGTCCGGCTGGTTTCCGAGCTCACCGTGTCACTCCGCCCCGGGCGTGCCGGCCCGTTCGAGTCGTGATCAAGTCTGGCCGTTCACGACAATACGACCGCTGTCCCCGGGGAGGTCAACAGCCGCACCACGGTCAGGCAAACCGGGCGCCGAGATCGTTTGCGCGCCGAACTGCTGACCGGCTCTCGCAGGGCTATGCACGAACGAGACACGACGCCGGAACGGATCAGCCCGTACGGACGAGCGGCGGTCCAGCCGGTGTAGAGGCTGGACCGCCGTGGTGACCTGCTGTGAATGAGCGTCAGGCAGCCGGCGGGGACAGGGCACTGCCCGCCTCCGCGCGCACCTTCTCGACCGCTTCCCACTCCTCGGTGCCGAGGCCGGCGAGTGCGGCCGGGAAGACGCCGTCCTGCTCCTTGAGGATGTGGTTGCGCAGCATCGCCATCACCTCCATCAGGCGGTCCGGCCAAGCGGGATCCGAGGGAGTGACGCCGTCGGCGGCCTCGGCCAGAACCGACTCGATGCGGCGGTGCTCGGCCTCCAGAGCGGCGATCTGCTCGGGGAAGTCGGCGGCCATGGCGGGGAACAGGCCGTGCTCCTCGACGCGGGTGTGGGGGTCGAGCACGGTGGTGATCTCACGGGCGATTTCGGCCATCCGGGCCACGCCACCGTCGTCCTGGGCGGGGCGCAGGTGGCTGATCAGACGGACGACCTCGTCGTGCTCGCGGGTCAGCTCGTCGATGGACGCCAGGGACTGGCAGCCGCAGTACTCGCACATCTGGGCTTCTCCTTGCCTGTTCGTTGCGTCGTTGTCAGCCGCGTGGTCTCACGCCGTCGTGTGCGCCCCGTGGTGCCGCTGTCCACGGTCGGTGCGGGGAGCCCGGCCGCCGCCCTGGACGGCGGAGCGGACACCGGTGAGGGTGAAGCCCAGCGCCGCGGCGGCCACGATCGCCAGCAGGACGAGGCCGGCCGCGTACGTCCCGTACTCGCCGTAGAGCGAACCCATCACCAGGGGCGGCACGAAGCCGCCCAGGCCGCCCGCGGCGCCGACCACTCCGGTGACGGAGCCGACCTTGTTCGCCGGAGTCAGCAGGGCCACCAGGGCGAAGGTCGCACCGCTGCCCGCGCCGAGCGCGCCGGCCATGGCCAGGAACGCGATGGTGCCCACCGGGGCCAGCGACGGGGTGAAGGACTGCACCACCGCTCCCACGGCCACCACGGCCAGCGACGCGGCCAGCACCCGGACCGGGCCGATGCGGTCCGACAGCCAGCCGCCGACCGGGCGCATCGCCACCGCCAGCAGCACGAAGCCGGCCATGCGGTTCGCGGCGTCCGCCTGGGTGAGGCCGTAGCCGGTCTTGAGGTAGGTGGGCAGGTAGACGGAGAAGGCGACGTAGCCGCCGAAGGCCACCGCATACAGGGCGGACGCCTGCCAGGTGATGCCCAGCTTGAAGGTGGCCGCCAGACGACGGGTCAGCGGCTCGGTCGGCGCCGTGCGGCCGGGGGCGTCGCGCAGCAGGAGTCCGGCGGCCACGGCGTAGACGGCGAGCACTACGGCAGTGATCAGGAAGGGGGTCGACATGCTGTGTGCGTCGACCAGCTTGACGGTGGTCAGGGCGCTGATCGCGGTGCCCCCCATACCGGCGCCGAAGACGCCGATGGCCAGCCCGCGTCGTGCGGGCGGGAACCAGGCGTTGACGAAGGGCACGCCGACGGCGAAGGCGGTGCCGCCGATGCCGAGGAAGAACCCGCCGGCCAGCAGCGCGGTGAGCGAGGAATGCCCGGCCAGACCCAGATAAAGGACCGGCACGATGGTGGCCGCGGACACGATCGGGAACATGATCCGGCCGCCGAACCGGTCGGTCAGCGCGCCCACCGGGATGCGGCCGAGGGAGCCGACCACGACCGGTACCGCCACCAGCAACGACTGCTGGAACGAAGACAGGCCGAGGGAGTCCTTGAACCGCGGGCCGAGCGGGCTCAGCAGCGCCCACGCCCAGAAGTTGACGGCGAACCCGATGGTGGCCAGGGCCAGCATCAGCCATGCCCGGCCTGGCACCGGCGCACCCGAGACCGGCCTCTCGTTCTCCGTCGTCGGCTGGACCATGGTGTCCGTCCCTTCACTCTCACGTCGGTTCGGCGCGTGGGGTCGTATGGGAACCGCGTGTTCCCTGCCCCGGATCGAACGCCTCGCAGCCACTGTCCGCATCCGGGCGCCCGGGCGACATGGGCCGAGGGGCCCTACGGACCAGGTAAACGGTCCTCAAGGTCGGATCCGCCTCCCCCGCGCCCAACGGCCAGGCACGCAGGGCCAATCCGCCCCTTGTCACCATCACTGCCCGTCTGGCGGCTCGGACACTGAGGCGGAGCTCGTTACCGGCCGCGACCCCGGGGATGCCTGCGGCGCGGGGCTGAGAGGCCGGCCTCCTTCTCGGCGGACAGCTACGGCCTGTCCGCCGTCTTCCTCGGACGGCACAGGGACAGTCCGCGCCCTCAACTCGTTTCGGTTTCGGTGGCAGGCGGTGCTCCGGGACGCCAACGCCCGGGCGCTCGCGGGGTGCGGCCGCCGTCCGGTCCGTAGCCGAATCGGATCAGCATCTGCGGATGACACCGCTTGTGTCCCGGCAGGGCCGTCGCGGCCCGCAGGTCGGGCCACTCCATGGCCTGGTGCATGAGTGACGTGCGCAGCCCGTGCGCGGTCGCCGTGAGCAGCACGTACTGAAGTGCCTGGCCCGCCCGCAGCCAGTCATCCCGCCGGTCGTGGGCCCCCGGCTTCGGCGTGACGCATGTCGTGGTCGACGAAGGAGTAGTGGCCGGCCGCGGGCAACGTCGTCTCGGGACGAAGACGAAGCCGCGGCCCGCGTTCACGTCCCGCGGCGGGCGCCGCGCCCGGCGCACTTGGGCGTTCAGGCCCAACTCGGCGGCCTGCGGCGTGCACGGCGCGCAGCCGCTCCGTGGTGAGTGTCGGGGTGCCCGAGGGGGAGACGGCGACCCGGACCCCGATCTCCCTGCCGTACGCGATGAGGTCGGTCAGGTCGGGGCGCTGGAACGGGTCGCCACCAGTGATCACGAACAGCGGGGCGGGCTGTCCGAAGGCGGCCACCTGGTCCAGAAGGTCCTTGGCGGCGGCGGTGTCCAGCTCGCGCGGGTCGCGGTCGGGCACCGCCTCGGCCCGGCAGTGCAGACAGGCCGGCGGGCAGGCGCGGGTGGACTCCCAGATGACGATGGACGGCCGGTCGGCCGCGTCGTGCCGCGGACCGCGGATGGCACGGTCGGTGCCGCTCATCAGACCGCCCTGCCCAGCGCCCTGAGGCTGCGTCCGGCCGCCCTGGAGTCAGGGCAGACGAGGCGGGCGGCCGGACGGTGACCGGACCGGACCGTGCGCCGCACCCGTGACGGCGGACGGCGGTGGAGACAGCCGCACGGATGCTGGTTGCAGTAGGACACGGGCTACTTCCGGATCGGTCGCCGATCAGCATGCTGCGCCGGAGTGGCCCGGCGCAACGGCCGAACAGTCCTTCCTGGTGGGCCGACAGTCCCTTCCCGGTGGGCTGCGGCGGACACGGTCAGCCCCGGCTGCTCCAGTACGACCAGAAGCGGGTGAGGACGAGCAGCGCGATCACCCCGTACCAGGCGACCAACAGCATCCAGTGCGTGTCCCGGACGATCTCCAGTACTCCCCGGGGCACGGGGATGAGCCCGCTGTCCAGGCTGTGCAGGACGAGGAACCAGAACAGAGCGATGGTGACGGTCCAGACGACAGCGCAGTAGGGGCAGATCTTGCCCAGCTCGTAGAGCGACTGTCCGATCAGCCAGTGGACGAACACGACCCCTGCCAGCGCCCCGGCGTCCAGCGCGAGCCACAGCCGACGGTGCAGGCGGGCACCGCAGAGCACGGCGGCGCCCAGTGCGGTCACGGCGGCGAAGGCACCCAGTCCGAGCAGCATGTTGGGGAAGCCGAACAGGTGGCCCTCGGGGCTGGACATGACACTGCCGCAACTCACGACCGGACTGAGGTTGCACGGTGGTTGATAGGAGGGGTCGCGAAGGAGCCGCCAGTCGTCCACGGTCAGCGCAAAGGAGGCGAGCCAGCCGACGATCCCGGTCAGGAGCATGACCATGCCCGTTCGGCGGCTCGCGCCCACGGCGTGCGCGCGCCGGGCGCTCGTGGCGTCCGGCGCGAGCGCGGGTCCGTGACTCATGCCGCTCGCCTGGGCCCGGAGGCCGACCGTGGCCGGCCACCCGCCGTCGGGGCTGCGGCCGGTGTGGCCCGCCGCCGGTAGACCAGATACGGCCGGGCCAGATAGCCGACCGGGGCGCTCCACACGTGGACGAGGCGGGTGAAGGGCCAGGCGGCGAAGAGCAGGCAGGCGCTGAGGGCGTGCAGTTGGAACAGCAGCGGTGCCCCGGCGATCGCCTCGGGGTGCGGATGGAGGGAGAAGATGCCGCGGAACCAGACGGACACGGTCTCGCGGTAGTCGTAGCCGCCGCCGAAGACGTTGTGCACGGCGGTGGCGCTGAAGCCCAGCAGGACCGTGACGGAAAGGAGCGGAAAGAGCACCTTGTCGCTGCGGTCGGTGGTGAGGCGGATCCGGCGGGCGAGCAGGCGACGGGCGCACAGCATGCCCAGGCCGGCAACCATGGCGACCCCGGCGACGGAGCCCAGCCCGACGGCCGTGGTGTGGTACGCGTGCTCGCTGATGCCGGCTGCTTCGGTCCAGGACGCGGGCACCGCCAGGCCCACCACGTGACCGGCGATCACGGCGAAGGCGCCCAGGTGGAACAGTGGGCTGCCCCAGCGCAGCCAGCGGTGTTCGAGCAGCTGGCTGGTGCGGGAGGTCCAGCCGAACTGGTCCTGCCGGTAGCGCCAGACGTGCCCGACCACGAACACGGCCAGGCAGATGTAGGGGAAGGCGACCCACAGCAGCAGATCGGCGCCGCTCGCCGGGGCGGCGGCCAAGGGGGACAGCGGGGCGTTCATCGGGGACTTTCCGTACGGTTGGTCGGGGCGGGTGGCGCACAGGTCGGCGGGGCTGGTGACGGCGGAACGAAGGTGCCCGGTGGGGCGAACTCGCCGTCCCCGTACGTCCCGTAGGGGTCGAGGCCGACGTCCTCGTTCGGCGGCCCCTCGGCCACGAGTCGGGCGACTGCCGCGCGGTCGGCCTGGGTGGGGGGTGGCAGCAGGGTGAGCAGCGTGGCCAGGACGTGCTGGTAGGGGGATTGGGCGTCGGTCAGGGCGTGGTGGATCAGTTCCAGTCCTCGCCGGTGCTGGCGCAGCGGTGCCTCGCCTCCTCCCGGGCCCGCCAGGGCGGCGAACTCCAGCACGACCGGGAGGTGGTCGGGCAGTTCTCCGCCGTCGGTGTCCCAGCCGACGGCCCGGTAGCGCTGGTTCAGAGTGAGCAGGGCCATGCCCCGGCGGCGGGTGTCGCCGTGCAGGTAGTAGGTGAGGTAGAGGCTGCTCTTGCGGCGCAGATCGAACATCTCGACGTAGTGCCGCTCCAGCTCCTCGGGGACCTGCGCGGCGAACCAGTCGGTGAACCGTGCCAGGTGCAGCGCCGCGGGCGTGGCCGGCAGGGCCTGCACCACGGTTGTCAACTCCGTCCTTGCTGCCGTCAATTCTGCGTCCGGGTACTGCAGGAAGAGCGACACGAGCCGCAGTATCAGCGCTCGGCCCGCCGTCTCCTCGGGCGTGAGCCGGGCCGGGCGGCGTACTGCCGCCCGGACGCGGGTGCGGACGAGGGCGGGAATCGTTGCGGGCAGCGGGCTCACGGACGTCCTCCGGCAGTGGTGTCGCGTCGCAGGGTGGGAATGCCGAGCATGACCTTGCGGGGCTCGGCGTCGCCCGAGGACTCGACCGGGCAGCGGTTCTCCATCGCGGTCAACGCGGCCGCGTCCTCCTTGTGCGCGGCCGGGACGACGTAGCGGTCCTTGTACTTGGCGACGGCCAGCAGCCGGTGCAGATCCTCCGCCTCACGGGCTGTCAGGCCGACGGCCTTCAGCACCGCCTCGTCGCCTTCCTCACCGAGGGTGCGCTCCCGCATGAACGAGCGCAGCGCGGTGAGCTTCATCAGCACACCGGCGACGACGTCGGCGTCCCCGGCGGTGAACAGCTCCGCCAGGTACTCCAGCGGGATGCGCAGCCGGGTGACAGCCGCGAACACGTGGTCGGGATCGTCCTGGTTACCGCCCGCCGCGTCGACGGCGTCGAGCACGGGGGACAGCGGCGGCACGTACCAGACCATCGGCATCGTCCGGTACTCCGGGTGCAGCGGCAGCGCCACCTTGTAGCGCATGACCAGGTCGTACACCGGCGAGCGCCGGGCGGCGTCCAGCCAGTCCTCGGGGATGCCGGAGGCGCGGCCGGCTGCGATCACCTCGGGATCGCGCGGGTCCAGGAAGACGCCCCGCTGGGCCTCCAGCAGGTCCTGCTCGTCGGGCGTAGCCGCGGCCTCGCCCACTTTGTCGGCGTCGTAGAGAAGCAGTCCGAGGTAGCGCAGCCGCCCCACGCAGGTCTCCGAGCAGACGGTGGGCTGGCCGGCCTCGATGCGCGGGAAGCAGAAGGTGCACTTCTCGGCCTTGCCGGTGGCGTGGTTGACGTACACCTTCTTGTACGGGCACGCCGTCACGCACATCCGCCAGCCGCGGCAGCGGTCCTGGTCGACCAGGACGATGCCGTCCTCGACCCGCTTGTACATCGCCCCGGACGGGCAGGCGGAGACGCAGGCCGGATTGAGGCAGTGCTCGCACAGGCGGGGAAGGTGGAAGAGGAAGGTCTGCTCGAACTCGAACTTGACCCTCGCGGCCCATTCCCCGGTGAGGTTGGGGTCGCCGCCGGCGTTCTCGGGGGCGCCGCCCAGGCCGTCCTCCCAGTTGGCGCCCCAGGTGATGGACGTGGGCTTGCCGGTCAGGACCGAGCGCGGGCGGGCGACGGGCATGTCCTTCTGGGCTGGGGCATTGACGAGGTTGTCGTAGTCGTAGGTGACCGGCTCGTAGTAGTCCTCGATCGCGGGCAGGTCGGGGTTGGAGAAGAGGGACAGGAGCCGCTTGAGGCGGCCTCCGGAGCGCAGGACGAGGCGTCCGCGCTTGTCCAGCATCCAGCCGCCCTTCCAGTGTTCCTGGTCTTCGTAGCGGCGGGGGTAGCCGACGCCGGGCTTGGTCTCGACGTTGTTGAACCAGGCGTACTCGACGCCGGTGCGGTTGGTCCACGTCTGCTTGCAGGTGACCGAGCAGGTGTGGCAGCCGATGCACTTGTCGAGGTTCATCACCATCGCGATCTGTGCCATGACGCGCATGTCAGTACTCCACTTGCTGGCTGCGGCGGCGGATGACGGTGACCTCGTCGCGCTGGTTGCCGGTCGGGCCGTAGTAGTTGAAGGCGTAGGTGAACTGGGCGTAGCCGCCGGCGAGATGGGTGGGCTTGAGCAGCAGCCTCGTCAGGGAGTTGTGGATGCCGCCGCGCTTGCCACCGACCTCGGTCTTGGGGACGTTCACGTTGCGGTCCTGCGCGTGGTACATGTACACCGTGCCCTCCGGCATGCGGTGCGTGACCACGGCCCGGGCGGCGACGACGCCGTTGCGGTTGTACGCCTCGATCCACTCGTTGTCCTTCACGCCGATCTTCTCGGCGTCGGCGGTGGACATCCAGATCGTGGGTCCGCCGCGGGACAGGTCGAGCATGTACTTGTTGTCCTGGTAGTTCGAGTGGATGGACCACTTCGAGTGCGGCGTCAGATAGCGGACCGTGACCTCCGCCCGGCCGTCCTCACGCAGATGCTCGTCGCCGTAGTGCCGGGGCGTGTTCAACGGGGGCCGGTACACCGGGAGTTGTTCGCCGAGTTCGGCCATCCAGTCGTGCTGGACGAAGAAGTGCTGCCGGCCGGTGAGGGTGTGCCAGGGCTTGTTGTGCTCGGTGTTGATGACGAACGGTGAGTAGCGACGCCCGCCCGTCTCCGAGCCCGACCACTCGTAGGAGGTGATGACCGACCGGGGCTGGGTACGGGTGTCGGCGAAGGTGATCCGTTCCGCCTCCCGTTCGGAGGCGAGTTCCACCAGCCCCTCGCTGCCGGTCTGCCGCTCGAGCTCCTTGAACCCCTCGGTGGCCAGGCGTCCGTTGGTGGTGCCGGACAGGGCGAGGATCGCCTCGCACATGTCGGACGCGGTGGCCAGCGACGGACGGCCGGCGGCCACCCCGTCGCGGACGGTGCCGCACCGATGGCGCAGCTCGTCGATCTCCCGGTCCGGGTGGACGGTGACGCCCTTGGTGGTGGTGCCGAGAGTGTCGAGCAGCGGACCGACCGCGCGCATCTTCTGCGCGACGGCGGCGTAGTCCCGCTCGATGGTGACGAGCTTGGGCATGGTCCGCCCCGGGATCGGTTCGCACTCCCCGGCCTTCCAGTCCCGTACGACACCGCCGGGCTGGGCGAGCTCGTCGGGAGTGTCGTGCTGGAGCGGGACGGCCAGTACGTCCGTGCGGGTGCCCAGGTACTCGGCGGCCAGGTCGCTGAACTTGTCGGCGATGGTCAGGAACGTGTCGTAGTCGGTGCGGGCCTGCCAGGGCGGGGCGATGGCCGGGGTGAAGGCGTGCACGAAGGGGTGCATGTCCGTGCTGGACAGGTCGTCCTTCTCGTACCAGGTGGCGGCCGGCAGGACGACGTCGGAGAGCAGGCCGGTGGAGGTCATCCGGAAGTCCACCGTGACGAGCAGGTCGAGCTTGCCCTCAGGGGCCTCCTCATGCCAGACGACCTCCTCCGGGCGCCCTTCGGGCGGGGTCTCCTGGGAGCGGACGGCGGCGTCGGTGCCGAGCAGGTGGCGCAGGAAGTACTCGTTGCCCTTCCCGGAGGAGCCGAGCAGGTTCGCCCGCCACACGGTCAGCACGCGGGGGAAGTTGGCCGGGTCGTCGGGGTCCTCGGCTGCGAACTTCAGCCGGTCCGCCTTGAGTTCGTCGACGATGTGCTCGGCGACCGGACGTCCCTGGGCTGCCGCCTCGTCGGTCAGGTCGAGTGGGTTGCGGTCGAAGCCGGGGTGGCCGGGTGTCCAGCCGAGCCGCACCGCCTGGGCGAGGGAGTCCGCGAACGCCTTGCCCTTGAAACGGCCCTCACCGAGCGGCGAGGCCAGTTCGTCGGGCCCGAACGCCTCGTAGCGCCACTGGTCGGTGTTCAGGTACCAGTAGGAGGTGCCGGTCATGTGCCGGGTGGGCCGCTGCCAGTCGAAGGCGAACGCCAGGTGCTGGAAGCCGGTCAGGGGGCGGACCTTCTCCTGCCCTACGTAGTGGGCCCAGCCGCCGCCGTTGACGCCCTGGCAGCCGGTCATCGTGGTCAGCGCGAGGAAGGCGCGGTAGATGGTGTCGGAGTGGAACCAGTGGTTGGTGCCCGCCCCCATCGCGATCATCGACCGTCCTTGGGTGCGTTCGGCGTTGCGGGCGAACTCCCGGGCGATCCGGGCCGCCTGCTCCGCCGGGACGGAGGTGATGGTCTCCTGCCAGGCCGGCGTGTACGGCTCGCTCGCGTCCTCGTAGGACGTCGGCCAGTTGCCCGGCAGGCCAGGCCGCCGCACCCCGTACTGGGCGAGCATGAGGTCGAAGACCGTGGTGACCAGGCGCCCGCCGATCCTGCGGACCGGCACCCCGCGCACCATCACCGAGCCGCCCTCCGTGGGCCCCTCGTCGAAGCGGGGCAGCGCGACCTCGGCCGTCTCCTCCGCGCTGTCGAGCAGGCTCAGTTCGGGCACCGTGTCGCCGAGGCCGAGGTTCCAGCGGCCTGGCTCGCCCTTGCCCCAGCGGAAGCCGAGCGAGCCGTTCGGCACGACCGGTTCGCCGGTGGCCGCGTCGAGGAGAACCGTCTTGGACTCCGCGTGTTCCGTGTCGTGTCCGAGATCGGCGGCGGTCAGGAATCCGTCCGGGACCAGGCCGCCCTCGGTGTGCTCGCGCAGGGTCACCAGGAACGGCGCGTCGGTGTACTTGTGCAGGTAGTCGTGGAAGTAGGGCACTTCGCGGTCGATGAGGAACTCGCGCAGGATCACGTGGCCCATGGCCATGGCCAGCGCCCCGTCGGTGCCGGGGTGCGGGGCGAGCCACTCGTCCGAGTGTTTGACGTTGTCGGCGTAGTCGGGACTGACCGCGACGACCTTGGTGCCGTTGTAGCGGGTCTCGGTGAGGAAGTGGGCGTCCGGCGTGCGGGTGACAGGGATGTTGGAGCCCCACATGATGAGATAGCCGGCGTTCCACCAGTCGGCCGCCTCGGGGACGTCGGTCTGGTCGCCGAAGACCTGCGGGGAGGCGATCGGCAGGTCGGCGTACCAGTCGTAGAACGACAGCAGGGTGCCACCGATCAGCGACATGAACCGGGAGCCGGCGGCGAAGGACGCCATCGACATCGCCGGGATCGGGGAGAAGCCGACGACGCGGTCCGGGCCGTATGCCTTGATGGTGTGCACGTGGGCGGCGGCGACCAGCTCGGTCACCTCGTCCCAGTCGGCGCGCACCAGGCCGCCCTTGCCGCGGGCCCGCTTGTAGGCGCGGGCCTTCGCCGGGTCGCCGGTGATCTCGGCCCAGGCCGCGACCGGGTCGCCGAGACGCTTGCGGGCCTCGCGCCACAGCTTCAGCAGGGTGCCGCGCACGTAGGGGTGACGGACCCGGCTGGGCGAGTAGGTGTACCAGGAGAACGACGCACCGCGCGGGCAGCCGCGCGGCTCGTACTCGGGGCAGTCCGCACCGATCGACGGGTAGTCGGTGGCCTGGTGCTCCCAGGTGATGATCCCGTCCTTGACGTACACCATCCACGAGCAGGAACCGGTGCAGTTCACACCGTGCGTGGAGCGCACCACCTTGTCGTGGGCCCAGCGGTCGCGGTAGAACCCCTCCCACTTGCCGTTGTTCTCGCCGAACACGGCGCGCCCGTCGGCCGACACTTCACGGCGGGTGAGCAGCCTGCGGGCGGCCAGCGGCCAGCCTTCACCAGCGCTCGAAGCCTGAGGCCGTGCGTTCTGATCGTTCTCCATGGCTGGGAACGCTAGGCGGTCCGAGCCCAGGTGCACGTGGGGCTCGAGGTCCCGGCCGGGTGGCCTTCCGGCCCAGTCCGGGCGAGTGCAATGGGGCCCAATGGTCCCGGCCTCGGGGCCTGGTCGGCAGGGGAGCCGGGTATGCCCGGAGTTGCGTCCTGGGCATCGATCGAACCGCAGATGCCCATCCGTCCGTACGACCGCATCTCGTGCCGGACAGCGGCCATTGCCCTGTCCCTGGCCGCCTCGGACGCAGCGTGTACGGCGGGAGGAAGGACGCCTCGGCGTCGTCGCGGGACAGCCCCCCAGGTCGTCTGTGAGAGGTCGTTGGTGCGCAGGAGAAGCAGTCGGCGCGCTCTTCGGCTTCTCACTTGTGGGGGACGACGACCAGCGGGCAGCCGGCGTGGTGGATGGCGGCACGGGTGACGGGGCCGATGCGGGGGAGTGCCGGTCGATCGGCCAGGCGGCGGCCGACGACGAGCAGGCTCGCGGCGGAGGCGGCCCGGACCAGCGCGGGGGAGGCCTTGCCCTCCACAACGGTCTCCAGGACCTCGGTCTCCGGGTACTTCTCGCGCCACACGTTCAGGACGGCCGACAGGAACTGCTGCCACTCCCCGGCCCGCTCGGGACCGTTGACCAGACCGATCTCGCCGGGGCCGAGACCGATCGCGGACGGCGGCTGCCAGGCATGCACGACACGTAGCCTGGCGTGCCGTCGCCGGGCAGCCTCGAACGCGAACGCGATCACCTCGTCGCAGGCATCGGCGAGGTCGATGCCGAGGACCACGTCGCGGTAGCCGGTCCGAGTGAACGGACTGCCGTCCTCCGCCGGGACGTGCTCGTCCTCGGCCTCCTCCCCTGTGCGTACGAGAACGACGGGACGCGTGGCCTTCGCGACCACCCCGAGGGCGACCGAGCCGACCAGGAGCCCGGTGAGGCCGCTCAGACCACGTGAGCCCAGCACCAGCAGCTCCGCTTGCGCGGCGGCCTTCAGCAAGGCTGCGGTCGCCGGACCCTCGACCTGCTCGTCGGTGACGCGTACATCAGGGGCGGCGGCGCGGATGCGCTCCTCCGCCTGCCGCAGGACGCGGCGCGCCAGATGCCGCTGCGCGGCGTTCGCCGGCTCGCCGTCCTTCTGGCGGGGATGCCAGTTCCAGGCGTGCACCAGTCGCAACGGGCGGTCACGACGCACGGCCTCGCGGGCCGCCCACTCGGCAGCGGCAAGGCTCTCGGCGGATCCGTCCACTGCGGCGATGACGGGCGAAAGCATGGTGCGCACCTCCTGCTCCTCGGTCTGCTCGTCACTGCCGGCGTCTTCCCGCCGACACGTGATGAACATGGGTCTCGACGGCCTCTCGGTCGCGGGCCGTGTCGATGCCGTCGAGGTCGGGGACGCTGCCCGTGGGCCGGGCGAGCCCGTTACTTGCATGGTGTGCCGGGACGCGAGGCGCCGCTTGGGCCTCACGACCCTCATTCCCCGGGCTTTCGGGACCGCCCGGCCCAGGCCGCACGACAGACGTGTGGTCTTGGCCCGGTGAACTTCCCCGTGGCGGTATGAACGTGCGGTGGGCAAGGGCGCCGGGATCGACCACCGGACCGGCGTCGGGTACGGCTCAACACGACAAGTCGGTCGCGTTCGCCGGCCGCCGGGGCGCGGCGTGTCCGCCCTCGAACCTGTCGGTGGGAGGCGGCACGACGCGCCGCGTACCGCCGTCACCCACGCGTGAGGTCCGGCCGGATCAGCGTGCCCGACGTTCCGTGGACGATCTCGTAGGCCGCGTCCAGGGCACCGATCGCGGCCAGGCCTCCGGTGCGTTCGACGAACCGGGCCGCCGCCTCGGCTTTGGGACCCATGGAGCCGTCCGGGAAGCCGCCGCGTCGCAGTTCGTCGGGGGTCGCGTCGAGGACGGGCCGCTGTTCGGGTGTGCCGTACCCCTCGTACACGTTGGGTACGTCGGTCAGGATGAGCAGGAAGTCGGCCTTCAGATCCTCGGCGAGCAGGGCGGCGGTGAGGTCCTTGTCGATGACGGCCTCCACCCCGGTCAGTGCCCCGGTGTCGCGGTCGGCGGTCACGGGGACGCCCCCGCCGCCGGCGCAGACCACGAGCGTGCCGTCGTTGAGGAGGTCGTGGATGGTGTCGGTCTCCACGATGCGTTCGGGAACCGGGGAGGGCACGACCCGGCGCCAGCCGCCCGTGTCCTGAGCGATGTGCCAGCCGCGCGCGCGGGCGAGGGACTTCGCCACATCCTTGGGGTAGACCTGGCCGACGAACTTCGTGGGCCGTTCGAAGGCCGGATCGTCGGCCCGCACCATGGTGTGGGTGACGAGGGTGGCGATCCGGCGCCCAGGCAGGGCGTCGTGCATCGTGCAGGCCAGCAGAGAGCCGATCATGCCCTGTGTCTGCGCGCCGAGCAGATGCAGCGGGTACGGGGCGCTGAGTGCGGGGTCGGCCGCGCTCTCCACCGCGAGCAGGCCGATCTGCGGGCCGTTGCCGTGGGTGACGACGAGCTCGTTGTCGTGGGCGAGGGCGGCCAGTGCGGTGGCGGCCCGGTCGATGTTCGCCTGCTGGATGTCCGCGTCGGGGCGTTCGCCGCGGTGCAGCAGGGCGTTGCCGCCGAGGGCGACGACGATACGCATGGTTCAGTCCTCCAGGGTGGCCACGAGCACGGCCTTGATGGTGTGCAGCCGGTTCTCCGCCTGGTCGAACACGATCGACGCGGGCGAGGAGAAGACCTCGTCGGTGACTTCGAGGCCGTTCAGGCCGTAGGCCTCGAACAGCTCCTGTCCGAGCCGGGTGCGGTGGTCGTGCAGGGCCGGCAGGCAGTGCATGAACTTCGCGTCCTCGTTGCCGGTGAGGGCGAGCGTCTTGGCGTCGACCTGGTACGGAAGAAGCAGTTCGATCCGTTCGCGCCAGGTCTCGGCGCGCTCGCCCATGGAGACCCAGACGTCGGTGTGCAGGAAGTCGGCGCCGCGTACGGCGGTCTCGACATCCTCCGTGAGAGTGATGCGGGCACCGCTGCGGTCCGCGAGAGCGCGGCAGGTCACCACCAGCTCCGGCTCCGGCCACAGCGCCTGCGGCGCGGCGATCCGGACGTCCATTCCGAGGAGCGCCCCCATGGCCAGCAGGGAGTTGCCCATGTTGTTGCGGGCGTCACCCAGGTAGCAGTAGGCGATGTCGGACAGCGGCTTGGGGCTGTGTTCCCGCATCGTGAGCATGTCGCACAGGCTCTGGGTGGGGTGTGCGGTGTCGGTCAGCCCGTTGTAGACGGGGACGCCGGAGTGGGCGGCGAGGTCGTTGACGATCTGTTGCGCGGAGCCGCGGTACTCGATGGCGTCGAACATGCGGCCCAGCACCCGGGCGGTGTCGGTGATCGATTCCTTGGTGCCCACGTGGGTGTCGCCGGGGCCGAGGTACGTGGTGTGGGCGCCCTGGTCGGCGGCGGCGACCTCGAAGGCGCAGCGGGTGCGGGTCGAGGTCTTCTCGAAGATCAGGGCGAGGTTCCGGCCGGTGAGCCGGGGCTGTTCGGTGCCTGCGTGCTTGGCCGCCTTCAGCTCGGCGGCGAGGGTGAGCAGGTGGTGGATCTCGGCGGCGGTGAAGTCGAGTTCGCTCAGGTAGGAACGGCCTCGCAGGTCGACGGTCATGGTGTGGCTCTCCTTGCCGGGTCAGGCGGCCGGGTCGCGTTCGATGGGGCAGCTCATGCAGCGGGGGCCGCCGCGACCGCGGCCGAGTTCGGCGCCGGCGATGGTGACGATCTCGATGCCCTGCTTGCGCAGGTAGGTGTTGGTGGTGACGTTGCGCTCGTAGCCGACGACGACGCCTGGGGCGAGGGCGAGGAAGTTGCTGCCGTCGTCCCACTGCTCGCGCTCGGCGCCCAGGATGTCCTGCGGCGCGGAGAGCATGCGGACCTTGTCCAGGGCGAGGGCCTCGGCGAGGGCGGTGGCCAGGTCGGAGTTCGGGGTGACGTCGAAGCCGGTCCGACGGCTGTCGCTGGGGGTCAGGCTCCAGGAACGCAGGGAGTCCGCGAGGCCGGGGTAGATGACGAAGGTGTCCCGGTCGACCATGGTCAGCACCGTGTCCAGGTGCATGTAGGCGCGGGCGGCGGGCAGTTGGACCGCGATCACACGACTGGCCGTGCCGGTGGCGAACAGCCGGGCGGTCAGGTTCTCCACAGCCTGGGCAGTAGTGCGCTCACCCATGCCGATCATGACTGCGCCGTTGCCGAGGACGTGGACGTCGCCGCCCTCGAGTGTGCCCGCCAGGCCGTCGAGGATCGGCGCGGGCGCCCGGCCGGCGAACATCGGGTGGAAGCGGTAGATGACCTCGGCGTGCAGGCTCTCGCGGCGCCGCGCGGTCCTGGCCATCGGGTTGACCGACAACTGGTCGTACATCCAGCAGGAGTTGTCGCGAGGGAAGAGGTGGTTGGGCAGCGGGGCGAGAGCGAAGTCGTCGGCGTCGAGCGTGTTCCAGACCAGGCTGTGCGGGGTGGCGAGCGGTAGGTCGCTCTTGAGCAGCCCGCCGATGAGGTAGCCGGCAAGAGTCTCCCCGTCCAACTCGGCGCACAGCTCGCGCACCGGGTCGATCAGGGCCGGCCCGACGGTGGCCGGGGTGACGACCCCATCCAGCAGGCGGTCGCGGGCCTGCGGGATGTCGAGGGTCTGGGCCAGCAGGTCGGCGAAGTAGTGGACGTGGGCGCCGTGGTCGCGCAGGACCTGGGCGAAGGCGTCGTGTTCCTCGCGGGCGCGCTTGGCCCACAGGATGTCGTCGAAGAGCAGGGCGTCGACGTTGCGCGGGGTGAGGCGGGAGAGTTCGAGGCCGGGGCGGTGCAGGATCACCTGGCGCAGACGCCCGACTTCCGAGTCGACGTGGAAGGTGTTCATGGTGGGTGTTCCTCCGTGTTTCCGTGCTGCGGGGTGGTCAGTCGTGCGGGCGGAAGCCGTCACGCCTGCGGAGTCCGCCGATACGGTTCGTACGCAGTCCGCGTGAGAGCCGCTGAGCGGGCAGGGGCGTCTCGGGAGCCCGCTCCCGCTCAGCCGGGATCACCGCGGTCTCCGGCGCCGCCGTCTCGCGGTGGGCGGTCTGTCCCCGCTTGAGCCAGACGTATACCGGCACGCCGAGCAGCAACACGAACAGGCCGTAGTAGACGGTCTGGTACCCGCTGCCCTGGATCGACCAGTACGAGAAGACGAGGGCGAGCGCGGCGACGGTGACGTCCCGGGCCAGCCGCCGGCGGCTCAGGCCGTCCCGGTCACCCACCAGGAGCCAGTACAGCTGAGCGGCGGCGGAGAACAGGTACGGGATCACGGCGGTGAGCACGCTCAGCAGCACGATCTTGGTGAAGACGTCCTGGAAGCGTGTGTAACTGAACACGGTGATCAGCGAGGCCAGCACGGTGGAGGCGACGATGCCGAAGACCGGGACGCCGTTCGCGCCGCGCAGCCTGGCGAACGCGCGGGGGAAGAGTCCGTCGCGGGCTGCGGCGTAGGGCATCTCGGCGCAGAGCATGGTCCAGCCGTTGAGCGCGCCGATGCCGGAGACGATCGCGGCGGCGGCGACGATGTCACCGGCCCAGGTGCCGCCGAAGATGTTGTTCGCCGCGTCGGTGAACGGCGCGGTCGTGTGCCCCAGCGTGCCGTGGGAGACGGTACCGAAGACCGCGAGGGTGCCCAGGATGTAGATGACGGCGCAGATGAGCGTGCCGTACACGGTGGCGCGCGGCACGTTCCGCCCGGGCTCACGCACGCGGCCGGCGACCACCGAGGCGGCCTCCAGCCCGAGGTAGCTGAACAGCGCGATGGCGGCCGCAGCCGATATCGCGCCCAGTGCCGATTGTCCGCTGGCGTTGAAGACCCCGAAGTTGTCGGGGTCGATGAACAGCAGCCCGACGGTGGCCATGAAGACCAGCGGAACGAACTTCAGCACGGTCGTGATCACCTGGAACGCACCCGTGTTCCGGACGCCGGTGAGGTTGATCGCGGCGGGTATCCAGAGCCCGATCAGCGCGAGCAGCACCGAGCCCCCGGTCTTGTGACCGGTGTTGACGAACACCTCCACATAGCCGACCCAGGCCACGACGATCGCGGCGTTGCCGGCCCACGCGGTGATCCAGTAGGACCAGGCGTTCAGGAAGCCGGCGAACTCGCCGAAGGCCTCGCGGGCATAGACGTAGGGCCCGCCGCTCGCGGGAACACGCTTCGACAGCGCCCCGAAGGTCAGGGCCAGGGCGAGCGCGCCGAGCGTCACGGCGACGAACGCGACGAGGGAGATCGGGCCGTACGGGGCGAGGGCGGAGGGGAGGGCGAAGACCCCGGTGCCGATGATGCTGCCGATCACGAGCGCGGAGGCGGCGGGAAGGCCGAGCGTCGCCGCGGGCGCCGTCCCCTTTCCGTCTCCTGAGGTTGTGGGCATGGTGGTACTCCTTGCGCAGGTCGCTACACGGGTGGGTCGATCCGTGAACGATCTTTCTGCGCCGGTGCCGGGCACGGTCAGTGGCCACACGTCCCGTGAGCGGCCCGAAGGTCCCGGTGCCGGAGGCCCGCGCGGCCCAACGCGCCCGGTCGGCGGTCAACTGCCACGGGGGCCGGGGCCGTTCGGTCCATGACCTTGGGCCTGTCGACCCGTTCTACGGAAACGGGGCCGGTACGACTATGGCAGGGCAGGTACCGCAGCCGGTCTCACCAGACGTGCCGGCGGCGGATACCGCTGCGCCACGTCCTTCTGGTTCGTTCCGGGGTGGGGCAGGTCTCCCGTAAACCCCGGGTGCCAAGAGGGCGTCCGCGCGGGTCGCGTGTTGGGGAGGCACGACGCCCGCGTCGCGGCCGCCGCTCTCGTCGACACATGGGCGGCGGCCGCCCGTCGCCGGCTGCGGGAGGACCACGCGTACCGCCGTCATCGAGAACCCGGCCCGACCGCGTCAACCACCGCCCCCGGCAAGGGCGAGGAGCGCCTGTCCTCGGCATGACCGACGACGCTCTGCGGTGCGTCCAGCGGATCCCCGGGGCGCTCCTAGTCCTCCTCCACGGGAACCCGCCAGGTCAGCGTGGTGCCGCCGCCGTCGGCCGGGCTGGACAACTCCAGCTGGCCGCCCAGTTGCCCGGCCCGCTCGGCCATGTTGCGCAGACCGCTGCGGCGGCCGCCGGACGGGATGCCCACGCCGTTGTCGCACACCGTGAGCCGTACCTCGTGCCCGTCGGTCTCGAGGCCGACATCGGCGCGGCCGGCGTGCGCGTGCCGGGCGATGTTGGTCAGGGACTCCGAGAGGACGGCCACCACGTGGTCGGCGATCTCCTTCGGCACGTCCGTATCCAGCAGGCCCTCCATGCGCACGCTCGGGGCGAAGCCCAGGACCGGAGCTGCCTCGCCGACCGCGCGGACCACACGGGCCCGCAGGCCGGCCCCGGCGCCGCCGTCATCACGCGACCGCAGGCCGAAGATCGCCGACCTGATGATCTTGATGGTCTCGTCGAGATCGTCCACCGCTCGCAGCACGCGGTCGGAGGCCTGTGTGTGCTCGATGAAGCGGCCGGCGCTCTGCAGCGTCATTCCGGTGGCGAACAGCCGCTGGATGGCCAGGTCGTGCAGATCCCGGGCGATGCGGTCACGATCCTGGAGCACCGCGATCTGCTCGGCGTCCTTGCGGCGTTCCGCAAGCTCCATGGCGATCGCGGCCTGCGCAGCGAATCCCTGCAACGGCTCGGTCTCCTTCTCGGAGAACACCGTCTGGCCCGCCGCGCGGACCAGCAGCACCACGCCTCGCACGCCGTCACCGGCGCCGATGGGGACAGCCACGGCCGGGCCCATCCCGGTGAAGCGTGGCGCGGTGGCGGAGCCCTCCGGTGCGATTCCCCTCCCGCCGCGTCCGTCTCGGGAGATGTCCGGGCTGGTGACCGGCGTGGCGCTGGAGAAGGCCTCTCCGATCAGGTGGTCGTCGGCGGGCACGACGAGCCCGCGGTGCGTCTCCGACTCGTGTCCGATGGCGAGTTCCACCATGAGCGCGTCGGTGTCGGCCATCGGCACCGCGACCACCGCGAGGGTCGCGGCAGTGATCTCCCTCGCGCGTTCGGCGATCAGCCCGAGCACTTCGCCGCGGTCGCTGCCGGACATGAGGCTGTGGGTGATCTCGGCGTTCGCCCGCAGCCAGCGTTCGCGCAGTCGGGACTCCTCGTACAGGCGGGCGTTGTCGATCGCCACGCCGGCCGCCACGGCCAGCGTCGACAGGACCGACTCGTCGTCCTCGTCGAACTGCGCCCCGCCCCGCTTCTCGGTCAGATACAGGTTGCCGAAGACCTGGTCACGCACGCGGATCGGTACACCGAGAAACGTGTTCATCGGCGGATGGTGTGCCGGGAAGCCGTACGAAGCTGAATGCGCGGAGAGTTTGGGAAGCCGCAGCGGCTCGGGGTGCCGGATCAGCTCGCCCAGGATGCCGTGGCCCTCCGGGTAGGGCCCGATCTTGGCGATCTGCTCCTGGCTCACACCGACGGTGAGGAACTCCGACAGCCGCGTGCCGTCCGGGCCGATCACACCCAGGGCCGCGTACTCCGCCTCCACCAGGACCGCCGCGGCCTCCACGATGCTGCGCAGCGCCTGCTCCAGGTCCAGCTCGCGGCCGACCGAGAGCACCGCCTCCAGCAGGCTGTGCACCCGGTCCCGGGTGCCTCGCGCGGCGTCCAGGCGGGCCTGCAATTCCTCCAGCAGCTCGTCCAGCCGCAACTGCGGCAGCCGCACCCGGGCGCCCTCGGGGGCCCTCACCAGCGATTCTTCCAAGGCCCTCACCCTGCCGACGGCTGATCATCCTCGTCCTGGACACGTTATCGGCCCGCGGGAGACGACGGTATGCGATCAGGGTCACTCGACGGAGAGGAAGGCCTGTCGGCCGGTGTTGACGGCCGCTGTCCGGAACCAGTTGTGACTTCCTGTCAGCCTGGGGACTTCAGCGCCGTTCCTACCTCTGCCCGTCCTGGACCTGGGTGGCGATGACCGCGGCCTGGATGCGGCGCTCCACGCCGAGCTTGGCCAGCAGACGGGAGATGTGGTTCTTCACCGTTTTCTCGGCGAGGTAGAGCCGCTGGCCGATCTGGCGGTTGGTCAGTCCCTCCCCGATCAGGGCGAGGATCTCCCGCTCCCGCTCGGTCAGACCAGGCAGGGCGTCCGGCTCCTCCTCCTTCTGCTGCCCGTCCCGAAGACGGGCCATCAGCCTGGTGGTGGCGCTCGGATCCAGCAGCGACTGGCCGCGGGCCACGGTGCGTACCGCGGAGACCAGGTCCGATCCTTGGATCTGCTTCAGGACGTATCCGGACGCGCCCGCCATGATCGAGTCCATCAGGGCCTCCTCGTCGTCGAAGGAGGTCAGCATCAGGCAGGCCAGCTCCGGCATGCGCGAGCGCAGTTCCCGGCACACGCTCACCCCGTCACCGTCGGGCAGCCGGACGTCCAGGACCGCCACCTGCGGGCGCAGCGCGGGGACGCGCACCAGGGCCTGCTCCACGGTGCCGGCTTCGCCGATCACTTCGATGTCCGGCTCGTCGTCGAGCAGGTCGCGCACGCCCCGTCGTACCACCTCGTGGTCGTCCAGCAGGAAGACCCGGATCGGGCTGTCCGGGCCGGGCCGCTTGCTGTCCGCCATTACTCGCTCCCTGGTTCCGCGTCGCTGGTGGATGTCCACTCATGACCGTATCGGTCTTCGTACCGGGATCTTTCCCGGATCCGGGCCCAAGGGGCAGGGCCGGTCGGCCCTGTTTCCACAGGGCCTTGCAGGGCCGGACGTAGTCGCGTCATGCGGGGGCGAACCGGCGGGCCGGTCACATCCACGTGGAGGACCGCATCCCCTGCGGGCTCCTCGGCAGTCGGACCACACCGCCGACGAGTGAGTCCGGCGGCCCTGGAAGGGCAAGCCCTACGGCCCCATTCCCGGGGCCTGACAGCCCTGGGCTCGCGCCGGTCCGCGCAGAACTCTGAAGCCCTGCCCAACGATCGAAGGAGCGGAGCAGATGACTGCGAAGGACACCGGCACGCACGTCCCCTCCACCGTCGCCGTACAGGTGCGAGCGGAAGGCGATGTGGACGAAGAGGCACTCGCCTACGTCCGGACCAAGGTCGAAACGGCCCTCGACAGGCCCGGAGTTCCAGAGGTCAGCGGCGAGGTGAGGATCGTGAAGGCCGCAGCGCACCACGTCGAGCAGCCCTGGTCCGCCGGTGCCGAGCTCGTCGTGGGGAACAGCCACGTGGTCGTGCACGCGCAGGAAGCGACGGCACGTGAACTGGCCGACCGGCTGCAGGACCGCCTCCGCAGCCAGATCACGCGGGTCCTGCACCGCAAGGAGGCGGCCCTCAGGTCGGTCACGCCCCCGCCGTGGCGTGGGGGCCGGCTCATCAGAGGGCGGGATGAGAGCCCCCCGGCCCCGCAGTGTGAGGCGGATCGGCCCTCCCCGGGGTACGTCCGGGCCCTGCACCGCGGCGCAGGGTGACTGCGAGGCTGACAGGGCGACGCGCCGGCCCGTAGGAGCCTCGGGCTGAGGAACCGTCATCCAGCGGGGAGCCAGGCCTGTCGTCTCCCGCTCGCACCGTGAAGGAGGGAAGCGCCATGGAAACGCGCATTGTCGGCGAAGTCATGACCCGCGAGGTCGTCCGTGCAGACCGGCAGACGCCGTTGGACGAGGTGGTGCGGCTGCTGGACCGCCACCGTATCCGCGCGCTGCCGGTCGTGGACCACGATGACAAGGTGGTCGGGGTGGTCTCGGGCGCCGACCTCGCGCATGGCACGGTGGCCACGACCGCGGGAGAGCTGATGGCGACTCCGGCGGTCACCATCCATCCCGAGCAACACGTGCCGGACGCCGCGCGGCTGATGGAACGTCAGCATGTTGATCGTCTGCCCGTGGTGGACGAGGAGGACCGCCTCATCGGGATCGCCACCCGCCGCGATCTGCTGCGGGTCTTCCGGCGTACGGACGACGAGATCCGCCGGCAGGTGATGGAGGAGGTCCTGGCCGGCGCGCTGAACCTGCCACCCGGCGCAGTCGCCGTCTCGGTCCGGGACGGCATGGTCACGCTGGAAGGACGCCTCCACCGTCGCAGTGACGTCCCCCTGGCCGTTCGGTCGACCTGGGGGGCGGAGGGTGTCGTCGGTGTGGTCGGCAAGCTCGGCTTCGACATCGACGACAGCCGCCCGGCACGGCCTGCCGCGCACTGAAGCGTCCTGCGCCGGCCCCCGGCGGCACAGGTCGCACGGCGATGAATCCAGGACCGGCCCCATACCCGAAGGGCCTCCCCAGCCTGTTCGAAGCGGCACCGGTCAGCCCCCGGAAGGGACCATCGGCACCTGGGAGAGGGGGCGAGACGGGACAAGGGTGAAGGCGCGAGCGCCACCGGTCCCCCGCGGTGCCGCTCATGTCCGCCCGCCGCCGGCCACCCTCGGCGGCCCCTCGTCAACGGAGGCGCACCCCATGACCCGTCACGACGCCGGAACCGAGCCAACGTCCGCCACCGGCGTGCCGTCCGACATCGCCATCGCCGTGGACCAACTGGTCACGAACGGGCTCAAGGCGCTCGCCGACTACGACGCCCTCACCCAGGAGCAGGTCGACCACATCGTCAAGAAGGCCTCGGTCGCCGCCCTCGACCACCACACCGCGCTCGCCCGCCTCGCGGTGGAGGAGACCGGGCGTGGCGTCTTCGAGGACAAGGCCGCCAAGAACATGTTCGCGTGCGAGCACGTCACGCACAGCATGGGCCCGGTGAGGACGGTCGGCGTCATTGCCCGCGACGACATCGAGGACATGATCGAGGTGGCCGAACCGGTCGGTGTGGTCTGCGCGGTCACGCCCGTCACCAACCCGACGTCCACCACCGTCTTCAAGGCCCTGATGGCGCTGAAGACCCGCAATCCGATCGTGTTCGCCTTCCACCCCTCCGCCCAGCGGTGCAGCGCGGAGGCGGCCCGGACCGTGCGGGACGCGGCCGTCGCCGCCGGCGCGCCGGAACACTGCGTGCAGTGGATCAGAACCCCGTCCGTCGAAGCGACCGGCATCCTCATGCGCCACCCCGGCATCTCGCTGATCCTCGCAACCGGCGGCAACGCCATGGTCAGGGCCGCCTACTCGGCAGGCAAGCCCGCCTTGGGAGTCGGTGCCGGCAACGTCCCCGCGTACGTACACAACAGCGCCAAGCTGCGCCGCGCCGTCAACGACCTGGTGCTGTCCAAGTCCTTCGACAACGGCATGATCTGCGCCTCCGAACAGGCCGTCATCCTGGACGACGACATCTACGACGCGGCACTGACCGAGTTCCGCACCCTGCACGCCCACCTCGCGACCGCCGAGGAGAAGGCGAAGCTGGAAGCGTTCCTGTTCCCGACCGGCCGGGCGAACGCAGGCTGTGAACCCAAGGTCAATGCCGCGGCCGTCGGCCGGAGTCCCGCATGGATCGCCGAACAGGCCGGCTTCAGCGTCCCGGGCGACACCTCGTTGATCCTGGCCGAGGCCGAACGAGTCGGTCCGGACGAGCCGTTGACCCGGGAGAAGCTCTGCCCGGTGCTCGCCGTGCTGCGGGCCCGCTCCGAGCAGGAGGGCTTCGACCTGGCCGCCGACATGGTCGCGTTCCACGGTCAGGGCCACACCGCGGTCATCCACACCGAGGACCCCACGCTCGCGGAAGCGTACGGCCGACGCATGAAGACCGTACGGATCATCGTCAACGCCCCGTCTTCGCAAGGTGCCATCGGTGGCATCTACAACAGCCTGCTGCCGTCACTCACGCTGGGCTGCGGCTCCTGGGGCCACACCTCGGTGTCCAACAACGTCTCCGTCGCCCAACTCCTGAACGTCAAACGGGTCAGCATGCGCCGCAACAACCTGCAGTGGTTCAAGGTTCCGCCGAAGATCTACTTCGAGCCGCAGTCCCTCCGTTATCTCGCGGCCATGCCGGACGTCCACCGCGTCACGATCGTCACCGACGCGACCATGACCCGCCTAGGCTTCGTCGACCGCATCAGCCGGGTCCTCCAGCGCCGCCACGAGCCCGTCACCGTGCAGATCATCGACAACGTCGAGCCCGAGCCGAGCATCGACTCCGTCCAGCGCGGCGCCCAGCTCATGCGGGACTTCCGCCCGGACACGATCGTCGCGCTCGGCGGCGGCTCACCGATGGACGCGGCCAAGGTGATGTGGCTGCTGTACGAGCACCCGGATGTCGACTTCGCCGACATGCGGCAGAAGTTCTCCGACATCCGCAAGCGCGCCTTCCGCTTCCCGGTCCTCGGCGCCCGCGCCCGCCTGGTGTGTGTGCCCACCACCTCCGGAACCGGCGCGGAGGTCACCCCCTTCGCGGTGATCTCCGACCCGGCCACCGGCAAGAAGTACCCGCTGGCCGACTACGCCCTCACGCCCAGCGTGGCCATTGTGGACCCGCTGCTCACCGCGGACCTGCCCCCGGCATTGGCCGCCGACAGCGGCTTCGACGCCCTCACCCACGCCATCGAGGCGTACGCGTCCGTGTACGCCAACGACTTCACCGACGGCCTCGCCCTGCACGCGATCCGTCTGATCTTCGGCAACATCGAGGCGGCCGTGAACGACCGCGCGAGCCGCCCCGACGCGCGGGAGAAGATGCACAACGCCGGCACCATCGCGGGCCTGGCGTTCGGCAACGCCTTCCTCGGCATCGTCCATGCCATGTCGCACACCCTCGGCGCCACGTTCCACATCGCGCACGGGCGTACCAACGCGGTCCTGCTGCCGCACGTCATCCGCTACAACGGCACCGTGCCGGCCAAGCTGACGGGCTGGCCCAAGTACGAGAACTACCGGGCTCCCGAACGCTTCCAGGACATCGCCCGCGCCCTGGGCCTGCCGGCCGCCACCCCGCAGGAGGGAGTGGAGTCGCTGGCCGGCGCGGTGGAGCGGCTGCGGGACGCCGTGGGCATCGAGGCGTCGTTCCAGGCCCTCGGCATCGACGAGCGATCCTTCCTCGACGCGTTGCCCCAGCAGGCCCTGAACGCCTACGAGGACCAGTGCGCCCCCGCCAACCCGCGGATGCCGATGCTCGACGACATGCAGGACATCATGCGCACCGCCTACCACGGGACCGGGCAGGGCCGGCCGGACGCCGACGAGGGCCGAACGGCCCTGGCATGAGGAGCTCCGGTGCGGTTCCAATGACCTGATCGAGCCTGCCCGTGGAGCCCGCTGAACCCGGGTGCCACGGGCAGGCAGCCGTCCACAGCTCGACTCGAAGGGACGACGCGCATGCCGTGAGCGGCACCCGGCCGAGCCCCGGCGGCCGGTCACCGGCCGACAGCATCCGCGCGCCGGCCGAAGACGCACAACAGTGAACAACGAAACCGTACGGAAGCCCGCCATGACCATCGACCACGCCCAGCCCCTTCCTCCCGGACCACGCCGGAGCATCGAGATCGACAGGGACGAAGCCCTGCGGCTGCTGGGCAGCGTGGCCTTCGGGAGGATCGTCTTCACTCGTCACGCGCTGCCGACCATCCGTCCGGTCAACCACATCCTGGACAACGGCGACATCATCATCCGCACGCACGAGGGCGCGGCGCTGACCTCGCGCGCGCGGCAGGCGGACGGCCAGGGCGTGGTCGTCGCCTATGAGGCCGACGCCATCGACCCGGACAGGCACCTCGGCTGGAGCGTGACGGTCACCGGTTACGCCCACCTGGTGACCGAGCCGGAGGAGTTGGCCCGCTACCGTGCGCTACTCAACCCGTGGGTGAACCAGACCATGGACTACGCGGTCCGCATCCGCCCGGACTTGATCACGGGCCTCCGGCTCACCGCCGCGAGCACCTGACCGGGTCGCCGAGTCGCCGCTTTCGCATTCGGTGTCGTCGCACCGCTCGGGGTACGGCAGCCGCCGGCTCCAGGCGTCGGAGCTGCCTTGCCCCGGTCATGGGCAGCCGGGAAGCGTACAGCGGGCGGGCAGATGCAGGCACCGGTGGTGTCGAGCGGCTTTTGAACGCCGCGGCCGGCGGTTGCACGCCGTGCGGCTGCACACGCTGACGCCGTCCCCGACCAGCCGGTTCACACTGCCCTCAGACCGTGCTCTCGGAACTGTTCGCGCACTCGTCGCGTCAGCTCCGGATCGGGAACAGGGGTGTCGCGCAGGGCGAAGGGGATACCGAGGGCGTCGTACTTGTGGGCGCCGAGCTTGTGGAACGGCAGGACGTCGACCCGGTCGACGTTGCCCAGTCCGGCGACGAAGCGGGCGAGACCGTCGACGGATTCCGGGTCGTCCGTCCAGCCGGGCACGAGGACGTACCGGATCCACACCGGGACGCCGAGCCGGTCCAGGCGAGTGGCGAAATTCAGGGTCGGGGAGAGTTCGCCACCGGTCAGTTTCCGGTAGGTGCGGACGTCGAAGGACTTGATGTCCAGCAGGACCAGGTCGGTGTCGGCGAGCAGTTCGTCGCTCGCGCGATCGCCGAGGAATCCGGAGGTGTCCAGGGCCGTGTGCAGACCGACTTCCTTGCAGCGGCGGAAGATCCCGGCCGTGAACGCGGGCTGCAGCAGGGCCTCGCCGCCGGTGAGCGTCACTCCTCCGCCGGCGGCGGTGACGAAGGGCCGGTACTTCTCGATCTCGGCCATCACCTCGTCGACGGTGGCCGGCTTGCCGTCGCGCATGTGCCAGGTGTCGGGGTTGGCGCAGTACAGGCAGCGCAGGGGGCAGCCGCTGACGAAGAGCACGAACCGGGTCCCGGGACCGTCCACGCCGGTGGACAGGTCCCAGGAGTGCACCCGGCCGGTGAGCTGCCCCGGCGCCGGGAGCGCCTGGCCTGTCACCGGCTTCGCCGCGGTGTTCACAGCGCCCCGTGGAAGGTGCGGCTGATCACGTCGAGCTGCTGCTCGCGGGTCAGGCGGACGAAGTTGACGGCATAGCCGGACACCCGGACGGTCAGCTCCGGGTACTTCTCCGGGTGTTCCATGGCGTCCTCGAGCGTGGCCCGGTCCAGGACGTTGACGTTCATGTGGAAGCCGCCGGAGGCCGTGTACGCGTCGAGGATGCCGACCAGGTGGCCCGCACGCTCGGCCGGGTCGTGGCCGAGCCCCTCGGGTGTGATCGTCGTGGTCAGCGAGATGCCGTCGCGGGCCTGCTCGTACGGGAGCTTGGCCACGGACAGGGCCGAGGCGGCCACCCCGTGCCGGTCCCGGCCGTTCATCGGGTTGGCGCCGGGCGCGAACGGGGCGCCGGCGCGACGGCCGTCGGGCGTGTTGCCGGTGTGCTTGCCGTACACCACGTTCGAGGTGATGGTCAGCACCGACTGCGTGTGCTCGGCGTCCCGGTAGGTGGGGTGCTTGCGCAGCTTCGCCATGAACGACTCGACCAGTTCGGTGGCGAGCGCGTCCGCGCGGTCGTCGTTGTTGCCGTACGCGGGGAAGTCGCCCTCGACCTCGTAGTCCACGGCCAGGCCGGTCTCGTCCCGGATCACCTTCACCCGGGCGTGCTTGACGGCCGACAGGCTGTCCGCGGCCACCGAGAGGCCGGCGATGCCGCACGCCATGAAGCGGTGCACGGGGTGGTCGTGCAACGCCATCTCGATGCGCTCGTAGGCGTACTTGTCGTGCATGTAGTGGATGATGTCGAGCGCGTTGACGTACGTGGCCGCCAGCCAGTCGAGCATGTGGTCGACCGCCGCCCGCAGTTGTTCGTAGTCCAGGTACTCGCGGGTCAGGGCGGGAGCCTCGGGAGCGACCTGCTCTCCGCTCATCTCGTCCCGGCCGCCGTTGATCGCGTACAGCAGCGCCTTGGCAAGGTTGACCCGGGCGCCGAAGAACTGCATCTGCTTCCCCACCGCCATCGCCGAGACGCAGCAGGCGATCGCGGTGTCGTCGCCGGTGCGCGGCCGCATGAGGTCGTCGGACTCGAACTGGATCGCGCTGGTGTCGATGGAGACCTGCGCGCAGAACTGCTTGAAGCCCTCGGGCAGCCGGCGCGACCAGAACACGGTGAGGTTGGGCTCGGGCGCGGGGCCGAGGTTGTACAGGGTCTGCAGGAAGCGGAAGGAGGTGCGGGTGACCAGGGTGCGTCCGTCGGCGCCGATGCCGCCGATGGACTCCGTCACCCAGGTGGGGTCGCCGGAGAACAGCGCGTCGTACTCGGGGGTGCGCAGGAACCGGACGATCCGCAGCTTGATGACGAAGTCGTCGATCAGCTCCTGGGCGCGGGTCTCGTCGATGGTCCCCTCGTCCAGGTCCCGCTGGAGGTAGACGTCCAGGAAGGTGGAGGTGCGGCCGAGCGACATCGCGGCGCCGTTCTGCTCCTTCACGGCGGCCAGGAAACCGAGGTAGAGCCACTGCACGGCCTCGTGCGCGGTGGCGGCGGGGCGCGAGACGTCGCAGCCGTACGAGGCGGCCATCCTCGTCAGTTCGCCCAACGCCCGGATCTGCTCGGCCAGTTCCTCGCGGTCACGGATGACGTCCGGACCGGAGGGCTGCGCGTCCAGCAGGGCCCGCTCGGCCCGCTTGGCCTCGATCAGCCGGTCGGTGCCGTACAGCGCGACGCGCCGGTAGTCGCCGATGATCCGGCCGCGGCCGTACGCGTCCGGCAGCCCGGTGATGATCCCTGCCTTGCGGGCGGCCCGCATCTCGGGGGTGTAGGCGTCGAAGACGCCGTCGTTGTGGGTCTTGCGGTAGGTGCCGAAGACCTTGGTGACGAACGGGTCGGGCGCGTAGCCGTATGCCTTCAGACCGGCCTCCACCATGCGCAGGCCGCCGTTCGGCATGATCGCCCGCCGCAGCGGGGCGTCGGTCTGCAGGCCGACGACGAGTTCGCGCTCGCGGTCGATGAAGCCCGGCCGGTGGGAAGTGATCGTCGAGGGTGTGGCGGTGTCCACGTCGAGGATGCCCTTGAGCCGCTCCTCGGGGAACAGGGCGCTCACCTTGCGCCAGACGGCGAGCGTGCGCTCGGTCGGGCCGGCCAGGAACTCGGGACCGCCTTCGTACGGCGTGTAGTTGGCCTGGATGAAGTCACGCACGTCGACGGATCCGCGCCAGCCTCGTCCGGCGAAACCGCGCCAGGCCTCGGCGGAGGTGTCCACGTCTGCACGGCTTGCCACGGTCATCACTGCCTCCGCATCGTTCGCGACACCGTTCACGGAGGGTCCCGTGCGCGGCTCCGCTGTCGATGCTCGTCCGTCGCCGCTGCCCGGAGCAGGGCCTGCGGGAACCCGTTGCCGCGCTGTCCGGCCCCTCCCGATGGGGCCGATCGGTCCCTGGCGCGGGTGGCGAAGCCGGTGCTCAGGCGGAGAGACGCAGGCCATGCAGCCGCCGACGAGCTCACGCCCGGTGACCGGTTCCGGCTCGGCGAGGGACGACCCGGGCCGGTGTAGCGGACCCGCACCGGACTCATCCCGGCTCCGCCCCAGCCCACCTGCCATCCCAGCCCACCACGTCACCGGAGGTGGGAGGGGGTGAAACAGCCCGCTGTCCCGATGTCCGGCAGTTCATTGGCCGCACCGCGCGGGACTGCCATCGTGCTCTTCCGTCACCCGCGGGCGGCCTCGACGAGGCGAAAGGGCGTAGGGCGGCGGGCAGTTCCCTGCATTCCGGCGGGCGGACGTACGGGCGGACGAGCCGACGGGCGGTGTTATCGGGCGGCGCGGTCGTGCTGGGTACGGGCATCTCGGCAGCGGCCGTGCGGCCCGCGCGGGCCGCGACGGAGCCGTCGATCTCCGGCTGCGACCGCTGGGGCGCATGGCCGCCCGCCCGGCCGGTCACGGTGCACCCCGCGCGCCCGTACAACGTGGTCGCGCATCACACGGACAGCCCTACGTCCTGGACGGCTCGCAGGCGCACGCCCTCGCGCTCGCCCGGGAGATCCAGGATTCGCAACCCGGCCGGAGCTGGATCGACTCCGGTCGGCACGTCACCATCAGCCGTGGCGGAGACATCATGCAGGGCCGGCACCGCAAGCCTGAAGACGCGGCTCGGCGGCGTCACCACGGTCGAGAGCGCGCACACCACGGCACAGAACACGGCCGCCATCGGCATCGAGAGCGAGGACCGGTACCACACCCTCGAGCCGCCCTCGGCGCTGTACGCGTCCCTCGTGGATCTGTGCGCCACCGTCTGCACCCGGTTCGGCCTGCGGTCGTACCGGATCTACGGGCACCGGGACTTCGACGACACCGACTGCGCGGACGACCTGCTGTACGCCTGTCTGCCGCGCCTGCGAACCGACGGCGCGCCCGCATCGGCGACAGCGCAGTGGCCCCCGTCCGGCCCACGTCGGCCGTGGGCGCGTGCGCAGCCTCCAGTACCTGCTTCGTCCGCACGGATCCGCGCTCCTCGTCAAGGGGCGCTACGGCAGCGTCACCGCGAACGCCGTCCGGGCCTTCCAGGGGCGCTGTCAATGCCCGGGTGGACGGTGTCGCCGGACAACAGACCTGCGGCGGGGCGTAACGAGACCCAGCCTGGTCCCGCGGCGCGGTCGTTCGCTTCAGCTCGCGGAACTGCTTTGCCTGAACAGCGAACTGGACGAGTCGTTCGACGGACCGGTGGGCCGTCTGAGCGCTGTCAGCAGTCGGTGCCAAGCCATCGACGGAGATCGCGAAAGGTTGCGGGCGCCCGCTGGCCGGACCGGGCGTACCGGTGGTCGCGTCGCAACCGCTGCGCTGGATCGCTCCGAACCGCGTCGCCCCGGGCACCCCCGCCCGTCCGCCACGTCGTGCGCACCGGTGCCCCGCTGCCGCACCCCATCCTCCACCTCCGCCAGGACGGCTGCCTGCTGCCCGCGAACGGCTCCGCATTGCCTTGCCCCGCACGGCGCGTCGGCACGACCGCGTCGATTCTGCCGCGGGTCGGATCCGGGTGGGCGCGGACTGAACGGACGTCACATTGCCTAAGGGGACCGAATGTTGACGGGACAACATCTGTGTCCCTGCAGAGGTGACGGTGATCACGATTGCAAGAATTACTGGCCAACGATTGATCATTCGTTGTAGGTTCTCGGTGTGCCCATCCGGTCGGCTGACCACCGGAAATCGGATGGCGCTCAGGGGGTAGTGGTCCAGCACTTGGAGTCCGCCTCGACCTGTTCGGTCGAGGCGTTGTTCGGTGATTCCGGCGATGGCGGAAAAGTGTGCACCGCGATATTCGACAGGCTGCCCTCTGCGGCGAACGACCATCGATATCGTGGAGGATCTCTCTATGCGCAGACTGCTTGCCGTCTCCCCGCTCGTCACCACCGTTGTCGCGGCCGTGTTCTCCATGGGGGTCGCCGCTCCCGCCCAGGCGGCGAGCGGATGGACCGCGCACGTGCAGTGCACCAAGATGCGCATCTCCGACAACAGCGCCCACGGGTTCGTCCAGGGTCATGGCTGGGCGAGGACCCAGCCGGACGCGTGGAAGGCGGCCATCAAGGACGCCAACGACCAGATGCGCGAGGGCTATCGTGCGAAGCACTGCACGAAGAAGGACATCACGAGGGGCTGACGGGTATGAGAACGCGCACCCTCAGCTTCGGGCTGTACGCGGACGAGCGCGGGCTGGCCTGGGCCAGGAGCCTGGTCGGGGAAGCCGTGGCGTCCCGCAGCGCGCGGATCGTCGAGGAGAACGTCGCCCACACCGTATTCGGCAGCGAGCTGACGACCGCCGATGTCTACGGCTTCCTGGCGGAACAGTGGGCCGTCGAACACCCAGGCGAGAGCAGCGGGGCGCGCGTGCCCGTGGAACTTTCCGTACGCATGGAGTGTTCCCTGCGCACCTGGCGAGCCATCCGTAAGGCAGTGATCAGGGCCCTGTGCCCCGAGGGTCGGAAGCCGCACGCCTGCCGGGTTCCATGGATCGCCGCCTGAGATGGTCCGGCCAGTAGCTGCATTTCCGGCGCAGATTCGTTTCATTCGAGATTTTCCAGAATCCCCTCGCGTGCCAGGGTGAGAACTGGCGAGCCGGCATGTCCGTCTTGTAGTCGACAGGACGGTCCGCCCTTTTCCGAATGGGCCCGGCTCTGCCCGGCGTCGACCGACAGCGGTATTTCCTCGTCCGTGAAAAGCGGATCGAGCATGCCTGCGGCACGCCCCGAGGTCGACAGTCCATCAGGATAGCGAAGTGAAAGTGAGTCGATCATGACGATAAAGAACGGGCTCAAGGCCGTCATCGCGGCCGGTGCCCTCCTCACTGCCGCCGCCGCTCCCGCGCTGGCTGTGTCGGAGGACGTCGGCGGTGGCAGATGGAGCCACGACGTCGGCGCCAACTACGTGTACTCCAATTACTTCCACAAGAAGAATTGGCACGCCTCCTCGGTGGAGGGCAAGTACTGGGCCAAGAGTGGCTGCACCAAGGAGAACGTGTGGTCCAAGGCGTCGGCTGAGAAGGCGAACACCATCAGCCACGCCTACTACGACCCGGCCTGCTGACGCCCGGTGCTCGTGGCTGACACAGCCATGAGCCGCTGACAGGCGCCTCTTCGGCTGCGGGGGATCCTCCCCCGCAGCCGGAGGTGCCGCGGTTTCCCCCCGCCCCCCACGACATGCGCGCTCCCCGAGCGCCCGGACCTAGGTAGTCGATGCTCCACCGAGGTATCAAGTTCGTCCATGTCGCAGTGCTGGTCTTCTCGGCGATGCTCGCCTTCCTGTTCGTGCGCGGGCTGGACGAGCAACTGGTGCTGGGCAGTTCGGCACAGGTCTGGGTGTTCAAATCCGACGACTCGGTGAACGGTGCGCAGGTCACCCGTGCCGTCGCCCGGTTCGCCGAGGAGCACCGGGTCACGGTGGCGCGTGAACTGCCCGACCTGAAGAACCCCGACCGGCTGCGGCACCTGTACCTGACCACCGGTGACCCGAAGTCCGACGCCGCCTCGTGGCTGACCGACGGATACCCCGGCTTCAGCGGGCACATCGAAACCGAGGTGCACCCGCTGGCCGAGATCGGGCAGCGGGACCCCCGCGGTTTCTACTACGTCTTCGGCGCGCCCGGCGCCGCGGACATGCTGACGGCCGAACTCGCCCGTCTCGGCATGACCGCGAGCGCGCAGCACCCGCTCGCGTCCGGCGACCTGGCCGCGTCCTTCACGGGCGACGACCTCTTCTGGTCCTTCGGCGTGGTCGCGCTCGCCGCCGTGACGATGACGGGCGCGAGTGTGCTGCTCAGCGCGCGAACCTACGGGGTGCTGCGCCTGCAGGGCAGGTCGTTCACCGACGTCCTCCTTAGCGACCTAGGACAGCTGGCGGGATTCTGGCCGGTCGCGGCCAGTGCCGTCACGGCAGGGGTTCTGGTCTTCCTGGGCCTCTACAACGGCTTCGCCTGGCTGGGCCTCTTCGCCGCCGTGGCCGCGTGTCTCGCCGTCCTGCTGGTCCTGTTCGTGCTGGCCGCCCATGCCGCCGTGCTCACCCTGACGTTCAAGGTCGAGGTACTGCGCGCCCTCAAGGGCGAGTTGCCCGCCAGGACGGCCTTCCTCGCCACGTACCTGGTGCGCGTCCCCGCGGTGCTGCTCGCCCTGGGGTTCGCCATGGACGTCACTCTGGCGGGGCAGCACGTGCTGGCCCGCCAGGACAACCAGGACGTCTACGCCAAGGCCGGCGACGCCGTCACCATCCGCCTCAACGGCAGCTGGGGTGGTCACACGGGCGCCGTGGTGACGCACGTGGGCCGGTGGCTGCGCAAATCCGACGCGGCGGGCGAGATCGTCGTCGCCGGCCGCCGCGATCTGCAGAGCGTCTCCACCGACTCGCGCCTCCCCGAGGGGGAGATGCTCGTCGTCAACGAGACCTTCCTCGCCGAGCAGCGGGTCCTCGACCCGAACGGGCGGCGGTACACCCCGGTGCCGCACGACGGGAAGGCCCCGGAGGACCACGCGGTGCGGCTGATCGTTCCGCAGTCCCTGGCGCCGTACACGGCGGACATCAGGGCCACGGTCCCCGACGTGTTCGGCCGACTGGATCCGGCACTGCGCCGGCGGGTCGAGGTCGAGACGCTGCAGGCCAGGAGCGGTCAGCAGATCTTCGCCTACAACTCGGGCAACCTCAGCCCGAACATGGCGTACAGCCCGGACGACGACCGGTCGCTTGTGCGCGACCCGGTCCTCGTCGTGGTGCCCGACGGCTCGAGGATCCTGACCGACGACGCGTACACGACGTTCGCGACGCAGGACGGGATCATCTTCCCCGACCCCGGGGACGTCCTGCGTGCGATGGCGGCCCACGACGGTGAACTGCAGACCTACGTGGCAGCCGTGAACCCGGTGGGGCAGAACGCCGCCGCGCTGCTGCGCGACGCCCGCAACGCGTTCCGGCTGCAGCTCTTCGACCTCTTCGCGGCGACGGGCGTCCTCCTCATCACCGGACTCGGCGTCTGCGTCATCCATGCGCGCAAGAACGCGGACGCGATATTCGCGCAGCACATCAACGGCTGGCGGTTCGCCTCGATCCACCGCACCATCCTGGCCGTCGAGGGCCTCCTCGCGGTCTTCCTGGCCTGGTGGGTGCCCATCCGCGCCTGGCAGCAGAACCAGGAACTGAAGGACATCACCTCCCAGGGCATCCCCGCCCCCTACCCCCCTGTCCATGTCACGGCAATGGACCTCGCCACCATCGCCGGACTGGTCGCCGTCGAATTCTGCGCCGTTCTCCTCGCTCTCCGGGCGTTCCACCGGCGCATCGTCAAGGAGGGGGTGGCCGGGGCGTGAGCACCGCACCGGGCCCGTTTCCTCCGTCCAGCAGGAGCACTTCCGTGATCGAGATCGTCAAGCTGTCGAAGACCTTCGGCACCCGGACCTTGTGGTCCGACGTCACCCGCTCCGTCAGCCGTGGCGAGATGGTCGCCCTCGTAGGCCCCAGCGGCTCGGGGAAGTCCACCCTCCTCAACTGCATCGGCCTGCTCGACAAGCCGAGCTCGGGGCAGATCCTCTACGAGGGGAAGGACATCACCGGGTTCGGTCCGCGTGAGAGCCGACTGTTCCGCCGTGACGTCCTGGGATACCTCTTCCAGAACTACGCACTGATCGAGAACGCCGATGTGGCGGCGAACCTGAGGGTCGCGGCCGCACCACGGCGGTCCCTGCGCGACCGGAGCGAAACCGCTGTCGCCGAGGCCCTTAGCCGCGTCGGCCTGGCGGGGCGGGAGACCGAGAAGGTCCACCGCCTCAGCGGCGGCGAGCAGCAGCGTGTCGCGCTCGCCCGGCTCCTCGTCAAGCAGCCGGGCCTGGTCCTCGCCGACGAGCCGACCGGTGCTCTTGACCACACCAATGCCACGGTGGTCGTCGACATCCTCCGGGAGATGAGCGAGGCCGGCTGCGCAGTGCTCATAGCCACCCACGACGACCGCGTCCGCGACCGGTGCGACTCCGTGCTCGCCCTCCACGACGAGGCCCTGGCCGCCTAGATGAACAGCCATGTCACCGTCGCCCGCCTCCGCATACCCCTATGGTTGATGGCGTTGCCGTGGACCGTCGCGCTGGGGCTGTGGGGCCTGTCCCGGCAGCACAGCGTCTGGCGGGACGAAGCCGCCACCTGGCAGGTGGCCCTGCGGTCTGTCCCCGACATCTGGCACATGCTGGGGCGGGTCGACGCCGTGCACGGGCTGTACTACCTGCTGATGCACGGGCTGTTCACCTGCTTCGGGGCGAGTACCACCACCCTGCGGCTGCCCTCGGTCCTGGCCATGGGGGTGGCCGCCACCTGTGTGGCGGCCATCGGGCAACGCCTGGCGGGGGTGTGGGCCGGCCTCGGGGGAGGGCTAGCCCTCGGGCTGCTGCCGGCCGTGCAGTTCTACCTCCAGGAGGGCCGTCCGTACGCGATGGTGGCGGCCGGGGCCAGCGTCTCGACGCTGCTGCTGGTGATCGCGTTCGGCGAGCGCCGCGCAACGGGCCGCTGGCTGGCGTACTCGGGCACGGTCCTGCTGTGCGCCTTGCTGAACTGGCTGTCCCTGCTGATCCTGCCCGCGCACCTGGCGACCCTCGTGTGGGCGGGGGCCGGACGCAGGACCCTCGCACGCTGGGCGGTGGCTGCGGCGGCGGCAGCCACCGCAGCCTCGCCGTTGATCCTCTTCAGCCGGAGCCAGTCCGACCAGGTCTCCTGGATCCCCCCGCTGACGTGGCACATGCTGATCGGCCCGGCGGTGCTGCTGGCGATCGGTGGACTCTGCGCGCTGCTGGACGGACCGGAGGCGGGTCGGCTGTCGGTGGCGGCTGTCGGGCTGCCGCTGCTGACGGTGCCCCAACTCGCCCTCGTCGGGATCTCCGTCGTCAAACCCATGTTCCTGGACCGCTACGTGCTCTTCACGATGCTGGGCATGGCCCTGCTGATCGGCACGGCGCTGGCCACGGCTGTGCGCGCGGCCGCGCCCCGGTTCCCACGTGGGGCGCCGTGGCTCGTCGCGCTGGCGCTCGTGGTGGCGGTGGCGGCGTTGATGCCGCAGTCCCTGGCCAAGCGGTCCCCCGGTAGCCGGGTCGACGACGTGCTGTCGGTGGCCGGTGAGGTACGGCAGTTGAAGAGGCCCGGCGACGGGGTCATCTTCATCCCGGCGGCCCGGCGCGACACCGCACTGGTCTCCCCCCGCGACTTCACCGGGCTGCGGGACCTCGCGCTCGCCGAGAGCCCCGTGGAGTCCGGGACGCTCAAGGGCGAGGAGGCCGGTCCGCGACGGATACGCGCCGCGATGCTGGCTCACCGGCGCATACTCCTCGTCACCGACGCATCCCGCGTGTCCCGGCCGGTCTCCGCGGAGCGGGACAGGACCAAGGCCGCCGTACTGGCCGCCCACTTCACGGTCGTGGCGGACAAACAGGTCCGGGGCCGGCGCGTCACGCTGTACCAGCGTCTCCGGTGAGAGATGAGAGGGCCGGTCGAGTGCGTGAGACACCAGCGAACGCCCTGCAGTACCGCTTTGACGGGCCAGCCGTCCTGGTCAGCGCCGACCCGGCGCTGCGGGAGGGCTGTCGAACCTGGGCAACCGCGAGCTGTTCCGTACCTGCGCGCGCCTCAGCCCGCTCGACGGTGGAGACGGCGGGGGCGATGAGGACGCCGTGGCCCAGGCGACCCGCATCACCCTGAGTCTGCTGGCCCAGCGTATCGAGCAGCTCACCGGGCAGATCGTTGAACTCGATCAGCGCCTGACCCGGCTTGTCGAACGCCACGCACCGCAGTTGCTCACGCCGGTGGGCATCGGCCCGGAAAGCGCCGGTACCTTGCTGATCACGATGGGGGGACAATCCCGAGCGGCTGAACTTTGAGGCGTCCTGCGCCGCTTTGTGCGGAGTCAGCCCCATCGAGTACTCCTCAGGCCGACGGAGCTCGCGCCGACTCGATCACGGCGGCGACCGCCAGGCCAACGCCGTCCTGCACCGTATCGGGTTCACCCGCCTGCGCCACGACCCGCGCACCCAGGCGTACCACGAAGGCCGCACCCAGAGGGCAAGACTCGACGTGAGATCATCCGATGCCTCGAGCGACATGCCGCCCGGAAGGTCTTCAGCCTGGTCAGAACGGTATCCGGCGTCCCTCCGTTACAGGGGCGTCCGTTGCCTCAAGCGGTATGCGGCCCGAGAGGTTTCCAACCCGGTCAGACCGGTTCCCGTCACCCCCTCGTTATAGCGGCGTCCGTGAGACGTGAGAGGGTCTGACACGTGAGCGAGACACCACCGAACACCCTGCAATACCGCTTTGACGGGCCAGATGACGCTCCGGTCCTGATCCTGGCTCCCTCACTCGGCACCACCTGGCACATGTGGGACCGGCAGGTCCCCGAGCTCGCGAAACACTGGAGGATCTTCCGGTTCGATCTGCCCGGGCACGGCGGGGCGCCCGCCCACCCGGCGGGTTCGGTCGGTGAACTCGCCCGGCGGCTGCTCGTCACGCTCGACGGGCTCGGCGTGCAGCGCTTCGGATACGCGGGCTGCGCGCTCGGGGGCGCGATCGGGACCGAGCTCGCGCTGCGTCACCCGGAGCGCCTCGCCTCGCTGGCGCTGATCGCGTCATCGCCGCGGTTCGGCACGGCGGACGAGTTCCGGCAGCGCGGAGTGATAGTCCGCACGAACGGCCTCGACCCGATGGCGCGGACCTCGCCCGAGCGCTGGTTCACCGGCGGCTTCGCCGCGGCCCAGCCCGCGATCACGGAGTGGGCCGTGCAGATGGTGCGCACCACGGACCCCGGCTGCTACATCTCGTCCTGCGAGGCGCTCGCCGCGTTCGACGTGCGCCCCGAGCTGGGCCGGATCGGTGTGCCGACCCTCGTGCTCGTCGGCTCCGACGACCAGGTCACCGGGCCCGCCGAGGCGCGCACGCTGGTCGCCGGGATCCCCGACGCCCGGCTCGCGGTCGTGCCCGGTGCCTCCCACCTCGTGCCGGTGGAGCAGCCCGCCGCGGTCACCGATCTGCTCGTTCGGCACTTCTCCACCGCCTGGCAGCCCGCCTTCGACTCGACCACCGGCCAGATGGCGATCCTGGCCGCTCCGGTCAAGCCCGTCCTGGCCGCGCCGCAGCCCGTCGCACCCGTCGCCGAGATCGCCCCGGCCGTCGTGCAGCCCCCGGTGCTGGGCCGCCCCGACCCGTACGACGCCGGGATCAAGGTCCGCCGCGAGGTGCTCGGGGACGCCCACGTCGATCGTGCCCTGGCCACGGCCGACGAGTTCTCCGGCGACTTCCAGGACTTCGTGACGCGCTACGCGTGGGGCGAGATCTGGGACCGGCCCGGCCTGGACCGGCGCTCGCGCAGCTGTGTCACGCTCACCGCCCTGGTCGCGGGCGGCCACCTCGACGAGCTCGCCTTCCACACCCGTGCCGCCCTGCGCAACGGGCTCACCCCGGCGGAGATCAAGGAGGTGCTGCTCCAGGCCGCCGTCTACTGCGGTGTGCCGGCCGCCAACAGCGCCTTCAAGGTGGCGCAGCAGGTCATCCAGGAGGAGACCACGCCCCAGGAGTGAGCCCCAGGGCCGGGGCAGGGGCAGGATGGACGCATGAAGCTCACGAAGAAGTCGCACGCGTGCGTCCGTCTGGAGAAGGACGGCCGCACGCTCGTCATCGATCCCGGCGGTTTCAGCGAGGAGGACGCCGCCGTCGGCGCGGACGTCGTCCTCGTCACCCATGAGCACGCCGACCACTTCGACGAGGGCCGGCTGCGGGCGGGGCTGGAATCCAACCCGGCAGCCGAGATCTGGACCCTGAGATCGGTTGCCGAGAAGATCTCCGCCGCCTTCCCGGGCCGCGTGCACACCGTGGGGCACGGCGACACGTTCAGCGCGGCCGGCTTCGACGTCCAGGTGCACGGAGAGCTGCACGCCGTCATCCACCCGGACATCCCGCGCATCACCAATGTCGGCTACCTCGTCGACGGCGGCCGGGTGTTCCACCCGGGAGACGCCCTCACCGTGCCCGACCAGCCGGTCGAGACGCTGATGCTCCCGGTGATGGCCCCGTGGAACAAGATCTCCGAGGTCATCGAGTACGTCCGCGAGGTCAAACCGCAGCGCGCGTACGACGTCCACGACGCCCTGCTCACGGACCTCGCCCGGCCGATCTACGACCGGCAGATCGGCGCCCTGGGCGGCTCCGAGCACCTGCGGCTCGCACCGGGCGGCTCGGCCGAGGTGTGAGCCTCGCCCGCCACCGCGTACTTCGCGGCCCCGCCAGGGCCGACGGCCGACTGATCCCGCACGGCCGTCGGCCCGTTGTCGTACCCGCCGGGTAGGTTGTCAGGCATGCGCATCGCCACCTGGAACGTGAACTCGATCACCGCCCGCCTCCCGAGGCTGCTGGCCTGGCTGGAGAGCACCGGCACGGACGTGCTGTGCCTCCAGGAGGCCAAGGTCGCCGCGGAGCAGTTCCCCGTGGACCAGCTGCGGGAGCTGGGGTACGAGACGGCCGTCCACGCCACGGGCCGGTGGAACGGCGTGGCGGTGCTCTCCCGTGTCGGCCTGGAGGACGTGGTCAAGGGGCTGCCCGGCGACCCCGGGTACGAGGGTGTCGAGGAGCCCCGCGCCATCTCCGCGACCTGCGGACCGGTCCGCGTCTGGTCGGTCTACGTGCCGAACGGCCGTGAGGTGGGCCACCCCCACTACGCCTACAAGCTCCAGTGGTTCGAGGCCCTGAAGGCCGCGGTCGCGGGCGACGCGGCGGGCAGCCGCCCGTTCGCGGTGCTGGGCGACTACAACGTCGCGCCGACGGACGACGACGTCTTCGACGTGGCCGCCTTCGAGGGTCTCACCCATGTCACCCCGGCCGAGCGGGCCGCGCTGGCCTCCCTGCGCGAGACGGGTCTGTCGGACGTCGTCCCGCGCCCCCTCAAGTACGCGCACCCCTTCACGTACTGGGACTACCGTCAGCTCGGCTTCCCGAAGAACCGCGGCATGCGCATCGACCTCGTCTATGGGAACGAGCCGTTCGCGAAAGCCGTCACCGACTCCTACGTGGACCGCGAGGAGCGCAAGGGCAAGGGGGCGTCGGACCACGCCCCTGTCGTGGTCGACCTGGAGGTGTAGCCCCCCGCGGCGGGCGCGCGGGGGAGGCACGTCACGCCGTCGGCAGCGGCGCACCGGCGACCACGGGATGATCGTGCTCCACCGGGCCGAGCGCGGAGGCGCCGCCCGGCGAGCCGAGTTCGGCGAAGAACTCGGTGTCGGCCCTGCGGAAGTCCGCCCACTCCTGGGGGGTGTCGTCCTCGAAGAAGATGGCCTCGACGGGGCACACGGGCTCGCACGCACCGCAGTCCACGCATTCGTCCGGGTTGATGTACATCTTGCGAGGGCCCTCGTAGATGCAGTCGACGGGGCACTCGTCGACGCAGGCCTTGTCCTTCAGATCAACGCAGGGCTGTGCGATGACGTACGTCATGAGTGCTCTCCACGGTCCAGGTGTCGTTGCCGGCGAGAAGTGTGGCGAGGTCGCCCTTGCCGTTCTGTTCGATGGCGGTGTCGAGTTGGTCGGCCATCTGGGTGTCGTAGACGGGGCGGTCGACGGCGCGCAGGACGCCGATGGGGGTGTGGTGCAGGGTGTGCGGGTCGGCGAGGCGGGAGAGGGCGAAGGCGGTGGTGGGGGAGGGGGAGTGGGCGTCGTGGACGAGGATGTCGGCTTCGTTGTCGGGGGTGACGGTGACGACGTTCAGGTCCCCGGTGTGGGGGTCGCGGGTGACGCCGCGGGTGTTGTCGGTGCCGAAGCGGATGGGTCGGCCGTGTTCGAGGCGGATGACGGCTTCCTGGGCCTGTTGCTGGTCCTTGAGGGCGTCGAAGGCGCCGTCGTTGAAGATGTTGCAGTTCTGGTA
>NZ_JBVHMN010000010.1:0-223533 GCF_055558435.1 Streptomyces sp. NPDC025784
CTCCACCGCCACCACACCCGGCGACTCCACCGCACGCACAGCAACCAACTCCGGCACCGACACCCCCGGCACCACAACCCCCGTGTCATTCCACGCCTTCAGCAGTCGGCGTTCCTGGACGGAGGTGATGTCGACGGCGGACAGGGCGGTGTCCGCGTCGGCGGCCACGGCTTCGAGGAGCTGGATGAAGTGGTGGGCCAGACGCTCGACCGTCTCGCGGTCGAAGAGCGAGGTGGCGTATTCGAAGGCGCCGATGAGAGAGCCGTCGTGCTGTCGCCAGACGAAGAGGGTGAGGTCGGTCTTGGCGACCCGCCAGGCGCCCTGGAAGGCGTCCAACAGGACGTCGTCGGCGGCGACCGAGGTCGCTCCTTCGTCCTGGAGGTCGAAGGCGACCTGGTAGAGCGGGGTGCGTGAGAGGTCGCGGGTGGGCTGGAGCTCGTCCACGAGGCGTTCGAAGGGCAGCTCCTGATGGGCGAATCCGGCCATCACGGTGGTCCGGACCCGCTGGAGCAGCTCGGCGAACGTGGGGTCGCCGGTCAGGTCGCAGCGCATCACGAGCGAGTTGAGGAAGAAGCCGACCGTGTCCTGGGTCTCCGGACGGGTCCGGCCGGTGACTGGGCTGCCGATGCCGAAGTCGTCCTGCCCGCTGTAGCGGCCGAGCAGCGCGCCGAAGGCCGCGAGCAGCGTGACGTACGGAGTCGCGCCGTGCCGGCGTCCGATGCCGGTGAGGGTGTCGGCGAGGGAGGCCGGCACGGAGAACCTGACGCCGGAGCCGTGCGCGTCGCGCCGGGCGGGCCGGGGCCGGTCGGTGGGGAGCCTGAGTTCGGGCAGCCCCGCGAGGGCCTGCTTCCAGTGGTCGAGTTCGCGCGACGAGGACACCTCCGTGGCGTGGGACGCCTGCCAGGCCGCGAAGTCGGCGTACTGCACCTGGAGTTCACCGAGCTCGGGAGTACGGCCCTCGGTCGCCGCCGCGCACAGTTCGCGCAGTTCGCGGTCGAGCAGTACGGTCGACCAGCCGTCGGTGGCGATGTGGTGGGCCGTCACCAGCAGGACCGGGCCGCCCTTCGGCACGCGGACCATCAGGGCGCGCCACAACGGACCCTCCGCGAGGTCGAAGCCGCGAGCGAACTGCTCCGCGAACAGGCCCTCCAGGTGGGCCTCCGAGGCGTCCTCGACGCGCAGTTCGACGGTGCCCGGAGCGGCGATCACCTGGCGGGGCTCCTCGCCCCGGACCACGTACCGGGTGCGCAGGGACTCGTGGCGGGCCTCCAGCGCGTCGAGGGCGGACTGCGCGACGTCACGCGTGGTGCCGGCGGGCAGCCGCAGGAAGAACGGGGCCACCCATTCGGGGCTGCCCGGGTGCATGCGGTCCAGGAACCACAGCCGGTGCTGGCCGAAGGAGAGCGGCAGCGGCTCGTCGCGGCCGACGGGCGTCACACCGGGGACGGCGGGTCGCGCGTCCTCCAGCAGCCTCGCCTGCGCCTCGACGGTGAACGCGCCGAAGAGGCCGCGTAGTTGGATGTCGTCGCCGGATGCCCTGCGCAGCGCGTCGGCCAGCCGGGTCAGGACCAGGGAGGATCCGCCGAGCGAGAAGAAGTCGTCGTGGGCGCCGACCCGTTCGACCTGGAGGAGCTGTTCCCACACCTGCGCCACGAGGCGTTCGGCGGGGGTACGGGGGGCGACGCGCTCGGCGGAGTCCTTCGCCGGCTCCAGGGCCGGGTCGGGCAGGGCGGCACGGTCCACCTTGCCGCTGCTGGTGAGCGGGAAGGCGTCCAGCGGCACGAACAGCGAGGGGATCATCGGTTCGGGCAGCCTGCCGCGCAGGAGGGTGCGCAGTTCGTCGCGCGGGATGCGGCGGGCCGTGGTCAGGTAGGCGACGAGCCGCTTGCCGTCGCCCAGGGTGCGGGCGTCGACGACGGCTCCGCGGACGTCGGGGTGGGCGTTCAGCGCGGCCTCGACCTCGGCGGGTTCGATGCGGACGCCGTTGACCTTGACCTGGTGGTCGGCGCGGCCGAGGAAGTCGAGGGCGCCGTCGGCTCGCCAGCGCACCAGGTCGCCGGTGCGGTACATGCGGCCGCCGGCGGGGCCGTGCGGGTCGGGCAGGAAACGCTCGGCGGTCTGCGCGGGCCGGCCCGTGTAGCCGCGCGCCGTGCCGTCGCCGGCGGCGTACAGCTCGCCCACCACCCCGACGGGTACCGGATCGAACTCGACGTCGAGGACGTACACCCGCATGTGGTCCAGGGGCCGCCCGATGGGGACGGCCTCGCCGTGCCGCTCCGGGTCGTAGAGCTGGGCGGTGACGTCAATGGAGCACTCGGTGGGGCCGTAGGTGTTCCAGACGCGGGCGGCGCCCGGTTCGGCGAGCGCCCGGCACAGTTCGCCGTCGAGGGGTTCACCCGCAGAGCACACCAGCCGCAGGTCGGCGCAGTCCGTCCAGCGTGGCTCGGCGACGAGCAGCCGCAGCACGGACGGCACGCCCTGGAGGACGGTGATGTGCTCGTCGGCGACCGTCGCCACGAGCAGGGCGGGGTCGGCCTCGGCGCCGGGCGGTGCCATGACCACGGTGGCGCCGGCGGCGAGCGGGGTGAACAGTTCCCAGCCGGCGGCGTCGAAGGTGAGGACGGTCTTCTGGAGCACGCGGTCCGTGCTGGTCACTCCCTGGTGGTCGAGCGACCAGGCGACCCGGCCGGCGATGCCTCCGTGCTGCACGAGGACGCCTTTGGGACGTCCGGTCGAGCCCGAGGTGTAGGTGAGGTAGGCGGCGTGGTCGACGGAGACCTCGGTCTCGGGTGCCGTGTCGGGCAGTGCGGCCAGGGCGTCGGACTCCCGGTCGAGGTCCACGACTCCGCCGGGCAGGAGTTCCGCGAAGGTGTCGGCGTCGGTCCCGCTCGTCAGCACCGTGCGCGCACCGCTGTCCGCGACGACCCAGGCCGTGCGCTCCTGCGGGTGCCCCGTGTCCAGCGGCACGTAGGCGGCGCCCGCCTTCCACACGCCGAGCAGGGCGGCGACGAGGTCGTGGCCGCGCGGCAGGCAGACGACGACCCGGTCCTCGGCGCCGACGCCGCGGGACGCGAGGAGCCGCGCGATCCGGTTGGCGCGCCGGTCGAGCGCTTCGTAGCCCAGTGGCCCCTGGGCGCCGTCGACCGCGACGGCGAGGGGGGTCGACACGGCCTGGTGGGCGATGAGTCGGTGCAGCGGGACTGTCATCTCTTCTCTTCTCCAGGGAAGTGAGCGCGTGCGGCGGTGCGACGGCCCTCGGCGGCGCCGCCGGTGGTCCGGCGGACCCGGCCGCCCCGGTGGTGGTCCGGCGGTTCGCGGCGGCGTGGCCGGCGGTGTGCGGGAGGGCGGGTGGCTACGCGGCGGGCGGCGGCAGGAAGTCCGTGACGTCGGTGCCGAGGCCGCCGGCGCGGGCCCGGTCGCGTACGAAGCGGGCGAGCGCGAGGTCGAGGACACCGAGCCCGAACGGCGAGTACACGAGCCGTCTGCCGGGCCGCGGGTCGAGCGTCGCGGTGCCGCGCAGCAGAGCGCCGATGCTCGCGTCGATGAAGTCCCGCCCGCCGGACGCGATTTCGGCGAGGTGGACCGAGGTGTTCTCGCGGCACACGTGGTCGGGGTCGTCGACTACGTTGTGGGAGTCGAGGACGGCCGGGACGGTGATGTCGCGCAGCGAGAGGTGCAGCACCACCGTGCCGGGCGGGCAGGCGTCGAGGGAGGTGTGCGGGGTCGCGGCGGTGGTGGCGACGGACACCAGGTCGTGGGCGGCCAGGGCCTCGTCGAGGGTGTCGCAGTGGCGGACGGCGGCCGACGGCAGCAGCCGCGCGTTGTCCAGGGTGAACCGCCTGGCGCGCTCGGGGTCGGTGTCGTACACGGTGAGCCGGTCGAGGCCCGGGTGTTCGGCGGCGAGGAAGCGGAGCACCTCGCGGTTGATGACGCCGCAGCCGACGAGCGTGATCCCGGAGGGCCTGCGGCCGGCGAGCAGTGCGCGCGCGCCCACCGCGGCGGACGCGGCGGTGCGCCGGGCGGAGATCAGGGAGCCCTCGATGAGTGCCTCGGGCTGTCCGTTGCGCAACGAGTTGAGCAGGATCGCCGCGCTGGCGCGTTGCGCCCCGGAGGCGATGTTGCCGGGGAAGGACGCGATCCACTTCATTCCGGCGATGTCGTCGTCGCCGGTTTCGGTGCTGCCGCCGAGATAGGCGGGCAGTCCGATGATGCGGTCCCGGGGGCGGTCGGGGAAGCGGAGGAAGACGGAGTGCGGCAGGCTGGTGCGGCCCTCGTCGTGGCGCCGGTAGGCCTCGGCGACGAGGTCGACGACCTCCTTCTCGCGGCCTTCGAGGAGGCCCGCGACCGTCTGGTGGCCGATGATCAGCATGTTCCCACCGCCATGGTGTGCTCCGGTTCCTTCCACAGGTGGCTCACTTCGCCGAAGTGGCGGCGCACCCATTCGTCGTCGTAGATCGTGTCGAGGTAGCGGTCGCCGCGGTCCGGGAAGACCAGCACGCAGGTGCTGCCGGCGGGGATGCGGTCGGCGTACCGGCCCAGGGCCGCGGTGACGGCGCCGGACGAGCCGCCCGCGAGGATGGCCTCGCGCTGGGTCAGGGTCCGGCAGCCGACCACGCAGTCGAGGTCCGAGACGAGCACCACTTCGTCGGCTCGTTCCGGATCGAAGAGGGCCGGGCGGACGGCCGCGCCGTGCCCGGGGAGCAGCCTGGGCCCGGCCGGGCCGCCGAACAGCACGCTGCCGAGCGCGTCGACGCCGACCAGCGTCGTGGACAGACCGTGGTCACTGATGTAGTCCGCGCAGCCGGTGAGGGTGCCGCCGGTTCCGGTGGCGCAGAACAGGTAGTCGACCCGGCCGTCCAGCGCCTCGGCGATCTCCCGCATGGTCCGGGTGTGGGCCCGCGGGTTGAGCGGGTTGGCGTACTGGTTGGGCCAGTACGCGCCGGGCAGGGAGGCCACCAGTTCGCGCACCCGGGCGAGCCGGGCGGGGAGGTAGGCGCCGGTGTCGGGGTCGGGTTCGGTGACCATGTCGACCGTGACCTGGTAGGCCCGAAGGATCTTCAGGTTCTGCCGGGTGGTCTTGGGGTCGACGACGCAGATGAAGTCGATCCCGTAGTAGCGGCAGATCTGGGCGATGCCGATGGCCAGGTTGCCGGAGCTGGATTCCACGACCGTGGAGCGGCCGGGGATGAGTTCGCCGCCTCTGATCCGGCCCAGCAGCATGGACAGCGCGGACCTGTCCTTGACGCTGCCTCCGGGGTTGAACCCTTCGAGCTTGGCGAGGACCCGGGAGGGGAAACGGGGCAGAAGGCCGCCCAGTTCCACCAGATGTGTGTCGCCGACGGCGTCGAGGATGCCGTCGAGCACCGGTCGTGGCGTCATGGACGCGGACTCCTGCCGGATTCGTGGGCGGTCACGGGATGTGCCGGCGCGGCGGTCGCGGGGCGCGGCGCCGTGACCGCCGCGAGCCGCCCGGCCATGGCGGTCGCGGGGCGCGGGGACACGACGGTCACGCCGGTCGCGGCGGGCCGCGGGGACACGACGGTCACGGCGGTCGTGGGGCGTCGGGCCATGACGGTCACGGCGTGCCGCCGGAGCCCGCGCCGCCCAGGGCGAGCAGGGCCCGGCGCTCGGCGTCGTCGGTCAGCGGGATGCGGGAGACGCGCTGGTCGGGATCGTCCGCGGCCGCCTCGACGAACCGCAGGAAGACGTCGAACAGCCGCTCCACCGTGGCCCGTTCGAAGAGGTCCGTGTCGTAGCGCAGGGCCATCGTCAGCCCGTACACATCACGGGTGATCTCCAGCGAGAGGTCGCACTGGCCTTCCAGGTGCGGGATCTCCAGATACGTCGTCTCGATGCCCGCGACGGTCATCGGCTCGCCGGAGGCGGCGCCGCCCATGCCCGGTCCGAACCGGTCGGTGGCGACCATCGTCACCGAGATCCGGTAGAGCGGGCCCGTGGTGCCGGCGTCGCGGGCGACGAGCGGGTACGGGTAGGAGACGCGTGCGGTGGCCTGCCGGACCCGGTCGGCGGCCTGGGTCATGGCGTCCGCGAGGGTGGTGTCGCGGCCGAAACGGCCCCGGATGAGGACCGGGTTGACGAAGTAGCCGACGACCTGGGCCGCGGAGGAGCGGCGGGTCGACGCCGGGCAGGCGAGGAGGAAGTCCCGCTGGCCGCCCCAGCGGTGGAGCAGCGACTGGAAGGCGCCGAGCGTGAGGGCGAACGGGGAGACTCCGCGCTGCGCCGCGGTGCGCAGCACCTTGTCGGAGAGCCGGTCGGGCAGCCGGCGCAGCAGGCTCGCGCCGGTCTGTGAGGACACGGCGGGGCGGGGCCGGTCGGTGGGCAGTTCGGCGGCCTGCGCGCCGGCCGCCTCCTCCTGCCAGAACTCGGCCTGCCGCTTGCCCCGCGAGGAGTCGAGGAGCATCTGCTCGCGCTCGACGAAGTCGTCGTAGGCGACGGGCAGCGGTTCCCAGCCGGGATCGTCGCGGCCGGTCGCGAACGCCTCGTAGGCCTGGAGGAGGTCGCGCCACAGCAGCCACTGGGAGAAGGCGTCGGTGGCGATGTGGTGGGTGACGACGAGGGCGACGGCGTCGTCGCGGCGGCGCAGCAGGACGGCCCGGAAGGGGCCCTCGGCGCCGAGGCGGAAGGGGCGGCGGACCTCCGCCCGCACCAGTGCGTCGAGCTCCTCGTCCGTCGCGTCCGGTAGCTCACGGACCGTCAGTTCAGCGAGCGTACCGACCGCTTCGACGATGCGGCAGGGCTGTCCGTCGGTCTCGGCGTAGCGCGAGCGGAGCATCGGGTGACGGTCCGTCAGGGCGCGTACGGCGCGGGCGAGGATCTCCGGGTCCGGCGCGGGCGTCATGCGGGCCCCGCCGGCGAGGTTGTACGTCGCGCTGTCGGGGGCCAGGCGCTGGAGGAGCCACAGCCCCTCCTGGCCCACCGACAGCGGCAGCGGTGTGTCGAGGACGGTGTCCACCGTCGGCCCCCCGTGGTGGCGTTCCACCGTCAGACCTCGGCCTTCGCGGTCGCGAGGAAGACGACGACGTCTCGCACGCGCAGTAGTTCGGCGACCGTCTCGTCGGGCACGGACAGGCGGTAGGTCTTCTCCACGGCGGCCAGCAGGTCGACCCGGGTGAGCGAGTCCATGCCGAGCTCCTCGAAGCTGGAGTCCGCGTCGATGTCGCCCTCCAGGTCGGGGGCGGTGCGCTGGACCAGGGCGATGACCTCGGCGGTCAGGGCGTCGGTGGTCGTCTCGTGCGTCGTCATGTGTGGATCCGTCTCTTGAGTGGTGGGCTGGGAAGGATGGCGGTGCCCTGGTCAGGGCATGCGGACGACCTGTCCGGCGTAGGTGAGGCCGGCGCCGAAGCCGAGCAGCAGCACGTGGTCGCCGGGCGTGGAGCGGCCGCTGTCGTGGAGGCGGCTGAGTGCGAGGGGCACCGAGGCGGCGGAGGTGTTGCCGGTGTCGACGACGTCGTTGACGACGCGCTCGGGCGGCAGTTCCAGCTCCCGGGTGAGGGTCTTGATGATGCGGTTGTTGGCCTGGTGCGGTACGAACCAGTCGATGTCCCGCATGGTGATTCCGGCGGCGGCGCAGGCCCGGTGCGCGACGTCCGGCATGGTGGCCGTGGACCACTTGTAGACGAGCGGGCCGTTCATGGCGACGTACTCGCGTCCGTCGGGCCTCTCGGTGAGGCCGAGGACGTTGTGCCGGGCGCCGTCGCTGCCCCATACGGCGGGGCCGATCCCGGTGTGCTCGGAGCGCGAGACCACGGCGGCGCCGGCTCCGTCGCCGAAGATCACGAAGGTGTCGGGGTCGTCCGGGTCGATCCAGTCGCTGGTGCGCTCGGCGCCGACCACCAGGACGTGCCGTGCCTCGCCGAGCCGTACGGCGCCGGAGGCCATGGCCATCGAGTAGGTGAAGCCCGCGCACACCGCGTTGAGGTCGTAAGCGCCCGAGTTGGGCAGGCCGATGCGGCTGGCGACCTCCGGCGCGATGCCCGGCATGCGGCGCTTGCGGGTCGCGGTGGCCACGATGGTGAGGTCCACCTCGGTGGGGTCGATGTCGGCCATCACCAGAGCCTTCTCGCCGGCGGCGACGGACATGGTGACCAGGTCCTCGGCCTCGCTCGCGTGGTGCCGGGTCCTGATGCCGGTGCGCTGTTCGATCCACTGCGGGGAGACGGTGGTGCGCGGGGACAGCTCCTCGTTGGACAACAGCTTCGCGGGCCGGTAGGCGGCGATGCCGGTGATGCGGGATCCGTGGGTCGGCGGGGTCAGATAGGTCTCCAACGGAGCTCCCGCTGCCTCGGGTTGTGCCATGACGTCCTCAACTCCTCCCGTCCGACGGGGCGTCGGACGGCTCGGCCATGGCCACGGCGATCCGCCGGGGCCCGGTGAACGGCTCGCGCGCGTGCGCGGTGAGCATGTTGTCGACGATCAGCACGTCGTCGCGCTGCCAGTCGAAGCGGACGGAGTTGGCCCGGTAGACGGAGCGCAGATGGTCCGTCACGGCGTCCGGGATGGCTCCGCCGTCGCCGTAGTACGTGTTGGTGGGCAGGTCCTCGTCGGGGAAGATCGCCCGCAGGCCCGCTCCGACCTCCTCGGCCACGGTGGTGACGTGGAAGAAGGTGGCGTGGTTGAACCAGACACGCTCACCGGTGACGGGGTGGCGGTGCACGGCCGCACGGGCGGCGGTGGTGCGCAGTCCCCCGTCGGGCCGCCATTCGGCGACGATGTCGCGCTCCGCGCAGTAGGCGGTCACCGTGTCCCGGTCCGCGGTGGCGAACGCCTCCTGCCAGGGCACTCCGAAGCCGGTGTGGAAGTTGCGCACCACCTGCCAGCCGCGCCGCTCGAACTCGTCGCGCACATCGGGGTCGAGGGCGGCGAGCACGCGCCGTGTGTCGGCGAGCGGGGTGGCGCCCTGGGTGGTGGGCGGCTCGGCGCAGTGGAAGTAGAGGGTGCCGGGCCACACGGCCTGGTAGGAGTTCTCGTTGTGCAGGAAGATCTCCTCGGCCGCCGGGTAGTCGGTCGAGGTGTAGACCTGGCCCTTGATGGTGGAGCGGGGTGAGGAGCGCTCCGCGTAGGCCAGTGGCGGTGTGCCGGAGAAGGCACGGACCACGGCGTCGAAGCCGTCGACCCCGCCGACGGCGTAGCCGCGCAGCAGGACGGCTCCCTGTCGTGCGAGGCAGCGGCGCAGCTCGTCGCGGTGCGTGTCGATGTCGGCGAGGACGGCGGCGTCCTCGGAGCGGGCCCGGTACAGGTGGGGCGCCGTGCCGGTGCCGGCCCAGCCGGGCAGTACGCCGGTTGAGGCGCGGGTCACGTCGTGGGTGCTGGTCATGTCGTCCGTTCCCGGTTCAGTCGGACATCGCGACGAGGACGCGGCGGTCACCGGTGAACGGCCGTCGCCCGTGGGCCAGCAGCACGTTGTCGATGAGGAGCAGGTCGCCGCGGATCCAGTCGACGTCGACGGCGGCCTCCAGACCCCGGTCCCGGATCTGGGTGACGTACTCGGCGGGGATGGCACCGCCGTCGGCGAACTTCACCATCTGCGGCAGCTCGTCCTCGGGGAGGATCGCGGCGAGTTCGGCGGCGGTGTCGTCGCCGAGTCCGGCGGGGTGCCACTGGTCGGCCTGGTTGAACCAGACCTCGGCGCCGGTGACCGGGTGCCGGGTGGTGGAGGGGCGGACCGATTCGACGCGCAGGCTGCCGTCGCGCCGCCACGTCCATTCGGCGCCGGTGCCGGTGAGGAACTCCTCGACGTCGCCGCGTTCCTTGGTCTCGAAGGTGTCCTGCCAGCTCTTGCCGAGGCCGTACCCGTCGTGCAGGTTCTGCACGTAGCGCACGCCGCCCGCGAAGGCCTCACGCACCTCTTCGTCGAGCGCGGCCAGCCAGCGGGCGGCGTCGGTGACGGGGGTCGCGCCACCGCCGCCGGGTGTCACCTCGCAGTAGAAGGCGAGCCGGGTCGGCCAGGCGTGCGCGTAACTCATCTCGTTGTGCATCGAGATGGTGTACTCCTGCGGGTACTCCGTCGAGGTGTACACGTTGCCGCCGACCTTGGTGCGCGGCGAGTTGCCGTGGACATAGGCGAGCCGGTGCGGCAGCAGCCGGTCGAGCGCCGTGTCGAGCGTGTCGGGCGTGATGCCGAACCCGCGGAAGACCAGGGCCTTCTCGCGGACGAGGAGTTCGTCCAGGCCGGGGTCCAGGGTGTCGAGGCGGCGGAGCAGTTCGCCGGCACCGCCACCGTCCTCGGCCTTGATCTCCAGCGGTGCCCAGGTCTCGGTGTGGGTCATGGAGCTGTCCTCGCAGTCGTGGCGGCCGGTTGCGCGGCCTGGATGGCGGTTGCGGTGGGCGCCCCGGTCGGCCGGGCGAGCCGGGCGGCGATGTCCGCGGTCAGCTCGGCCTCCTGCGGGGCGAGGTAGAAGTGGTCGCCCGGGAACGACCGCAGGTCGAAGCCGCCCGTGGTCAACTCGGCCCAGGCCGCGACGCGTTCGACGTCGCAGCCGGGGTCGGCGGCACCGGCGTACGCGGTGACCGGGGCGCGCAGCACGGGCGGGTTCCCGGGCGCGTAGGTCTCGATGAGCCGGTAGTCGCTGCGCAGCACGGGCAGCAGCAGTTCGCGCAGTTCCGGTACGCCGTAGGGGTCGCCTCCGAGGCTGCCCAGGCGCCGTACGGAGGCCAGCAGCACATCGTCGGCGGCCCGGTGCAGCATGGTGCGGGTCGCCCGGTGCGGGGCATTGCGTGCGGACAGGAACACCTGGACGGGCCCCGGACCGGTCGCTTCGAGGCGGGCCGCGACCTCGTAGGCCACGGCGGCGCCCATGCTGTGCCCGAACAGCGCCAGCGGGACGTCCCGGTAGGCGTCCAGGGCCCGGGCGACCGCGTCGGCGAGCTCGTCCATGGACTCGACGCACGGCTCGGTCATCCGCTCCTGGCGTCCGGGGTAGCGCACAGCGAGCACCTCGACGTCGCCGGGCAGCCGGCCCGGCCAGCCGTGGAAGAGCTGTGCGTTGCCGCCCGCGTGCGGGAGGCACACCAGCCGCACCCGGGGCGGGCGGGCCGCGGGATAGCGGCGGAACCACAGGCCGTCGCCGGTCACAACGCCATGCCCCCGTCGACGCGGAGCACCTGGCCGGTGATGTACGCGGACTGCGGGGAGACCAGGAAGGAGGCGAGCGAGGCGACCTCGTCGGCCTGCCCGAAGCGGCCGAGCGGGATACGGGTCAGGGCTCCCTCGACGACCTTCTCCGGCAGGTCGGCGACCATCTCGGTCTCGATGAACCCGGGGGCGATGGCGTTGGCCCGGATCCCGTAGCGCCCGGCCTCCTTGGCCAGCGACTGGGTGAGGCCGACGATGCCCGCCTTGGAGGCCGCGTAGTTGGCCTGGCCCGCGTTGCCGGCGACTCCGGCGACCGAGGAGAGGGTGACGACGGCTCCCGCGCGCTCACGGATCATCGGACGGATCACGCAGCGCAGCAGGTGGTAGGTGCCGTTCAGGTTGGTCCCGACGACGGAGTGCCAGTCCTCGTCCCCCATGAGGGCGAGCGGCCGGTCGCGGGTGATGCCCGCGGACGTCACCACGGCGTCCGGTGTGCCGAGCTCGTCCTCCACGGCCGTCACGAACTGCTGCACGTCCTCCCGGACCCCCACGTCCACGCGCCGGGTCAGCGCCCGGCTCCCTTTGTCCTCGATCTCCTTCCGCACGAGCTGCGCCGCCGCCTCGTCCGACCGGTAGCAGATCGCGACGTCGAAGCCGTCCTGCGCCAGTCGCACGGCGACGGCACGGCCGATGCCCCGCGATCCACCGGTCACGACCGCCACCCGAGCCGCGCTGCCGTCCCGCCCCATGTCCGAGCCCCCTCGTCCGTTCGAATGAGTCGAGCGTGGGTTCGGTCGCTATATGGGGCCTATACGGTGTCCAGCACGGCCCGCGAGCAGCCGGTGGGGAGTCCGGGCGGCGCCCGGTGGCCGGGGTCCCGGTGCGGGCATAGCGTGCTGAAGGGGTCCGGCTGCGGAAGGACCGCCATGGGCGCTGCGGAAGGAACCTCATGAAGCTCGACAGGCCGGTGACCGGTGGTCCCTGCTGGACCGAGCTCGGAACCAGCGATCTGGAGGGGGCCAAGCGCTTCTACGCCGACCTGTTCGGATGGCGGCCGGAGACGGACCCCCGCCAGGAGGCGGGCGGTTACACCGTCGCGCACCTGGGCGACGCCGCGGTGGCGGCGATCTCGCCCCGGTATCAGGAGTCCCAGCCCGTCGCCTGGAACGTGTCCTTCGCCGTGGCGGACGCGGATGCGGCCGCCGAGGCGGTGCGGGCCGCGGGCGGCACGATCGTCCTCGGGCCGATGGACGTGTTCGACGTGGGCCGTTTCGCGGTCGCGGTCGATCCCGGCGGTGCCTTCTTCCAGCTGTGGCAGGCGCGTGCCTTCCCCGGCGCGGGACTGTTCAACGCGCCGGGCGCGCTGGGCTGGGTCGAACTGCTGACCCGCGCCCCGGGGCCGGTCACGGACTTCTACACGCGGGTCTTCGGGTGGACCGTCAACCCCTCGGAGCAGTACACGCAATGGGGCATCGCAGGCGACGACTTCGGCGGCATGCTGACGCTGGACGAGAAGTTCCCGCCGGAGGTGCCCTCGCACTGGCTGCCGTACTTCGCCGTCGAGGACGTGGACGCCACGGCGCACGCGGCCGTGGGGGCGGGCGGCAGCATGCTGATGGAGCCCACGACCGTGCCGGAGGGCCCGCGCATCGCGGTGCTGAAGGACCCGCAGGGGGCACCGTTCGGAATCCACACGGCGGGCGAGGAGGGCTAGGGGGTTTCGTTCGGATCGGCTCGGGTCCGCGGCGCCCGGCACGGCACCTCGCCGCATTGTCGGACCACCCGGGTACGCCCGGTACGCGGGTGATCCTCCGCCTTGCGATGCACCGCACCGGACGCCGCGGACCGATCCGAGCCGATCCGAACGAAACCCCCTAGGGACCACCACGACGGGAAGGCCCGAGGGGGGCGGCTCCCGCACCCGGAGGGCGGGCACGGCACCCGCTCTGCCCGCACCCCGGAGAGCGGGCATGGCTCCCGCTCTCTCCCCCGGACGGACTCAGGCCCGCGGCAGCCCGAGCCGGCCCTCCAGCTGGCCGAGCAACTCGCCGAGCAGTCCAGCCAGTTCACGTCGGCGATCGGGGTCGACGCCCGACAGGACCGAGGTCTCGTAGGCCAGTTGCTCGGGCAGGATGCCGTCGACGAGATCGCGCCCCTCGTCGGTCAGCCGCACATGTGCGACCCGGCGGTCACGGGTGTCCCCCCGGCGCTCGACCAGCCCGCGTTCGGTGAGCTGCTTGAGCCGCTTGGTGACGGCGGCGCCCGAGGAGAACGTCTCGCGGGCGATCTCGCTGGGTGTGAGTTCGTGTCCGGTGCGCCGCAGGGTTCCGAGGACGTCGAACTCGGGGCGGGTGAGCCCGGCCCGGCGCAGCGGCGCGTCCTCGGCCTGCTGGAGGAGCGCGGCACAGCGATTGACGCGGCCGATGACCTCCATGGGCCCGGTGTCGAGGTCGGGGCGCACGGTCCGCCACTGCCGGACGACGGCCGCGACGGTGTCCGCCGGGGCACCCGTGGGGGTTCGCCTCTCGGAGGGGGCGCCCGTCGAGGCTCCCGTGGAGCTTCTGCTGCCGGAGGGGGCGCTCCTGGAGGTTCTGCTGCCCGAGGGGGCGTCCTCACGGGCGGGACCGCCGCCGGAGGCCCGCGGCGCCGCGGGCCGCGCGCCGGGAGCACCCTCCTCGTCCGCCGGAGCGACGGGACCGGCGGGCGCGGCCGTGCCGTCCTCCCGGCCGACGGGCACTCCCCCGGCGGCCTCCCCCTCGGCGGGGGCGGCCTCCGAGTGGCCCCGCCCCCCGGGAGTGCCCTCCGCGTGCGCCCGCCCGTCCGCTGTCGTCATGCCTGTGCGCCCTCCAAGCAGTGCAGTCCCTGCCGTCGTACCGTCGCCGCGAGCGTACGGTGTCCGCGCTGCTCGGCCCGCACGACCCGCTCCTCCGGCAGGGCGCGCTGCCACCATTCGCCCGCCGCGGCGTCCGCGGCGGCACGCAGGGCGACCACGGCCGCGGACAGATCCCGTCGGGCCGACTCCAGGGCACCGGGCCCGGGGTGTTCCGCGGCCAGCAGCACGGCGGCGCGCTCCCGGGCGCCCTCGACGGCGGCGAGCGCGTGCTCGATGCGGTCGCCGGCCCTGCGGTTCGTCACCGCGATCGCGGCGACGAAGCCGACCAGCGCCCCCACGAGGGTGTCCACGACACGGTCGGTGATCAGCTCGCCGGGCTGCTGGACCCGCGCGAACTCGGTGATCAGCAGGGCCATCGGAGTCACGCAGATGCTGCCGAGCCAGTAGTTGCGGCCGATCAGCGCCTCGGCACCGAAGTTGAGGGCGAGGCAGCACAGCACGAGGGCCGCCTGGCCGAGGTGGGCGAGGGGGGCGATCGCCGCGAACGCGAGCACGCCGACGAGGTTGCCGACGACGCGCTGCACGCCCCGGTTCCAGGTCAGGGTGACGTTGGCCTGGTAGAGCGAGGCGGCGGTGACCAGCGCCCAGTAGGGGCGGCCGACGCCGAGGGCGAGCGAGACGTACCCGGCGAGCGCGCAGCCGAGCGCGGTGCGCAGGGCGATGGGCGCGAGCGGGCCGAGGCGGCGGAACAGCGGCGGTTCCCCGAAGGTCAGCGCGGCCTCGACACCGAGGAGCTCGTCGGCGGTCCCGGAGAGGTCGCCGGGACGCGGCACGGGGTGGTTGCCGCGCAGTTCGCGGGCCCAGTCGCGCAACCGCCCGGAGTCCGTGTCGGCGGGCGCGGCCAGCGCGACCTCGGCGCGCACGACGAGCCGTTCCAGGGAGCGGCGGGGTGCGGAGCGGGCTCCGGTGGACAGCAGGCACTGCCAGGCGCCGTGCACGGCGGCGGCCGCGGCGGTGCGGGCCCGTGCGCCGTCGGCGCCGGCCTCGCCTGCCTCGACGTACGCGGCGGCCACGTCCAGCGCGTGCGCGGTGGCCCGGCGCTCGGGGCCGTGCGGGCGGACGAGACCCGGGGCCATGCAGACGATCCAGGCCCACACGCCGGCCGCCGCGCCGAGCGCGAGATGGCCGGGCACCTGACCGAGGGACTGCGGCGCGAACAGGGCCGCCGAGGAGATGAAGGCGAGGACGACGTGCCCGGGCGGCCCGATGCGCGTGGCGTCGCAGAGCACCTTCTGCGCGGCGGCGAGCACGGCGCCGACGGTGACCAGCACGACGGCGTTCGTGGTGAGCGAGGCCGTGACGAGGGAGACGGCGAGACCGCCGAGCATGCCGAGCACCACCCAGGCGACGGCGCGGGCCCGCGCCGCGTAGGGGCGGTTGTGGGCGTACAGGGCGCACAGCGATCCGGCCATCGTGTACATGGCGAGGTCGAGGCGGCCGAGCACCAGGAGCGTCAGGTTGGGCAGGGCGACGGCCACGACGGCGCTCAGCGCGGGCTTGAACCAGATGTCGGACGGTCTGCCGAGACGCAGCACTCCGGTCAGCGGCAGGCGCCGTACGCGGGGGGTCCTGGGGGCGGTCGCACTACTCATGAACACAATATTAGCAGGTGTTTTACTTGTAAAACATATCCTCCGTCACACCCCTCACCAGCGCACACTCCCGCACGCTCCCCCGCGTACACCCTTGCGCTTGCTTGCGCACCGGACGCTCGGGGCATGTCCAGACCGACTGCCCGATGTCCGACATCGGAGAGAGGGGAGGTACACGGTGCACGGACCGGCTTCGCCCGGCTGGCTGCTCGTCGCGCTGTGCGCGGCAACCGGCGCCTACTGCCTGCTGCGCATGCGCAGCAGTGTCGAGGAACAGCGCCGGACCGCGGGCGGCGAGGCGCTCATGGGCTTCGGCATGGCCGCGATGGCGGTCCCGGCCGCCGTGGTCGCCCCGCCGCGCTGGGCCTGGCTCGTCTACACCGCCGTGTTCGGCGCCGCCGCCGTGCGCGCCCTGTGGACGGCCCGGTCGGACCCGCACCACCTGCACCATCTGATGGGCGCCCTGGCGATGGTCTACATGGCGGTCGCGATGGCCGTCTCCCCCGGCTCCCACGGCCACCACGGCGGCTCCGGCATCCCCCTGGTCACCGGCGTGCTCCTGCTGTACTTCACCGCGTACGTCCTGCGCTCCGGCGCCCGGCTGCTGCCCCTGGGGAGCACCACGGCCGGGAGCGCGCGCGCCCTCGGCTGGGGCGACCGGCCCGAACTGTCGCGGGCCTGCCGCCTGTCCATGGGGATCGCCATGCTGGCGATGCTGGTCACGCTCTGAGACCGGCCCGTCCGACGCCGCTCCCGGGACGGGTCCGTCGAGCGCGGGACCGGACGCGAGGCGTTAGAGCGCCGTACGAAACCGTGGCGTGCGTCACTTGCCCTCGCGGCCCGTATCCAGCGCCGACACCCCGCTCATAGGCTTCGGCCCATGATGGTCCCCGCGGCACTGTTGCTGCTCGGCGCCGTGGTCGCCGTGGTGGCTCCACGACTGCTCGCACGGGCCGACTGGCCGGACCGTGAACCGGTGGTCGCCCTGTGGGTCTGGCAGTGCGTGGTGGCGGCCGTCCTGCTGTGCTGTGCCCTGTCGATGACGCTCAGCGCGGCCGCCGCGTGGGTGGCGGTGCGGGGCCATGTGTTCGGTCCGGCTCCGCGCTCCGTCGTGGACGCGTACGCGCTGAGCACGGGCGGTGCGTGGGCCGCGACGACCGCCGTGGCACTCGCCTGCGGTGGCGTGTGGACCGGAGCGATGCTGGTCCGTGAGATTCTGCGGGCCCGTGCGCGGCGTCGGCGGAGCCGCGCCGAACTGCGCCTGCGCGCCCCGCTGTTGCCCGGCGAGGAGCCGAGCGCCGACCGCCTCGTGGTGCTCGAGGGCGAGCGCCCCGACGCCTGGTGGCTGCCCGGCGCCGCGCCCCAACTCGTCATCACCACGGCCGCGTTGCGCCGCCTCAAGGGGCGGCAGCTGGATGCCGTGCTCGCGCATGAACAGGGTCACGCACGGGCCCGGCACGACTGGCTGCTGCACTCCTCGGCGGCGCTGGCCACCGGCTTCCCCCAGGTGCCGGTGTTCGCCGCATTCCGCGACGAGATGCACCGGCTCGTCGAACTCGCCGCCGACGACGTGGCCTCGCGCCGCTTCGGCCGCCTCACCATCGCCCTGGCCCTGGTGGAACTCAACGAGGACCGGGGCGTGTTCGGCCCCTGCCCCACCCCGGAGGCGCACGTCCCGCAGCGCGTGAACCGCCTGCTCACTCCCCCCGACCGGCTCACGGCGGCCCGGCGCCTGCGACTGACGGCCACCGCCGCACTGGTCCCGGTGGTCCCGGTCCTGGTGGCGTTCGTGCCCGGACTGCGGGCGCTGGGCTAAGTCCTGTCCGACGCACCTCTGGGCCACCCGGCGGACAGCCCGGCGGGTTCCTTCCGACAGCCCAGGGTCTCCCTCGCACGCCAGGCGCGTCCGGTGCGTCGCGGGGCGGGTGTTGGCCCGGCGCCCCGGGCGTCGGCGAGGATCACTCCATGCACTCTCCGGCAGCCGCCCCTCCTCCGGACGCACCCGACCCTCGTGCCCCCGCCCCGCGCGGCCCGCGTCTCCACGGCGTCGCGCCGGCCGCCGTGATCCTGGCCGTGCTGTCCCTCGCGCTCGTCCTGCTGGTCGCGCTCGCCTGGCACCCGCTGACCGCCCTCGACGGCGACATCGCCCGCACCACGCACACCTGGGCCGTCGACGAACCCGGCCTCACCCGCGTGTTCCGGGTCCTGACGGACTGGGTGTGGGACCCGTGGACGATGCGCGCGCTGTGCGCCGTCGCGGTGATCTGGCTGGTGTGGAAGCACGGGGACTGGTGGCTCGCCCTGTGGGTGGCGGCCGCGTGCGCGCTGGGCACGGCGGTGCAGCAGACGCTGAAGTGGGCGGTCGGCCGCGAACGCCCCGTCTGGCGGGACCCCGTCGACCGGGCCCACTACGCGGCCTTCCCGTCCGGCCACGCCCTCACGGCCACGGTGGTGTGCGGGCTGCTGCTGTGGCTGCTGTACCGGTACGGCGCGGGCCGCGGGCTGCGGCGCACGGCGCTGGCCCTGGCCGCCGTCACCGTCGTGGGCGTCGGCTGGACCCGGATCTGGCTCGGTGTGCACTGGCCCTCCGACGTCCTGGGCGGCTGGCTGATCGGCGCGCTGGTGGTCGCTCTCGCCGTGGCCTCGTACGAGCGGTGGCGCGGCCCGGGCACTCTTGACCCCCGCGGGCGGGGCCACGAAGGATCTCCGCCATGAGGATCAAATGTGTGCTCTTCGACTTCTCCGGAACCCTCTTCCGCGCCGAATCGACCGATTCCTGGCTGCGCGCGGTGCTTCGCGACGTCGGACTCACCCTGCCCGACGACGAGTTGACCGCGGCGGCACAGGCCCTGGACGCGGTGGGCGCGATGCCGGGCGGCGGACGCCCGGGGCGCGTGCCCGAGGGCCTCGACGAGTTGTGGCGTACCCGCGACCGGAGCGCCGAACTGCACCGTGCCGCGTACACGGCGGTCTCCCGCCAGGTGCCCCTGCCCGGTCCCGGTCTGCACGACGCCCTGTACGAGCGGCACATGGTGCCGGACGCCTGGGATCCCTACCCGGACGCCGCCGAGGTGCTGGCCGCGCTGCGCGAGAGCGGGGTCGCGGTCGGTGTGGTCAGCAACATCGGCTGGGACCTGCGCCCCGTCTTCCGGGAGCACGGCCTCGACCCGTACGTCTGCACGTACGTGCTTTCGTACGAGCACGGCATCCAGAAGCCCGATCCACGGCTGTTCGGGGTCGCGTGCGACGCGCTGGGTGTCGCACCGGAGGACACCTTGATGGTGGGCGACGACCGGCGGGCCGACGGGGGCGCGGCGACCCTGGGTTGTGAGGTGTTCTTCGTCGATCATCTGCCGGTGGCCGGGCGCCCCGAGGGGCTGCGTCCCGTGCTCGGCCTGGTCGGCTGACCGCAACATCACCCGTTCGCCCGCCAGTCCGCCTCGGATGATCCCCCGTGTCACCCGAGGCAGACGGCAGGCCGGAGTGGACCCGCGAGGGGTCTGCTCCGGACGCGTTGAGTATAGTTGGCTGGCAGCCAGTCAACGCAGGAGTTACAGCATGTCCCCGCGCAGCGCCTCGGTCAATGAAGAGTTGCGGCGGCGTTCCCGGGAGCGGTTGCTGCAGGCAGCCGTGGAGTTGGTGAGTGAGCGCGGCTACGAGGCGACGACGCTCGGGGACATCGCGGACCGCGCGGGATCGGCGCGCGGCCTCGTGTCGTACTACTTCCCCGGGAAGCGCCAGCTCCTGCAGTCCGCCGTGCACCGGCTGATGCACCGCACGCTGGAGGAGCGGCTGGAGAGCGAGCCGCGCACCGAGGACGGACGGGAGCGGATGGCGCGGGCCATCGACGCGATCCTCGGCCTCACCCGTGACCAGCCCGTCCTGATGCGCCAGCACATGGCCGGCCTGTTGCAGGCCGAGGGCTTCGTGCAGTGTCCCGAGCAGCAGCGGCTCGCCCAACTGCTGCGGGACACGATGGCCGGGTACGGCTCACCGGACACCTCGACCGACTACCCGATGCTGCGGGCGCTGCTGATGGGCGCGGTGTACTCGGCCCTGGTGCCGGGTGTTCCGATGCCGATACCGACGCTGCGGGCCGAGTTGTTCAAGCGGTACCGGCTCGACTGGGAGATGGGTGTCCCGCCGGAGACCGAGGTGCCCGGCGGGACGTGTGAGACGGATCTGTCACGGTTCTTCGCGACCGGCCGGCAGCCCGAGGAGCAGGCCGCGGACCGGCCGGAGGACCCGGCCGGCGACCGCCCGGACCGCCTGACGGACGAACAGCCGGTGGGCCGTTCGGACCGGCAGGCGGACGCCCGGGCGGACGGTCAGTCGAAGTAGTCCGGCTGCGTCTGGACGTTGAGCTCGCCCAGCCGGACCCGCTTGGCCGGGTCCGTGCGCCGGTCGTCGAGCTTCAGGACGTCGAAGCCCTTGGCGATGTCGTTCGAGTAGATGTAGCCGTTGTAGTAGTACGCCGACCACGAGCCGCCGACCTGGAGCGTGTCGGTGGACAGCGGGCCGCGCTCGAAGTAGGCGATCTCCTTCGGGGCCGACGAGTCGGTGAAGTCCCAGACCGAGACGCCGCCCTGGTACCAGGCCTGGACCATGAGGTCCTTGCCCTTGACGGGGATCAGCGAGCCGTTGTGGGCCACGCAGTTCTCGGTGTCCGCCTGGTGACGGGGGATCTTGTAGTAGCTCCGGAAGACGAGCTTGCGCTTGTCGCCCTTGCCGACGATGTCGTAGATGCCGTCGGCTCCGCGGTTCGGGCCGATCGCCGCGTTGCAGGTGGCCGCGCCGCCGCCGCCCAGTTCGTCGGTGAACACGACCTTGTCGGCCTTCTGGTTGAAGGTCGCCGAGTGCCAGAACGCGAAGTTCACGTTGTCCTCGACCTGGTCGATGACCTTCGGGTGCGCCGGGTCCTTGATGGAGAACAGGATGCCGTCACCCATGCAGGCGCCCGCGGCGAGGTCCTTGGAGGGCAGGACCGTGATGTCGTGGCAGCCGGTGGTCTTGGAGACACCCGGGTTGGTGGGCCCGCCCGGGTTGCCGCCGCCGTCCGGCCCCTCGCCCGGGAACAGCACCGGGAAGTTGACGACCGCCGCCTTCTCGGGAGCGTGCCGCGGCACCTTGATGACCGAGATGCCGTCGTGCGGCGGCTGGCAGTCGGGGAAGGTGGCGCTCGGCGAGTACGAGGAGACGTAGATGTAGACGTTCTTGCCGTCGGGCACGAGCGAGTGGGTGTGCGAACCGCACGCGGTCTCGACGGCGGCGACGTACTTGGGGTTCGCCTTGTCGCTGATGTCGAAGACCTTCATGCCCTCCCACGACGACTTCTCGGTCGCGGGCTGCGTCGTGCTGTTGCAGGAGTTGTCGCTGCGCGAGGAGTCGGTGGACAGGAAGAGCAGGTTGCCGGAGACGGACACGTCGTTCTGCGAGCCGGGGCAGAGCACCTGCGCGACGGTCCGGGGCGCCTTCGGGTTGCTGATGTCGAAGATGCGGAAGCCGTCGTAGTTGCCGGCGAACGCGTACTTGCCCTGGAAGGCGAGGTCCGAATTGAGGCCGGTGAAGGCCTCCTTGGGGACGTTGGCGAGATGTTGGATGTTGTCGGAGTGGACGATCTCGTCCTGGCCGGGTATCTCCCCGCTCGCCACCGCGGCCCTCGCATCGGCGGCGTCGCTACGGGAGACCTTCTCCCGTGCCGCGGGACCGTCCCCGGGATCGGGGGTGGCGGCCGCCGGCCCGGCTGTGAGCAGCGCGGCCAGGAGTCCCACCGCGGCGGCGGCAACTCCCAGACGTCTGTGCCGCGTTCGGGGATCGTTCAACAGGGTCACTGTTTCCTCCCTTGTGCCGTTCAAGGTCGAACGGATCACGGACCTCTGAAGTATCGTCCGACCCATGCAGAGATCAACAGACGGCAACGTACTCGTAATGAATGTTTTTGATCAGCCGCGTTCGGAAGCGTGCTAGGACGGACATCAACACCCCTGATGTATCCATCGCTTCATGACTCTTCATGAGCCGCAGGAGGTCGCCGTGTTCGCTCGCCGTACGTCCAGCGCGTCCCCGAGACCCACGCCGCGTGTGCTGCTGGCCGCGGCGTCGCTGACCGTGGCCGCACTCGCGCTCACCGGCTGCGACTCGGACTCCGGCGCCAAGTCCGCAGCATCGCCGGGCCCCTCGGTCATCGCACCGGGCAAGCCCGGGGAGGCGGCCGAGACACTGTCCGCCGAAGAGGCCGCGAAGCAGCGGAGCGACGACGACTCCCCCAACTCGGCCGACTTCACCTATGCCCGGATGATGATCGTCCACCACACCCAGGCGCTGGAGATGACCGAACTCGCCCCCAAGCAGGCGGAGTCCGGCAAGGTGAAGCGGCTCGCCGCACGGATCGCCGCCGCGCAGGGCCCGGAGATCTCCACCATGAACAGCTGGCTCAAGACGCACGGCGGCAAGCGGGCGGTCACGGAGCACGAGCACGCGACGATGCCCGGCATGGCGACGGAGGCCCAGCTCAAGGCGTTGCGCGCGGCGAAGGGGAAGGCGTTCGACGAGCTCTTCCTGAAGCTGATGATCACGCATCACGACGGGGCGGTCACCATGGCCACGGACGTGAAGTCCGAGGGCAACAACATCCAGATCGAGGAGATGGCCGACGACGTGATCGCGCAGCAGACCAGCGAGATGAGCAAGATGCGCGCACTTCAGTGAACGGGCCCCGGCGGGCGTCGCTCGATCCGCGTGCTCAGCGCCGTGCGTGACGAGCGGTCAGGAAGCCGGCCTCCCGCGCCCTCGCGATGAGCCGCAGCGCCTTGCGCCGGCTGTGACCGGTGGCGCACATGACCGCCAGCACCGGGTCCTGGCCGTCCTGCTGGGCGGCGCGGTACTCCTCCGCCGCCAGCCTGCGGCCCTCGGTGCCACGCGGCCAGGCACGCCGGGCCCGGCGCGTCGGCCCCGACCGCCCGCCCTCGTCCTCGTCGCCGTGCGCGCCGGCCCCCTCGTCGCCGTGCGCGCCCGCACGCTGCCCCACGGGCCGGGCCGCGGCACCGCACGCCTCGAAGAGCGGCGCCTCGATCCAGTCGGAGAGCACCGCGAGATCGTCCAGGGAGAGCGGCGGCTGGGCCCGTACGTCCTCGATCGTCACCCCGGCCCCGGACAGCACGGCGAGGACCTCGACCTGGGCACCGTCGGCGAAGACCAGCCGGACGTCGAACCACGAGGTGGCGGTCCGGTGGTCACGCACCTGCCAGGCGGGCCACACCGACGCCACGCCGTCCGCACGGCAGCGGCCGTTCAGATCGAGAAAGGATGCTTCCAGCACATGCGGAACGTAACCGCATGATCACATGCGATTCGAACGGACACGCACGGACGCGACACGCGCCGCACCCTGTCAGCCGAGCATCGGCGGTGCGATCCTGGAACCGTCAGCGATCTCCTGTCAGCGTTCTTCCAGAACCCTCGGTTAAGGAGTTCCGCCGTGCTGCATGTCGCCGTCGTCGGCTCGGGGCCCAGCGGGGTCTACACCGCCCAGAGCCTCCTCCAGCAGAGCCAGGTGCCCGATGTCCGGGTGGACGTCCTGGACCGGCTGCCGTGCCCCTACGGCCTGGTGCGCTACGGGGTGGCCCCCGACCACGAGAAGATCAAATCGCTCCAGAACAACCTGCGGGCCGTCCTGGAGGACGAGCGGGTGCGGTTCCTGGGCGGCGTCCAGGTCGGTCCGGACGGGGTGCCGGTCGCCCGTCTGCGGGACCTCTACCACGCGGTCGTCTACTGCGTGGGCGCCGCCACCGACCGTCATCTCGGCGTGCCCGGCGAGGACCTGCCCGGCAGCTGGTCGGCCACCGAGTTCGTCTCCTGGTACAGCGCGCACCCCGACGCCGCCGCGGAGGAGTTCGTGCTCGGTGTGCGCTCGGCCGTGGTCATCGGCGTCGGGAACGTGGCCGTGGACGTGGCCCGGATCCTGGCCCGCGGCGCGGCCGAGCTGAGCCCCACGGACATGCCTCAGGCGGCGCTCGCCGCACTGGCCGCCAGCAAGGTGACGGAGATCAGCATGGTGGGACGGCGCGGCCCCTCCCAGGCCCGCTTCACCACCAAGGAACTGCGTGAGCTGGGATCCCTGCCCGACACCGAAATCGTCGTACATCCGTACGAGTTGGAGCTCGACCCGGCCTACCTGGATCCGTCGGGCCTGCCGGCCGCGCAGCGGCGCAACGTGGAGGTGCTGCGGGGCTGGGCCGACGCGCCGGCGCAGGGCCGCCCGCGACGGATCCGGCCGCGGTTCTTCCTGCGCCCCGTCGAACTGCTCGCCGACGGCGGGCGGGTGGGAGCGGTGCGCTTCGAGCGGACCGTGCCGGACGGGCAGGGCGGTGTGACGGGCACGGGGCGGTTCGAGGACATCGAGGCCCAGCTGGTGCTGCGTTCGGTCGGCTATCGCGGAGTGCCTCTCGACGGGCTCCCCTTCGACGCCGGACAGGGCACGGTGCCGCACCGGGCGGGCCGGATCCTGCGGGACGACGCGATCGCTCCGGGCGAGTACGTGGCGGGCTGGATCAAGCGCGGCCCCACGGGCGTCATCGGGACCAACCGGCCGTGCGCCAAGGAGACGGTGACCTCACTGCTGGAGGACGCGGACACCCTCGTGCGGCGCGACGTCGCAGGGGATCCCCTCGCGGCGCTGCGGGCGGAGGGCGTACGGCCGGTCGAGTGGGCCGGGTGGCAGGCGATCGAGCGGGCCGAGGCGGAACTCGGCGCCTCGCTCGGCCGGGGCGTGGTGAAGCTGCCCGATTGGACGTCACTGCTGGCGGCGGCGCGTGCGGCGGGTTCGTGACGGGTGCGTCGGCGCGTACGGCGGGGCGCGGTGGAGTCGCCACGGCTTCCGTGGGCATGACACACATCGGCAACAGCCCGGAAATCAACAAACTGTTCAAGCCGCTTACGGTCGGGGGCTGTTCACCCGTCTTCACCTCCACCCGCTTCCCGCCGCTCCTGGAGTGCCCATGGCCACCACCGCTGCTCCCGTGCATCCCGTCGACGAGGTTCCACCCGTACGCCAACTCGCGGCCTTCGGGCTCCAGCACGTGCTCGCGATGTACGCGGGCGCGGTGGCCGTCCCGCTGATCGTCGGTGGCGCGCTCAAGCTGTCGCCCGCGGATCTGGCGTATCTGATCACCGCCGACCTGCTGGTGTGCGGCATCGCCACACTCATCCAGTGCGTGGGCTTCTGGCGCTTCGGGGTACGCCTGCCGATCATGCAGGGGTGCACCTTCGCCGCGGTGTCGCCGATGGTGCTGATCGGGACGACCGGCGGCGGACTGCGCGCGATCTACGGGTCGGTGATCGTGGCGGGTCTCGCCATAGTCCTGCTCGCCCCGGTCTTCGGCAGACTGCTGCGGTTCTTCCCTCCCCTGGTCACGGGCACGGTCATCCTCATCATCGGCGTCTCCTTGCTGCCGGTCGCCGGGAACTGGGCGGCCGGCGGAGTGGGCGCGGAGGACTTCGGCGCGCCGAGGAACCTGGCGCTCGCGGGCTTCGTCCTGGCCGTGGTGCTGGCCGTGCAACGGTTCGCGCCGGCCTTCCTCGGCCGCATCGCGGTACTGATCGGCATCGCCGTGGGCCTCGCGGTCGCCATCCCCTTCGGATTCACGGACTTCGACGGGGTCGGGGACGCCGACTGGGTCGGGATCAGCACGCCGTTCCACTTCGGCACGCCGACGTTCCACGTCTCCGCGATCGTGTCGATGCTGGTCGTCGCCCTCGTCACGATGACCGAGACCACCGGTGACTTCATCGCGGTGGGCCAGATGACCGACCGTCCCGTCGAGCCGCGCACGCTCGCCGACGGCCTGCGCGCGGACGGCCTGTCGACCGTCCTGGGCGGTGTGTTCAACACCTTCCCCTACACGGCGTTCGCGCAGAACGTCGGCCTGGTCGGGATGACGCGCGTGCGCAGCCGCTGGGTGGTCGCCGCCGCGGGCGGCATCCTCGTGCTGCTGGGCCTGCTTCCCAAGCTGGGCGCGATCGTCGCCGCGATCCCGGCGCCCGTGCTGGGCGGCGCGGGCCTGGTGATGTTCGGAACGGTCGCCGCGAGCGGCCTGCGCACCCTCGCCGAGGTGGACTTCAAGGGCAACAACAACCTGACGGTGGTGGCCGTCTCGGTCGCCGTGGGCATGCTGCCGGTCGGAGTGCCGACGGTGTACGAGAAGTTCCCGGACTGGTTCCAGACGGTGATGAACAGCGGGATCAGCGCGGGGTGCCTGACCGCGATCGCCCTGAACCTGCTCTTCAACCACCTGCCGGGCACGGCGGATTCGGCCGGGGACACCGCCGGGCCCACGCCTCCTTCGGTGACGGCGGAGGCGTAGCGGCCGACACCGGCGGACGACGGCCGGCCGGCCGACGGGTGGACGATGGGGGACGCGGGGCCGCAGCCGTCAAGGCCACCCGGGATCCCGGCGTCTCAGCCGTCCGGCCACCTGGGATCTCGGCGCCTCAGCCGCCGAGCCGGTCGGCCTGACGGGCCGCTGCCGCGAGGACGCTGTCGAGGAGCCCGGGAAAGAGGTCGTCCAGATCGTCCCGGCGCAGGCCGTTCATCTTCGCCGTGCCCCGGTAGACCTGCCGGATCACCCCGCTCTCGCGCAGTACACGGAAGTGGTGCGTGGTGGTGGACTTGGTGACCGGCAGGTCGAAATGCGAACAGGAGAGCTCGTCGCCGTCGGCGGCGAGCTCTCGCACGACCTGGAGCCGCATGGAATCGGAGAGGGCGTGCAGCACCGACTCCAGGCGGATCTCCTCGAGTGCGGGGTGCGGCAGGTCGCGGCTGCCGTTGGTACGGGCGGCGGTCGTCACGGCGGCTCCACTTCGTCCGGGAACTTCCTCCGGGGCTGTCGCCCTTGAGGAATTGTACGAGATCTCTCGTAGTTTGACATCTCCCGTACTACGATGCCTATCGTACGAGCCGTACACCGGTCCCGTGACGAATGGAGTCCGCTGTGAGCGCTCTCTTCGAGCCGTACGTCCTGCGCGAGCTCACCATCCCCAACCGGGTGTGGATGCCGCCCATGTGCCAGTACTCCGCCGCACCCGAAGGAGCCGCCGCGGGCGTCCCCCACGACTGGCACTTCGCCCACTACGCGGCGCGGGCCACCGGCGGCACCGGGCTCATCATCGTCGAGGCGACCGCCGTCTCCCCCGAGGGCCGGATCTCGCCGTACGACCTCGGCATCTGGAACGACGCGCAGGTCGAGGCGTTCCGCCGCATCACCGGCTTCCTGTCCGCGCAAGGCACCGTGCCGGCGATCCAGCTCGCCCATGCCGGGCGCAAGGCGGCCACCGAGCGCCCATGGAAGGGCGGCGCGCCCCTCGCCCCCGGCACCCTCGCCTGGCAGCCGCTCGCCCCCAGCCCACTCCCCTTCGACGAAGGCCACCCGGTCCCGGCCGAGCTGACCGTCCACGAGATCCAGGAGATCGTCGGACAGTTCGCCGACGCGGCCCGCCGCGCCCTCGACGCCGGTTTCGAGGTCGTCGAGATCCACGGCGCCCACGGCTACCTGCTGAACGAGTTCCTGTCCCCGCACTCCAACCACCGCACGGACGCGTACGGCGGCTCGTACGAGAACCGCACCCGCTTCGCCCTCGACGTCGTGGACGCCGTGCGCGAGGTCTGGCCCGAGAGCAAGCCCCTGTTCTTCCGCATCTCCGCCACCGACTGGCTGGAGGCGGACGGCTGGAGCACCGACGACACCGTCCGCTTCGCCGCCCAGCTGCACGAGCACGGCGTGGACCTGCTCGACGTGTCGACCGGCGGCAACGCCTCCGGCGTCCGCATCCCCGTCGAGCCCGGCTACCAGGTCCCCTTCGCCGCCCGCGTGAAGAACGAGACCTCCCTGCCCGTCGCCGCCGTCGGTCTCATCACCGAGATCGAGCAGGCCGAGAAGATCCTCACCAATGGGGAGGCCGACGCGGTGCTGCTGGGCCGCGAGCTGCTGCGCAACCCGTCCTTCGCGCGGCTCGCCGCACGGGAGCTGGGGGGCGAGGTGCACGTGCCGGACCAGTACCACCGGTCCGTGTAGGCCCCGCCTTGGGGTGCGGCCGGCGCCGGCCGCACCCGCGTCCGGCCGGGCATCGATGGACCTGTGACCCAGGACACCCACCCAGGACGGGAACTGAGGACCGCTCCCCACCGGTCGATGAGAGGGAAGACGTCACCCCAGGATCGATCGGACCCTACGTGAAGTAGGGTCCCGGTGGTGAACCGGCTCATACGCGACGGGGGACCCCTTGAAGGAACGCCACGACGGGCGCGCGGGCCGCGGGCCGATGTCCGTGCTGGCCCTGCTGGTACCGAGTCTCGGGATCGCCGCGGTGGGCGTGTACCACCTGTGCGGGTTCGATCTGCACGCCCTCCACGGGCGCCCGCACCTGGACGACGGGCTGACCATGGCGGGTGTCATCCTGGCCGTGGTCACGGCCGGCGCCGCCATGGGTGACCTCCTGTGGTGGGCGACGACACGCAACCGCCCCGCCGGTGAGAGCGCCGAGCCGTGCCCGCCCCGGGCCCTGAGCCACCCGCGGCCGGGCCGCTCCGATTGGCTGCGGGCACCGGAGAGGACGAAGAAGTAGCGGCACCGGAGGGACCGGGGGCCGCGACCGGGCGGGGACGCGCGAGGGGCTGTCCGGAACCCGGCCACGGTCCGGCGAGGCGACGGGGCGACGGGGCGACGGGGCGACGGGGCGACGGGGCGACGGGGCGACGGGGCGACGGGGCGACGGGGCGATTCTCACCGCCTCCTTACCTCTTCACCTCTCCATGACCGATCTTTTCCCTACACCATGTAGGGCTCCCGGCCGCAGCCCCCACTGCGCTCCCCCGGCCACAGTCCCCACCGGTTCGCCCCGGCCTCTCCCCAAGGTGTTGCTCCACGGTGTCCGTACAACAGTCAGTGCTCGTCCCGGAACGACGGAACACGAGGTCACGCCCGGCCCACCCGCCGGAGCAGCGGGCCGCCGCCGCACGACCGCGGGCGGCGACCCTCGCCGTCTGCTACCTGCGCCTGCTCGCGGCGCTCAATCTGGTCGCGGTGGTGTCGCTGACCTTCCGCCAGGAGGTGATCGAGCACAACGCAGGCCAGTACTTCACCCCGTACCTCGCCACCGCGGGACTGGTCTCGGCGGCGCTGGCCCTGTTCCTCGCCGTGGTGATGCGGCGCCGCAAACGGGCGGCGTGGATCTTCAACATGCTGCTGGCCGGCCCGCTCTTCGTGCTCTACGCCGCCGCACTGACCCAGGACCGGTACCAGCGGCACGGCTTCAACTGGCTCTCCACCCTGCTCACCGGACTCTTCGTCGTCGCCCTGCTGGTGGGACGCAAGGAGTTCCACGCCGTCGGCGACCGTTCCAACCCCAGGCTGGCGGTGGCCGTCGGCACCGGCGGCCTGCTCGTCGGCGCCGCCCTCGGCACTCTGCTGGTGAGCGCCACCAACCGGGTCACCGGGACACCCCTCAGCGATCGCGTCGCGTACACCCTGCTGCGCGGCGTCAGCGTCGGACCGCTCGCCGACCGCTTCGACAGCGTCGCGGCGCCCCGCTGGGTGGACGTCATGATCAACGTCATGATGGCCGTGACCTTCCTCCTCGTGCTCTACGCCTGCTTCCGCTCGCCGCGCGGCCGTGAACTCCTCGGCGCGCCCGACGAGGACCGCCTGCGGGAGTTGCTCGTCAGGCACGGCGAACGGGACTCACTGGGGTACTTCGCGCTGCGCCGCGACAAGTCGGTCGTGTGGTCGCCGACCGGCAAGGCGGCGATCGCCTACCGGGTCGTCGGCGGCGTGACGCTGGCCTCCGGTGACCCGATCGGGGATCCCGAGGCCTGGCCCGGCGCGATCGACGCCTGGCTGCGCGAGGCGCGCCGTCACGCGTGGACGCCCGCGGTGATGGGGGCGAGCGAGGAAGCCGGCACCATCTACGCCCGGCACGGTCTTGACGCCCTGGAACTCGGCGACGAAGCGATCGTGGACCGCGCCGACTTCACCCTGGAAGGGCGCGCGATGCGGGGCGTCCGGCAGGCGCACAACCGCGTCCGTCGCGCCGGCCACACCGTGCGCATCCGCCGGCACGCCGAGATCCCCCGGGCCGAGATGGCCGCCTTGACCGACCTGGCGGACCGGTGGCGCGACGGCGAGACCGAGCGCGGGTTCTCCATGGCACTCGGCCGGCTGGGCGACCCGGCCGACGGCCGCTGCGTCATGCTGGAGTGCCACGACGGCGACGGCGAGCCCAGGGCCGTACTGAGCTTCGTGCCGTGGGGAGAGCGGGGGCTGTCGCTGGACCTGATGCGCCGCGACCGCAACTCCGAGAACGGGCTCATGGAGTTCATGGTCATCGAACTCCTGCTGCGTGCCGAGGAGATCGGCGTCAACAGGGTGTCCCTGAACTTCGCCATGTTCCGGTCCGTCTTCGAGCGCGGCGGCCGGCTGGGCGCCGGACCCGTGCTGCGGCTGTGGTGTTCGCTGCTGACGTTCCTCTCGCGCTGGTGGCAGCTCGAATCCCTCTACCGTGCCAACGCCAAGTACCGGCCCGTCTGGGAACCGCGCTACCTGCTGTTCGAGAAGAGCAGCGACCTTCCACGCATCGGCGTCGCCGCCGCCCGCGCGGAAGGCTTTCTCGCCCCGCCCGCCCTGCCGCGGCCCGGTTTCGGTGCGCTGCGCCGGACGCCTCCGGCGCCGGACGGGGCGTAGCCGGACCGTCGGCGGCCCGGGCCGCTTCCGGCACCGCCTGCCGACACCGGCCCAGCGCAGGACGTCCGGTGCGTCCCGCCCGTCCCCGTCGACCGCGCGGTGGGCGGCGGGCCGGTCCTGGGTGAGGGTGCCCGTCTTGCCCAGGCGCAACACGTCCACCGCGCCGAGGTCGTGCAGTGCGGGCAGCCGCTTGACGATCACCTGGTGGGTGCGGGCGAGCGCCGAAGTGCCGTGCGCCAGACAGGACGTGACGACGACGGGCAGCATCTCGGGGGTGAGCCCGACCGCCACCGCGACGGCGAAGGGCGGGGTCTCCACGCCTCGCCCGCGCAGCGCCGCGTTCGCCATGAGCACCAGCGGCGGCGTGAGCAGCATGAGCAGCATGAGCAGCATGAGCAGCATGAGCAGCATGAGCAGCAGCACCATATGAGCCGTATGAGCCGTATGAGCCGTATGAGCACCCAGGAGATACCGCGCACGGAGCGCTCGAAGGCGCTGGGCGGACGGGGAGCGGGAGCGGCGGCCGAGCCGTTCCAGGCCGAGGCGAGGCGGGTCCTCGCCCCGGTCGCGAGCACGACCGCGGTCCCGCCGCCGGAGACCGCGCGCGGTGAAGGGGGCGCGCGTCCGCGGACGAACTAGCGCGGCCAGGACGTCGCGCGCCCGTCAGGAGCCTCGTTCGCTCCCCAGCGGGCCAGCCGCTCCTGCGGCTCGGCCTCGGTCGGCCCCCGCGGGCCGGTGTCCAGGTGTCGCAGCAGCTGGAGCGAGGTCATCGCGGCGGGGTTGTCCGACGCGTACGCCTCCGTGGCGGACGGCACGCCGGCTCGCGCGCGGTCCTGCCGCGTCGACGTCGCGGTCGTGCCGGGTGCCAAGACGGTCTCAGGCGCCGACGCCGCGGATGCGTCGCAGCGCCCCGCGCGCGGTGCGACCGCCGGCGGCGGTGCGATCGGCCGGGGCGGCGCGGTCGGTCAACTGGCCCACCACGAGGCGCACGACGGTCACGACGTCCGGGTCGTCGACGAAGTGGACCTGCCGCCGGTCCGCGCGCCGGGACCGTACGAGACCGGCCAATTTCAGCTTGGTCAGATGCTGGCTCACCGCGGGCAGCGCGCCGCCGACCCGCTCGGCGAGGCCGGTCACGTCGCTCTCGCCCTGCGCCGGCGCCCAGACGATGTGCAGCCGCGCCGGCGACGCGAGCAGCCCGAACGCCGCGGCCGCCTCCGCCGGCACCTCGGCGGACGGGTCCTCGAAGCCCCCGACCTCTGCCGCCACCGCCGTGTCCTCCCGTCCGACCGACCGTCGGCCCGCCCGTGCGAATCGCCCCGGTCCAGGACTCCGGCCATGGCGCCTACGGCCGTCGCCCGGCACGCTTCCGGACGTCACTGTCAGTGCCGTGGTGCACACTCTCGATCAGTTGCCGGATGCCTGGGGAGGACGCCGTGTTCAGGGGGATCGACGAGGTCGGCTGGGCTTCGATGGAGCATGCGTACGGAAGCGCCGAGGACGTGCCGGCGCTGTTGCGCGGGCTCGCCGCGGTGAACCCCGAGGAGCGCGAGCGGGCGCTCGACGGGATGTACGGTGCGGTGCACCACCAGGGCGACGTGTACGACTCGACGCTGGCCTGCATCCCCTTCCTGTTCGAGCTCGTCGGTCACGCGGAAGTCCCCGACCGCGGCGGCATCGTGGAACTGCTCGTCAGCATCGGCGGAGGGGACGACGATGCCGACGATGCCGAGGACGCCGTGGAGGATGTCACCACGCCGGTCCGCGGCGAGGACGGCGAGGACGGCGAGGACGGCGAGGACGGCGAGGACGGCGAGGACGGCGACGACAATCGGGCCATGGCCCGTGCGGCGATACGGGCGGGCGCCGCGGCCTTCGTCGGCCTGGTCGCGGACGAGGACCCGGAGGTACGGCGCGCGGTGCCGGCCGCGCTCGTCCGCTTCCTCGGCGAACCGGAATACGTGCTCGGCCTGTTGACGGAGCGGCTCGACGCCGAGGAGGAGGGCGGCGTCCGGCTGGCCCTCGCCGAGGGCATCGGACTGCTCGCGCGACTGCACGCCGGGGTCGGCGCACCGGCGGTGGACCGCCTGACCGCGCTGTGCGCCGCCCCGCACGACCCGGGGCTGCGGCTCGCCGCGCTCGGCCAGCTCGCGGGGTGCGCACCCGACCGCCTCCCCGCCGACCTGGTGCCCACCGTCATCGCCCTGCTCCGCGCCCGGTCGCGCTGCGCCCGCGGGTCGGAGGAGCCCGGGCGGACCGGCACCGACACGCTCGTCGGACATCTGCGCCGCATGCGGCCCGCGGACGAGGAGGGCTCGCAGCTGCTGCGCACGCTCCACACGGCACTCGGTTCCCGCACCGCCGACCGGATCGCCCTGCTCGAAGGGCAGTTGACCGGCGAGGACGCGGCCGACCGGTGCAACGCGGTGTGGATGTCCGCGGGACTGTTCCGCGAGTGGCGCGCCACGTACGAGGAACCGATCGCCCTGATCGGTGAGCAACTCGCCTCGGACGAGGAGCGTCTGCGCCACGCCGCGGTGTCGGTCCTGGAGTCCCTCTTCACCCTCGCGGCGCCCGCCGCCGACCGGCTCGCCGCTCTGGTGGAGTCGGACCCGCACGCCTGGGGCTCCGGCACGCCGACCCTGGGCCGCCCGCTGAAGGCCCTGGCCAGGGCCGGGGATCCCCGGGCCGTTCCCGCCCTGGCCCAGGTGCTGACCCAGCCGGTCGTCCCGAACGAGGTCGGTCGCGCGATCGAGTACCTGGGCCCGGCCGCCGCGCCCCTCGCCCCGCTGCTGCGGCAGCGCCTCGGCGAGGTGCCCCTGGACTCACGGGAGACGTACGGCCGGGCCGCGCCGCTGCTGTCCGCGCTCGGCAGGCTGCGGCACGACGCCGCGGTGCCGGAAGTGCTCCGGCTGCTGCACGGCGCGCCCGGCACGCTGTCGCTGCGGGACTCGCTCGTGAGCGCGCTCGCCGGGACGCTCGGGACGTTCGGGGCCGGCGCGCGGACGGCGACGCCGGTGCTGCGCGAGCTGCTGGACGGTCCGAGCGCCGTCCCGGCGGCCGCCGCGCTCTGGGCGGTCGAGGGGGACCTGACCGCGGTGCTTCCGCCGCTGATACGGGGGCTCGCGGAGGAGGGCACGGGCCGCGCGCGGCCGGCGGCGGACGCCCTCGGCCGCGTGGGGCCGGCCGCCGCCGCCGCGCTTCCGGAGCTGCGGCGGCTCGCGGAGTCGGCCGAGGTCTGGGAGCGGACGGCCGCCGCCTGCGCGCTCTGGGACATCGCCGGCGATCCGGCGCCCGTGCTGCGGGTGTTCCGCACCGCCTGGCACGAGAACGCGTACACGCGCGGCACGATAGCCGCGTGTCTCGTCCGGATGGGCGGCGCGGCGGAGCCCGTCCACGATCTGGTCCACGCGGAGCTGGCCGCTCCGCGGCGGCACCGGGCGCGGTCCGGCGGCTACGGCAGCCACGACATCCTGGAGGACGAACGACTGCTGCGGGACTGCCGCACGGTGCTGGACGCGGCATAGCGCCGACGGGCCCCCGGAGGGCCCCTGCGGCGTGCGGCGCCGAGAGAGCGGCCGACATCCGAGGAGCCACCCGCGAGCCCGAGGGAACCGATCCCGGAGCCCCGGGGAGCGACCCTCGACATCGAGCGGAGCGGCCCGCAGCCGTCGACGGAGCGGCCCTCTGCACCGAGGCGGACCCCCACCGTGCCCGACCAGCGGCCCACACCGCCGAGGGGACCGCTGACGACGCCCGGGGGCGGCTCACGGCGTCCGAGGCGCAGTGCGCGAGGTCGGCGGGGACGCTCGTCCGGGGCTCAGCTCGCCGTCCGGCCCCATCTGGGTCCTATCCGTGCCCACTCCTGGTCCCACTGGTCCATGCGGCGCCTTTCGAGACGACCCCGTATCAGCCGGCCGCCGACGAAAGGCACGGCCGCCGCGCTCACGCCCACGAGGACACCGACCATGGCGGACCGGGACTGTGCCTGCGAGGCGGTGGCGGGTTTGGTGACGAGGCGCCCCTGCCGGTCGGTCCACACGGTGACCGGGGTGCCCGCCTCCGTCCCGGCGTAGACCCTCGCCTGGCCGGTGTGGGCGGAGCCGTCGGGCCCGGTCCAGCGGACCTTCGCCCAGACGAGGCCGCTCGCGGACTCCGTGGCCCCGGAACCGACCGCGTTCTCGGTGACCTGGGCCGCGACGGACCGCCACTGGGCGCGTTCCACGGCGAGGCCCCGCTCGACGGTCCGCGCGGTCAGCAGACCGGTGAAGACGCCGCTGAGCACGATGAGCACCCAGGCGGCGAGCATGATCCAGGCCTCCAGGGCGTCGCTGCGGCGCCGCAACGGATTGCGTCGCCACCGCCACAGCCAGACCTTCGGACCTCGGAATGCCGCCATCGATGGCATCCTCCTCACAGCCGCACGGAAACGCCCCGTCCCCCTCCCATACGCGCTCGGCCCTCTGGACGCTCAGGCCGGGTCGGTCGACTCGTCCGTCCCTGGAATCACGGTACGCCGCATGTGTGCCGGGGGGCAGCTCGAAGGGATTGCCGCCAGCGACCCGACACGGCGTCCGCGACCTGGGCGGACGACGAGTTCAGGGGTGACTGTCAGTGGCGGGGTGCAGACTGGCCGGTGTCTGGGACAACGACGTCGCGGAGGTGGTCGGCATGGCCGACGTTCTGCTCACGGTAGGCACGCGCAAGGGGCTGTTCATCGGACGACGGCGCGGCAGCGCCTGGGAGTTCGACGACAGTCCGTACTTCAACGCACAGGCGGTGTACTCGGTCGCGATCGACACCCGCGGCGAGCGTCCCCGGCTGCTGGTCGGCGGGGACAGCGCGCACTGGGGGCCGTCCGTGTTCCACTCGGACGACCTGGGCCGGACATGGACCGAGCCGGCGCAGCCCGCCGTCAAGTTCCCCAAGGACACGGGTGCCTCGCTGGAGCGGGTCTGGCAGTTGCACCCGGCGGCCGCCGAGCCGGACGTGGTGTACGCGGGCACCGAGCCCGCCGCGCTGTACCGCTCCGAGGACCGTGGCGAGTCCTTCGAGCTCGTCCGTCCGCTGTGGGAGCACCCCACCCGCTCGAAGTGGGTGCCCGGCGGCGGTGGCGAGGGGCTGCACACCATCCTCACCGACGCCCGTGATCCGCGCGCCGTGACGGTCGCCGTCTCCACGGCGGGCGTCTTCCGCACCGAGGACGGCGGCGCGAGCTGGGCCCCTTCCAACTCCGGTGTCTCCGCGGTGTTCCTCCCGGACCCGAACCCGGAGTTCGGCCAGTGCGTGCACAAGGTCGCGCGGGACGCCGCGAACCCCGACCGGCTGTATCTCCAGAACCACTGGGGCGTGTACCGCAGTGACGACGCGGGCGCGCACTGGACGGACATCGGCGACGCTCTGCCGTCCACGTTCGGGTTCGCCGTCGCCGCGCATCCACACCGCGGCGACACGGCGTACAACTTCCCGATCACCGCCGACTCGGACCGCGTCCCCGCCGACCGGCGCTGTCGCGTCTTCCGCACGTCGGACGCGGGCAAGAGCTGGGAGCCGCTGACCGCCGGCCTGCCCGCCGAGGACCACTACGGCACGGTGCTGCGCGACGCGCTGTGCACGGACGACGCCGACCCGGCCGGCGTGTACTTCGGCAACCGCAACGGCGAGGTGTTCGCCTCGGCCGACGACGGCGACAGCTGGAGGCAACTGGCCTCGCATCTGCCGGACGTGCTGTGCGTACGCGCGGCTGTCATCGGCTGAGGCGATCGGGGGAGAGACGCCGGTGGGTATCCCGGGAGGGACAACAGCGAAGTGCCGTGCGGAGGGAGGCCTCCGGGCCGGTCCCGGGGTGCCCGTCGCGACGGAGGGTGAACCGGAACGGAGCGGGCCAGGAAGTCGCGAACCCTGCCCCGGGAGCGCTCGGTTCGTCGACGGATCGGTCAGGCCCGGTCGCCGCGGGCCCACCGGTTTGATCTCCGCCGTGTGTACGGCAGTAGGGTGACGCCCGTGGCACCACGACCGTTGCATGAAATCGTCGAACCGGGCTGGGCGAAAGCCCTCGAACCCGTGACGGGACAGATCGCCGGGATGGGCGACTTCCTGCGCACGGAGATCGCCGCCGGACGCACCTACCTCCCGTCGGGGGCGAACGTCCTGCGGGCCTTCCAGCAGCCCTTCGACGAGGTTCGCGTCCTCATCGTCGGGCAGGACCCCTACCCCACTCCGGGGCACGCGGTGGGGCTGTCGTTCTCGGTGGCCCCGGACGTGCGTCCGCTGCCGGGCAGCCTGATCAACATCTTCCGCGAGCTCAACAGCGACCTGGGCCTGCCCCAGCCGTCCAACGGCGACCTCACCCCCTGGACCCGGCAGGGCGTGCTCCTGCTCAACAGGGCACTCACCACGGCCCCGCGCACCCCGGCCGCACACCGCGGCAAGGGCTGGGAGGAGGTCACCGAGCAGGCGATACGGGCGCTCGCCGCGCGGGGGCGGCCTCTCGTGTCGATCCTGTGGGGCCGCGACGCCAGGAATCTGCGCCCGCTCCTCGGCGACCTGCCCGCGGTGGAGTCCGCGCACCCCTCCCCCATGTCGGCGGACCGCGGCTTCTTCGGTTCCCGGCCCTTCAGCCGGGCCAACGACCTGTTGGCCCGGCAGGGGGCCCAGCCGGTGGACTGGCGCCTGCCGTGACGGCCGGCGCCGCACCGGCACCGACCGCCGTACTCGCCGTCGACTCGGGCGGCTCGGGACTGCGCGCGGTGCTGGCCGCACATGGTCGGGACCCCGGCGCTCCCCCCGAACGACTCGGCGCGCCCCTGACCTCCCGGGAGCCGGTCCGGACGGGACCGCGCGGCATCGACGCGGCTCATCTGGCCGGACAACTGGTGCCGATGGCACGCCGGTTGATGGCGGTGGCGGGCGCCGACGGAATCGCGGCCGTCGCCGTCGGGGCCGCCGGACTCGCCACGCTCGGTGACGAGTTGCGCGCCGACCTTCCGTCCGCGCTGGAGCGTGAACTGGGCGTGCGGCGGCTCGCGTTGGTCGCCGACGCGGTGACGGCGTACACCGGCGCCCTCGGCCTGCGTGCGGGTGCCGTTATCGCCGCGGGCACCGGACTGATCGCGGTCGGCACCGATCTGACCCGCTGGCGACGAGCCGACGGATGGGGCCATCTGCTCGGGGACTGCGGCGGCGGAGCCTGGATCGGTCGCGCCGGCCTGGAGGCGGCCGTACGGGCCTTCGACGGCCGCCGGGGCGGTTCCGCGGCCCTGCTGGAGCGGGCGGAGGAGATGTTCGGGCCGGTGCCGGGGCTGCCGGCCCGGCTGTACCCGCGCACGGACCGGCCCGCCGCGCTCGCGTCCTTCGCCCCCGAGGTCGCGGCCTGCGCCGCGGCCGATCCGGTGGCGGCCGAGATCCTGCGCTCAGCGGCGGCACACATGGCCGAGTCCGCGGCGGCGGTCTGCCCGGACGGCGGCGAGGCCCGGGTCGCCCTGACCGGTGGCCTGTTCAAGATGGGTGAGCCACTGCTCGGGCCGCTGCGCGAGGAGTTGGCACGACAGCTGCCGCACGCCCGGCAGGTACCGGCCGCGGGCGACCCGCTGGACGGCGCCGTGCGTATCGCCGCCGACCTGGCCGACGACCGGCTCACGCTGCCCAGGGACGAGCGGATGCTGTACGTGGTGACCGAAGAGCCCTAGCGGGACGCCCGCCACGGACCGCAGGGCGACGCACAGCCGGAAAGACACACAGCCTCAAAGAGACGTCGACGGACCCACGGCCGGAAACAGACTTCGACGGATGGACTGCCGGAAACGGACGCGGACGGATGAACTCCTGGAAACGGACGGCCGGAGCCGGACGGCCGGCCGCATCCGACATCGATTCACGGCCCGGCGCGGCACGCGCACCCGACAGGCGCCGGTCCGCGGCGAGCGCGCGAGTCGGCCGGGCCGCGTCATCCCGTCGGGCGCTCTCCCTGGTCAGCGCCTGGCGGCTGAATTCCATGCCCGACATGGGGGATTGTTCGGCTGTGTCGGACACCTGAAGGTGACACGTGTGCCGAACACTCCCGCATCTCACTCGACTCACAAGTGGGTTGGTACCGATCAGTTCCGATCCGTACGTAACTCATCAGACAAAAGCGGACGGATACCGCTCACCTGCACCCTCCCCGAACAGGGGAGCCCAAGAAGCCAGTAACATGCGGCGCCATGAGCTCCCCCACTGGGCCCGCGTCCGGCCTGCCAGTACGAATGCCGCGACCCCGCCAGCCCGGCCGGCACCGCCGTCCGGAACCCCTGGCGGCTCCTGAGGGCGCGCCCGCGCTCGTCCTCGCGGTGCCGGGCACCCCCAGCGCCGCCACGCGCAGCCTCGCCGAGGAGGTCGTGAGCATCGCGCGCTCCGAGCTCCCCGGCCTCGACGCCCGTATCGGGTACCTGGACGGGGACGACGAATTCCCCACGCTGCAGTCCGTGCTGACCCACGCCGCCGAGGAGCGCACCGCGCGCTTCGAGCAGGCCCGCGCCGCCGGTGCGGACGTGGCCGAGCCCGACGGGCCGGTCGCCGTCGTGGTGCCGCTGCTCGCCGGTCCGGACAACGCGCTGCTCCGCCGCGTCCGCCAGGCCGTCATGGAGAGCCGTGTCGCGGCCGACCTGACGGATGTCCTCGGCCCGCACCCCCTGCTCGCCGAGGCGCTGCACGTACGCCTGTCCGAGGCCGGTCTGGCCCGCGCCGACCGCGCCCGGCTGTTCACCGTCGCGACCGCCGCGGACGGCATCATCCTGGCCTCCGTCGGCGGCGAGGAGGCCGTGCAGGCGGCCGGGATCACCGGCATGCTGCTCGCTGCCCGGCTCGCCGTCCCGGTGATGGCGGCGGCGCTCGACGTGGAGGGCGCGATCGCGGCCACCGCCGAGCAGCTGCGCGGTTCGGGTTCGCAGCAGCTGGCCCTCGCGCCGTACCTGATCGGGCCGGAGCTCGACGCGGGTCTGCTCGACGCGGCCGCCAAGGAGGCGGGCTGCGCCGCCGCCGAGGCGCTCGGCCCGTACCCGGCGATCGGCAAGCTGGCGCTGGCCAAGTACACGACTGCGCTGGGCATCGCCCCGCAGCAGCCGCAGGGCACTCCGACCCACTAGCCGTCCGGCACACCAGCACCCCGAAGGGGCCCGCTCCGTTCCTGGAGCGGGCCCCTTCGCATGGGCGGTCGTTCATGACACGCGGCCGGTCAGGTCTGGACAGGTGCCCCGGACGCCATGAGCCGAAGTCCCCGGGCGTCACGCGAGGGAGGCTCGGACGTCACGGGCGGGAGGACCTGGGCGTCCTGGGAGCCCGGGACGGGTTCGTCCAGGCCCGTGGCCGGGCCGGGGAGCGCAGGTCAGTCGAAGACGACGCAGGACGCGGCCGGTGCCGCGACCGAGCCGCCCCGTCGCGGCATGCCGGTGTCCGGGTCGACCACGAACCAGGTCACGTCACCGGAGCGCTCGTTCGCGCAGTACAGGAACCGGCCGGTGGGGTCGAGGGCCAGCGCTCGCGGCCACACGCCGCCGCAGGGCACCGTCGCCACGAGTCGCAGCCCCTCGCCGACCGCGTCCGGGGCGAGCACGGAGACGACGTCCTGACCCCGCGTCGCGGTCCACACGAACCGGCCGTCGGGCGACACGACGATCCCCGAGGGGTACGCGTCACCGCTCGGGACGCCGGACAGCACCGGAGTCTCGCCGACCGGCCGCAACCCGCCGTCCGCGGCGTCCCAGCGGCAGACGGTGACGGTGGGTGCGAGTTCGTTGAGGACGTACGCGTGTTCGCCTCGCGGGTGGAAGGCCAGGTGGCGGGGGCCCGAGCCGGGCCGGAGGGCGATCTCGCGGTGGAGGGTGAGCCTTCCGCCGTCCAGGGCGCACACGCGTACGGAGTCCGTGCCGAGGTCGACGCTCACCACCCATCGGCCGCTCGGGTCGGGCTGCACCTGGTGGGCGTGCGGGCCCTGCTGACGCGGGGTGTGCGGGCCGGAGCCGGTGTGCTGGAGCACTCCGGAGGCGCCGGCCGCCAGCCCGCCGACGGGGTCGACCGGCACGGCCGTGACGCTGCCGGAGCCGTAGTTGGCGGTCAGGACGTGTCCGGAGAACACGCTGAGGTGCGTGGGACCGCTGCCGCCGACCGGCACGGGCGGTCCCGTCAGCTCCGGCTTGTCCTCGTGGACCCGGTAGGCGGCCACGCCCCCGTCAGCCGTCTCGCTCACCGCGTACAGCATGTCGCCCGCGGGCGACAGCGCGAGGTAGGAGGGATCGGGGACGCCGTCGACCGCGCTCAGGACGGTCAGGGCGCCGCTGTCCGGGTCCACGGCCGTCGTGAGGACGCCGAGCCCTCCCGCCGCCGTGAACGAGCCGATGAACGCCCGCTGTCGCCGCCTGCCGCCGTCTGCCACTGCCGTCCCCTCTCGGTCCCGCGTAGTCCGGGGCGACGGTAGCAGCAGCGGCGCTGCGGTCTAGACCAGGGGCGTGCCCTTGGCCCGCTCCAAGGCCTCGGGATGGTGCACGTAGGCGGGGCGGCGTTCGAGGGTCTCGTAGGTGCGGTGGAAGACCGGGGTGGCGCTCCCGGAGATCGGCGGCACGATCCACGACCAGTCCGCGCCCACCCGCCGCCCCCGGCGCTCCTCGCGCCCCAGGTGGGTGAGGAAGCGCCGGGACTCGGTGTGGTGGTCGGTGACCGTGACGCCCGCCAGGTCGAAGGAGTGCAGCACGGACCGGTTCAGTTCGACGAGCGCGCGGTCCTTCCACAGGGAGCGGTCGGTGCGGGTGTCCAGGCCGAGGCGGTCCGCGATGCGCGGCAGCAGGTCGTAGCGGTCGGTGTCGGCGAGGTTGCGGGCACCGATCTCGGTGCCCATGTACCAGCCGTTGAAGGGCGCGGCCGGGTAGCAGATGCCGCCGATCTCCAGGCACATGTTGGCGAGGGCCGGCACTGCGTGCCAGCGCAGTCCGAGCGTGCGCCACCAGTCGTGCTCGGGATGGGCGAGCTCCACTTCGAGCACCGCGTCGTCCGGCAGGGCGAACCAGCGGGGTTTGTCGTCGGTCCCCTCGATCACCAACGGCAGTACGTCGAAGGCGGTGCCGGGGCCGCCGGGCCAGCCGAGCCGCCGGGCGAACGCGGTGAGTCCGGCGTTGCGCGGGTCGCCGGTGACGCTGCCGTCCGGGCGCGTGTAGCCCGCGTACCGGACGAGCTGCTCGTTCCAGATCCTCGGGCCGGGCCGCCCCGGTGCGTCGGGCGCGAACACCGTGATCAGCGCCCGTATGCGGCCGTCTCGGGTGGCCTCCCGCAGATGGTCCGCGGCCCCGTCGGCGACGTCCTGCGCGCCGTGCACGTCCCTGCGGTCCCGCACGTGGAGGGAGTGCCAGTAGAGCCGCCCTATGCAGCGGTTGGCGTTGCGCCAGGCCACGCGCGCGCCGAAGACGAGTTCCTCCGTGGTGTGCCGGTACGTCCCCGTGTCCGCCAACTCGGCCCGTACGGCGGCGATCCTCCGGGCCGGATCACCGAGGCGTCGCTCGACGTGATGGAGGGTGAGGAACTCGACGGCGGCCCGGAGCAGTGCGTGCGGGCCGGGCGCCGGGACCGGTCCGTGCGCGGACGGTGCGGGGGCGGAGGCCGACGGCAGGGGGCCGGTCGCGGACGATACGGAGCCGTACGGGGACGGCAGGTAGCCGGTCGGGTTCCGCGGCGGGGCGGCGGCAGGGCAGTCGGGCGGTGCGGTCGCGTCGTGAGCGGACGAGGCGCTCCCGCCGTGCGCGTCGTGGCCCGCCGGACGGGCCCTGTCACGCGTGGCGGGCTCGGTCTGCGAGGTCGCGGTGGTCCGCATCGGCGTGGTTCGCGTCGGCAGGGCGCGTGGTCCCGGTTCCGGCTGCCGGGCCGGCCCGTTCGGACCCGGTGTCGTCGCGGGGCGGGACGAGGCGCCGCCCGGCGGGCCGACGGGCGTCAGCCGCCCCCGGAGCCCCGGTACGGGACCGTCGGCGTCCCGACGGGCGCGTGTCCCGGCCCCGCCCCGCGCCTCCGGGGCGAGCGGGGCGCCGTCGTCGGACCGACGACTGCCCGGCAGCTGCGGCACCCGGGGGTCGGCGCCCTCCGGCCGACGGCCGCCCAGGTCCGGATCCGGCCATCCGGCCGCGTCCGTGCCGTCGTGCCGGCGACCGGCGTCCAGCCGGTCCAGCCGGTCCAGCCGGTCCAGCCAGCCGCCCGGACCGTCGGCGGCCGGGGCCGCATGCCCCGCGTCCGGATCGTCGGCGCAGCGGCCTTCGTGCGCGCTTCTGCAAGGGACGTCCCGCATTGGTGCCACCCCCCAGGGGCTCCGCCCGCGGAGCCCTCCCGCACGGTCCGCGGGTTCCGTGCGTCTGATAGCCGCGGGGTTACCCGGCCAACGGGGTGATCCACCCTCTGCATGGCCGGTAAAAGTGACGCGTTCCGGGGCACGCCGTCCACCGGGCGACGGCGGACCCGAGCCACTGGACGTCCGCCACCCGGCCCGGACGCCGGAAGGGCTCAGGCACCCATGAGCCGGGAACCGCGCAGCGGCGCGGCGAGCGCCAGGAGCGCGCGCTCAAGACCGTGGAGGTGGGCGAGGGCCTGCTCGGCTCCGGGGTGGTGCCCCGGGGCTGCCGGACGGGCCGTCGTCGGACGCCCCGGCACGGCGCCGACCAGGGTCTCCATCGCGGTCTCGACCCGCCCGCACGCCGCCGTGAGACGGGCGTCGTGCGAGGCGTCAGGGTCGGCGGCCACGGCCGCGAGCCCCCGCACCTCGCGGGCGCAGTCGTCGAGCAGCGCGAGGATCTGACGGGCCCGCTCCTTGCGCGCACGCATCGGGTTGAGCGGATGCACCAGGGGCGCGAGCGCCAGACGTACGCGCCCCAGGAGTGCTTCGAGCTCCCCCGCGCGCGGCGCCGGGTCGGCCCGGTCGTCGCCCGCCAGCCGGTCGGCCGCCGCGGCGGTACAGCCGTGCACCGCGTGCAGGGCCCGCTCGACCCACCGGTCGGTGACGGCGTGCGTCGTGATGGGCAGGACCAGCGCGACGGCGAGCGCCGCACCCAGGGCGCCCGCTCCGGTCTCGGCCAGCCGGAGACCGAGGAGTCCGGGGTGCAGCACCCCGAGGAGCCCGTACAGCAGTCCGGCCATCACGGTGACGAAGAACATCATCCAGCTGTACGAGGGTGCCGCCGTGTAGAAGATCCCGAAGACGCAGACGGCGACGAGCGCGGCGGTGGGTGCCGGGGCGCCGTGCAGCGGTACGGCGATCAGCAGGCCGGCGACGATGCCGGTGACCGTGCCGACGACGCGCCGGAAACCACGGACGAGCGTCTCACCGCGCGAGGCGGTGTTGACGAAGATCCACCAGGCGGTGCCCACGGCCCAGTACCAGCGGTCGTGGGAGATCAACTGGCCCGCGGTGAGCGCGAACGCGCAGGCGGCGGTCGCCTGGAAGGCCTGGCGCGTGGCGGGGCGTGCGAGTCCGCGCCCGTCCAGCGGCGCGGGCGCGGCGGGCAGCGGGGTGCGCCGCTCGACGCACCAGGCGCCGAAACGCACGGTGGACGACGCGGTGAGCGCCAGCGCCACGGCGCCGAACAGCTGGGGAAGCTGGCCGGGAACGGCGTGCAGGAACTGCGTGGTGAAGAACATCATGAACGCGAAGATGCCGAGGGCGTGGCCGCGCGGACCCCAGCGGCGGGCGTACACACCGGCGAAGATCACGGCGAGCCAGGTCGCGTCGCGCAGCGCCGGTGTCCCGTGCAGGGCGGTCGCCAGCGCGAGGACCGGGAAGCCGGCCAGCGGCAGCAGGGCGGTGGTGACGGCCTGGCCACGCACGGTCGGGTCGCCCACCGTGAACAGTGCGAGAAGCGCGGCGAGACCGCCCGTGATGGACGCGGGCAGGGAGAGCCCGGCCAGTTCGCACACGGTCACCGCGAGACCGATGCCGAGGACGGCCCGCAGGGAGACCCGCAGCCGGAACAGCCCCGGGTCCGGAGCCATGAACATCTTCTTCACCGTCGGCGGCCCGCCCCCACTTCGCATCGACACCTTCCGCGCACGGGTCCGTACGGGCCTCGGCCCTCAGGACATGGGAATGGCGCCGCGGGTCCGGTCCGGCGTCCTTGCCGTCCGGCGCTGCGCAGCGCCATGAATACAGACAAGGTAAGCAACAGCCGGGAACTGGCTCAACAGGCGGACCCCAGGGAGGGCCATTGGTACAGTCGAGGGAGATCACGTAGGACAACAGGAAGACCAACGGACCATGGCCGTGGACGAACTCGACACCCGCATCCTGCGGCTGCTGCTCGAACAACCGCGCACCAGCGTGCGCGAGTACGCCCGCATCCTCGGCATCGCCCGCGGCACGCTCCAGGCGCGCCTCGACCGGCTGGAGCGCGACGGCGTGATCACCGGAGCGGCCCCGTCGCTCTCCCCCGCCGCCCTCGGACACCCGGTCCTGGCCTTCGTGCACATCGAGGTCACGCAGGGCCACCTCGACGAGGTCGGCGACGCCCTGGCCGCCGTGCCGGAGATCGTCGAGGCGTTCTCGATCACCGGCGGCGGCGATCTGCTCACCCGTGTGGTGGCCCGGGACAACGCACATCTGGAGGACGTGATCCAGGCCCTGATCAGCCTGCCGGGCGTCGTCCGCACCCGCACCGAGGTGGCGCTGCGCGAGCGCGTCCCGCACCGGCTGTTGCCCCTCGTGGAGTCGATCGGGCGCGGTACGCGGAGCTGACCACCGGACGACCGGGAGCCGACCACCGGCCGGCCGTGGGCCGGGGCCGCGCTCGTTCGCCGGCCGGGCCCCGGTGGAGCCGAGCGGATCCGCCCGCCGTGCACTTGGCATCCTTGTCCGCATGAGCACCCTCGGCACCACGGCGGTCATCTTCGATCTCGACGGAACGCTCGTGGACAGCGAGCCGAACTACTTCGAGGCGGGCCGCCGGACCCTCGCCGAGCAGGGCGTCACGGACTTCACCTGGGCCGACCACGAGCAGTACGTCGGCATCAGCACCCAGGAGACGCTCATCCTCTGGAAGGAGCGCTACGGTCTGGCGACCCCGCTCGACACGCTGCTCACCGACAAGAACCGCCGCTACCTGGAGCTGGCCCGCGCCTCGACGCAGGTGTACCCGGAGATGCGGAAGTTCGTGGAACTGCTGGCCGCCGAGGACGTCCCGATGGCGGTGGCCTCCGGTTCCTCGCCGGAGGCCATCGAAGCGATCCTGGCGGGCACGGGCCTCGCCCCGTACATGCCGACCGTGGTCTCGGCCGACGAGGTCGCGCACGGCAAGCCCGCCCCCGACGTCTTCCTGGAAGCGGCTCGCCGCCTGGGCGCCGCACCGGCCGACTGCGTGGTCCTGGAGGACGCCGCGCCGGGCGTCGCCGCCGCGCACGCCGCCGGGATGCGGTGCATCGCGGTCCCCTACGTCGTCGCGCAGGCCGACGACCCGGCCTTCGCGACGGCCGGACTGCTGCTGCGCGGCGGCCAGTCCGAGTTCACGGCGCGCGGCGCGTACGACTGGCTCGCTCCGCGTACGGCCGGCTGACGACCGACCGGCGTGGCCGACGGGCCGACCGACCGACGTGGCCGACCGACCGACGGGCCGACCGACGGGCCGACGGGCCGACGGGCCGACGGGCCGACGGGCCAGGCGATCCGGCCCGATCTCGTCCCGCCGTCGGCCGGTCAGGAAGCCCGGACCACCGGTGCGGTCACCCGGTCGTGGTGGATCGGCAGCCCGTTGCCGGTGAGCGGGACGCCCGATCCGCCACGCCGCGACGCGACGATCTCGGCGGCGATGGACAGGGCCGTCTCCTCAGGGGTGCGGGCGCCGAGGTCGAGACCGATGGGCGAGCGCAGCCGCGCGAGTTCCGGGTCGGTGAGGCCCACCTCGCGCAGGCGCCGCTCGCGGTCCTCGTGGGTGCGGCGTGACCCCATGGCGCCGATGTACGCGACGGGCAGGCGCAGTGCCGTCTCCAGCAGGGGGATGTCGAACTTGGCGTCGTGGGTGAGGACGCACAGGACCGTGCGCTGGTCGGTCGCGGTGTTCCGCAGATAGCGGTGCGGCCAGTCGACCACGACCTCGTCGGCCTCGGGGAAGCGGCCCCGGGTCGCGAAGACGGGGCGGGCGTCGCACACGGTCACGTGGTGGCCGAGGAACTTGCCCGCCCGGACGAGTGCCGCCGCGAAGTCCACGGCACCGAAGACGATCATCCGCGGCGGGGGCACGCTGGACTCCACGAACAACGTCACTCCGCCAGGGCAGTTCGCCCCGTCCTCGGAGATCTCGACGGTGCCGGTGCGTCCCGCGTCGAGCATGGCCCGGGCCTCGGCCGCCGCGGTCGCTTCCAGCGCGGCACCGACGCCCCCTTCCCGTGGCCACGAGGCCCCGGCGACACCCTCCCGCTCCGGCCCGGGCGTCAGTGCGTCCCGGTTCGGCCCGGCCCGCACCGCGTCCCGGATCGGCTCGGCCTCCGTCGCGTCCGGCTTCGGCTCGGCCCCCGTCGCGGAGCGCGACGGCCCCCTTCCCACCGCGTCCCGCTCCGACTCGGTCACCGGGGCGGAGCCCGACGGCCCGGCCGCCGCGGCGGGGCCGGACCGTTTCGAGCCGTCCGTCAGGGCTCCCGCGTACGACCCGTCGGCGTGCACGAGCAGCGCACCGCCCAGGAGGTCGGCCGGCCCCCTGGTCACCCGGGCGAGCGCCACCGCCTCGCCCCGCGCGGCGGCGGCCAGCCAGGCCGCGAGGGCCGGTGTGTCCGCGCGTACCGGCATGACGAGGACGTCGAGCACCCCGCCGCAGGTCAGGCCTACCGCGAAGGCGTCCTCGTCGCTGTAGCCGAAGCGTTCGAGGACCACCCGCCCGTCCTGGAGGGCCTCGACGCACAGGTCGTACACCGCCCCCTCGACACAGCCGCCGGAGACGGACCCGATGGCGGTGCCGTCGCCGTCCACGGCGAGGGCGGCGCCGGGACCGCGCGGCGCGCTGCCGCCGACCGCCACGACCGTGGCGACGGCGAAGTCCCGGCCCTCCTCGACCCACCGGTGCAGCTCGTCGGCGAGGTCAAGCACCGTGCGCTCCCCCGGCGGCGTTCAGGACGCGGTCCGGCCGGATCGGCAGGTTCCGGTGGCGCACGCCGGTCGCGTGCCAGACCGCGTTGGCGACGGCCGCCGCCGCACCCACGACGCCGATCTCGCCGATGCCCTTGATCCCGACCGGGTCGTCCGGGTCCGGGTCGTCCACCCAGTCCGCCTCGATGGCCGGCACGTCGGCGTGCGCGGCGAAGTGGTAGCCGGCCAGGTCGGCGCCGACGTGACCGCCGGAGGCCTGGTCCCGGGTCGCCTCCTCGTGGAGGGCCATGGACAGGCCCCAGGTCATGCCGCCGACGAACTGCCCGCGCGCGGTCAGCGGATTGACGATCCGGCCCGCCGCGAAGATCCCCAGCATGCGGCGTACCCGCACCTCGCCCGTGCCGACGTCCACGGCGACCTCGGCGAACTGCGCCCCGAAGGCGTGCCGTTCCTTCTCCGTGAGCGCGCCGACCGCGGCGGAGGTGTCGGACCGCTCGGTGATCCCCTCCGGCGGAAGGGCCACGCCCGGGACGAGCCGTTCCCGCAGGGCGCGCGCGGCGACGGTGATCGCCCAGGCCCAGGAGCGCGTCCCCATCGAGCCGCCGGCCATGATCGCGGCGCCGAAGTCGCTGTCCGCGATGCGCATCCGGATGCGCCCGGGTGTCGTCTCCAGCGCGTCGGCCGCGATCTGCGTCAGCGCCGTCCGTGCGCCGGTGCCGATGTCGGCGGCGGTGATCCGCACGGTGAACGTGCCGTCGGCCTCCGCCGTCACCGCGGCCGTGGAAGGCGCGGAGAGCGTGGGGAAGGCAGCGGCTGCCGTGCCGGTGCCGAGCATCCAGCGTCCGTCGCGGCGGACGCCGGGACGTGGGTCGCGGTCCGCCCAGCCGAACCGGCGGGCGCCCTCCTCGAAGCAGGCGAGGAGGTTGCGGCTGCTGAACGGCAGCCCGGTCAAGGGGCCCACGGACGGCTCGTTGCGCACCCGCAGCGCGATCGGGTCGACGCCGCACTTCTCGGCGAGCTCGTCGAGCGCCGACTCCAGCGCGAACGAGCCGGGGGCCTCGCCCGGGGCCCGCATCCACGTCGGTGTGGGCACATCGAGCCGTACGACCCGGCTGGCCGTGTGGTGAGCGTTCGCGTCGTACAGCGGATGCCCGAAGTCCGCGGCCCGCTCCACGAATTCATGGACGGTCGAGGTCAGGCACTCCGACACGTGGTCGACGGCGCGCAGCCGGCCGTCGTGGTCGGCGCCGAGCCTGACCCGCTGCACCGTGGGGCTGCGGTAGCCGACGAGCGAGAACATCTGCCGGCGGGTCAGCGTGACGCGGACGGGTCGGTGCAGGACCGTCGCGGCCATCGCCGCCGAGACCTGGTGCGGGCGGGTTCCCTTGGAGCCGAAGCCGCCGCCGACGTGCTCGGAGCGCACCCGCACCGATTCCGGGTCGAGCGAGAAGAGCTTCGCGAGCTCGTCGGCCACGAACCGGCTGCCCTGGTTGGAGTCGACGACCTCCAGGCGGCCGCCGTCCCAGCGGGCGGTCGCCGCGTGCGGCTCCATGGGGCTGTGATGCTCCTCGGGAGTGGTGTACTCCGCGTCCACCACGACGGCCGAGGAGGCGAGTTCGGCCTCCAGGTCGCCCTTGCTCTCCTCGGCGCCCTCAGGGGTGTACATGCCGGGGTGTCCGGCGAAGAAGGCCACGTCGTGCGGTTCGGCGTCGTACCGCACCGTGAGGGCCTCCGCCGCCTCCCGGGCCTGCTCGGGCGTCTCGGCGACGACCAGGGCGACCGGCCAGCCGACGTACGGCACACGGTCGTGCTGGAAGAGCTGGAGCACCGGGTCGGGCGGTCCGAAGACGCCCATGTAACCGGCTTCGAGCCGTGGGGCGTTGCCGTGGTGCAGCACGGCGAGGACGCCGGGCATGCCGAGCACGGGCGCCTCCTCGACCGAGCGGACCCGCCCGCGTGCCACGGTCGCCAACACGAGCCAGCCGTGGGCCAGTTCGGGATGCGGGACCTCTCCGGCGTAGCGTGCGGCACCCGTGACCTTGGCGAGGCCCTCCACTCGGGTGTGCGCGGTGCCGACGGCCCGGCTCGCCGCGGCGGTCGGGGTGGTCGTGGTCATCGGGCGGCCTCCTCGGCGAGTTCGGTCAGCACGGCCACGACGAGATTGCGCATCAGGGTCACCTTGTAGCCGTTGTGGGGCAGGGGACGGGCGGCCGCCAGTTCGGCGTCCGCGGCGGCGGCGAACGCCTCCGCGCTCACCGGACCCCCGGTCAGAAGCCGTTCGGCCTTCGTGGCCCGCCAGGGCCGTGACGCCACGGCGCCGAAGGCGAGCCGCACATCCCGGACGACCTCGCCCCGGACGTCGAGGGCCGCGGCGACCGAGCCGATCGCGAACGCGTACGAGGCGCGCTCGCGCACCTTCCGGTACCGCGAGGTGGCGGCGACGGGGGCGGCGGGCAGGGTGACGGCCGTGATCAGCGCGCCGGCCGGCAGGGCCGTCTCCAGATGCGGGGTGTCACCGACGGGCAGATAGAGATCGGAGAGGGGCAACTCGCCCGGCCCGTCGGCCGTTTCGTAGGCGACGACGGCGTCGAGGGCGGTGAGGGCCACCGCCATGTCGGACGGGTGTGTGGCCACGCAGTGCTCGGAGGTCCCGAGAACGGCGTGGTTGTGGTGTTCGCCCTCGATGGCGGGACAACCGCTGCCGGGAGCCCGCTTGTTGCACGGCTTGGTCAGATCGGTGAAGTAACCGCAACGGGTGCGCTGGAGCAGGTTCCCACCGACCGTGGCCATGTTGCGCAGCTGCCCGGAGGCTCCGGCGAGCACCGCCTGCGCCAACGCCGGGTAGTTCCGGCGCACTTCGGGGTGGGCGGCGAGTTCGCTGTTGGTGACGGTGGCGCCGATGCGCAGCCCGTCCTCGGGCGAGAACTCGATTCGACCGAGGGGCAGTTCACGTACGTCGATGAGCCGGCTGGGCCGTTCCACGCCGGCCTTCATCAGGTCGACGAGGTTGGTGCCGCCGCCCAGGAAGCGGGCCTCGGGGTCGCCGCCGAGCAACGCGACGGCGCCCTGGACGTCGTGGGCGCGGTCGTATCCGAACTCCTTCATGCCGCGACCTCCTCGGCGTCGGAACCGGTCCCGGACCCCTGCGCCCCGGAGCGCGCCGGTCCGGAGCCCGGCTCCGCCGGGACGTGGGCCTCGGCAGCCCGTGCGACCGCCTGGACGATCGACACGTAGGCGCCGCAGCGGCACAGGTTCCCGCTCATCCGCTCCCGGATCTCCTCGGCGGTGAGCGGTGGCGGGCCCGCTTCGGAGCGGACGTCGTCGGTCACCGCGCTCGGCCAGCCCGCCGCGTGCTCCTCGATCACCGCGATCGCCGAGCAGATCTGGCCGGGGGTGCAGTAGCCGCACTGGTAGCCGTCGAGGTCGAGGAACGCCTGCTGGACCGGATGCAGCCGCTCACCGTCGGCCACGCCCTCGATGGTGGTGATCTCGTGGCCCTCGGCGGCGACCGCCAGTTGCAGGCAGGACACGGCCCTGCGACCGTCGACGAGCACCGTGCAGGCACCGCACTGTCCCTGGTCACAACCCTTCTTGGTACCGGTGAGGTCGAGCTGTTCGCGCAGTGCGTCGAGCAGGGTGGTGCGGTGGTCGACGGGCAGCGTGTACTTCTCGCCGTTGATGTTCAGAGTGATGGCGCTGGACGTCGATGGGGCCATGATCAGCCTTCTTTCGCGTGGGTCGTGCGCGTCGAAGTCGAACGGGGGCGGTCCGTGGCGGCTCGTCATCCCGCCGGGTGCGCCAGAATGCCTGTCGGCGATCGGTTCCGGCCATCCACACGGAGCGGGTCAGCCACTAGAGTGAGCTCCAAGCGGACACCTGTCCGCTACCCGTAAAAGCTAACGGACAGCTGTCCGCTTAGCAAGGTCGACCGGTCGCCGACCACGGTCGGCCACACCATGACTCCGGAGGGAGTCCGGCCGAGGTTCCGGGAGATCCCCGGCACAGGGCCCGGGCGGAGTCCGGCCGACATCCCGGAAGGCCGACATCCCGGAAGGAGGACGAGTGCGCCCCGAGAAGGACACGCCGACCCGTTCGAGCACGCCACTGCGCTCGGACGCGCAGCGGAATCGCGAGCGCATCCTCGAAGTGGCCCTGGCCGAGCTGACCCGTTCGGCGGACGCCCCCCTGAGCGCGATCGCGAAGAAGGCGGGCGTCGGGCAGGGGACCTTCTACCGCAACTTCCCCAACCGCGAGGCCCTCGTCCTGGAGGTCTACCGCTACGAGGTGCAGCAGGTCGCCGACGCGGCGGCCAAGCTCCTCGAAACCCACCCGCCGGACCAGGCGCTGCGGGAGTGGATGGACCGCCTCGCCCAGTACGCGATGGCCAAGGCGGGCCTGGCCGACGCGCTGCGGACGGCCACCAGCGTGGCGCGCGGCACCCTGACACGCCTGGGGCACGGACCCGTGGCCCAGGCCGTCACGCTCCTGCTGAAGGCCAACGAGGAGGCCGGCACCGTCCGCCCGGGAGTGACTCCCGACGACTTCATCCTCGCCATCGCGGGGCTGTGGCAGATCGACCCGCACGGGGACTGGCAGCCGCGCGCCGAGCGTCTCCTCGACCTGGTCATGGACGGCCTGCGCGCGGGCGCCCCCGGCACGGGCGCGGTGCCACCGCCCGCCTCCTCCGCACCGGCCTCGTCCTCGCCCGACACGGCCCCGCAGCAGTCGGGCACCGCCGGAGACGAATGAGCCGGACGGTGGCGCGACCGCCGACGGCGGCCTGCCTCCACCGACCGGCCTCGGGCGACGGGACCGATTTCCGCCACCGGTGCCCGCCACCGGTGCCCGTCGAGGGTGTCCGGCGGCGGACGCCGGCCCGGGGGCGCCTCCTCAGCGACGTACCAGTACGGCGTGCGTCACGGCCGGCGAGCTCACCAGCTCGGAAACCCGGTAGCCGTCGACCCCGTCACCCAGATTGTCCAACAGGCGCTCGCCGCTGCCGAGGAGCTTCGGGAAGACGGCCAGATGCAGCTCGTCGATCAGCCCCGCCCGCAGGTACTGCTGTACGGTCGCCGCTCCCCCGCCGATCCGCACGTCCTTGCCCGCCGCCGCCTCGAACGCCCGTGCCAGCACCGTCTCGACGGGCTCGTCCGTGAAGTGGAACGTGGTGCCGCCCTCCATCGGGACCGAGGGCCGAAGGTGGTGGGTGTGGACGAACACGTCGTTGTGGTACGGCGGATTGGCACCCCACCAGCCCTTCCACGACTCGTCCTGCCACGGTCCGCGGTGGGGGCCGAACATGTTGCGTCCCATGATGGTGGCGCCGATATTCTCCTCGGAGCGGGCCACATAGTCGACGTCGAGCCCCGTCTTGCCGTCCGCGTGGTCCCGCATCGCGGCGAACATCCAGTCGTGCATCTCTTCGACGCCCTCGCCCAGCGGGTGTTCCAACCTCTGGTTGGGACCTGCGGCGTAGCCGTCCAGCGAGACCGTGATGTTGTGTACGCGCAGCTTGGGCATGACCGTTCTCCTCGGGTCGGTGGATTGCCGCTCTCACCCATGCGTCGAACGGGACACGTCCGGATCGACAGCCGCTCCCGGAAATTTCCGCACTCGCCTTGCGGGGGTGAAAGGCACGCCGGCCGGGAGGCAGGAGGCGCTCCGCTCAGGAGTAGAAGTTGCGCTGCCAGCGGTGCCCGGCCAGCACGGCGAGCCGGTCGGCGGTCAGGGCCCGCCCGTCGCTCAGGGCGGTGTTGCGTTCCACGTTGCGCACGCTGCGCATCCCTGGGATGACCGTGGAGACGGCAGGCTCGCTCAGGACGAACCGCAGCGCGGTCTCGGCGATCTCGTCGGGTTCGATGCCGAGGTCCGCGACGATCGCGGCCACCCGGCGTTCGACCTGGGCGGGACGGTCGCCGCGGAAGTAGTGGTTGCGCCAGTCGGCCTCGGGGAAGGTCGTGCCGGCGGTGATCGCGCCGGTCAGGCCGCCCTCGTCGAGCGCCACCCGCACGATGACGCCGACGCCGTGCTCGGCGCACGCCGGCAGCAGTGCGTCCGCGGGTGCCTGGTCGAAGACGTTGTAGATGACCTGGACACTGTCCACCGTGCCGCTGCGCACGAGCGCGAGGGCGTTGTCGGGCTGGTGGTCGTTGATGGAGACGCCGAACAGACGGATCTTCCCCTCCTGCTTCAGCCGGTCGATCGTCTCCAGCCAGTCGCCCCGGCCGACCCACTCGTCGCTCCAGACGTGGAACTGCAGGACGTCGTAGTGGTCGAGGCCGGCCACCCGCAGACTGGTCTCCAGGCTGTCGCGGATGTGCGCGCCCGGGAAGGTCTCGGCCGGGTCCAGCCCGTCGGGGGCCGGCCATGTGCCGTTCTTCGGGGGCACCTTGGTCGCGACGAGAACCTCGTCGGCGCCGCGCTCACGCACCACCCGGCCGACGATCCGTTCGCTCTCGCCGTAGCCGCGAGCGGTGTCGACGAAGTTGACCCCCAGATCGACGGCGCGGTGCAGGGCACGTACCGACTCGTCCTCCGACGCTCCCACCCAGCTGGACTCACCGATCCCCCACGCTCCGAAACCGATCTCGGACACGGACAGTCCACTGCGGCCGAGCTCCCGGTAACGCACAATCACCCTCCACGTCAGTACCCCGCCGGCGACCCGGACGGGCTGCGCGCCCCGCCGGAAATCACGTTGACCATAGGCGAGTTGAGCGATTCGGTCAGGTGAGTTTCACTTGGGTCCGCCGCGGGCGGGCGTCGGCCGAGGCGCGCGCGGGCGTGCCCTTCTTCCGGCGCTCCTCGGCGGCGGTCAGGTCGACTCCGAGGTCCTCGCCCCCCTCCGGGGACCCGGCCGCGCAAAGTCACCCCCGACCTACTCGTGGGATAATCCGATATGCCCGATGAAAGGTTACTTTCGTGGCCAACAGCGACCATGGGACCGCATACGAGAGCATCTGGCTCGACCGCAGCGGGCAGGCCGAGGCGTTCGACGCCATCGGCGACCGCTACGACGAGGCATTCCCCCACAAGGACGGCCAGCTCTCCGCCGGCAAGTGGCTGATCGAGCAGCTGCCGGCCCGGTCCCGGGTCCTGGACCTCGGTTGCGGCACCGGAGTGCCGACGTCTCGCCAGCTGGCGGACGCCGGGTTCGAGGTCGTGGGCATCGACCTGTCCGGCGGGATGGTCGAGCTGGCCCGGAGCTATGTGCCGGCGGCGATGTTCCACCGGATGGACATCGCCGACCTGAGACCGGGCGGTCCTCGGGACCTCGGCCGGTTCGACGCCGTCGCGGCCTTCTTCTCCCTCCTCATGCTGCCGCGCGCGGAGATACCCCTCGCACTGGCGACGATCCGCCATCTGCTGGTTCCCGGCGGGCTGTTCGTCCTGTCGATGGTCGAGGCCGACGTGGACGACTTCTCGATCCCCTTCCTCGGCAACACGATCCGGGTCTCCGGCTATCTGCGCGAGGACCTGCTCAAGGTCATCGAGGCGGCGGGCTTCGACGTCGTCGAGGAGTCCTCCTACACCTACGCCCCGGCCGTCTCCGACGTCCCGCCCGAGGAACAGGTGTTCCTCTGCTGCCGTCGGTCGGACTGAGCACGACGATCCATCACCGCGGACCGCGACACCCCCGCGGCACCCACTGGACGGAACGAGAGCCGTGACGGAGCAGCCCACACCTCGCGAAGGCTCGGGCGATGCGCCCAGGCGGTCCGGCGCCCCGCTGCCCCGGGCCGAGGGCCCCGGCACGCCCGAGCCGTCCCCGGGCCGGCGAGCAGAGCACTCCTCCCCCTCGTCCCCGCCCGCCCCCTCGTCCTCGTCCGACGGGAAGCGGCCCGCGCCCTCCGGCACGGCGCGGCCCTCCTCCCCGGACGGCGCTCGGCCCCAGCCCTCCGGCGCGGAACGGTCCGCGGTCCCCGGTGAGGGCCGGTCCGCGGCACGGGACCACGCGCCCGCGGACGCCCCCTCCCACGAGGCGGTCCCGGACGGCGCCGGCCCGCAGACCGACCGGCTGCGCTACCTCGACGTGGCGACCCGGCGCATCGCCCGGGGGATGGACCTGGACGAGACCCTGCGCGAATTACGCCGGGCGGCCGTTCCGTCCTTCGCCGACGCGATCTTCATCCATCTGCACGATCCGCTGCCGGTCGGACAGGAGAAGTCCGCCGCACCCGTCGTCCTCCAGCTGCACAGCCTCGACCGGGCGCCGGAGACATCGGGTACCGGAAGCGCCACCGCATCGCCACCGGCGGTGCGCCCCCTGCACGCGAACGTGGCCGAGCGGGTGCACGTGACGGTCACCGGCCGTCTCGCGGAGTTGCTGCTCGCCGGTCGTCCGGCGTTCGGCGACGCCCCGGGCATCGGAGCCGCGGTGGCCGAACTGCTCGGCCCGGTGACGGGTGAGCCGGGCACTCTGCCACCGGGACGCAGGCTGATCATCGCTCCCCTGCACGGCCGTCATGACGTCATGGGCACCGTCGTCCTGCTGCGCAGGCCCGAGCACCCCGCCTTCACCACGGACGACCTGCTCGTCGCCTCGCAACTGGCGACGCACACCGCGATCGGCGTCCAGAAGGCCGTGATGTACCGGCACGAGGCCGCCGTGGCGGACACCTTGCAGCGCACCATGCTCCCGTCGTCGCTGCCCGAACCCACCGGTGTCCGGCTCGCCAGCCGCTATCTGCCCGCCTCTCGGACGGCCCAGGTCGGCGGCGACTGGTACGACGCGATCCCGGTCACCGGCAACCGGATCGCCCTGGTCGTCGGCGATGTCATGGGCCACTCCATGACATCGGCCGCGATCATGGGCCAGCTGCGCACCACCGTGCAGACTCTCGCCGGGCTCGACCTGCCCCCGGACGAGGTCCTGCACCACCTGGACGAACAGGCCCGGCGCCTGGGCAGCGACCACATCGCGACCTGCCTCTACGCGATCTACGACCCGATCTCGCACCGGCTGCTCATGGCGAACGCGGGCCACCCTCCCGCCGTGCTGCTGCACCCGGACGGACGGACCGAGATGCTGCGCGTTCCACCGGGCCCTCCCATCGGCGTCGGCGACGTCCTGTTCGACTCCGTGGAGGTGCCCGCGCCCACCGGAGCCACACTGCTGCTGTACACCGACGGGCTGGTCGAGACCCGGGACACGGACGTGGGCACCGGCGTCGAGGCGCTGCGCAGGCGGCTGGAGACCACCGTCGACGGACGCCCCGCACTCTCGCTGGAACTGCTGTGCGACCTGGTGCTGGGCAGCTTGGGTCCCGGCGCACGGGACGACGACATCGCGCTGCTGGCCGCCCGGTTCGAGGGATTCCCGCCGGACAGCGTCGCGTACTGGTTTCTGGACCCTCGGCCGAGAACCGCGGGACAGGCACGCCGTCTGGCCCGCAGGGCCCTGCACCGCTGGGGCCTGGAGTCTCTGCTGGACACGACCGAGCTCATGGTCAGCGAAGTCGTCACCAACGCCGTGCGCTTCGCCTCGCGTCCCATCTCCCTGCGGCTGCTGCGCACCGACGTGCTGCGCTGCGAGGTGACCGACGACTCGCCCGAGGTGCCCCGGATGCGGCATGCCGCCCCGGGCGACGAGGGGGGCCGCGGCCTGTTCCTGGTCAGCCAGCTCGCGCGGCGCTGGGGCGCGACACGGCTGAGCACCGGAAAGGTCGTCTGGTTCGAGCAGCCGATCCCGCGGGACCAGCAGCCGGCCTCGCAGGACTAGCGGCGGCCGGGCGGGACCAGCGGTCGGCGAGGCGGGACCGGCCGCCCCGGACGCGCGCGGAACCGGTCTCACAGGTCACCGGTCGCCGGTGTGTGGTGCACGTAACCACCGATGATCAGCTCGTGTGACACCCGCGTAACGGGCATTTCGTACGGTCGACGGGACGAATCCGGTGACGAGAGGGATCGCCCGTGACCACGACCGCGACGCAGGTGCGCACGGTCTGCTCGTACTGCGGTGTCGGCTGCGGGATGGTGCTCGACATCGGCAGGGGACCCGACGGTCGGCGTACGGTCCTCAAGGCGTCCGGCGACAAGGCGCACCCCGCGAACTTCGGCCGTCTGTGCACCAAGGGCGCCACGACGGCGGAGATGCTCGCCGCCCCGGGCCGGCTGGACACCGCTCTCGTCCGGGAGCGGCGCGAGGAGGAGCCGGCGCCGACGGGCGTGCACACGGCGATCAAGGAGACGGCCCGTCGGCTGCGGTCGGTCGTCGACGAGCACGGCCCGGACGCGGTCGCCTTCTACGTCTCCGGGCAGATGGGGCTGGAGGCGCAGTACCTGGCGAACAAGCTGGCCAAGGGCTTCGTGCGGACCAATCAGATCGAGTCGAATTCGCGGCTGTGCATGGCCGGCGCGGGCGCCGGTTACAAGCTGTCGCTCGGTGCGGACGGCCCGCCCGGCTCGTACCAGGACTTCGACCACGCGGACGTCTTCCTCGTCATCGGCTCCAACATGGCCGACTGCCATCCCATCCTGTTCCTGCGGATGATGGAGCGGGTCAAGAAGTCGGGCGCCAAGGTGATCGTGGTGGACCCGCGGCGCACCGCCACCGCGGCCAAGGCGGACCTCTTCCTGCAGCTCAGGCCCGGAACCGACCTGGCGCTCCTGAACGGCCTGTTGCATCTCCTGCACGAGAACGGCCACACCGACGCGGAGTTCGTCGACGCCCACACCGAGGGCTGGGAGGCGATGCCGCGCTTCCTCGCCGACTACCCGCCGGCCGCGGTCAGCGAGATCACGGGCATCGCCGAGGAGGACCTGCGCACGGCGGCCCGGCTGATCGGCGAGGCCGGGGAGTGGATGAGCTGCTGGACGATGGGCCTGAACCAGTCCACTCACGGCACCTGGAACACCAATGCCCTGATCAACCTCCACCTGGCCACCGGGGCGATCTGCCGTCCCGGCAGCGGCCCGTTCTCGCTGACCGGGCAGCCCAACGCCATGGGCGGCCGGGAGATGGGCTACATGGGGCCCGGTCTGCCGGGCCAGCGCTCGGTCCTGGTGGACGAGGAGCGGGCGTTCACCGAGGAGTTGTGGGGGCTGCCGCCCGGCTCGATCCGCGAGGACGGGGCCGGCCGGGGCACGGTGGACATGTTCCGGCGGATGGCGGACGGCCACATCAAGGCCTGCTGGATCATCTGCACGAACCCGGTCGCGTCGGTCGCCAACCGCAAGACCGTCATCGAAGGGCTGGAGGCGGCCGAGTTCGTCGTCACCCAGGACGTCTTCGCCGACACCGAGACCAACGCGTACGCGGACGTGATCCTGCCCGGTGCGCTCTGGACCGAGTCCGAGGGCGTGCTGGTCAACAGCGAGCGCAACCTCACGCTCGCCCGGCCCGCGGTGGAGCCGCCCGGCGAGGCGATGGCGGACTGGCGCATCATCGCGGCCGTCGCGCGCGAGATGGGCTACGAGGAGGGATTCTCGTACGGCAGCGCGGAGGAGGTCTTCGAGGAGATCAGGCGCGCCTGGAACCCGAGGACCGGCTACGACCTGCGTGGCGTGTCCTACGAGAGGCTGCGCTCGACCCCCGTGCAGTGGCCGGCGGCAGCTGCCGACGGGCCGGACCGCAACCCGATCAGGTACCTGGGAGCCGACGGGCGGCCGTCCTTCCCGACCGCGAGCGGCCGGGGTGTCTTCCACGCCCGCCCGCACGTGGCGCCGGCCGAGATGCCCGACGACGACTACCCGTTCGTGCTGAACACGGGGCGCGTGCAGCACCAGTGGCACACCCTCACGAAGACGGGCAGGGTCGCCAAGCTCAACAAGCTGAACCCGGGGCCGTTCGTGGAGCTGCACCCGGACGACGCCCTGGCTCTGGACGTGCACGACGGGGACGCGGTGGAGGTCGCCTCGCGGCGCGGCCGGGCCGTGCTGCCCGCGGTGGTGACGGACCGGGTCCGGCCGGGGAACTGCTTCGCCCCGTTCCACTGGAACGACCTGTTCGGTGAGTACCTCAGCGTCAACGCCGTGACCAATGACGCCGTGGACCCGCTGTCCTTCCAGCCGGAGTTCAAGGTGTGCGCGGTGTCGCTGGCGAAGGTGACCGCGCCGGCTGCCGCACCGGCGGACGGGCCCGGACCGGGTGCGGAGGTGGCACACGTGCCCGGCGCCGCGGCTCCCGGGGCCGGTGCCGCGACAGCGCCCGAACCCGTCGGCCCGGCTCCGGTGGCGGCCCCGGTCGCACCGGGCACGGCAGCCGCGGGCCCCGCGGCTGCCGTCCTCGGTCTGGCGCCCGTCCCGCCGCCGCCCGTGCTGAGCGAGACCGAGCGCCGCTATCTCGTCGGCTTCCTCGCCGGTGTCGAAGCGGGCACCTCGGGTGTGCCGGTACTCCCGCCGACGGCGCCGTTCAGTGCCGAACACGCGCTGTGGGTCAACGGCGTACTGGCCGGGATGTACTCCAGGGCGGCCGTGCCCTCGCCGGTCCTCGCCGCGTCCGTGCCCGCGGGACGCGAGGTCGTCGTGCTGTGGGCGTCGCAGACCGGCAACGCGGAGGAGTTCGCGGCGGCCGCCACCGAACGGCTCTCCTCGGCCGGGCACAGCGCCCGCCTCGTCCCCATGGACGACGTCGACCTCTCCGCGCTCCCGCCCGCCGCCGGTCTGCTGCTGATCACCAGCACGTTCGGCGACGGTGACGCTCCGGACAACGGCTCCTCGTTCTGGGACCTGCTGGCCTCGTCCGACACGCCGGGCCTGGCGGGCCGACCGTACGCGGTCCTCGCCCTGGGCGACTCCTCCTACGACGACTTCTGCGGGTACGGCCGACGGCTGGACCAGCGGCTGGACGAACTCGGCGCGGTGCGTCTGGCACCGCGAACGGACTGCGAGCCGGACTACGAACCCTCCGCGACGGCCTGGCTGGACCAGGTCCTCACCGCCCTGACCGACGAGGCCGCCCCGGCCCCGGCCGCCGCCCCGGTGGCGCCCCCGAGCACCCGGAGACCCGCGCCGGCCACCGCACGTCTCGTCGGCAACCGGCTGCTCAGCGGCCCGGGGTCGGGCAAGGAGGTACGGCGCTTCACCTTCGACACCCGCGACAGTGCCGTACCGCTGACGTACGAGACGGGTGACGCGCTCGGCGTACGCCCCGTCAACGACCCGGAGCTGGTGGCGGAGTGGCTCGCCGTCACCGGTGTCGCCGCGAACGCCGAGGTGAGCGTGCCGGGCTTCGGCGGGACGACGTTCCGTCAAGCCCTGCACGAGCACTTCGACATCACCCGCGTCACCACCGACATGCTGCGTTTCCTCGGCGAACGCGTCCACGATCCGCGCGAGCTGAAGAAGCTGCTGCGCCCCGACAACAAGGACGAGCTCGCCAAGTGGTGCTGGGGCCGGCAGGCCGTCGACGTCGTCGCCGACCTGGCCGTACGGGCCAGTGCCCAGGAATGGGCCGACACGCTCAAGCGGCTGCAACCGCGGCTGTACTCCATCTCGTCCAGCCCGCTCACCGATCCCGCCCTGGTCTCGCTGACGGTCTCCGTGGTCCGCTGGGAGAACCTGCGTGGCCGCACCCGTCAGGGCGTGTGCTCGCCCTTCCTCGCCGACGCCGCGCCGGACAGCCCCGTGCCGGTCTTCGTCCAGCGGTCCCCGCACTTCCGGCCGCCCGCAGACCCCGCCACGCCGATGGTGATGGTGGGCCCCGGGACCGGGGTCGCACCGTTCATGGGCTTCCTCGACGAGCGTCGCGCGCTCGGACACCGGGCCCAGAACTGGCTGTTCTTCGGTGAACAGCACCGCGCCGGCGACCACTACTACGCGGACGAGCTCACCGCCCACCTGGACGCCGGCACCCTCGCCCGGCTGGACACCGCGTTCTCGCGCGACCAGCGCACCAAGGTGTACGTACAGGACCGCATGCGCGAGCACGGTCCCCAGCTGTGGTCCTGGCTCCAGGACGGCGCCCACTTCTACGTCTGCGGCGACGCCTCCCGGATGGCCAAGGACGTCGACCGGGCGCTGCGCGAGATCGCCGTCGTGCACGGCGGCCTCGACGAGGACGGCGCCGCCGCCTTCGTCAAACAACTCTCCGCCGACAAGCGCTATGTCCGCGACGTGTACTGACACATCGGTGACGTGCGTGTGCGGGGCGCGGCCGGCCGGATTCGTCGGTCCCACGATGTGGGACCGGCTCGACTCACCGCCGAAGACGCATAGGCTCTGAGTGGCCTCCGCGGCGGCCGGAATTCCAGGGACGGGAACAGAGGGCAACTTCCATGGTGACAGCGCGCCGGTTCCCCCTCGGCTCCGCGACCACGCTCACGGAACTGGAGGACGATCCCCACCCCCGGCTGGCCCTGCTGCGCGCCCGCGAACCGGTGTCGTGGGTCCCCGTGCTGGGAGGCTGGCTCGTGACCCGGCGTGATCTCGCACTGCGCGTGATGCGTGACGCGGCGACCTTCACGGTGGACGACCCCCGCTTCTCCACCGCCCAGGTGGTCGGTCCGAGCATGCTCTCCCTGGAGGGCGCCGAGCACAAGCGGCACCGTGCCCCCTTCACCGACCCGTTCCGCACGCACGACGTGCACGACCGGTTCGCCGGGTTCGTGGAACAGGAAGCCGCCCGGCTCGTGGAGGGCATCCGGCCGCGTGGCGGCGCCGAACTGCGCCGGGCGGTGGCCGGGCCTCTGGCCGTCGCCGTCGTCGCCGAGTCGCTGGGCCTGGTCGACGCGGACGCCGAGGCGGTGCTGTCCTGGTACGACGCCATCGTGGGCGCGGTCTCCGACATCACCGCCGGGCAGCCGGCGAACCCCGACGGGGCGGCGGCGTTCGACCGGTTGCGGGGAAGCGTCGAGGCGACGGTCGCGGCAGGAACCGATGCGTCAGTGCTGGTCGCGGCGGCCGAGAGTGAACGTCTGAAACTGCCGGAGGTGGTCGCCAACGCCGCCGTGCTGATGTTCGGCGGCATCGAGACCACCGAGGGCATGATCGCCAACGCGGTTCTGCACCTGTTGGCGCACCCCGATCAACTCGCCCTCGTGCATGCCGATCCGGGCCTGGTCGACGCGGCGATCGAGGAATCGCTCCGCCTGGAACCCGCCGCTGCCGTCGTGGACCGCTACACCACCGCCGACGTGACGATCGGCGGGGCCGACGTGCGGCGTGGTGATCTCGTGGTCGTGTCGCTCGCCGGCGCGAACCGCGACCCCGAGGTCTTCGAGGACCCCGACAGCTTCGACCTTCGGCGGAGCAACTCCCGCCTCCAGCTGGCCTTCGCGCACGGTCCGCACTTCTGTCTGGGTGCCCACCTCGCCCGACTGGAGACCCGCGTCTGCCTCCTCGCACTTCTCGACCGCCTCCCCGGCCTGCGGCTCGACCCGGCCTCGCCCACCGCGCCCAGGGGCCTGGTCTTCCGGAAGCCCCCGGCGCTGCGCGTGCGCTGGGACGTGCCCGCGCAGCGCTGACTCGACGCCGGGTCACTCCTGCCTCGCCACCGGGCCGGCGCAGGCCCGCCGTGTGCGGCATCGCCGAGCGGTGACCGGCCGGCGCGGTTCCTTCAGTCGTGGAACGTAAATGCGTCGACAACGCCCCACCGGGCCCGGCACAGTGGCCGCCCGTGACGAGCAGTGAGCCATGGACCCGTGCGACCGCCGACCGCTACGACGCCGAGGAGGCCGAGCTGTCCTCGGCCGCCGTACTCGGACCGACTCTCGCCTTCCTCGCCGAACTCGCCGGAGACGGCCGGGCACTGGAGTTCGCCATCGGAACCGGACGCGTGGGCGTCCCGCTCCGGGAACGCGGCGTGCCCGTGGCGGGCATCGAACTGTCCGAGCACATGGCGGCGGTCCTGCGGCGCAAGATCGACGAGCGCACTCTTCCGGTCGCCATCGGGGACATGGCCACAACCGTCGTCCCCGGCGAGTTCACCCTGGTCTATCTGGTCTACAACACCATCACGAACCTGCTCACGCAGGACGAGCAGGTCGAGTGCTTCCGCAACGCCGCGCGTCACCTGTCGCCCGGCGGCCGGTTCGTCATCGAACTGGGCGTACCGCCGCTGCGGTTCCTGCCGCCCGGGCAGGTCGCCGTGCCGTTCGACGTCTCCGAGCGGCACCTCGGCTTCGACACGTTCGACCTGGTCGAGCAGATCCTCGTCTCGCACCACTTCACCCGCGACGGCGACGACGGCCGCTACCGCAGGGACAACTCCCGGCACAGGTACGCGTGGCCGGCCGAGCTCGACCTGATGGCACGGATCGCGGGACTCGAGCTGGAACGACGCGTCGCGGACTGGGACGGGAGCCGGTTCGACCAGGACTCCGCGAAGCACATCTCCGTGTGGCGCAAGCCGGTTCATCCCCAGTGAGGATGTGACCGCTCCCTGAAGCCGCCGGTCCAACCCGGGCGTACGCGGTGCCGAAACTCGACGCACTCGCGGAGAAGGCGGAGAGCAGGCACAAGAGCGGCGGCCGTCAGCCGCCTGAGCCACGACGGACCCGGGCGGCCTTGCGGGCCTCGGCGATCCGGCGGGCCTCGGCGGACCGGCGGGACTCGCCGCCGCCGTCCCGCCCCGGGCGCGTGCCCAGGCCCCGGAACGGGGCACCGCCGCGCTTCGGGCGCTCGACCGGTGCGCTGCCGCCGACGGGGACACCGGAGGGAGCCTGGGCGCCGGTGATGCGGCTCAGCTCGGCCTCGCCGGAGCGGACCTGCGTGATCCGAGCCCTGATGCCCGCGTCGGACAGGAGACGGGCCATGTCACGGCGTTGGCCCGGCAGGACCAGCGTGACGACACTGCCGGACTCTCCCGCGCGGGCGGTGCGGCCGCCACGGTGCAGGTAGTCCTTGTGGTCGCTGGGCGGATCGACGTTGACGACGAGATCGAGGTCGTCGACGTGGATGCCCCGGGCCGCGACATTGGTGGCCACCAACGTCGTGACATCACCTGTCTTGAACCGGTCCAGGGTGTGGGTGCGCTGGGGCTGCGACTTGCCGCCGTGCAGCGCCGCGGCCTTCACGCCGCTGCTCAGCAGGTGTCTGGTGAACTGGTCGACCGCGTGCTTGGTGTCCAGGAACATGATCACGCGTCCGTCGCGGGCGGCGATCTCGGTGGCGGTGGCGTACTTGTCGGCGCCGTGCACCTGCAGTACGTGATGCTCCATCGTGGTGACCGCTCCCGCCGACGGGTCGACCGAATGAACCACCGGGTCTTGGAGGTAACGGCGGACCAGAAGATCGACGTCGCGGTCCAGTGTGGCCGAGAACAGCATGCGCTGGCCGTCGGGACGTACCTGGTCGAGCAGTTCGGTGACCTGCGGCATGAAGCCCATGTCCGCCATCTGGTCGGCCTCGTCCAGGACGGTGATCTTCACTCGGTCCAGACGGCAGTCCTTGCGTTCGACCAGGTCCGTGAGGCGGCCGGGCGTCGCGACGACCACCTCGGCCCCGTCACGCAGTGCGCCGGCCTGGCGGCCGATCGACATGCCGCCGACCACCGTGGCCAGCCGCACCTTCAGCGGCCGGGCGTACGGGGCGAGCGCGTCGGTGACCTGCTGGGCCAGCTCGCGTGTGGGGACGAGGATCAGGGACAGCGGCTTCCGCGGCTCCGCACGCTGCCCGGCCGTGCGCGCGAGGAGCGCCAGGCCGAAGGCGAGCGTCTTGCCCGATCCGGTACGCCCGCGGCCCAGGACGTCGCGGCCCGCGAGGGAGTCCGGCAAGGTGGCGGCCTGGATCGGGAACGGCTCGTTCAGGCCGCGAGCGGTGAGCGTCTCCAGCAACGCCACGGGCATGTCCAGTTCACCGAAGGTCGCAGCGGCGGGGAGCGCCGGAGTGACGGTGACCGGCAGCGCCAACTCCCCCTCCGGTGGGGCGGAACGGCGCTCGGTGTCGCCCGGACCGGTGTCGGCGCGGCCCTGACCCCGTGACTGAAGACGGTCGTTCGTGCGGACTGAACGGCTCATGGAGAACCTTCCTCAACAGGCACGCATCGAGGAATTCCCGACAAGAATGAGCCGGACAAATTGCAAGAACGAGCCGAATGTGAATATCGAATAATTCCAGCGGAATGCGAAAAGCAGTGAGCTGGGGCCCCGCCACAAGGCGGGGCCCCAGTCATCTCGTCCGCTCGGACGTCAGGCGGGAGTGATGTTCTCCGCCTGCGGGCCCTTCTGGCCCTGCGTGATGTCGAAGTTCACCCGCTGGCCTTCCTGGAGCTCACGGAAGCCCTGGGCGGCGATGTTCGAGTAGTGGGCGAACACGTCCGGACCGCCACCGTCCTGCTCGATGAAGCCGAAACCCTTTTCCGAGTTGAACCACTTGACGGTGCCAGTAGCCATGTCACATCTCCTTGGGGGCAGTACCCGGGGACCCACGGCGTGAGAACCCCTTCGTTGTCACAATGCGCCCCGTCCGGACAAACACCGGAGATACAAGAAATGCCCGACGCTATACAGGCACCAAGACACTTGAAGTTTCGGGAACCACAACTGCAACTGTGGTCAAGTTTAGCACGGTTCACACATCCGCCCCATTTTCGCCCATGCCGCACGACAGCGGCCCGGCGGGAGCACAGCAGCGGGTCGACCGACGTGAAGCCGACCGAATGAAGAAGGTTAATTTTCGAATTATACAAAGTGTGATCGAGGAAAACTCGCCTCTTCAGCGACGAGCGCCTGGCCTCCACGATCGACGAGGGCGAGCCGGCTCGCCGGGAGCGGCAGGCCGTCCGGCCCACGGTCGTCGCACCGCGCCGTCTCAACCCAGGAACGACAGGCGGACGTTCCGGTTCGGATTGTCCTTGTTCGTGTCCACCAGACACACCGACTGCCAGGTCCCCAGCTCCAGCCTGCCGCCCAGGACCGGCAGCGTCGCGTGGGGCGGGACGATCGCCGGGAGGACGTGGTCACGGCCGTGGCCGGGGCTGCCGTGACGGTGCTGCCAGCGGTCGTCCGCGGGAAGCAGGGAGTGCAGGGCGGCGAGGAGGTCGTCGTCGCTGCCGGCACCGGTCTCGATGATCGCGATCCCGGCGGTGGCGTGCGGCACGAAGAGGTTCAGGAGGCCGTCACGGCCTGCCGCGACCTCACGCAGGAACGCCTCGCAGGCGTGAGTGAGATCGACGACCATCTCGGACGAACCGGTGGCGACGTTCAGGACCCGGGTGCTGAAGGCATCGGACATGACTCAATCCTCGCCCATGCTCCGGATTCCGTGCCCGAGCCGGATGTCGCGCCATGGCCGATCGCTGGTCGCTCGCTGGTCGCTCGCTTCCCGTGGCCCCATCGGGAAGATCCACGGCCCCGGCCGAGTTGGTGGAAACGTGAACGATTCCGGGATGAGTGTGCGTGAGGTCGCCGTGGTGGTGATCGGCGCCGGGCAGGCGGGCCTGTCCAGCGCCTTTCATCTGCGGCGCACCGGCTTCGAGCCCGGGCGGGACTTCGTGGTCCTCGACCACGCCCCCCGTCCGGGCGGCGCCTGGCAGTTCCGTTGGCCGTCGCTGACGTACGGCAAGGTGCACGGGATGCACTCGCTGCCCGGCATAGAACTGACGGACGCGGACCCCGCACGCCGGTCCTCCGAGGTCATCGCGGAGTACTTCGACACCTACGAGCGGACCTTCGACCTGCGGGTGCGGCGGCCGGTCGACGTCAAGGCCGTCCGGGAGGGCTCCGACGGACGGCTGCTCGTCGAGACCGACGACGGGGTGTGGTCGACCCGGGCGCTGATCAACGCGACGGGCACCTGGGACCGGCCGTTCTGGCCGCGCTACCAGGGCCAGGAGACCTTCCGTGGGCGCCAGCTGCACACCGCGCAGTACCCCGGCCCGGAGGCTTTCGCCGGCCAGCGCGTGATCGTGGTGGGCGGCGGCGCGTCCGGCACGCAGCACCTGATGGAGATCGCCCCGTACGCGGCCGCCACCACCTGGGTGACCCGACGGCCGCCGGTGTTCCGCGAAGGCCCCTTCACGGAGGAGTACGGCCGGGCCGCCGTCGCCCTGGTGGAGGAGCGGGTCCGCCGGGGGCTGCCGCCGCGGAGCGTCGTCTCGGTGACGGGACTTCCGCTGAACGAGGCGATCCGGCAGGCGCTGGCCGACGGCGTGCTGGACCGGCAGCCGATGTTCGACCGGATCACCCCCGACGGTGTCGCCTGGGACGACGGCCGTCGCGTCGACGCCGACGTCATCCTGTGGGCGACGGGCTTCCGGGCCGCCATCGACCATCTGGCGCCGCTGCGGCTGCGCGAGCCGGGCGGCGGCATCCGCGTCGAGGGGACCCGCGTCGTCGCCGACCCACGGATCCATCTCGTCGGATACGGGCCCTCGGCGAGCACCATCGGTGCCAACCGTGCCGGACGCGCAGCGGTACGGGACATCAGGCGGCTGCTGGCGGACGAGCCGGTCGCCGCCTGACGCCCCGCCGGGCGGCTCACTCGCTGGACGTGGCGGCGTCCGCGTCGGAGGAGTCGCCCATGGCGTCGCCCGCGGAGGCACCCTCGGAGACATCCGAGGAGTCGCCCGCGGAGGCACCCTCGGAGACATCCGACGGGTCGCCCGCAGAGGCACCCTCGGGGGCACCCGAGGAGGCGCTCGTGGAGGCCCCGGGGGACGCGCCCGCGGAGGCCGACGGCGATGCGGGGGCTCCGGAGGACGCCGAGGGCGCGGCGGGGGACGCGGGGACCGCGCTCCTGCGATAGGCGTTGAACTCCGCGACGTTCTTCAGGTGTTCCTCGTAGTCCGCCGTGAAGCGCGTGTCGCCCGGCTTGACCGTCACGAAGTACAGCCAGTCGCCCGCGGGCGGACTGACGGTGGCGTGCATCGCCTCCTCGCCCGGGTTGGCGATCGGCGTGGGCGGCAGGCCCATGCGCTGGTAGGAGTTGTAGGGGTTGTCGACCGCGGTGTCGTTCTGCGTGGTGTTCAGGGTGGAACGGTTCAGCCCGTAGTTGATCGTCGAGTCCATCTGCAGCGGCATGCCGCGCTCCAGGCGGTTGAAGACGACCCTGGCCACCTTGCCCATGTCCGCCTTGGTCGCCGCCTCGGCCTGAACGATGCTCGCGATGGTGATGGCCTGATAGAGGTTCATGGCGTTGCGCTGCGCCCCGGCGGCGATCGGCGCCTTGTTGAACTTCTTGTTCGCCGTGTCGACCATGTACTTCAGCAGCGACTCCGGGGTCGCCTTGTCGCCGATCGGGTACGTCGCCGGGAACAGGTACCCCTCGGGGTTGCCCTCGGCGTCGTTCGGCAGCTTGAGCTTGGCCTTCCCGATGGCCTTCTTCGTGGTGCCGGAGGGCACCTTGAGGGCCTTGTCGACGGCCTCGTAGACCTGGCCGGCACGCCAGCCCTCCGGGATGACGAGGGTCCTCGGCTTCTCGTGACTGCCTGCACCCAGGGTCAGCAGCGGCACCGCCACGGCGGTGGCCGCCACGACGGTTCCCGTCGCGATGAGGGCGGCCCGGCCCCGGCGCGTCAGTCGGATCGTGCTCCGTGGCGGAGTGTTCGTCTCCATGCGGGCACGTTAACCCGCAGATCACCACAAACCCGGCATATCGTCATTTTGTCGGCTCTCGTCAGGTTGTCGGCTCCAGTTGGGCGTCCCTTCGGACAAGGGCGGCGTACCGGCCGTCCAGGCCGAGGAGTTCCTCGTGCGTGCCGCGCTCCACCGTGCGCCCGGCGTCGAGGACCACGATCTGGTCGGCGCCCCGGACGGTCGACAACCGGTGCGCGATGGTGAGCGTGGTGCGGTTCGCCGACAGGGCGTCGATGGCCTCCTGGACGGCGTGCTCGGTGCGGGTGTCCAGGGCGCTCGTCGCCTCGTCGAGGATGAGCACGGGCGGGTCGCGCAGGATCGTGCGGGCGATGGCCAGACGCTGCTTCTCCCCACCGGAGAACCGGTGGCCGCGCTCGCCGACGATCGTGTCGTACCCCTCGGGGAGGGACGCGATGTGCTCGTGTATCTGGGCCGCACGCGCCGCCGCGTACAACTCCTCGTCGGTCGCGTCCGGCTTGGCGAAGCGAAGGTTCTCGGCGACCGAGGCGTGGAAGAGGTACGTCTCCTGGGAGACGACACCGACCGCGCGCGCGAGCGTGTCGAAGTCCAGGTCGCACACGTCGACGCCGTCGAGGGTCACGCGTCCGCCCGACACGTCGTACAGCCGGGGCACCAGGTGGCTGAGCGTGGACTTGCCCGAGCCGGTCGGACCGACGACGGCGAGGCTCCCGCCGGCGGGGACGGTGATGTCGATGCCGTCGAGGATCGGTCCGCTCTTGCCGTCGTAGCGGAACACGACGTCCTCGAAGCGGATCTCGCCCTTGACCTGGTCGAGGTGGACCGGACGCTCGGGTTCGGTGATGTCGATCGGCAGGTCGAGGTACTCGAAGATCCGCTGGAAGAGGGCGAGCGAGGTCTGGATCTGCACGCCGGTGGAGAGCAGGCTCACCGTCGGCCGGAACAGGCCCTGCTGGAGCGAGACGAAGGCGACGAGCGTGCCGATCGATATGGACGGGCCGCCCATCTGGAGGGCGATGCCCGCCGTCCAGTAGATGACGGCCGGCATGGCGGCCATCACGATGCCGATGACGGACATGCGCCAGCGCCCCGCCATGTTCGACCGCACTTCGAGATCGACCAGGCGCTCCGACTCGTCCGCGAAGGAACGGGTGAGCGAGTCCGCGCGGCCCATGGTGCGGCCCAGCAGGATGCCGCTGACCGAGAGCGACTCGGTGACGGTGGCGGCCATCACGGCCATCTGCTTCTGGCGCTGCGTGGTGATCTTCTTGCGTTCGTTGCCGACGCGTCGGCTGATCCAGACGAACACCGGCAGCAGGAGCAGCGAGACGACGGTCAGGCGCCAGTCCAGGGCGACCATCGCGACGATGGTGGCGACAACACTCGTCAGGTTGGAGACGAGCGACGTGGCGGTGGAGGTGACGGTCGCCTGCATGCCGCCGATGTCGTTGGCGATGCGCGACTGGACCTCGCCCGTGCGGGTCCGCGTGAAGAAGGCGAGCGACATGCGCTGGAGCCGGCCGTACACGGCGGTGCGCAGGTCGTGCATGACGCGCTGGCCGACCGTCGTGGAGATGAGGGTCTGCAGCACGCCGAAGACGCTGGTCAGGACCGCGCTGAGGATCATGCCGAGCGCGAGCAGGCTGAGCAGGCCGGTGCGGCCCTCGGGGATCGCGACGTCGAGGATCTCCTTCAGCAGGAACGGCGTCGCGACGGAGACGAGTGACGCCGCCCCGACGAGCAGGCCGACGATCAGGAGCCGGCCTCGGTAGGGCCGGAAGAGTCTCAGGATGCGGCGCACCTGCCGTGGCTGTTCCGTGTCGGCAGGTGCGGGGGTCCAGGTGGGTTGGTCGGGATGCATGGGCTCCTACGGGAGGTGAGAGGTCGATGACGAACGGAGCGTAGCTCATTGTTACCTATACTCACAATGAACGGCATCCTGATATTGTTCCCTCATGACCACCCCCGATGCCGACGGCCTGCTCGCCGAGCAGTTGCTGCGGCTGACGCGCCGCGTGCACCGCATCCAGAAGCGCCATCTGGAGCAGCGGGAGCTGGGCATCACTCCGGCCCAGTCCAGGCTGCTACGCACCCTCGCCCACTACAGCGGGCCACCCCGCATGGCCGATCTGGCCGAGCGCCTGGAGGTGGTGCCGCGCGCGGTCACCACCCTGGTCGACGGCCTGGAGGCGAGCGGCAAGGTGCGCCGCGTACCCGACCCCACCAACCGCCGCGTGATCCGCATCGAGGTGACCGACGAGGGACGCAAGGCGCTGCGGGAGCTGCGCGCCGCGCGCCGTTCGGCCGCGGAGGAGATCCTGGCCCCGTTGACGGACGAACAGCGCGACGTGCTCGGCGGCCTGCTGAACACCCTGGTGGACGGCGTGCCGCACACGGAGCACCGCTGCTGAACCAGCTCGTGAGGAGTGGTGCGCGATGCCCCTGCTGGAGCCCCGGAACGACACACTGCGCCCCGTCGCGCGCCCCGAGACACCCGCGCCGGACCGGGTCCCGGAGGACCGCGCCGGGGGCACGCCCGAGCCGCTCCGGGGCGAACTGACCGCGCTGCTCGGCGCCGAGAAGGTGCTCACCGGGATCTCCGACCTCGTGCGTTACGCCTCCGATGCCAGCCCCTACCGCTTCGTGCCCCGGGTCGTCGTGATCGCCGAGGACATCGACGACGTATCCACCGTGCTGTCGTACGCGCACGGCAAGAACCGCGAGGTGGTGTTCCGCGCGGCCGGGACGTCGCTCAACGGGCAGGCGCAGGGCGAGGACATCCTCGTCGACGTCCGCAGGCACTGGACGGGAGTGGAGGTCCTCGACGGCGGCGCCCGGGCCCGCATCGCGCCCGGCACGACCGTCGCCCGCGCCAATGCCGCGCTCGCCCGTCACGGACGCGTGCTGGGCCCCGACCCGGCGAGCGCGATCGCCTGCACCGTCGGCGGGGTCGTCGCGAACAACGCATCCGGCATGACGGCCGGCACCACCCGCAACGCGTACCGCACCCTCGCCTCGCTCACCTTCGTGCTGCCGAGCGGCACGGTCGTCGACACGGCCGACCCGCAGGCCGACGACCTGCTGGCGCACGCCGAACCCGCGCTGTGCGCCGGTCTGCTGGAGCTCAAGGAGGAGATCGCGTCCGACCCCGCGCTGGTCGCCCGCATCCGCGCCAAGTACACGATCAAGAACACCAACGGCTACCGCCTCGACGCGTTCCTCGACGGTGAGACCCCCGTCGAGATCCTGCGGGGCCTGATGGTCGGCTCCGAAGGCACCCTGGGTTTCATCTCCGAGACCGTCTTCGACACGCTGCCCCTGGACCGGCGGGTCACCGCCGGGCTGTTCTTCTTCCCCTCGCTCCCGGAGGCCGCGGCCGCCGTGCCGCTGTTCACCCGAGCCGGCGCGTCGGCCGTCGAACTGATGGACGGCAACACCCTGCGCGCCTCCGTGAGCGTCGCGGGCGTGCCCGCGGACTGGGCCGAACTGCCCGGCCCGACCACGGCCCTTCTCGTGGAGTTCCGCACCCCGGACGAGGCCCGGCAGGAGGCCTGCGAAGAGGCCGCCCGCGAGGTCCTGGCAGGGCTCTCCCTGGTCTCCCCCGTGGCGTCGGCGACGAACGTCCTCACCCGCGTCCCGGGGGCCATCGCGGGCCACTGGAAGGCCCGCAAGGCGTTCGTCACGGCCGTCGGGGGCGCCCGTCCGTCCGGATCCACCCTGATCACCGAGGACTTCGCGGTCCCCCCGGAGCGGCTGGCCGAGGCCTGCGAGGCGCTGCTCGAACTGCAGACCCGGCACGGCTTCGACGCGGCGGTGGCCGGTCACGCCGCGCACGGCAACCTGCACTTCCTCCTCGCCTTCGACGCGTCCCACCCGGCGGACGTCCGGCGCTACGAGGCCTTCATGGACGACTTCTGCCGGCTGACGGTCGAACGTTTCGACGGCTCCCTCAAGGCCGAGCACGCCACCGGTCGGAACATCGCGCCGTTCCTGGAGCTCGAATGGGGGCCTCGGGCCACGGAGTTGATGTGGCGCATCAAGCGGCTCGTCGATCCTGACGGGGTGCTGGCCCCGCGCATCATGCTCGACCGTGATCCACGCGCCCATCTGCGCGGCCTGAAGACCATCCCCCGGATCGAGCCGGTCGCCGACCCGTGCATCGAGTGCGGCTTCTGCGAACCGACCTGTCCCAGCCAGGATCTGACGACCACACCGCGCCAACGGATCGTGCTGCGCCGCGAGATGATGCGCCAGCCCGAGGGTTCCCGTGTCGAGGACGGTCTTCTGGAGGCCTACGGCCACGACGCCGTGGACACCTGCGCGGGCGACTCGACGTGCAGACTCGCCTGCCCTGTCGGCATCGACACGGGCGCGATGATGCGTGACTTCCGGCACGCGCGGCACTCCCCGCGCGAGGAGCGGGCGGCGGCCCTGGCCGCACGCCACTTCCGGTCGGTCGAGACGGCGGCACGCCTGGCCGTGGCCGTCGCGGACCGGATCGACGACAAGTGGGTGACCGGGGCGACACGCGCCGCGCGCAGGGCCGTACGACCGGATCTCGTGCCCGAGTGGCTGCCGGGAATGCCGGGAGCGGCCCCCGCGAACCTGCCGCGCACCGCGCGCGTGGGGGCCGCCGCCGTCTACTACCCGGCGTGCGTCAACCGCATCTTCGCCGGACCGGGAGACCTCTCCCTGGCCGAGGCCGTCGTCGCCGTCTCGGCACGCGCCGGAAAGCCGGTGTGGATTCCGGACGATGTCGCCGGGACCTGCTGCGCGACCATCTGGCACTCCAAGGGGTACGACTCGGGCAACAGGGTCATGGCCAACGGCATCGTCGAGGCCGCCTGGGGCTGGACCGCGGGCGGCGCGCTGCCGCTCGTCGTGGACGCCTCCTCCTGCACGCTCGGCATCGCCCACGAGGTCGTGCCGTATCTGACTCCCGAGAACCGCGCCCTGCACGCCGAACTCACCGTCGTCGACTCGGTGGTCTGGGCGGCGCGGGATCTCCTCCCCCACCTCACCGTGCGTCGCACCGTCGGCTCGGCCGTGCTCCATCCCACCTGCTCCATGAGGCACTTGGGGGACGAGGAGCAGCTGCGGACCGTCGCGGAGGCCTGCGCCGACGAGGTGGTCGTCCCCGCCGACGCCGGCTGCTGCGCCTTCGCGGGCGACCGCGGCATGCTCTACAAGGAGCTCACCGAATCGGCCACCCGCAAGGAGGCCGAGTTCGTGCGCTCGCGTCCCTTCGACGCGCATCTGTCGGCGAACCGCATGTGCGAGGTGGGGATGGACCACGCGACGGGCCGCGGCTACTGCTCCGTAATGCTGGAGCTGGAGCGCGCGACCCGGCCGACGGCAGAGGACGCCTGACCGCCACCGCGCCTCCACCGGACACGGGGCGCGTGTGTCGACGCCCCCGGGGCCCGCTGATCAACGGGCCCCGGGGAACGGCGGATTCGCGGGGGCCACGGTTCGGCGGGCCCTGCAGACCGGCGGAGCCCACGTGTCGGCGGGCCCCAGGTATGGGCGGGCCCGACGGAACGGCGATGCCGGAGCAGCCGCCGAGGATCAGCAGCGTCTGCGGTCCTGCGTGAGCACGCCCTGCACCGTGACCAGGTCGCGGTCGTAGCACCCCGCCGAGCCCACCAGCCGGTAGCGCTCGTGTGTCGTGCCGACCGCATGACGCTGATCGCGCGGCACGTTCGCCGTGTACGTCGCGTCGCCGGTGTAGGTGTCGTCGAGCCGGGACCACGCGGTGCGCTCTCCCGCCCGCGTCTCACCGACGGCCGCCCGGTCGCCGAGCGTCAGGACCGTCCGCAGCCGTTCGTCCGCGCCGAGCGTCGTCGTACCGTCCATCGTGTACGTGCGCCGGGTGTGCGTGGCCCGCGCCGGCCCACGCCCGTCCACGGTGACCGTCTCGTCGTCGGTCCACGTCGCTTCCAGCGCGTCGGTGTTCTCGCCGTCCGTCCAGCGGTGCACGGAGGTGTTCGCGAGCGAGCGGGTGACGGTGGTGCGTACCCGGCCGTGCGAGGTGTCCAGGTACCCGGAGACGGTCAGCCGGTGGTTTCCCCGGGTGTCGAGCCGGTGCTCCGCCCCGGGCGTGTACGTCGAGGAGGCGGCCAGGCCGTCGTCCGAGGTCTCGGTCAGCGCCCCGCTCACCCGCTCTCGTCCGGCGTCCTGCCACACGAGGACGTTGACCGGCGTGCTCCAGCCGGTCTGTCCCTCGGGGACGCCGACGACGGAGACGTCGACCCGGTGTGCCCGCCCGTCGTTCAGGAGCCCCGCGAAGGGGGTCAGGTCGTACTCGACGGGTTTGACGTCGAAGGCGCGCGGGCCCGGAATCACGTACCAGAGGAAGGGGTTGGACCATCCGCCGGTCCACACGGTCGGGAACGGCTCGGCGATGCCCGCGAGCCGGCCGTCGACCCTGATCTGCACCTCGCGGTAGGGGCCGTCGTCCGCACGGCAGGAGTACGGCGCGGGGTCCGGCACGGTGAGGTACCAGTACTCCTCGCAGCCGCCGCCGGACCCGGTCGCATAGACCTCGGCGACGACGCGCTCGCTATTGCGCGGTGTGGTCAGCGTGCCGTCCCGGAGCGTGAGCACGCGGTCGGGTGCGGCTGCCGGCCTGCCCCCGTAGAACGTCAGGGTGACCTTGACGTCGATGACGCCCGTGTACGTGTCGTCGACGACGTTCCCGATGAGCATCTCGATGTCCTGGCTGCGCCGAAGGGTGTCGCTGTAGCGCGTGACGTCCTTCTCGACGGACCACGCGATGCCGTCGGGCGACGGTTCGGGCGTCGACGTGCGAAGGATCTCCACGCCGCCGACATGCACGTAGCCGAGCCGGTCGAACTGCCGCCCCTTGACCTTGCCGTCGAGTCTCAGCACGACCTTGCTCCAGCGGTCTCCGCACCCGGCCGGCGGCGCATACGTGCCGTGATACGGCGTGAAGTCGCGGAACTGCGCCTCGGCCAGCGTCACTTCACAGGACCGCCCGGCGGGCCTGCCGACCGGCGGGGCCGCCGTCAGGGGGTCGTGCCAGTCCGTCCCGAACTCGGCCGGCGGTTGCGGGGACGGGGCGGCCGACACCGGGTCCGCCCCGAACAGCGTGCTCGCCACGAGGATCACTCCCGCGAGCATGGACATGACCATCCGTCTTCTCATGTGCGGTGTTCTACGGGGCAGTCGGGCCACCCGCAATGGGGCCCGCCCACCGCGCGCACCGCCGAACGCGCCCCTCTCCTCGCGGGGCTGCCCGCCCCACCAGGACGACTAGGCCTTCAAGTCGGCCTCGTCCCCCATCACCACGACAGGATGCCTATGCGGATCGAGCGTGCGCAGCAAGTACTCCATGGCCGGCCGGGACACGCTCACGCATGCCGACGTACCGCTGCCGTGGTCCATGTGCAGCCAGATGCCGCCCCCCTTGGACTGACCCTCGGGTCGGGTCGGGTCGTTCGGTGCGGTGCCCTTGACGCGGTTGTAGTCGATGGCGATGACGTAGTCGAAGTCGTGCCAGTGGGACTTCGCCCAGTAGCGCGGCGCGGCGAACGACGGAGACCGGGTGTACGGCAGTCGGGCGCCGGGGTCGGCGAGCACGCCCCCCGCGTCGCTGAGCGTGAACACACCGACGGGGCTGCGGTTGTCGCCCTCGTGGTGGTCGACGGTCCAGCCCTTCTTGCCGTTGTGCGCGGGCCAACTGCGGGTCTTCTCCCACGTCGAGCCCGACTTCGTGTACAGCGTGACCGTGGAGTCCGCGGAGTCCACGCCTTCGCCGTGGACCGCGACGACCTGGCGTGCGTCCGACGGGATGCGCGCCCTCATCGCGTCACCGATGCCGGGGATGCGCTTCAGGTCCGCGCTGTGGCTCGGGGCGTCCGACCTGGCGGGCCCGCCGTCGCCCTCGGACCGGCGACCGGAGTCCGAGCCGCCGCACGCCGACAGGGAGGCGGCGAGCACCCCACAGGCCACCGCGACGACTCCCGCACTCCTGACTCCGACCGATCGCATGCCGACCATGGTGACACCCCGACGAGACGCGGAACGCAGCCGGTCACGGTAACGCCCCTCACCTCACCTTTCGTCCCTCTTGAGACGATTTCGCACGAACTCCTCCGGCGCGACGCTCGACGCCGCCGGGCCTGCCGCGCGTCACGCGCCACGGGCCGAATCCGTGCCGCGGGGCGATAAATCGTTTGCTTCCGACCACGCTGCGACGCGAACCTTTCACGGTTTGTTGCCGGCCTTCAGGGCCGGCCGGATGCCGAGAACGCGGCTCCCTCCACCCCTGACACGAGCCACTGGGACGTCATGCAGATTCAAGACCTTCCGTATCCCGACCCGGGTGTGCCGGACGCACGCTCAGGTCCCCGATTCCTGTGGTGGCTCGGCCGGAATCAGCTCGGCGGGCAGTTCAAGGCCCTCGCCTGGGGTCTCCTGCACTTCGTGGCCGTCTCCGGGCTGCCGTTCTGCGTCGGCCTCGCCGTCCAGGCCGTCGTGGACCCCTCCGGAGCCCGGCTCGCCCTGGCGGGCGGACTGATCGCGCTGTGCGGCGTGGGTATCGCGCTGGGCGACGCCATGCTGCACCGCGCCGCCGTCACCAACTGGATCACCGCGGCCGCGCGCGTCCAGCAGCTCCTCGCCCGCAGGACCGCCGAGCTCGGCTCCGCGCTGACCCGGCGCGTCGCTGCCGGCGAGGTCGTCGCCGTCTCCACCGGCGACGTCGAGAAGATCGGCTGGTTCGTGGAGGCGGTGTCGCGCTTCACGGCAGCCGCCCTCACCGTGGTGCTGGTCTGTGTCGGCCTGGTCGTCTACCAGCCCGCGCTCGGCGTCATCGTCGCGGTGGGCATGCCCGTCCTCGCGCTCGCCGTGCTTCCGCTGCTGCCCCGCGCGACACGGCGTGCCGACTTCCAGCGGGAGAAGGCCGGACGCGCCACCGAACTGGCCTCGGACACCGTCGCCGGTCTGCGGGTGCTGCGTGGCATCGGCGGTGAGGAACTGTTCCTCGACCGCTACCGCAGCGCCTCCCAGGAGGTCCGCCGGGCCGCCGTGCGCAGCGCCCGCATGTGGTCGCTGATCTCGGCGATCCAGGTGCTCCTGCCGGGTCTGCTGATGATCGCGGTCGTCTGGCGCGGCGTCGGGCCGGCCCGCGACGGCAGCATCACCGTGGGCGAACTGGTCACCGTGTACAGCGCGGTCATGCTGCTGACCTACCCGCTCAGGCACTTCGAAGAGATCGCGATGGCCTACTCCTTCTCCAGGCCGTCCGCCCGGCGCGCCGCCCGTGTGCTGTCCCTCCAGCGCACCGTGGACAGCGGCGGGACGCTGACGGAACGGACGCCGGGCGGGGATCTGTACGATCCCGCGACCGGGCTGCTCGCGCCCGCGGGACGCCTCACCGCCGTGGTGTGCGGAGACCCGGACGCCGCCGGTCTGCTCGCCGAGCGGCTGGGCGGACACCCGTCCGAGGAAGGCACCTCGGTGCTCCTCGGCGGCGTACCGCTGGACGAACTCCCGCTCGACACCGCTCGCACCGCCGTCCTCGTCCAGGACAAGGATCCGGTGCTGCTGTCCGGCTCGCTGAGCGAACTGCTCGACGTGCCGTCCTCCGGCGAGGTGAGCGCGGCCCAGGCGCTGGCGGCCGCGCAGTGCGGCGACGTCCTGGAGGCGCTCACCCAGGGCTCCCTGGACGCCCAGGACCCGATGGACGCCCACATCACCGAGCGCGGACGGTCCTTGTCGGGCGGCCAGCGCCAGCGGCTCGCGCTGGCCCGGTCCCTGATCACGGACCCCGAGGTGCTCGTCCTGGACGAGCCGACGTCGGCCGTCGACTCGCACACGGAGGCCCGGATCGGCGACGGCGTGCGCTCCCTGCGTGCCGGGCGGACGACCGTGGTCTTCACCTCCTCACCGCTGCTGCTCGACCACGCGGACCGGGTCCTGCTGGTCCACGAGGGCGACGTGGTCGCCGTCGGCGTCCACCGGGAGCTGGTGCACAGCGAACCGCGGTACCGGGCCGTGGTGACCCGGGAGACCGAGGACGAGGCCGCCACCGCGCCGAACGGCGGGCACCCGAAGGGCGAGGCCGCTCCCGGCCGCGCCCGCGAAGACGAGGAAGCCGTCCTGAACGGCGTCCTGGAAGACGACGCGACCCCCCTGGGCGGCGTCCTGGAAGAAATCGAGGAGACCGCATGATCGGCGTGGCGCCCCCGGCGTACGACCCGGCCGCCCCGACGACGGCGAGCACCCTGCCCGTCGGCGCCCCCGAGACCGTACGCGCCTACGTGATCGAGCTCTTCCGGAGGCACCGCACCGCCTTCCTCCTCCTGATCGCCGTCAACACGGTCGCCGTCGTGGCCTCGATGGCCGGGCCCTATCTGCTCGGCTCGGTCGTCGAGCGGGTCTCGGACCGAACACGGGATCTCCACCTGGAGCTCACCGCCGGACTGTTCGTCGCCGCGCTCCTCGTCCAGGCCGTCTTCGTGCGCGAGGTGCGGCTGCGCGGTGCCGTCCTCGGCGAACGCATGCTCGCCGACCTGCGTGAGGACTTCCTCGTGCGGTCGGTGGGCCTGCCGCCCGGTGTCCTGGAGCGGGCCGGCACGGGCGACCTGCTCTCGCGCATCACCACGGACATCGACCGGCTGGCCAACGCCATGCGCGAGGCCGTGCCCCAGCTCGCCATCGGTGTGGTGTGGGCAGCGCTGCTGCTCGGCGGCCTCGCCGTCACCGCGCCGGCGCTGGCCCCCGCCGTGCTCGTCGCCGTGCCCCTGCTGGTGGTCGGCTGCCGCTGGTACTTCAAGCGCGCACCGTCCGCATACCGCTCGGAGGCCGCCGGTTACGCGGCCGTCGCCGCCGTCCTCGCCGAGACGGTCGACGCCGGTCGCACCGTGGAGGCACACCGCCTGGGCACGCGCCGCATCGAACTGTCCGACCGCCGGGTCGAGGAGTGGACCGCGTGGGAGCGGTACACGCTCTGGCTGCGGTCGGTCCTCTTCCCCGTCGTGAGCCTCACTCACGTGACGGTGCTCTGCTCGGTCCTCATGATCGGCGGGACGTTCGTCCTGCACGGGTGGATCAGCGTGGGGCAGCTGACGACGGGCGCGCTCATCGCCCAGATGCTCGTCGACCCGGTGGGCCTGATCCTCCGCTGGTACGACGAGCTCCAGGTCGCCCAGGTGTCCCTGGCCCGCCTCGTCGGCGTCCGGGACATCGAGCCGGACGCGGGCGACCCGTCGGTGGCCCCGGACGGACGGGACGTCCACGCGGACCAGGTCCGCTTCGGCTACCGCGCCGGCGTGGACGTGCTGCGCAAGGTGTCCCTGGAGGTCGCCCCCGGCACCCGGCTGGCCCTCGTCGGCCCGTCCGGCGCGGGCAAGTCCACGCTGGGCAGGCTGCTCGCCGGCATCTACGCGCCCCGGGACGGCCGGATCACGCTCGGCGGCGCCGAACTGTCCCGGATGCCCGCGGAGGAGGTCCGCTCCCACGTGGCCCTGGTCAACCAGGAGCACCACGTCTTCGTCGGATCCCTGCGCGACAACCTGCTGCTCGCCCGGACCGGCGCGGTCGACGCCGAGCTGTGGGCGGCTCTCGGCGCCGTCGACGCGGACGGCTGGGCACGGGCGCTCGACGACGGCCTGGACACCGAGGTCGGCTCGGGCGGACTCGCGCTCACCCCGGCCCAGGCCCAGCAGATCGCGCTGGCCCGCCTGATCCTGGCCGACCCGCACACGCTGGTCCTGGACGAGGCGACCTCGCTCCTCGACCCGCGTGCGGCCCGCCACCTCGAACGTTCGCTCGCACGCGTCCTCGACGGCCGCACGGTGGTGGCCATCGCGCACCGCCTGCACACCGCGCACGACGCCGACGTCATCGCCGTCGTCGAGAGCGGCCGCATCAGCGAACTCGGCAGCCAAGACCAGCTCGTCGCGGCCGACGGCGCCTACGCGGCGCTGTGGCGGTCCTGGCACGGATGACCCCGGCCCCTGCCGTCGCACCGGTGTCACGGCCCGTCGGCAAGGGTGCGGCCGCCTCCGAAGCGCCGTTTCGCACGTGCTCCGGTTCCATGGCCGGAGCACGTGCCGTTGCGCGGTGCCGAAGGGGGGTGGAAGGCTGGATGTGGGCACCGGCTCGGGGTACTCCCCCGGAACCACCCGGTTCGCGTGGGGCGGCGCCTGTGTCCAGCGGCCCGAGCGCCGACCGTCGAGTGCGGCGGCACCGAGCCCCGCCCGCACCCTCTGGAGGTACCCGTGGACAGCGCCGACGGATGGGGGGACGACGTCTACCAGCCCGACGGATCCGAGGTACAGGACGACGCGGGACTGCTCGACGCCGAGGACACTCTGCTCGCCGACGGCGTCGGCGACCCCCTGGACCGTGGCTGGTCCCCTCCGGAACGGCCGTGGGCCGTTGAGCACGCCGGGGTGACCGCCGCGGAGGGCCACGAGGGCGAGAGCCTGGAGCAGCGGCTCGCCGAGGAGCTGCCGGACATCGTGGAACCCGCCGGAGACGGTATCGGCGACTGCCAGGGAACGGACGGTGAGCTCCTCGACAACGAGGTGGGCGATCTGCGCTCCGGCCGTCTCGTCGCCCCCGACGAGGGCGCGCACGAGGACGAGGAGAGCGGGCTCATCGCCACGGACGTGGGCATCGACGGTGCCGCGGCCTCGGCCGAGGAGGCGGCGATGCACATCGTCGACGAGGACTTCCTGTCCGGCTGACCATCCCCTCAAGGAGCATCCATGCAGCAGGACAAGCAGCCCGACTACCACCCGGTCGTCTTCCGCGACCGGTCCGCCGGCTACGCGTTCCTCACCCGCTCCACGGCGACGAGCGACCGGACCATCGAATGGGACGACGGCGAGACCTACCCGGTCGTGGACGTGGAGATCTCCTCGGAGAGCCATCCCTTCTACACCGGCAAGGCCCGGACCGTGGACTCGGAGGGACGCGTCGCACAGTTCGAGCGGCGCTACGGCGCGCAGGACGCCGGGGGCGACGGCGCCGCCTGATCGCAGCGTCGCAGGCGAGGTCCGGTAACCGGCCCCGCCCGGCGACGACCGCCTCAGATGACGTTGAGCGCCGCGGCGCAGCCCACTCCGCCGAGCAGCATGAACACCGGCATCAGCACCTTGAGCTCCACCCAGCTGCCGGCCCTGAAGCGCATCGCCTTGGGCGGACCGATCGGGTACCAGCGCTTGCGGCCGACCGGGATCGGCCACAGGATCGGGCAGCCGGACACCGTCAGGGCGTCCCCGATGTCGTGGACCAGGGCCCCGAGGACGATCGGGAGTCCGAGCCACAGGTACTCCTGGCCCGGCGCGGTGAACAGCCAGTCCGATCCGTTGCCCGGCTTGTCCAGGACTCCGGCGAGGATCCAGGCGCTCGTCGCGGCCAGCAGCCAGACCAGGACGTCGCTGCTGGAGCCGCGGGCGGCTCGCCACAGCAGCCCTTCGATGGCGAGCACCATGTGCACGAACAGGATGGCCAGGACCGCCCAGCGGCCTCCCGTGATGGCCAGGACCGATGTGCCCGCGCCGATCAGCACCGCCCACAGCCAGGTGTGCGTCAACGTGCGGTGACCGCCCGACCGCCGGGGATCGCCCTGCTTCTTCGTCCCCTTGTAGGCGGCGTACGAGAGCTTGTCGACGATCTCGCACAGACCCCGCGACAGGGGGCCGAAGGCCCGTGAGATCGTGGCCGCCTTGTGGTCCAGGTCGGGGGCGAGCGCGGCACCGGCGCAGATCAGGGCGCCGACCAGGAGGACCGGCCAGGGCATGGCATGTCCCGCGGCGGCGGCAGCCGCTCCGACCCCGAGCCAGGCAGCGGCTCCCGACAGTGAGTGTGCTGGTCCCATCATGGCCGCTCCCCGCCCCATTCCTCTTGTGCCGCTGTCCAGTTGCCCGTGCGCACTGATGCTCCGTCGGCGCCACAGCGTAGCGTTCGTGATCTTCTGACCAGCATCCGATTCCCCCATCGGGCGGGTCGACAGGCAAGATGGGGGCGTGACCCTTATCGATCAGCTCCCGCAGACCGCAGATCCCGACGCCCTCTACGAAGCCTTCGAGTCGTGGGCCGGGGAACGCGGTCTCACCCTCTATCCCCACCAGGAGGAGGCGCTGATCGAGGTGGTCTCGGGTGCGAACGTGATCGTTTCGACGCCCACGGGCTCCGGGAAGAGCATGATCGCCGCCGGCGCCCACTTCGCGGCGCTCGCCCGTGACGAGGTCACCTTCTACACGGCGCCGATCAAGGCCCTCGTCTCGGAGAAGTTCTTCGAGCTGTGCAAGATCTTCGGCACCGAGAACGTCGGCATGCTCACCGGCGATGCCTCGGTGAACGCCGACGCCCCGGTGATCTGCTGCACGGCCGAGGTGCTGGCCTCCATCGCGCTGCGGGACGGCAAGCACGCCGACGTGGGCCAGGTCGTGATGGACGAGTTCCACTTCTACGCGGAGGCCGACCGCGGCTGGGCGTGGCAGATCCCGATCCTGGAGCTGCCCCAGGCGCAGTTCATCCTCATGTCGGCGACGCTCGGTGACGTCTCGATGTTCGAGAAGGACCTCACCCGGCGCACCGGACGGCCCACTGCGGTCGTCCGCTCGGCGACCCGTCCCGTCCCGCTGTCCTACGAGTACATGCTCACTCCGCTCACGGAGACGCTCACCGAGCTGCTCGCCACCAAGCAGGCGCCGGTCTACATCGTGCACTTCACGCAGGCCCAGGCCGTCGAGCGGGCGCAGGCGCTGATGAGCATCAACATGTGCACGCGTGAGGAGAAGGACCAGATCGCGGAGCTGATCGGCAACTTCCGCTTCACCACCAAGTTCGGCCGCAACCTCTCCCGCTACGTGCGTCACGGGATCGGTGTGCATCACGCGGGCATGCTGCCCAAGTACCGGCGCCTGGTGGAGAAACTGGCCCAGGCCGGCCTGCTGAAGGTCATCTGCGGCACGGACACCCTCGGTGTCGGGGTCAACGTCCCCATCCGTACCGTGCTGTTCACGGCACTCACCAAGTACGACGGCAACCGCGTCCGCACGCTGCGCGCCCGAGAGTTCCACCAGATCGCGGGCCGCGCCGGTCGTGCGGGCTTCGACACGGCGGGTTTCGTGGTGGCTCAGGCGCCCGAGCACGTCATCGAGAACGAGAAGGCCCTCGCCAAGGCCGGCGACGACCCGAAGAAGCGCCGCAAGGTGGTGCGGAAGAAGGCACCCGAGGGCTTCGTCGGCTGGACGGAGAACACCTTCGAGAAGCTCATCGCCTCTGAACCCGAGCCCCTGACCTCGCGCTTCCGCGTGACGCACACCATGCTGCTGTCGGTGATCGCCCGGCCGGGCAACGCCTTCGAGGCGATGCGGCATCTGCTGGAGGACAACCACGAGCCGCGCAAGCAGCAGCTGCGGCACATCCGGCGGGCGATCGCCATCTACCGCTCGCTCCTCGACGGCGGCATCGTCGAGAAGCTCGACGAGCCCGACGCGACCGGCCGCATCGTGCGGCTCACCGTCGATCTCCAGCAGGACTTCGCGCTCAACCAGCCGCTGTCGACCTTCGCGCTCGCCGCGTTCGACCTGCTGGACCCCGAATCCCCCTCGTACGCCCTGGACATGGTGTCCGTCGTCGAGTCGACGCTGGACGATCCACGGCAGATCCTCGCGGCGCAGCAGAACAAGGCGCGCGGTGAGGCCGTCGCCGCGATGAAGGCGGACGGCGTCGAGTACGAGGAGCGCATGGAGCGGCTCCAGGACGTGTCGTACCCCAAGCCGATGGAGGAGATCCTCTTCCACGCGTACAACACGTACCGCAAGAGCCACCCGTGGGTCGGCGACCATCCGCTGTCCCCGAAGTCCGTGATCCGCGACATGTACGAACGGGCGCTGACCTTCACGGAGTTCGTCTCCTTCTACGAGCTCGCCCGCACCGAGGGCATCGTCCTGCGCTACCTGGCCAGTGCCTACAAGGCCCTCGAGCACACCGTCCCGGACGACCTGAAGTCCGAGGACCTGGAGGATCTGATCGCCTGGCTGGGCGAGATGGTGCGCCAGGTCGACTCCAGCCTCCTCGACGAGTGGGAGCAGCTCGCCAACCCGGAGGAGATGACGGCCGAGGAGGCCCAGGAGAAGGCCGACCAGGTCAAGCCGGTCACGTCGAACGCCCGCGCCTTCCGGGTCCTCGTCCGCAACGCCATGTTCCGCCGTGTCGAGCTCGCCGCTCTCGACAACGTCGACGAACTGGGCGAGATGGACGGCGACTCCGGCTGGGACGCCGATGCCTGGGGCGAGGCCATGGACAAGTACTGGGACGAGTACGAGGACCTCGGCACCGGACCGGACGCCCGTGGGCCCAAGCTCCTCCTCATCGAGGAGGAGCCGGAGAACGGCCTGTGGCGGGTGCGTCAGACCTTCGCCGACCCGAATGGTGATCACGACTGGGGCATCAGTGCGGAGGTGGACCTGACGGCCTCCGACGCGGAGGGACGTGCCGTCGTCCGCGTCACCGATGTCGGCCAGCTGTGAGCTCAGGAGAATCCCACACATGACGAACCCGGCCGAGAGGCTCGTCGACCTGCTCGACCTGGAGCAGATCGAGGTCAACATCTTCCGGGGCCGCAGCCCGCAGGAGTCCCTGCAGCGGGTCTTCGGTGGCCAGGTGGCCGGCCAGGCGCTGGTCGCCGCCGGCCGTACCACCGAGCGCGACCGGCCCGTGCACTCGCTGCACGCGTACTTCCTGCGGCCGGGCCGGCCGGGCGTGCCCATCGTGTACCAGGTCGAACGGGTCCGGGACGGAAGGTCGTTCACCACCCGTCGTGTCACCGCCGTGCAGCAGGGACGCACGATCTTCAATCTGACCGCCTCCTTTCACAAGCCTGAGGAAGGGAGCTTCGAACACCAGCTGCCGCCGGCCCGCGAGGTTCCGGACCCGGAGTCGCTTCCGACGGTGACGCAAGAGATCGAGGAGCATCTGGGCGCGCTCCCCGAGGCGTTGGAGCGCATGGCACGGCGCCAGCCGTTCGACATCCGTTACGCGGACCGGCTTCGCTGGACCCCGGAGGAGATCAAGGACGCCGAGCCGCGCAGCGCGGTGTGGATGCGGGCGGTCGGGCCGCTGGGCGACGATCCGCTCGTGCACACCTGTGCCCTCACGTACGCCAGCGACATGACGCTGCTCGACGCCGTCCGCATCCCGGTGGAGCCGCTGTGGGGCAGGCGGGGCTTCGACATGGCCTCGTTGGACCACGCCATGTGGTTCCACCGCCCGTTCCGCGCGGACGAGTGGTTCCTGTACGACCAGGAATCCCCGATCGCGACGGGCGGGCGTGGTCTGGCGCGCGGACGCATCTACGACCTTCAGGGACGTCTGCTCGTCTCAGTGGTGCAGGAGGGGCTCTTCCGGGCGCTGTGAGGGTGCGCCCTGTGTCCGACCGTCCGTGAAGGGCGCCTCCGGCATCGGGGAGAAGCGCCCCTTCAGGGGTTTCTGCGACGCAGCCACCCGAGCAGTCCTCGTGGCCGCTCGGGCCCCTCGCTGCCGGCTCGGTCGTACGTCCCCTTGAGTTCGCTCCCGGAGAGGTCTTCCGTGCCTTCGCTCCCGGGCTGATCTTCCGTCCCCTCTGCCGCCTCGATCGGTAGCGGGTGCGGCGCGGGGCACAGCGCCCTGGCCTCGACCATCGCCTGGCACAGGTCGGCCTTGAGCCAGCCGATCTCGTCGGGCGCGTCGGCCTTCGTGATGCGAGCGGCGACGAGCGCTGCGGGAGAGCCCGGTGCCCCCTGGGAGGGATGCTCGGGCCTGAGACTGTTCAGATGGGCCCGCTCGTACGGGTCGACGACGACCTCCGCCACATGCGTGGGGTCGAGCAGCGATGCCACGACCGCGGCCCGCGCCCAGGGATCCTCGGTCTGTCGCAGCAGGAAGCCCATGTGACGTCCTCGCCAGTTGCGGGGCCGGAGGTCGACTCCTTCGTCGAGCTGGTCACGGAGCCTCTCGGGCGTACGGCCGCGGAGCAGCGGCGCGTTCTGCTCGTCGGTCGCGAACCGGCGCAGTTCCTCGGCGAGATACAGCCAGACCACGGCCCGATAGCGGTTCAGGTAGAACCTGACCGGGACGATCAGGCCCAGGCGGGCCAGGCGGGTGAACCGGGCGGTGGTCACGCCCATGAGGGCGGCACCTTCCGTCGTACCGACTGCCTTGACCCGCTCGCGCAGCGCTTCGGGAAAGCCGTCCGCGGTGCGCAGGCGGTCGATCTCGCCGCGAGTGACACGACGTCCCCCTCCGCCCTCGTCCGGGACGGAGCGGATGCAGCCGAGGTGCAGGGCGAGATCGAACTCGCCACGCCTGAGCTCCAGCTCTCGTGCGGCACGGCTGAACGACGAGGTGGTGGACTGCGCGATGGTGCGGCCGGACATGACGGTCTCCCCCGTGGAGTCGATTGCTCGCGCCGGTGTGCGCTCGCTTCGGGAAAAACCGTATCCGGCTCGGCGGACATCGCGCGGAGCCTGTGGACAACCTCGACCGCAACCACATTTGCGCAGGTCAGAGATCTACGATGGGCGATCCTTCGCGTTGCCGCGCGTCCACTCCGAGGTGCTCGCCGACGCGGTTCACGAGCAGCGTCATCTCGTAGGCGACCTGGCCGATGTCAGCCTCCGCGGCGCTGAGGACGCACAGACAGCTGCCGTCCCCGGCGGCGGTGACGAAGAGCACCGCGTCGTCGAACTCCACCATCGTCTGGCGCACGTGTCCGGCGCCGAAGTGACGGCCTGAGCCCTTGGCCAGACTGTGCAGGCCCGAGGAGACGGCCGCGAGATGCTCGGCGTCCTCGCGCCTCAGCCCCGTGCTCGCCCCCGTCACCAGTCCGTCGTTGGACAGCACCAAGGCATGCCGTACGTGTTCGACGCGCTGCGTGAGGTCGTCCAGCAGCCAGCCGAGTCCCGTGTTCTGCGCCATGATCCGGTCTTCCCCCTGAAGTCCTTCCCCCTGGCCGGAGGATCTGACCAGCCAGCCTTCCCCACACCCGTCGTCCGAGCAAGGAGGATGGACGGCATGGCAGAGAAGATGACCGACGAGCAATGGCGCGCGTTCGTTTCACAGGGCACGCGCACCGGAAAACTCTCCACCGTCCGGGCCGACGGAGGCCCGCACGTCGCGCCGATCTGGTTCGTGCTGGACGGTGACGAGCTGGTCTTCAACACCGGGAAGGAGACCGTCAAGGGAAGGAACCTCGCACGGGACGGCCGGATCGCCCTGTGCGTGGACGACGATCGGCCGCCTTTCGACTTCGTCGTGCTGGAAGGACGGGCAACGCTCTCTGAGGAGTCCGACGAACTGCTCCACTGGGCGACCAGGATCGCCGCCCGTTACATGGGCGAGGAGCGCGCCGAGGAGTTCGGCAAACGCAACGGTGTTCCGGGTGAACTCCTCGTCCGGGTGCGGATCGAGAAGGTCGTGGCCTACGCATCGGTGGCCGCCTGAGCCACTCGGTGCGTGCGCGAACGGCCGCCCCTTGCCGAGCGGCCGTTCGCCGTGTCAGCCGACCGAGTCGAGCAGCCGGGCGGTGTGCACCCGCCCGGCGTACTCGACGAGACGAATCAGCACCTCCTTCCCGGAGTCGCGGTCGCGCGCGTCGCAGAGCACCACTGGCGTGCCGCGGTCGAGGTCGAGGGCGCGGGAGACGTCCTGCGCACCGTAGGCGCGGGCACCCGCGAAGCAGTTGACGGCCACGACGAACGGGATGTGCCGGTGCTCGAAGTAGTCCACGGCGGGGAAGCAGTCTTCGAGCCGCCGGGTGTCGGCGAGGACGACGGCGCCGAGCGCCCCCTGTGACAGTTCGTCCCACAGGAACCAGAACCGGTCCTGCCCCGGGGTTCCGAAGAGGTAGAGCGAGAGGCCGGACCTGATGGTGATCCGCCCGAAGTCCATGGCGACGGTGGTGGTGACCTTCTGGTCCACGCCGTCCGTGTCGTCCACCGACTGACCTGCCTCACTCAGCAGTTCCTCGGTCCGCAGCGGCCTGATCTCACTGACCGCGCCCACCAGGGTCGTCTTGCCGACGCCGAATCCGCCGGCGACCAGAATCTTCAGGGCCAGAGCGGCGGCCGTCTCGCCACTCGGGGCGTCGGGGTTCTCGGAGACCATCGATCACTTCTCTCGGGAGTGCCGACAAGGGTCGACGTCGGTACGGCGGTGCGGAGTGCTCGTGGGGACTGGTTCGGGCGGGCGCGGAATCAGCGAATTCAGCATCATGACAACTGCGTTCCTGCTTCGAGGGACAGGACCGCAAGCTGACCGTTGTGACCGGCTCACGTCTGTTCGGTGTCGGATCGGAAGCGCAAAAAGCGCGTAGGGAATGCCGATGCTGTTCATCTAGAGCGCCCTCAGACCGTCGATCACCTCGCGGAGAATGCGCTCGTCGGGCAGTTGGGCGGGCGGCACCGGGCGGCTGACCGTGACACAGCCGAGCTCCAGGAGGTCGCCGAGGAGCACCCGGACCACTCCGACCGGGAGGTCGGCATCCGCGGCGAGTTCGGCGACCGACTGCGTCTCGACGCGGCACAGCTCGATCAGCACCCGGTGTTCCGGACCGAGTGAGGTGTCGTCGTCCGCGCCAGGTGCGCCGGTGTCGAGGGTGACCAGGGCTATCAGGTCGAACCGGACGCCGGTGGGGCCGGGCTTCGTGCGGCCGCCCGTCATGGCGTAGGGACGGACGAGCGGTCCGGCCTCGTTGTCGAACCACTGGCTGCCCGGCATGTCCTCGGTCATCTGCGCCGCCCGTCCTCGGTCACCTGGCCGCGGGCGGCTGCGCGCCGACGCGAGGCGGCGTGTAGAGGTGCTCGCCCACGCGCTTGACCAGCAGCGCCATCTCGTAGGCGACCAGGCCGATGTCGGCCGTGACGGCGGTCAGCACGGCGAGACAGGAACCGTCTCCCGCGGCGGCGACGAACAGGAATCCGTCGTCCATCTCCACCATCGTCTGGCGCACGCCGCCGGCATCGAAGTGGCGTCCCGCGCCCTTGGCCAGGCTGTGGAATCCCGAGGCGACCGCCGCGAGATGTTCGGCGTCCTCGCGGCGCAGGCCGTTCGACGCGCCGACCGCGAGGCCGTCGTTCGACAGCACCACGGCGTGCCGTACGGCGGCCACGCGCAGCACCAAGTCGTCCAGCAGCCAGTCGAGTTCACCGGACCGCTGGCCCTTCGTACTCGGGTCCTGGATCATGCGGGGTCTCCTTCCCTGCTGTCGCTGCCCGCTGCCGGGCCGGAGGTGGCTCCGCGGCCGGGCGATCTGCCACCGCCGCGCACCCAGCCGTCGCGGTAGGCCGCCATGCGGTCACGTACGAGTTCGGGTGTGCGCTCACCGTCGTGGTGGGAATCAGCTGCTCTTTCCGCGGTCTCCTCGGAACGCTGAGCTCGCAGTTGGGGGGCCAGGTTCGCCTGCCGCACCCGCTTGGGGAGGTCGTCGGAGCTGTCTGAGTCGTCCGGCGGACGGTGCAGCCGGAGGGTGCCGACCGGGGGTGTCGGGTTGTCCGGCGGGCTGGGCTCAGGGGCTTCCGGGCCGGTCTGTACCGGCGGCACCAGCGCGGGCCTCTCGGTGATGGCCGGCACGGATTCCTGTTCCGGGACCGCGGACACCCGTGCGTACTCGCGTACTTCGGGTCTCTCGGTGTCCGTCCGGCGGGTGGAACGTTCCGCCGGACCGCTTTGGAGCAGAGTCGTGGGCAGCAGGACGACCGCCGTGGTGCCCCCGTAGGGCGAGGTCCGCAGGTGCACTTTGATGTCGTGCCGGGCCGCGAGCCTGCTCACCACGAAGAGGCCGAGCCGGTCGCTGTCGAACAGGTCGAGTGCCTCGGACTGCTCGATGCGCCGGTTGGCATCGGCAAGCCGCTCCTTGCCCATGCCCAGCCCCCGGTCCTCGACCTCGATCACATAGCCGTTGCCGACCGGCTCGCCGGTGATCCGCACCCTGGTGTGCGGCGGTGAGAACTGTGCGGCGTTCTCGACGATCTCCGCCAGGAGGTGCGTGAGGTCGGCCACCGCGGAGCCGACGACGGACGCCTCGGGGAGTTGCCGTACCTCCACGCGCGCGTAGTCCTCGACCTCGGAGACGGCCGCGCGGACCACGTTGGTCAGGGAGACCGGCATGCGCCAGGCGCGGCCCGGTGCGGCCCCGGACAGGATGATCAGGCTCTCCGCGTGGCGTCGCATGCGTGTGGTGAGATGGTCGAGGCGGAACAGGTCGCTCAGTTCGTTCGGGTCCTCGGACCTGCGCTCCATGCTGTCCAGCAGGTTGAGTTGGCGGTGCACGAGCACCTGGCTGCGGCGGGCGAGGTTGACGAAGACGCCGGAGATTCCGCTGGCGAGTTCCGCGCGTTCGACGGCGGCGCGCAGGGCGGCACGGTGCACGGTGCCGAGGGCCTCCGCGACCTGTCCCGTCTCGTCCTCGGCGGACGGTCCGGGCGGAGCCTCGGCCCGCACGTCGATCTCCTCCCCCGCTCGCAGTCTGCTCATCGCGTGCGGGAGCTTGCGCCGTGCGATCTCCAGGGCGGTGTTGCGCAGGCTCACCAATTCGACGACGAGGGCCCGTCCGATGCGTACGGAGATGACGAGTGACGACACGACGGCGACGAGTCCGAAGAGGACGGCGGCACCGGCGGGAGTGAGCAGACCGCGGGTGACGGGGTCGGCGCGGTCCGCGACGTCCCGGCCCGCGTTCGCCTCGATGGTGCGCATGCCGTGCTGCACCCGCGCGTGAGCCGCGGTCCAGTCGGCCTCCGGTGCGGCGCCGAGCGCCTTGGCGCCCGGCGGGGAGACGAGCACCTTGTCCTCGACGGCGCGCACGTCGGTGTACGCGCTCCCCTCCACGAGGTCCTGCCAGGCGGCTCGTTCGGTTCCGCGCAGGTCCCCCACCGCGGAGTCCGTCAGGGTCCGGCGGGTGGCCACGGCACCGGTGAACAGCCGTAGCCGCTCGCCGTCGAGGCGCCCGGCGAGCCGTGCGCCGGCCAGCACCGCGTCCTCCTGGGCGAGCGCTTCACCTGCGCGGGAGAATTCGAGCAGCACGCGCGCGTCGGAGCCGAGGTCGTCGTCCGGGACGCCGGTGAGCGCGCCGCCCACGCCGAAGGCTGTCGAGATCGTCCGGGTGTACCGCCGGTAGGCCTCGTTCCAGTCGGCGCGTCGCTCCAGTACGGCGGTGCGCAGGGACGCGAGTCCGTCGGCGGCGGTGACGAACGCGTCCAGGCGTCCGGCAACTCCTGCGGGAAGGTCCGCGCCGTCCGCGACGGTGTTGTTGTCGCCCATCCGGAGCTTCGCCACCGCCCGGTCGGTGCGCCGTGCCGACTCCTTGAGATCGCCGGGCCCGTCGACGGCACGGTCGGTCGCGTAGCGCACGGCGGCGGTGCGCTCGGCCTGGAGGGCCGCGACGGCGTCGGCGACCGGGCTGCGGACCGTGGAGTCCACACGCTGCAGCTGCCGCAGCCGGGCGACGTCCTGAGCGGTGCTCACCGTGGCGTAGGCCCACAGGGCGAGCAGCGACATGACCGGCACCATCAAGAGACAGACGATCTTGGCTCGTACGGTGCGCGGTCGGATGTGCCACCGCCCCGCGCGCGTGGTCGCCGCCCGCGGTGGTGCGGCGAGGGTGTCATCGGCGTCCGCACGCTCGTCGGCCGGCGGTCCGGCGTGCGCGCGGCGGCCGCGTGCGGGTGGCTGGGGCGGCGGCTCGGCGCCGGACGTCGGGGTCCTACGGGGTGTACGCATGGCCTCCTCGCTCGGAGAGGTTCGGGGCGCGCTCCCGGCCGCCGTGGCTCCGGGCCCGCGCCGTCAGCGGGCGACGCTCTCGACCGGCCGCTGGGCCGACGCCGACGCTTCACGCTCTTCGGACGTCGGGGACAGGGCGACGAAGGCCGACGTCAGGAAGAGGTAGGACCCGAGGCCGACGGCGAGGGGGAAGATGAACTGCATCGCCGTGGCCCCGGGGAGTGTCCCGGCGGAGGGGCTGACCCGCACGCCCACCGCCATCATCCCGGTGTAGTGCATGCTGCTCACCGCCCCGCCCATGACGAGGGACGCCAGGGCGACCGCCACCGGTGACTTGATGTTGAGCGCCGCCCACAGAGCCGCGGTCGCCGCGACGACGGCGATCGCGACGGAGAGGGCGACGAGCGTCGGGTCGTAGTGCACTTGGCCGTGCAACCTCAGCGCGGCCATGCCCAGGTAGTGCATGCTCGCGACGCCGAGCCCGGTGGTGAGGCCGCCCAGGACGAGCGCGCGGCCCCGATCACGGCCGTAGCCGACGGCGAAGACGCCGGCACCGACGACGACCATGGCGACGATCAGGCTGAGCACGGTCAGCGGCACGTCGTAGCGCATTTCGGTGCCGCTGACGCTGAAGCCGAGCATCGCCACGAAGTGCATCGTCCAGATGCCGGTGCCGATCGCGGAGGCCGCGGTGAGCAGCCAGTTGCGGCGGGAACGTCCGGTCGCGGCGAGCGCGCGGACGGTGCAGCGCAGCCCTAGGGCGGCGCCTATGCAGGCCATCACGTACGACAGTACGGGGGTCAGCCAGCCGAATGCGGCGTGGTCCAGGTGTCCCATGGCCCAGGGACGCTAGTCCCGGCAGGGGCGCACAACGGGGGCGCATTTCGAAAGCTGTTGGAATATGACGAAGAGGTGTACTTGGACGATCGCGTCGCGGCCGAACGTGTGCGCTATGACGTCCATCGTGTCGGTGAGGGATCATGCGGAACATGAGCGACGACCACACACATGTCCAGGAGTTCTTCGCGGCTCGCGCGGCCGGCTGGGACGCGCGCTTTCCCGACGACGGGCCGGCCTACGCTGCCGCGGTCGCCGCGATGGGCCTGCGTGACGGCGACCACGTGCTCGACGCGGGCTGCGGCACCGGGAGGGCCCTGCCGCCCCTGCGCGCGGCCGTGGGGGCCGCGGGAGTGGTCATCGGTGCCGATCTGACCGCGGCCATGCTGGAGGCCGCCGTGCGGGCAGGACGCGACCGCGACGGCCGGTTGCTGCTGACCGACGTCGCCGCGCTGCCTCTGCGCACGGAGTCGCTGGACGCGGTGTTCGGAGCGGGTCTCGTCTCGCATCTGCCCGAGCCGGCCGAGAATCTGCGGGAGTTGGCTCGGGTGGTGCGACCGGGCGGAACGCTGGCGCTGTTCCATCCGGTCGGCCGGGCCGCGCTCGCGGCCCGGCAGGGCAGGCGGATCACCCCGGACGACCTGCGCGCCGAGGCCAATCTGCGTCCCTTGCTGGCGGACGCCGGGTGGGAGATGACGTCGTACGTCGATGAGGACACCCGCTTCCTCGCACTGGCCGTGCGACGCGGCTGACACGCCCCTGTTGGACGTGCCCCGCGGCACGAACGTCCGCGCCGCCGGCACGGCGCGACCGACGCCTCAGAGAGTGCCCGCGACCGCAGCCGCGAAGGCGTCGGGGTTGTCGAACATGATGTTGTGCCCGGCGCCCGGCACCGTCACCACACGCACTCCGGCGTCCTCCAGGGCTTCCCTGCCGGGCAGTTCACCGCTGCACTCGCCCTGGAGGTAGACCCGCTCCACCGTCAGGGCTTCGAGCAGGCGGCGCATCGTGGGGTTCGTGCCGCGCTTCAGACCGGTCGCCGTGCGGTGCAGGGCGCGGGGGTCCGCGAATCGCATGGTGGCCGCCCACAGGGGGCCGACCTTCTCCAGCACGCGCGTGTGGCCGCCGTTCTCGACGAAGTCGACCTCCTCGTAGGAGGCGATGCCGCTGCTGCCCGTGGTGCCCGGAGGATACGGATCGAGGTTGGCCTCCACCAGGACCAGCCGTGAGGCGAGATCGGGCCGCCGGTGGGCGAGCACGATGGCGACCGCACCACCCATGCTGTGGGCGACGAGTTCCGCCCCGGAGACCCCGGCGGCGTCCAGAGCGGCCGCCAGTGCGTCCGCGTGGTCCTCCAGGGTGTACCCGAAGTCCGCGGGCCGGTCGCTGATGCCGTGGCCGGGCAGGTCGACGAACAGGGTGCGGCGGCCCGCCAGTTCGGGGCGTGCGGCGATGTGCGCGTGATAGACGGTCGAGGCCGCCCCCAGACCGTGCACGTACACCCGCGCCGGGTCCGTGCCCGCTGTCTCGGTCCAGCGGACGCAGCTTCCCTTGTCGTCGAACGCGGCCTGCTTCATCTCTGTCTCCCCTGCCCTCACGGTTCCTCGTACCCTCAGAGCATACATCGAAGTCGAGGTATAGCGGATAGGGAGTATTAAGAAGTCGATGTACAGCGGGAGTGCGGCACAATGAGGCCATGCTTGAGTTGGCCATCCTCGGTTTTCTGTACGACGCCCCGCTGCACGGCTATGAGCTGCGCAAGCGCATCACCGCGCTGACCGGGCATGTGAAGCCCGTGGCCGAGAGCACGCTGTATCCGGCCATCAAGCGGCTGGAGAAGGCGGAGCTGCTGGAGCGGGCGACCCGCCCCGGATCGGTCGCCGCTCCGCGCCATGAACTGACCCTCACCGAGGAGGGCCGTCGCGAACTGCGGCGACGACTCGCGGAACCGTCGCGGAGCGACATCACCGACGAGAACCGCTGGTTCACCGTGCTCGCGTTCCTCCGGCACCTGGAGGACCCCGGGGCGCAGGCCACCGTGCTGCGCCGTCGGCTCGCCTTCCTGGAGGAGCCCGCGAGCTTCTTCTACGAGGGCGACCGGCCGCTGCGCGCCGAGGAGTTCGACGACCCCTTCCGGCGCGGCATCCTCACGATCGCCCGCGCCACGAGTGAGGCCGAGCTGGCTTGGCTGCGGGAGACCATCGCCTCACTCGGCGCCGGCAGCGGGTGATCGGCGCAACGTCACGGCCGTTCCCCCCTTCTGCCGCCGGGACTTCAACTCTACGTTGAACAGCAGCAGATGAGCAGTCGACGATGGCAACCGCACTGGGGGAAGGTGGCCCGATGTCCGGCATGTTCGGCAGACTCCGCAAGACCTGGGGCAAGAAGACGGCCGAGCGGAACGGAGAGTCCAGGCCCACGGCGCCCGCCGCCGAGAGGCGCGCGCACAATCTCTTCGAAGCGGCCGCGGCATACGTGTCGGCGTGCGCGGAGGACGACCAGGACCGGATCGACGAGGCGGCGGGATGGGTGTCTCCGGAGGCGCTGTCGTTCGGGGTGAACGAATTGGCGTGCCGTGCCGTGATCGCCTTGGCTCGGGAGCGCGACGAATCGCCGCGGACGGTCGCCCGTACGCTCCTCGGGCTGCCCGCGGTGTGACCCGCGGTTACCCGGACGGCCGTTTCGCCCCTGTCCAGCCGGAAAACTGCAGCTCCGCGTGTGTCGGGGACCCGTGACAAGCGGGTTCCGGTCGCATTAGGGTGCGCCGACGGACGTAGCGATCGGGAGGCTGGGATGGCCGGGACGGACGACGAAGCCGTCGCCACCGGGGACGACGACGCACTGTATGTGCTGACGGCGGTGTTGCTGACACCGGCGAAGTTCCCCAGCGTGCTGGGCGACGACTACCCGGAGGCCTGCGCCGCGCTCGATCTCGCGCCGCTCGCCGACGGATACGGTCTGGTGCTCGGCCAGGACGGTGAGGGCGCCAGGTGGACGGTCGTCGTCGACGACGTGTCGCTGGTCGCCGTCGCCATCGCCGCCTGGGACTGCGGCATGGAGCAGGAACTCTCCCCTGACGAACGCACGGTCGTCGCCGCCCTGCCGGGCTGGCCGCTCGACGTGGCGGTGGCGGCCCCCGGGGTGCCCGCTCCGCACGATCCGTCGCCTGAGCTCACGGACCTGCCTCCCCTGGCTCCGCCGGACACGGCGACGTGGGGGCCGGCGCAGCGGCGTCTCGGTGCCGACGAGATCGCCCTCCAGTGGGCGACCTGGCGCGAGCAGATCGACGACGGCGACTTCGTGCAGCCCGGAGACGAGGCGTCGAAGGACGCAGGCGCACCCTCGGAGACCTCCGAGGGTGCGGCCTCCGAGAGGGAAGCCGGGACCACCTCGAAGGAGGACGGCGCCGGTTCCGGAGAGCCGCGCAGTGGTGTCCGGCGGGTCCTCGCCGAGGCCCGCGCCTACGTGGACACACCGCCGCCGCTCGGCCGGGTCCGCTCGTCCTTCGCCACGGGCGACGCCCGCACCCTGCGAGCCGACGGCCCCGGCTGGTCGCTGGTCGCCAGGACCGACGACATCGCGTTCGTCCTCCTCGACGAGGAGCCGGGCGAGGTCCTGCCCGTCGGTCGCGGTCCGGAGCTGCCCGGGCTCCTGGAGGCGCTCGACAAGATGGCCGTACGCCCCAGCTGAGCAGCCACGCCCCGGACGAGTACCGCCGGGTTGCCGCGCGCCGGGCCACACCCCGTGACGCACGGCCTCGCCCGGCGGCGCTGCCCTCAGCGGTACTCGTCCGGGTCCACGAGGAGCGCGCTCACGGCCGTCTCGCGGTCCTCATGGGCGCGCAGGGCGTCGAGCTCGGCCCGCCAGGGTTCACTCCAGCGAGATCCCCGGCCTCCCATGCCGACCAGCGCGAGCGCGAGCGGTCCGCACGAGGGCCTCCGGCGAGCTCGGACGGTCCGCACGGCCGCGAGCAGCGCCGCGTTCACACGGGGACGGCCGACGTCCATGGACAGGTGCTCCATGGACCCCAGGCGCTCGGGCCGTTCCTCGTACAGTCGCAACAGGCGTTCCCACCGGTGTTCCTCGTAGTCGCCCTGTCGCAAGCAGGTCATGGCCGCGTGCCAGCTGAGGCGCGCGGCATCCGCGTGGAGCCCCACGGCTTCGAGGGTGTCCGCGAGCGTGTCGGCGACGGCGAAGGTCTGTGCCGCGCCGCGACCCGGCTGCAGGACGTCGGAGCACTCGTGCAGCCGTCTCAGGGCATCGGCACGGCCCCCGGGATCCAGGGACCGGGCACGTTCCCTCAGGACGTCGAAGGCGTCGCACAGCAGGCCTTCGATCGTCGGCCCCGGGGTGAGCAACGCCAACTGCCGAGCGGCTGTTTCCCACACCCTGCGGGGCCTTTCCGGGGCGGTGAAGGCGTCGAGGAGCACTTTCATGGCGTCGCGGGCATCTGGTGGCAGCCACACGGGCAGCGCACGGCACGCGGCGACGACCGTCTCCTCGTCACCCGTCTCGACGAGTCGCGCCAGAAGGGCCGCGTACGCCTCACGGCTAGCGACGCGCACGACGCCCACGCGCGCGTGCACGACGGCGTCCCGCACGGCGGCCTTGCCCGCCGCCTCGACGAGGCGGCGGGCCACATCCGGCCGGTCGACCCTCGTGAGGAGGCCGCGGGCCAGCACGGCGCGGACGTCGGGATGCTGCCCCGGCACGTCCCATGCCGCCACCAGCGCTTCGAAAGCGTCCTCCCCAGGGAGAGTGCCCAGCACCCGGGCGGCCTCCTTGCGGGTCCCTACCGGGGCACCGGTCGCGGCCGCCACCGGTGCGAGCAGGGGCACGGTCTCGCGGTCGGGAAGCCGTCCCAGGAGCCGCCGGAGCGAGGCCATCGCGGCCCGTCCTCGGACACCGCCGGCCGCCGCGTGCCGCAGAAGGACGTCGCGGAGGTCCTCGCTCGACTCGATGCCGGGTCCCTCGGCCAGCGCCGCGAGGGCCGCGGCCGCCACCGGTTGCGGGGCGTTCTCGGCCAGCGCCGTGAGCCGTCCGTGGTCGCGGAGCAGGGCTGCCGCGTCGGCCCTGGAGCGCAGCGCTGCGGCCTCGTCCGCGGCCACGCGCGCGTGGTGCTCTTCCCACTGTTCCCGCTGGCGGGGGAGCCACCGGCCGACGACTCCGGCGCGCAGACCGGGCGCCCAGGCCGTGGCACGGGGGCGCGCCCGGCCGGAGAACCGTCCGAGAGCGGCGGTGAGGACGGGATCGAGCAGATCGGTGCGGCGCGCCGCGATGGTGCCCAGGACGACCGGCACGGTCGCGAACGTCGCGTCCGCCGCGATCAGTTCGCCGCACCGCTGCTCCCTCGTGCGTGGTGATCGCACCCAGGCGGCAGCGGCGCGGGCCGCGAGTGCCGGATCGTCCGCTTCGAGCGCGGTCCGGTGCACCTGTGCTTCGAGGCCGGGCAGCGCGGCGAGGTGGTGCCCGAGGAGTTCCGCCAGCACGGTGCTCAGTTCGGCACGGTGCGCAACGGTCGGAGACACGGCGGACCACAGGGTCCGGGCGGCTTCTTCGTCGATGTGGAGGGGCGCCACAGATCCCGTGTACCGGTCCGCGGAGACGACCTGGCCGAGCAGTTCGACCGCGGACGCGGCCCGTTCGTGACGGCCTGTGGCGGCGGCGCGCTCAGCGACGCGCCGCGCCAGCCGTGCGGCCGCGGACAGCGAGGCGCTCGTGGAGTCGCGGGACTGCACCGTGGTCAGGACGGCGTCGCGCAGGACCTGTTCGGGCAGAGCGGTGAGCAGGTGGGGCGCTGCTCCGGCGAGTTGCTGGAGGGCCGCGCGGCGCACCTCGTCCTGGTCGTGCCAGGCCCGTTCACAGTCACGCGCGATCCGCGCGAACCGGTCCGCGTCGCCTTCGAGTTCGGCACAGGCCAACAGGGCCGGCCAGGCCAGGGCACGATGGTGGGCCACGTGGTCGGCGGCGAGCTCGCGCAGGAGCGGTTCGCCCTGGGCGAGGGGCAGGACGGCCACCAGGCGAGCTGCTTGCCAGGGAGATCTCGGCTGACGCCGCAGCCAGGGGGTGAGCAGGTCCGCGCGGTCGCCGGGGGCGAGGGCCGCCAGCGTGGTGAGCGCTGCCCCGCGCAGTCGGCCGCGCGCCACCGTGCGGCTCTCCACGATGCGCAACCGCTCGGCGGGCGCCAGGAGTTGCAGCAGTCCATCGGCCGCCACTTCGCGGCGGCCCGGTGCTCGCTCACGACTGCCGGTGGCCGGCAGGTGTTCGGCCAGCGTGACGAGGTCGTCGACGGCCAGGTCCTTCAGGGCCCTGAGTTGAGACGGCGGCAGCGGCCCGGCGGGAATCGGGTATTCCCGGGGCTGTCCGTCGGTCCGTGGCCGGGCCGCGCGCAGCACCGCGAGCGCGTCGGCGGGGCGGAGGAGGGCCGCGACGACGGCCGGTGGGGTGAGGAGGTCGGGTGCCCGCTCCAGAAGGGTCAGGGCCGCGGACGGATCTCGTCCGGCGGCGACGGAGGCGACCGCCCGATGCCGGAGCGCAATGGTCCCGGCTTCGCGGGGTGTTCCGCGTTCCCAGCGTCCGGCGAGGTGTTCCGCCACGGCTCCGGGCGCCGTGCGGGCCAGTGAATTGAGAGCCCCGATCGGTGCGTCGAGCCGGGGCAGCCACGCGAACACGGTCGCGGCCGGGCAGGCGGGCAGCAGGAGGGCCGCCTCGGGGTCACCGTGGCGCTCATGCACCCGGGGCAGCAGCCGCGCGGCGAGCGAATGTCGGCGGCTGAGCCTGAGGAGCCGGTAGGTGTCGTGGCGGATCGCCCTGATGTCGCTCAGGGCGAGGCGTTCCAGAGCGTGTTCGGGAACGGGCAGCCGAAGCGCGGCCGAGCGTGCACGACGTCCCAGCAGCGGATCCATGAGGGCGTCGGTCACCCGGTCGAGGTCCCGACGTGCTACGGCGAGGAAGAGACCGGTGTGCCGTTCGCCGGGGTCTCCGGCGTCGAGAGCCTGCTGGAGCGATGCGTACGCGTGCGGAGCCAGCGTGCGGGCGTAGCGCGCGAGGGCGCCCATACGTGCCGGGAAGGGCAGGGGGTCGAAGTGAGCCCTCAGCCAGGCGGGCGTCAGCGGCGCCGGCGGCGTGTGGGGCATGTTGGACGGGGACTGCGGCGTCTGGGACGCCTCGTGTTCGGCCATCAGCGCTCACCCTGGAGCCGCTGGGCCTCCTTTCCATGCTTCATGCCGGTCATCGTCGGGGACGAGTGATCAAGTGCGCAACGGGTTTTCGTGGATCTGTGCCCTGGTCACCGAGGCGTCCCGCGTCGCTACCACGTGGGCGGGCCCGAGCCGCTGTCGAATCCCGGTCGACACGGCGGCGTTTCAGCGCCGACGGCCACGCCTACTCGGCGGCGCACCGGCTTCCCGGGTCATGACGGTTGCCGGGCTCCGCCCACCCGGTCGGAGCCCGGCCGTGCCCGTCGCACGGATCACTGTCCGTCAGGTAATCGGTGTCACGCGGGCGATGCGAAGACCTGCACCGCGTACTTGCCGCTGACGGCGACGCCGGTGTCGACGTAGCTGCAATTGACCATGTTGCCGTGGTGGCCGGGGCTCTTGATCCAGCCGTCGACGATGGTCTTGGCGTCGGTGGAGCTGCCCCAAGCCATGTTCTCGCCGACACCGATGGACTCGTTCACCTTGTAGCCCGTGTCCTTGACCCGCTGCGAGGCGCTGGAGCCGTCGGAACCGGTGTGGTTCGTCAGGTTGTTCTTCGCCGCGTCGTCCGCGAAGACCTGGGCGGCCTTGGTGAGATCGCCGTTCTCCTTGAGGGCGGGGCAGTTTGCCTTCGCACGTTCGGCGTTGACCAGACCGAGGATCTCGCTGGGCGTGGCCTGGAGGACGTTCGGTGTGTTCGCCGGCACGGTGGCCGTGGCGGCACCGGCGCCGGCTGCTCCGGCGAGCACCAGAAGGGGTGCCGCGCAGGTGGCGGCGCAGAGACGACGTATTCGTGTGGTGGTGCGCATGGGTGTGGCCTTCGGTCGGAAGGGTGATTCCCTCGGGGGCCCGGATGCGGCGCGGGACCGCAGTCCTGCATGCCCACACTGTGCGGCCGGCTGCGTGCGACGCCGGCCGGTTCGGCCCGGCCGAGGGAGCGCGGGGTGGACGCGAGCACGGCATGCGACCGTCCGGAGGACCTTGGCCACCGGCGGCCCCCACCAGGTGCCCTGCGCCTGCGCTCGTACAACTCCACGTTACGCCCGGTGCGGCCGGGCCACGAATCCAGCCCGAAGGGTGGCCCGGACGCGAGGGGTCGTTGACGGCCCTGTCGGAGGAACGCTGTCCGGAGCAAGCACTTCGCCGCTTCACACGCCTGGCCCCACGTGTGGGTACAACCGTCGGCTGCTGCCCACAGGAGCCCTCGCAGTGCCCCTGGGTGACACTTCATCAGCGGTAACAGGTCGCGCTTCCAACGGGTGAATCCGGCCGCTCGGCACGTGGCGCTCCCGCCCCAGCGGGAAGCCCACTCTGCGTATCGGACCGTCGACGGACAGGAAGCGTCCCCATGCCGAAGTTCCTCATTCAGGCCACCTACACGCCCGAGGGCACGAAGGGTCTGCTCGACGAAGGCGCGAGCGGCCGCCGCGCCGCCGTGGACCAGGTGGTGACCGGTCTCGGCGGGACGGTCGAGGCCATGTATTTCGCCTTCGGGCAGGACGACATCGTGATCATCGTCGACTTCCCCGACCCGGTCTCCATGGCCGCCGCGAGCCTCACCGTCAAGGCCAGCGGCGCCCTCCACACCCGGGCCACTCCCCTCCTCACGCTGGACGAGATCGACGAGGCCGCCCGTCGACAGGTGCCCTTCCGCGCCCCCGGTCGGTAGCCCAACGGGCTTTCGGACCGGCCTATTTCTCCATATGCGGCGTCCGTTCCATGTGGTCCGACCCCATGGTCGAGCCGGGGACTGTTCCGCACCATGAGGCAGCGCTTCGCTCCCCTTCAGCTCTCGCGCCCTGTCTCGGAGGCCGGTCATGCATGTGTCTCGTGGTGTCCCCCTGTTCGCCGCAGCTCTGATGGTGTTGACCGTGCCCGGTTCCGCATCGGCCGACGGCGGCGCGGGGCACTGTGCGCGGCAGGAGAGGGCCACGGTGCCCGGTGCGGCCCATCAGCAGAGTGCGTGCCTGGCCGACCTGACCACCTCGGGCCTCGCCGGGACCCCGTACACGGACATGGCCGATCAGGCGGGACTGACGGCCAAGGGCACGCGCAATCCGTCCGGGGTGCCCGGCGTGCAGATCGACGGGTACTTCCCCGACAGTTCGCACTTCAACGCCACGCACGGCTGGCAGCACGACGCGCAGTTCGTGATCCGGCTGCCCGACCACTGGAACGGCGGTCTGGTGGTCACCGGCGCGCCCGGCACACGCAAGCAGTACGCGACCGACACGGCCATATCCGACCAGGTGCTCGCCCAGGGATACGCGTACGCCGCCACCGACAAGGGCAACAACGGAGCCGACTTCTACCGCGACGGGAAGCGGCCCGGTGACGCCGTCGCCGAATGGAACGCGCGGACGACACAGCTCACCCGCGCCGCCCGGAAGGTCGTCACTCAACGCTACGGCCACGCACCCCGACGCACGTACATGACGGGCATCTCCAACGGCGGCTACCTCACCCGGTGGCAGCTCGAGAACCACCCGGAGCTGTACGACGGCGGCGTCGACTGGGAGGGCGCGCTGTGGACCGCGCACGGGCCGAACCTGCTCACCTCGCTGCCGGCCGCTGTGGCGCGGACGCTCGGCTCGGCGGGCGACGAGGCCCTGTACGACGCGGGGTTCGCCCACGGCTCCGAGTTCCTGTGGCCGTACCACGAGAAGGCCTACTGGGGGGTGACACAGAAGATCTACCGGGCCGAGTTCGACCCTTCGTACGACGTCGACTGCCCGGGCGTCTCGGCCGGGTCCTCCGCCGAACAGATCCTGGCGCCGTGCGCCTCCGACGCCGCGTACGACTTCGCCGCACGGCCGGCGTCCGTCCACCGCGCCGTGGCCCGGGTCGCCCTGTCCGGACGGATCGGCAAGCCCATGATCACGCTGCACGGCGACCTGGACGCACTGCTGCCCGAGGCGGCCGACTCCGACGTGTACGCGCGGATGATCGACGAGCAGGGCCGGGGAAGGCTGCACCGCTACTACGTGATCGAGGGCGGCACGCATGTCGACGGGCTGTACGACACCTACCCGGACCGGCTGCGGCCGATCCTGCCCTGCTACCGGTCCTCGTTCGACGCGCTGACCGCCTGGGTGGAGCGGGGCGTCCGGCCGCCCGCGGACCGTACCGTCGGCAGGCCCGCGGGCGCGGACGTGGTCGGCTCCTGCGCGCTGGAGGGCGACGCACGGCGTCGGTGACGTCTCAGCGGCCGAGCTCCTTGCGCGTGACGCGGCGCAGCCTGCGCCGCTGCGAGGGGTCCAGCGCAAGGTACGCGGCGGCGGGGACGCCCAGCACTATCAGGAAGGCGACCCACCAGGGCACCCAGATCAGCAGGATCAGGCCGACCGCCACGCCTCCTGCGGCGATCTTCGCGTTCTTCGACATGTGTGTCGCCTCCTCCGCGGCTGCTGCCGCTCTCTGTTCTGAGAACGGGTCCCCGTGCCCGACGGTTCCGGACCGCGACCCTGATACGTCCCTGAGGTGTGCCCCTTACTCGACCCTGAGGGGCTCACCCACCTCGTGCATGTGGCGCAGGGCCTGCCGGTAGGAGTCGACGAGCCCGGTCTCCGCGTAGGGGATACCCAACTCCCCCTGGTGCGCGCGCACCAGGGGCTGGACGAGACGGAGATGGGGGCGCGGCATGCTGGGGAACAGGTGGTGCTAGATCTGGTAGTTCAGGCCGCCGAGGAACCAGTCCGTCAGGGCGCCGCCCCGGACATTGCGTGAGGTCAGTACCTGGCGACGCAGATGCCCCCAGCGTTCACCGTCGGGGTCGGGCATCTCCTTGCCCTTGTGGTTGGGCGCGAAGGACAGGCCCAGGTGGAGGCCGAACAGTGCCTGGTGGACGGCGGCGAAGGCGAGAGCCTTGCCCGGGGACATGGAGGTCAGCAGCAAGGTGGCACAGGCGACGACGTGGGCGGCCAGGAGCAGGGCCTCCACGGCCCGCTCGGCCGGCGGCTGGCGACGCAGGTCCCGGAACCCGTGCAGCCAGGCGAAAGTGCGCTCGGCCACCCGGCGGACCTCGCCCAGGCCGGAACCGTGGGCGATGCCACGGCGGGCGATCATCGACTTGATGCCGCGCTTCCACAACAGACGGTGGTACTTGCCGAAGTCGTAGCCGCGGTCGGCGTACAACCGTCGAGGCCTGCGTCGGGGGCGCCCACTCAGGCCCCGGATCGATGAACCGCGGCCAGCAGGCGGGCCCAGACGCCGGCTTCAACCCAGTCCCGCAGCCGGTGCCAGGCTGTCACCCCGAAGCAGCCCACGGTCTCTGCGGGAACGCGACGCCAGGCGGCACCAGTCCGCAGGACGTACATGATGCCTGCGAGCGCAGTCCGATCCGGCACACACAAGCGTCCGTAATGACGGTGGCGCCGCTCGGGTGCCGGTGGCAACACCTTGATGAATGTAGCCCTTTGGCTGAGGTCTCGGGGGTGCGCGCGGTGTGGCTGGAGCGGGACGGATGCCCTTGATGAGATCGAGGTGCAGGCCTGTCCCTGGCACCCATGCTTCAACTGTGGCATCTGCCCGCAGATGGATACGGCCGTACAAATCGGCCCGACCGGCAAGAAGTTGTTGCCTCTGACGGTCAAGAAACGCTGGTTCGACGCCGGCCGCGAGCGGTCACTCTCACTGGTGTGAGCGGGGCACTCGATCGGGTGATCGAGGCGCTGGCGGGGGCGAGCGAGGACGAGGGGACGGCCGCACTGTCCGCGGTCGGCGTCTTGCCCAGTCGCCCGTCGGCGCTGCCATCACCCCTCCGGGCGCCCTTGCCGTGCCCAGAGGGTTCGCTCCACATCGTGTACGAGGTGGAGCGGGTCTGAGGCCCGGCTCGGTTTCTGCGTGACCTGTACGACCCTGCGAGCCTCCTTTCCTGAGCGGGAAGGAGGCTCGCAGGGGTTCGTCGCCGAGTGCGTCCTGGGCTCGACGGTGGGATGTGCTCCACGTGGCTGAAACATGAGTTGTTCTACGCCCTCAGGCCCCGGCCCGATGGGTGGAGAGGGACCCGTGTGGCACCAGCCCGCAGCATTTGGCAGGCCTCAACTGAGGCGCCACTTGAGATAACCCCTGCCCGGGTATCGGCCGAGCGGGATCGTACGCGGTCGGCGCGCAAGGAAGGGAAACCGCTGTGGGCGGTGGGCAGGCAGGCGTAACCCGTGTGCTCGCGGTATGCGCGGTCCTGTTCGGCCTCTTCCTCATGCATGGTGCTCCGGCCACCGCCGCCGGCGGCTGCCACGGGGCGATGCCTGCGATGCCCTCGCCGATGCCCGGTGGCCATGACGTCGCCGCGACGGCTGGCCGACCTCTGAATGCGGAGTTTCTTCAATTCTGCACGCCAGACAGTTGCTCCGGCAACGAAAGCATTTTCCTCTATCGGTGCAGAAATGACAAAGACCCGTTTCCTCTTACGTATTAGGTATGACCTCCTACTGCGGCTGACACAAAATCACACCCCCCGAGGCGCACCGTGCGCCAGATAGATCCGGTACTGGCTGACCTCGATAGCCCGCTAGAATAACGGTCGGGTAACGGATCCGATCCTTGGGATTAGAACTCTTCGGCCGCTGGCTTGAGTCATCGTCTCTCTGGCGAATGGGCGCACCATTTGCCGGAGCCGCCGAGATGCAATCTGAACCCAAATCTACCGAGCTTCGCATCCCTGATTACCCGACTGACTAGGACTTGAGGTCATGACATCCACCCAGCGCATCCGCACCCCCTTCGGAGAAGAGTCGACGGCCGCCGAGGTCGTTGAAGGTGTCGACCTTTCCGGCAAGCGCGCAGTCGTCACCGGCGCCGCTTCGGGTCTCGGTACCGAGACCGCGCGCGCTCTCGCCGGCGCCGGCGCGTCGGTCACCCTCGCGGTCCGCGACACGGACGCCGGCGAGCGGGCCGCGGCCGACATACGCAGAGCCACCGGCAACGACGCTGTCCATGTCGGCCGGCTCGACCTCGTGGACAAGGCGTCGATCGCCGCCTTCACAAGCACCTGGACGGGGCCCCTGCACATCCTCGTCAACAACGCCGGTGTGATGCAGCTGCCCACACTCGATCGCACACCGGATGGCTGGGAGCTGCAGTTCGCGTCCAACCATCTCGGCCACTTCGCGCTCGCCGTCGGCCTGCACGACGCGCTCGCGGCGGCCGGCAACGCGCGCATCGTGTCGCTGAGCTCCCGCGGCCACCATGCCTCACCTGTCGAGTTCGACGACATCAACTTCACCTCCCGCCCCTACGACCCGCGACTCGGTTACGGGCAGTCCAAGACCGCCAACATCCTCTTCGCGGTCGGGGCGACCAACCGCTGGGCAGCCGACGGGATCACCGCCAACGCCGTCCACCCCGGCGTGATCCTGGGGACGAACCTGACTCGCCACATGGAGCCGGAACAACTCACACAGCTGCGCGAAGCCGCGGCGGCCGGGGAATTCGGCACTTTCCAGGGCGCGCCGTTCCGGTTCAAGTCGGTCGCTCAGGGCTCCGCGACGAGCATCCTGGTCGCGACCTCACCCCAGCTGGAAGGAATCGGCGGCCGCTACTTCGAGGACAACAATGAGGGGGAGAAGCTGTCGGCCGAGGCCGTAGGGAAGTCCCCCGGCGGCGTAGCCCCGTACGCGGTCGACCCGGACGCCGCCGAGCGTCTGTGGGAACTGTCTCTCGCCGCAACGGCCGTGTAAGCAGAATCTTCGCGAGAGCGGCACTGAAAACGTGACGATTTCAGTGCCATTTGAGCCTGGCGTCCCATCCGGTCGTCGTGGCGGATGGGATCCAGCCTCGCTTCACACCCGGGTGGGGGGCCGAGTTCTGCGCGCGTACGGTTCCGGGCCCGACTGAGGGCCCACGTGCTGCCGCTTCTCGATTGCTCTGTTCCACCCGGCCGCCGGATCGGCGTAGCCGTGACCAGGTCTCGCGCCATTCGGCTGTCGGCAACCTCTAAATTCCAGGGAATCTCAGATGACTACCATCACAACGGCCTATGCCGCGCTCGCTCCCAAGTCTCGGCTGGAGCGCACCACCATCGAACGCCGTGCAGTGGGCGAGTTCGACATTCAGATCGATATCAAGTATGTCGGCATCTGTCACTCCGACATCCACCAGGTCGACGAGGGCTGGGGCAAGTCCATCTTCCCGATGGTGCCGGGCCACGAGATCGCAGGCATCGTCTCCGAAGTCGGCCCCGGCGTCACCAAGTTCCGGGTGGGCGACCGTGTGGGCGTCGGCTGCATGGTCGACTCCTGCCGCACCTGCGAAAACTGCAAGGCCGGCAACGAGCAGTACTGCACGCGTGGCGGGATGGTCGGCACGTACAACGCGATCGGCAAGGACGGCCGACCCACCTACGGCGGCTACTCCCGGGTCATTGTCGTCGACGAGAACTACGTGGTCCGCATACCCGACGCACTCCCCCTCGACGTCGCCGCGCCGCTGCTGTGCGCCGGTATCACCACCTACTCACCACTTCGGCACTTCGGAGCCGGCCCCGGCGTGAAGGTGGCAGTCCTGGGCATGGGAGGCCTTGGCCACCTGGCCGTGAAAATCGCCCATTTCCTCGGCGCCGAAGTGACAGTCCTCTCGCAGTCCCTGCGCAAGCAGGACGACGGCCTGAAGCTGGGAGCGGACCACTACCGCGCCACCAGCGACCCGCAGACCTTCGAGGATCTGAAGGGCACCTTCGACCTTGTCCTCTCCACTGTCTCGGCGCCACTCGACTTCGCCGCCTACCTGTCCCTGCTGAAGACCGACGGCGTTCTGGTGAACGTAGGCATTCCCGAGGAGCCGATCTCTCTCAACCTCTTCTCCGTGATCATCGGCCGAAAGTCCCTCGCCGGTTCATCGATCGGCGGCATCGCGGAGACTCAGGAGATGCTGGACTTCTGCGCCAAGCACGGATTCGGTGCTGAGATCGAGCTGATCCGTGCCGAGCGGATCAACGAGGCGTACAAACGACTGCTGGAAGGCGACGTGCGTTACCGCTTCGTGATCGACGCGGACACGATCTGACATACAGGCCCTTGTAGCAGTGCTGCCGACGGCGGAGGCCGTCGGCAGCACTGCCCCTCAAGGATGGTGAACGCCGCGAGGCCCCGGCATGGAGGAGTTGCAGGGCAGGCATGTCGCTGTCGTTATGCCCGGCCGGGCCGGAGTCGCGACAGCAGTGAGCGCTGACGCTCTTCGACGAGTCCTCACGCACCGTGTTCGCCACGCGCACCATGGTGAGCGGCTGCCTCCAGGACTGGGGGTTCGGCCACATGGTCGACGATGCCCGGCTCGTCGTCTCGGAGCTGGTCGGCAACGTCGTGCACCACGCGGTGCCGGACGGCTGCCTGATACAGCCTGGTGCCGCGCGTCGGATCGACGTGCCGGTCAGGGCATGGCCCGGATGGCTGTTCATCGGTGTCGCCGATGAGGACTCCACCCCACCTGATCTGCCGGTGGGCGAGTTCGTATCCTCAGGGGGCTGGCAACATCCCCGAGCCCGGTGGTCCACGTCATGACCGCGCCGTCAGCGCCGTGAGCGTCGCCAGCCACTCGCCACCAGCCACCTCGCCCGCCGCACCCCGCACCCCGCACCCCGCACCCCGCACCCCGGAGTGCTGTACCCTCGGCGACCCGACCCGGTAGTCAAATTTGAGGAATGCGTCATCGTCGAGCACAGGATTCCCGCGGCGACTCCCGCCGAGATCGCCGAACTGGCCCGCTGTTGTGCCGTGTTCGTGCCGGCCGATCCGCCCCGGACCAGCCGCGTCGCGTTCTGGTGCCCGGAGGGCGACTCCCCTCCCGCCGTGGCGTCCGGCTCCCCCGAGGACCTGACGGTCGTGCTGCTGGGCGAGGAGAGCGTCGAGCGTGTGACCGTGCCCGCCGTGCTGCTGCCGGTGCGGGCCGCTCTGCCGGTGCTCACGCGCGCGCGTGCCGTCGCCGGGGCGCACCGGTCCGCCTCTTTCTGGAGCGCCGCGGCCGTGCTCGCCCTCCAGTTCGCCGCACGCGGACTGCTGCTGCCCGGCCTGACTCCCGGCGACCACGACGCGTGGCGCGCGGGTCCGCTGCGCGCCCAGGACATGGAGCGCGTCCGCGAGTTTGCCGCCGCCATGCCGCCCGTGGCGCACGCGATCCCCCTGGACGACGTCGAACCGTGGCGGCTGCCCGATCCGGAACGTCTGTTGCGCGCGTTCCTGGACGCGGTCGCCGATGGGCTGCCCCGCTCGGCGGCGGCGCCGCTCGCCGCGGGCGGACCGGCCTTCGCGGCGCCGCAGCCGCAGCGCGTGCCCCAACACCGTGCCTGGCTCGACGACGTCACAGCCGTGCACGACTCGGACGTACGCATCTCTCTGCGCGTCGAGGTGCCGGGGCTGGAGCCGGACGCTCCCGAGGACGCGCGGCTGGTGTTCCGTGCCGTCCTGCAGTTGCACGGCGTGAGCGATCCGGCTCTCGTCGCGGACGCCGCCGACGTGTGGTCGGGGTCCACCGGATTCGGCCCGCGCGCGCGGATGGACGCCCTGCTCGGGCTGCGTCGCGCCGCCCGCGTCTGGACACCGCTGGCTCCGCTGCTCTCGGCGGCCGTGCCGGACGCCGTGGAACTCGCCGATGAGGAGATCACCGAGCTCCTCGGCGAAGGCTCCCGCGGCCTGGCGTCGGCGGGTGTCGAAGTGCACTGGCCGAAGGGACTGTCACGAAAGCTGACGACCGGCGCGGTCATCGGCCCGCCGGACGACGCGGACGGTGCCGGCGACACCGCCCGGAACACGGGCGGCGGCCCCGGGAAGGCAGGGTCGGACACTCCCTCGTTCCTGTCCGCCGACGCCATGCTCGCCTTCGACTGGTGGTTCGCGCTGGGCGATCAGCAGCTCACCCGCGCGGAACTGGACCGACTGGCCGAGGCGAACCGGCCCGTCGTGCGACTGCGCGACCAGTGGGTCCTCGTGGATCCCCAGGAGGTGCGACGCGCCCGGGCCCGGCAGGACCGGAAGGTCACGCCCATCGACGCGCTGAGCGCGGCACTGACGGGCTCCACGGAGGTCGACGGGCGCAGGGTCGACGTACGCCCGACGGGATGGCTGGCGGCTCTGCGGGTGCGGCTGGCGGACCCCGAGGGCCAGGAGCCGGTCGGGCAGCCCGCCGCGCTGGACGCGACGCTGCGCGACTATCAGGCACGGGGGCTCAACTGGCTCGCCCGGATGACCTCCCTGGGCCTGGGCGGCTGTCTCGCCGACGACATGGGCCTGGGCAAGACCATCACGCTGATCGCCCTTCACCTTCACCGGCAGACGGCCGAGTCGACCGCGGGACCCTCACTGGTGGTCTGCCCCGCCTCCTTGATGGGCAACTGGCAGCGCGAGATCGAGAAGTTCGCTCCTGGCACCCCCGTACGCCGCTTCCACGGTTCCAGGCGCTCCCTGGAAGGCCTGTCCGACGGCGAGTTCGTCCTCACGACGTACGGCACGATGCGGCTCGACGCACCGCGTATGGCCGAGGTGCCGTGGGGGATGGTGGTCGCGGACGAGGCCCAGCACGTGAAGAACCCCTACTCGGCCACGGCGCGAGCGCTGCGCACGATCGGCGCACGCGCGCGCGTGGCGCTCACCGGCACTCCCGTGGAGAACAACCTCTCGGAACTGTGGGCGATCCTCGACTGGACGACACCCGGCCTGCTCGGGCCGCTCGGCGCCTTCCGCACGCGGTACGCGCAGGCGGTCGAGGGCGGTCTGGACCCCGCGGCGGCCGAGCGGCTCGCCCGCCTCGTGGGACCGTTCCTGCTGCGTCGCCGCAAGTCGGACCCGGGCATCGCGCCCGAGCTGCCGCCGAAGACGGAGACGGACCGCGCCGTGGCACTGACCAAGGAGCAGGCCGGCCTGTACGAGGCCGTGGTGCGCGAGACCCTCGCGGAGATCTCGGAGGCGGACGGCGTCGCACGGCGCGGTCTGGTCATGAAGCTGCTCACGGGGCTGAAGCAGATCTGCAACCATCCGGCGCAGTTCCTCAAGGAAGCACAGCCCAGGATTCCCGGCAGGTCGGGGAAGCTGGAGTTGCTGGACGAGCTGCTCGACACGATCCTCTCCGAGGATGCGAGCGTCCTGGTCTTCACCCAGTACGTGCAGATGGCCCGCCTGATCGAGCGTCATCTGGCGACGCGCGGTGTGCCGACGCTGTTCCTGCACGGGGGAACACCCGTGACCGAGCGCGAAGTGATGGTGGAGCGCTTCCAGGAAGGTGAGATCCCGGTCTTCCTGCTGTCGTTGAAGGCCGCCGGCACGGGGTTGAACCTCACGCGGGCCGAACACGTCGTGCACTACGACCGCTGGTGGAACCCAGCCGTGGAAGCCCAGGCCACGGACCGCGCGTACCGCATCGGGCAGAGCCGCCCCGTCCAGGTGCACCGGCTCATCACCGAGGGGACCGTGGAGGACCGGATCGCCGACATGCTGCGGCACAAACAGCAACTGGCCGACGCCGTCCTGGGCTCCGGTGAGGCCGCGCTCACGGAACTGACGGACGCGGAACTGGCCGACCTGGTGGAACTGCGAGGGGGCGCACGATGAAGGACCGTGACGAGGAACGCACGTTCGCCGCGCTGCCGCCCGCGCACGGGCGGGGCTTCGCGCGGACGTGGTGGGGCCTGGCATGGCTCAAGGCCCTGGAGGACGCGGCGTTGGACGCGGGGCAGGTGAAGACGGGCCGCAGGCTGGCACGTGCGGGTGCCGTGGGTGCCGTGTCGGTCCGCCCCGGGCGCATCACGGCCGTGGTCCAGGACCGCGACCGCACCGCCCGTCGCGCGGACGTGCTGCTCCAGGAACTGTCCGACGAACAGTGGGACCGCTTCCTGGACATGGCCGCGGAGCGTGCCGGGCACGTTGCCGCGCTGCTCGACCGCGACATGCCGCCGCATCTCGTGGAGGACGCGGCGGCTGCCGGGATCGAACTACTGCCGGGGCTCGGCGACCTGGAGGCGGAGTGCGACTGCGACGCCTGGGACCACTGCGGACACACGGCCGCCCTCTGCTACCAGATGGCGAGGCTGCTCGACCAGGACCCCTTCGTCCTGCTGCTGATGCGGGGGCGTTCCGAGCACGTCCTGCTGGACGAGCTCCAGGAGCGTGGCAGCGCGCGGCAGCGGGAGCCGTCGGATGCAGACCACGCGCGCGTTGAGGGCGTGGACGCGGCCGAGGCGTACGCCGCCGGGGACATCCTGCCGTCGCTGGCATCTGTCGCCGACCTGCCGGCCGAGGCCGGGCCGCCGCCCGCCTTGGACGCCGAGACCGCCGCCGCGCCCGGGCTCGACCCGTCCGCGCTCGAGTTCCTCGCGGCCGCCGCGGCGGGCGAGGCGTACCGGCTTCTCCGCGAGGCGCTCGCGGACCGGCACGGGCAGCAGGCGGTCGGGCAGGGGTTGTCGCTCGCCCAGGACGCGGTGCGGCTGGCCGCCGCGGACCCGGACCAGGCTGTCCTCCAGCGCCTGGCCGAGGGTTCGGGGCGCGACGCCGAGGCTCTGCGGCTCGCCGTACGTGCCTGGCGTCTCGGGGGTGCGGCGGCGCTGTCGGTCCTTGAGGACGTGTGGGCCGTGGAGGGCGAATCGCTGGCACGCGCGCGTGACGCCCTGGAGTCGGCCTGGGACGAGGACGAGCGACCGCGGCTCGTCTCGGCCGACAACCGCTGGACGGTCGTCGGCATCGGCGGCAGTGGCATCCAGTTGCGTCTGGGCCGGGACGGCAGGTGGTGGCCGTACCGCGAGGAGCGGGGCCGCTGGGCCCCCGCCGGGCCGGCGGTACGGGACCCGGCGACGGCCCTCGCCGCGGCCGGAGGAGACCCGATGACTGGTTGACGCGCGGCGTTCATCCCAAGGTCGCCCGGTGTTGGGGGTCGAGGCCAAATCTGGCCGCTGACACTGAACTTGTGCTCCAGGAGGCCTGATGTCCCCGCACGCCGTCGGCCGGCGCCGCGTCCACCGTTCCGTCGCAGCGGGCCTGCCGCTCGCCGTGCTGGCCGCCCTCGCGGTGGCCGGCTCCGCGAGCGCGGCCGGCGGCCCGGCGCACCCGGAGGTGACGCGCACCGCCACGCTCGGCGACGTCCCGCTCGGCGCGTTCAGCAACTCACTGCTGCCGGGCACGGTGGACGACGACCGGGGTGTGGACCTGGGCGGCATCGGGAGCGACATCTACCCGGCGGGACGCAAGGGCGAGTTCTGGACGGTCACCGACCGCGGCCCCAACGGCCAGATCAAGGTGGACGGCAAGAAGCGCCGGACCTTCCCCGTACCGGGGTTCGACCCGGCGATCGTGAAGATCCGCGTGACCGGTGACGACGTGAAGCTGATCGACGCGATCCCGATCACCACGTCTTCCGGGAAGCCCGTCACCGGTCTGTCCAACCAGGCGGGACGCGACGAGGCACCGTACTCCTACGACGCGCAGACCCCCCTCACGTCCGACCCGAACGGTGTGGACACCGAGGGGATCGTGCGCGCCGCGGACGGCACCTTCTGGCTCGTCGACGAGTACGGGCCGTCGCTGATCCACGTCTCCGCGCGCGGGAAGGTGCTCACGCGCTACGTGCCCAAGGGGCTGAACCTGACCGGCGCGGACTATCCGGTGGTGGAGGCTCTGCCGTCGGTCCTGCTGCACCGGAAGATCAACCGCGGCTTCGAAGGGCTTGCCCTGTTGCCCTGCGGCGACCTGGTGATGGCGCTGCAGAGCCCGCTCTCCCTGCCGGACGGCGCCGCGGGAGACGCCTCGCGCACCACCCGGCTGGTGCGCTTCTCCCCCAAGAAGCGTGCCGTCACCGCCGAGTACGCCTACCGCTTCGACCCCGTGAACGTGGTCGACCCGAGCGAGGACGACACCTCGGAGCTCAAGATCTCCTCCGTGGTGGCCGTCGGAGGCGATCGGCTGCTCGTCGAGGAGCGCACCGACAAGGCCGCGCGTCTGCACCTGGTGAAGCTGTCGCGGCACGCGGACATTCTCGGCGGCCCGTGGGACGACGACACGACGTCGCCCTCCCTGGAGCAGCTCGACGACCCCGCCGCCGCCGGTGTCCCGGTGCTGGGCAAGCACCTGATCGTGGACCTGGGCACTGTCTCGGGGGTGCCCGGAAAGATCGAGGGCGTCGCGCGCGTGGATCACGACACCCTGGCCCTCATCAACGACAACGACTTCGGGATGACCGACGGGTCGGGCGCGTTCGACGCACAGGGACGCTTGATCGACAGCGGCGTCGAGACGACGGTGACGTACGTGCGGCTGCCGCACGGGATCTGACCTCCGCCGCCCGGTCACGTGCCACGCGCGCGTGGCACGTGACCGGCGGGCGCGCGGGACGTCGGCCGGCAGGCCACGAGATCGCGCGGAGACCGGCGGCCGCACGGTCGCGTGGACGGCGACGGAGCCGGTGGGTGCACGACTGGGTGCCGCTCAGTTCAGTGGCTTGGTGAGTTTGTGGGTGCCGTTGCCGACGTCCGCCGCCAGACTGCACGCCACTTTGTCGATGCCGATCCGGTAGCCGCTGGAATCCGGGTACTGCACGAGCGTGCCGCGTACGGTGCCCGCGGACTGCTTGGCCGCCTTGTGCTCCAGGGACACTCGGCAGAGGGCCGACGCCGCCTTCTTGAGGGCGGCGTCGGTGCTGTAGGTGCCTTCGAGCTCGGCCACCTTCACCACTTCGGCGTCGTGCGGCTTGCTGCACGAGCGCTTGGTGGCCTGTCCGGGCCGACTGCCGTCCGCGTCGAAACAGTCCCCCGCGGTCAGCATGTAGTACGGCAATTCGTTGCCCGCGGGCGTCGGGAAGAGCGAGCGGAGGTCGCTCGGCACGACGTCGCTGGGCAGGTCCGAGGGGAGGGTCGGCACGGCACTGGGCAGTTCTGAGGGAGCGGAGGGCAGTCCGGACGGGATGCTCAGCGAGGGACCGGGCGTCCGCCGCGTGCTTCCGCTGGCCTCCGGCGACTTGTCGTCCTTCCCGTCCCCACCGCCTCCGGTCGCCACCGCGATCACGGCCACCACGACACCCACGGTCACCATCGCGGCGAGCACCAGGAGGAGCGTGTTCCTGCGCCGTCCGCCCCGGTGGCCTCCGGGTCCGCCACCCGGCGGTCCGGGAGGCGGCGGTGGCTGCCATCCCCCGCCTCCCTGCGACGGCGGCCCGAAGCCGCCCGGAGGCGGACCGTAACCCCCTGGAGGGGAACCGTAACCACCGGATTGCGATCCCTGGCCACCTGTCGGCGGCCCATAGCCACCGGACGGTGGTCCGTAGCCACCGGACGAAGATCCATATCCGCCTGACTGCGATCCGTCGCCGGCTGTCGGTGATCCATGGCCACCGGACGGTGGGTCGTAGCCTCCCGGTGGTGGTCCGAAGCCACCGTCATCTGGGGGCGGCGTGTCTCCCGGCGGTCGAGGGGGTACGGGCGGCATGGCCATACCGTCAAGAGTCGTGCCGAACCGGTCATCACGCGAGCCCTGCGCGGAAGTTGATACGGACTCATGGCATGGATCGCACGATTCCGCATCATTCACGCAGGGAACGTTCCGAACCCACCGAACCCGCTGCCCCCTCTGAACTCACCCGTCCCACCACAGTCGGACACGAGGTGGGGTCGGAACGCGCCCGAGCACGAGGCCCGGCCACGAGATCCCGTCCCGCCGGGGCAGGCCCGCCCGAGGGCGGGCCCACGCCGCGTGGGACCGGTCAGCCCCGCGCACCCAGCAGGTGGTCCATCGCCAGCTGGTCCAGACGCTCGAAGGCCATGCCGCGCGCGGCCGCCGCGTCCACGTCGAAGTCCTCGAAGGCCGTCCGGTCACCGAGCAGCCCCTTCAGGCCGTCTGCCGCGGTGGGCTGCGCCAGCTCGTCCAGGCGCGAGGCACGCAGGGCCTCCTGGACCTCGGGGTCGGCACGGAAGGCCGCGGAGCGCTCCCGCAGGATCAGGTAGTTGCGCATGCAGCCTGCGGCCGACGCCCAGACGCCGTCGAAGTCCTCGGTGCGCGGCGGCTTGAAGTCGAAGTGCTTCGGCCCGGCGTAACCGGCGCTCTCCAGGAGGTCGACGAGCCAGAACGCGGCACGCAGGTCGCCCGCCCCGAAGCGCAGGTCCTGGTCGTACTTGATGCCCGACTGGCCGTTGAGGTCGATGTGGAAGAGCTTCCCCGCCCACAGGGCCTGCGCGATGCCGTGCGGGAAGTTCAGCCCGGCCATCTGCTCGTGGCCCACCTCGGGGTTCACGCCGTACAGCTCCGGGCGCTCCAGACGCTCGATGAAGGCGAGGGCGTGGCCCACCGTGGGCAGCAGGATGTCGCCGCGCGGCTCGTTCGGCTTCGGCTCGATGGCGAACTTCAGGTCGTAGCCCTGGGAGGTCACGTACTCGCCGAGGAGGTCGAAGGCCTCCTTCATGCGGTCGAGCGCGACACGGACGTCCTTGGCGGCACCGGACTCGGCGCCCTCCCGGCCGCCCCACGCGACGTACGTCTGGGCGCCGAGTTCGACCGCCAGGTCGATGTTCCGGATCGTCTTGCGCAGGGCGTAACGGCGCACGTCGCGGTCGTTCGCGGTGAACGCGCCGTCCTTGAAGACGGGGTGCGTGAACAGGTTGGTCGTGGCCATCGGCACCTTCAGCCCCGTGGCGTCCAGGGCCTGCCGGAACCGCTTGATGTGCGACTCGCGCTCACTGTCCGAGGACCCGAAGGGGATCAGGTCGTCGTCGTGGAACGTCACTCCGTAGGCACCGAGCTCGGCCAGACGCTGCACCGACTCGACCGGGTCCAGGGCCCCCCGGGTGGCTTCGCCGAACGGGTCCCTTCCCTGCCAGCCGACGGTCCACAGGCCGAAGGTGAACCTGTCCTCGGGGGTGGGCTGGTAGTTCATGTCACGGCTCCTTGTTTGCTCCGACTATTTCGTCATGGCGGTTAACAAATTAGTATGCGGACGCATCTCTGGGAAGAGACGAAGTGCGAAACTCCCGGGCCGAGCCGGTCCGGACAGCCCCACAACCAGGACAGATCCCGCGGAGCCGCGGAAGAGGGAGAGCCCGATGTCAGCAGCCGAGGGTCCGCTCGTCGTCGGAGTGGACACGTCCACCCAGTCCACCAAGGCCCTGGTCGTCGACGCATCCACCGGACAGGTGGTTGCCAGTGGGCAGGCACCGCACACCGTCTCCACGGGTGCGGGCCGCGAGAGCGACCCACGGCAGTGGTGGGACGCGCTCTGCGAAGCGCTGCACCAGTGCGGCGACGCCGCCCACGAGGCCGCCGCGGTCTCGATCGGCGGCCAGCAGCACGGCCTCGTCACCCTCGACGCCCAGGGCGAGCCCGTGCGGCCCGCCCTGCTGTGGAACGACGTGCGGTCCGCGCCGCAGGCCCGCCGGCTGGTCGAGGAACTGGGCGGCCCGAAGGCCTGGGCGGAACGCACCGGAAGCGTGCCCGGACCGTCCTTCACCGTCACGAAATGGGCCTGGCTCGCCGAGCACGAGCCGGACGCCGTCCGGGCGACGGCCGCCGTCCGGCTGCCCCACGACTACCTCACCGAACGGCTGACCGGGCAGGGCACCACCGACCGCGGGGACGCCTCGGGCACGGGCTGGTGGGCGTCCGGGACGGAGGCCTACGACGACGAGGTCCTCGCCCATGTCGGGCTCGACCCGGCGTTGCTCCCCCGCGTGGTCCGTCCCGGCGAGGTGGCCGGAACGGTGCACGCGCAGGGCGGCCTGCCGTTCTCCAGGGGCACCCTGGTCGCGGCGGGCACCGGCGACAACGCGGCCGCAGCGCTCGGCCTCGGCCTGCGCCCCGGCACCGCGGTACTGAGCCTCGGGACGTCCGGCACGGTGTACGCCGTGTCGACGCGGCGCCCCGCCGACCCGACGGGCACGGTGGCGGGCTTCGCCGACGCGCGCGGCGACTGGCTTCCGCTGGCCTGCACCCTGAACTGCACCCTGGCCGTCGACCGCATCGCCGCGCTCCTGGGCCTCGACCGGGAGGCCGTGGAACCCGGGTCCGGGGTGACGCTGCTGCCCTACCTGGACGGTGAGCGGACCCCGAACCTGCCGCACTCGGCCGGACTGCTGACCGGTGTGCGTCACGACACGACCGGCGGGCAGCTTCTCCAGGCGGCGTACGACGGCGCCGTGCACTCGCTGCTCGGCGCCCTCGATCTCGTCCTCGACGCGGACGCCGACCGCGCCGCGCCCCTGCTGCTGATCGGCGGTGGTGCCCGGGGTGCCGCCTGGCAGCAGACCGTGCGGCGGCTGTCGGGGCGGCCGGTACAGGTGCCCGAGGCCAAGGAGCTCGTGGCGCTCGGGGCGGCCGCCCAGGCCGCGGGCCTGCTCACCGGCGAGGACCCGGCCGCCGTCGCCCGGCGCTGGAACACCGCTCAGGGGCCGGTGCTCGACGCCGTGGAGCGGGACGACGAGACGCTCGCCAGGATCGCCGGGGTACTCTCCGACGCGGCTGCGCTGCTGGAGCGGCAGTAATCACGCCGGCCACTGCCGGCGGCGGCAGGAGCGTGGTCCCGCGAGGACGACAGGAACGAGGATTGACGGAGGCATGACCGCACCGCTGCACGAGACCCACCCGACCGGATCCGGCCCCCGGCTGCCCGACACTCAGCAGGGCATGCGCCGCCGCAACCTGTCCAGGGTCATGCACACCGTCAGTGCCGAGGGGCCGCTGTCGCGCGCCGCCGTCGCCTCGCGGATCGGCCTGACACGGGCGGCCGTGTCGACGCTCGTCGACGAACTGATCCGCTCGGGGCTCCTCGAAGAGCTGGGTCCCGAACGGCCCGGCCGGGTGGGGCGGCCGGGCTCGGCGCTGGCCGTCAGCGGGCGCGGTCCCGCCGGGATCGGTGCCGAGGTCGGCGTCGACCACCTCGCGGTGTGCGCCGTCGACCTGCGCGGCGACATACGGGCCCGTGCGGTGCGCCACGGCACGAACCGCGGCCGGTCGCCACAACCCGTCGTCGAGGAGCTGTCGGCCATGGTGCGGGAGGTCGTCGCCGAGGCGGAGCGCGAGGGGCTGTGGCCCGCGGGTCTCGCGGTGGCCGTGCCCGGTCTGGTGGCGCGCGACGCCCGGACCGTGGTCCGCGCCCCGAACCTCCACTGGCAGGACACGGACCTGAGCGCACTGCTTCCCGCGGATCTGCCGCTCACCGTGGACAATGAGGCCAATTTCGGCGGCCTCGCCGAACTGTGGCTCGGCGACGCGACCCCGCGCGACTTCCTGCACGTGTCCGCGGAGATCGGTATCGGTGCCGCGGTCCTCGTCGACGGGCGCCTGCTGCGCGGAACCCGTGGCTTCGCCGGCGAGTTGGGGCACGTGCCGGTGCATCCGGACGGGCCGGAGTGCCCGTGCGGTGGCCATGGCTGCCTCGAACAGTACGCGGGAGAGGAGGCCGTCCTGCGTGCCGCCGGTCTGGAGCCCGGCGGGGACCGGGTGGGGCTGTTGTCCGAGCGCGCCGCGCAGGGCGACCCGCACGTACGGCGTGCCCTGCGCGATGCGGGCACCGCACTCGGCATCGCGCTGACGGGGGCGGTCAATCTGCTGGACCCCGAGACGGTCGTGCTGGGAGGTGCGCTGTCCGGTCTCGCACCTTGGCTTCTGCCGTCGCTGGAGGAGGAGCTGGCCCGCCGCACCGCGGGTCCCGCCTGCGCCGTATCGGTTTCCCGGCTGGGCCCCGAGGGACCCTTGCTGGGCGCCGCGCATTCAGTGGTGCGAGGTGTGCTGGACGACCCGGCGGCGGTGGCGGAGCGGGCCTAGCCCGAGCACCCGACGGTGGCGGAGCGCGCCAAGCCCGAGCACCCGACGGTGGCGGAGCGCGCCAAGCCCGAGCACCCGACGGTGGCGGAGCGCGCCAAGCCCGATCCGACAGCGATCGGGAAGGCGGGCGAAGCAGGTGAACGGCCGTCAGAACACCTCCCTCACCCACACAGCGGTCAGCGCATCGGCGTCGGTGGGCGGGCGTCAGCCCACACGTAGGACTCCCCCTTCCGGGTGGCCGAGTTGTCCACAGTCACGGACTTGTCCACGGACTGACGCCTCGCTCTTCCGGCCCAACCGGCAAGCGCCGTACCGTAATTCACGCGAGGCGCAGCCGCCCAGGGGGTGGCTGCGCGCCGGGCGGCGGATCGGGGGGTTCACGTGTCGGGAGAGACGGTTCCAGGACTGCGGCGTGAGGCGATCGGGCTGCGCGAGGTCCTGTTCCAGAGCATCACGGCGATGGCGCCGGCGGCAGCGGTCGCCGCGTCCATTCCGTCGGGCGCGGCTTTCGCGGGCGGCAGTCTGCCCCTGTCCGTGCTCATCGCGCTCGTGGCGTGTCTGTTCACCGCCTCGTGCGTGGCCGAGCTGGCCAGGGAGCTGCCGTCGGCCGGTTCGGTGGCCACCTACGCGGCTCAGGGCCTGCACCCGGCTGTCGGCTTCCTCGTGGGCTGGGGCTACGTGTTCGTCGAAGCGCTCGTACCGCCACTGCTGCTCCTGCAGCTCGGATTCACCACGGCGGGCACGTTGCACCAGGAGTGGTCGTCGTATCCGGACGACCTGTGGTGGCCCTGGTCGCTCGCGGGAGCCGCGATCATCGCCGTCGCCGGCTACTTCGGAGTGCGCGCCTCGGCCCGCTTCGGCACCGTCCTCGGCGTCTTCGAGGTACTGGTCTTCCTGGTGTTCGCGGTATGGCTGATCGCCGAGGCCGGCGGCGACAACACCCTGTCGGTGTTCGGCACGTCCCACACGGCCGACGGATATGAAGGCATCAGCGGGGTGTTCGCGGGATCGGTGTACACCGTGCTCGCCTTCGCGGGTTTCGAGGCGGCCGCCCCGCTCGCCGAGGAGACCAAGGACCCGCGCCGCACGATGCACCGGGCCGTCCTCGGCGCGGCACTCGCGATCGGCCTCGTGTACGTCGTGACGACCTACGCCATGTCCGTCTACTTCGGCCCGGACCGCTTCACTGGTTTCGGCGCCTCGGGGGCCGCCTCGTGGGAGGGCGTGGCACGGGCCTCGTTCGGCCTGTTCTGGGTGCTCGTGTTCCTGGCCGTGGTCAATTCGACGATCGCCAATGCCAACGCCTGTTCCAACGTCTCCACGCGAACCGCTTTCGCCCTGGCCCGGATCCGGGTGTTCCCCGGGCTCTTCGCGAGCCTGCACCCCCGGCACCGCTCCCCCGTCGCCGGCGTCGTCGTGCAGGGTGCGGTGGCGCTCGCGGCGATGCTGGGACTCGGTTTCGCCTACGACCCCGTGACGGCGTTCCTCCTGCTCGCGACGGTGATCGTCACCGTGGTCATCGGCGTGTACATCGTGGTCAACCTGGCATGCGCGGGCTACTTCCTGCGGCGCAGGCGGGAGTTGCTCCGGCCGGTGCGGCATCTGCTGTTCCCCGTGCTCGGGATCGCCGCGTTCGTTCCGGCGCTGCTGACCGCGGCGGGGCTGCCGGTCTTCGACTTCGTCTCCGAGCTGACGGCTCCCGTGTCGTACGCCGGACCGGTGGTCGGCGTCTGGATGCTCGCCGGTGTCGCGGTACTGATCGTGCTGCTGCGCCGCCATCCGGGGCGCATAGCCGAGACCGCGCGTGTCCATCTCGACGAGACCCCCACCGCCGAACCCCGGCAGAGCGGAGCCGTGCAGTCATGAGCGACCCCCGGATCCTGACCGTGCGGCCCGCGCCGGGCGAGTACGCGTGGACGTTCGGCGGCGCGCCGCCCGTGGCGCGCATCGAGCCCGGCACGGTCCTGGACCTCTACACGGAAGACTGCTTCGCGGGTCGGGTGCGGTCCGAGAAGGACCTGGTGTCCGAGGTCTGCGAGTTCCCCTATCTCAATCCGCAGACCGGCCCCTTCCACGTGGTGGGTGCGGAGCCCGGTGACACCGTCGCGGTGCATTTCGTGTCCATCGAGCCGGCTCGTGACTGGGCGGCATCGACGACGGTTCCTCTCTTCGGGGCGCTCACGTCCACACACACCACGGCCACCTTGCAGCCGCCGCTGCCGGAGACCGTGTGGATCTGGCAGCTCGACCGGGAGCGCCGCACCGCCCTGTTCAGTGCGCGTGACAGCGACATCGAGGTCGAGCTCCCGATGGATCCGATGCACGGCACCGTCGGGGTGGCGCCGGCGAACCTGGAGGTGCGTTCGGCGCTGGTGCCCGATGCTCACGGCGGGAACATGGACACACCGGAGATGCGGGCGGGCGTGACCTGCTATCTCGGCGTGAATGTCGAGGGCGCCCTGCTGAGCCTCGGCGACGGGCACGCCCGGCAGGGCGAGGGCGAGACCTGCGGGGTGGCCGTCGAGTGCGCGATGAACACGATGGTGATCGTCGAACTCCTCAAGCAGGTGGCCACGCCGTGGCCGCGCATCGAGTCGGACACGCACATCGTCTCGACGGGTTCGGCGCGGCCTCTGGAGGACGCGTTCCGGATATCGCAGCTCGACCTGGTGCAGTGGCTGGTGCGTGACTACGGCTTCAGCGATCTGGACGCCTACCAGTTCGCGACGCAGGCCGTCGAATCGCCGCTCGCCAATGTCTGCGACACCAACTACACGTGCGTGGCCAAGCTCCGCAAGGAGTGGCTGCCGGCGCGAGAGACTCACCGCGGACTGCACCGGCAACTGCGCGAGAAGGCCGCCACGCTCCGGCGGTGAGACACGCGGGCGCCGGCCGGACGTCCAGCACGATCGAGACCATCCCCCACAGGTACCCCCCACATGTGAAAGGCGTACACACCATGGAGCGAGCGAGATCGTTCCCGAGCCGGCGGCGGCTGCTCAAGGGCGCGGCCCTGGCCGCCCTCCCCTACGCGTTAGTCCCGGGTACGCGCGCCACGGCACAGACGGCCGTCGACTATCCGAGCGCCGAGTGGACCGCGGCGAGCAGGTCCAACTACACGGCGTCCAACCGGCCGACGACCTATCGGCTGGACTATGTGATCATCCATGTCACCCAGGAGACGTACGGCGACACGCTGTCCATCTTCGCGAACCCGCAGAAGCAGGTGTCGGCCCACTACGTGGTGCGATCGGCCGACGGTCATGTCGCGCAGTGCGTCAGGGAGCGGGACGTCGCCTGGCACGCGGGCAACTGGGACTACAATACCCGCAGCATCGGTATCGAGCACGAGGGCTGGGTGGACCGACCCGCCTACTTCACCAACGCCCTCTACGAGGAGTCCGCCAAGCTCACCGCCTCGATCTGCACGAAGTACGGCATTCCGAAGGACCGCGCCCACATCATCGGGCACTACGAGGTGCCGGGCACCGACCACACCGACCCCGGACCGAACTGGGACTGGACGCGCTACATAAGACTGGTCAACTTCGCCTGACGCCACGGCTCCCGGGCTTCAGGGATGCCCAAGCCCCGCAGGGCGCCGCCGGTACCGCGGCCGAACAGACGGGCGGACGTGCGCGTGCGGCAGCCGCTCGCACGGTTGGATTCGGTGCAAGGACGGGCACACAGCTTGTCCGGGCGCGCACCGGGAGTGACGATGGTCCCAGCCGCATCGCCTTCCGGGAGGCCGAGTTGACCGATCCCTGGGTGGCCCTGGAGCCAGGAGCCGACCCCGTCCAGCGCATGCGGGTGCTGCGTCGTGCCCATCAGTCGTTCACCGAGGCGGGCACGGTGACACGGCCGGTGCGGTCCGTCGTGGCCGACTCGTGGCGGCGTTCGGCGCGGGCCGGGGTGGCTCCCGACGGTACGGCGAGCGTCGAGCTCACCGACGGGGACCTCGGCTCCTACCGGGCGGAGCATCCGCTGGCCAGGGTGATGCCGCTGTTCCGGGAACTGATGGGGACCTTCGCGGCGGACGGGGAGCATCTGCTGGCGGTGTGCGACGCGCAGGGCCGGCTGCTGTGGGTGGAGGGCCATCCGGTGACGCGGCGGCAGGCCGACCGGATGAACTTCGTACCGGGAGCGCGCTGGTCGGAGACCGCCGTGGGGACGAACGCGCCCGGCACGTCGGTCGCCGTCGACCGGCCGGTACAGGTGTTCGCGGCCGAGCACTTCAGCCGGCGCGTCCAGCCCTGGACGTGTGCGGCGGCGCCGGTGCACGACCCGCGCACCGGGCGGGTGCTCGGCGCGGTGGACATCACCGGCGGGGACGGGCTCGCGCATCCGCACAGTCTCGGTTTCGTGCAGGCCGTGGCGCGGGCGGCCGAGTCCCATCTGGCGTTGCTCGCACCGCCCGAGACCAGGACCGACGGCCTGGAGCTGACCGCGCTGGGCCGTGACGAGGCCCAGCTGCTGGCGGGGGGCCGCAAGATCAGGCTCAGTCGCCGGCACAGCGAGATCCTGGTGCTGCTGGCCCGGCATCCGGAGGGTCTGACGGGTGACGAGTTGCTGTGCGCGCTGTACGAGGACGAGTCGGTGACGCCGGTGACGCTGCGCGCCGAACTGGCCAGGCTGCGCCGACTGCTCGGACCGGGTCTGCTGGAGTCGCGCCCCTATCGGCTCACGGTGCCGGTCGAGTCCGATGTCGCGGTCATGGAGCGGCGGCTCGGGACCGGCTCGGTGACGGCGGCCATGGCGGCGTACACGGGTCCGCTGCTGCCGAGTTCGGGGGCGCCCGCGGTGGTCCGGCTGCGACGCAGGCTCGCGGACGGGCTGCGTACGGCGCTCGTCGCCCGCCGCGATCCCGATCTGCTGGCCGACTGGGCGCGCGCACCCTGGGGCGAGGACGACCTGGACGTGTGGCGAGCGCTGGCTTCGGTACGTCCGACGGCGGCTGTCCGGTCCCGGCTGGACGCGTTGGAGAGTGAGCTGTCGGCGGCATGGCCTCGGGGGCGGGCGCCGGGCGGTGCAACGTCCTCGCAACGTCCGCGCTCCTAGCCTCGCGGCGAGAGCTGCCCAACGGCGGGCAGCGCTTCTCCGGGAGGCAGACCAGCATGACCCGTTACGCGGCGCCCGGCACCGAGGGCGCGATCGTCTCCTACCAGGCGCGTTACGACCACTTCATCGGCGGGGAGTACGTGCCGCCGGCTCGCGGGCAGTACTTCGAGAACCCGAGTCCGGTGAACGGGCAGCCGTTCACCGAGGTGGCGCGGGGCACCGCCGAGGACGTGGAGCGCGCGCTGGACGCGGCGCACGCGGCGGCTCCCGCCTGGGGACGCACCTCCGTGACAGCGCGCGGCGACATCCTGCTCAAGATCGCGGACCGGATGGAGGCGAACCTGGAGAAGCTGGCGGTCGCCGAGAGCTGGGAGAACGGCAAGCCGGTGCGGGAGACCCTGGCGGCCGACATCCCGCTCGCGATCGACCACTTCCGCTATTTCGCCGGGGCGATCCGCGCTCAGGAGGGGTCGCTCGGTGAGGTGGACGACGACACCGTGGCGTACCACTTCCACGAGCCGCTCGGTGTGGTCGCGCAGATCATCCCGTGGAACTTCCCCATCCTGATGGCGGTCTGGAAGCTCGCCCCTGCGCTGGCGGCGGGCAACGCGGTCGTCATCAAGCCCGCGGAGCAGACCCCGGCGTCCATCCACTACTGGATGAGCCTGATCGCGGATCTGCTGCCCCCGGGCGTGGTGAACATCGTCAACGGCTTCGGGGTGGAGGCGGGCAAGCCGCTCGCGTCCAGCCCCCGGGTGGCGAAGGTCGCCTTCACCGGTGAGACCACGACGGGGCGGCTGATCATGCAGTACGCCTCGGAGAACATCAAGCCGGTCACGCTGGAGCTGGGCGGCAAGTCGCCGAACATCTTCTTCGACGACGTGTGGGCCGCCGACGACGACTTCCGGGACAAGGCGCTCGAAGGCTTCACCATGTTCGCGCTCAACCAGGGCGAGGTCTGCACCTGCCCGTCGCGGGCGCTCGTCCAGCGCGGCCAGTACGGCGACTTCATGGCGGCGGCCGTCGCCCGCACCGAGCTCATCAAGCCGGGCCACCCGTTGGACACCGACACGATGATCGGCGCCCAGGCCTCCAACGACCAGCTGGAGAAGATCCTCTCCTACCTGGACATCGGCCGGCAGGAGGGCGCCAAGATCCTCACCGGTGGCGAACGGATCGAGCACGACGGCGAGTTGAAGGGCGGGTACTACGTCCAGCCGACGATCTTCGAGGGCGACAACCGGATGCGGATCTTCCAGGAGGAGATCTTCGGGCCGGTCGTCTCGGTCACGTCGTTCGACGACTTCGACGACGCCATCAAGATCGCGAACGACACGCTGTACGGGCTGGGCGCCGGTGTCTGGACTCGGGACATCAACACCGCGTACCGCGCGGGCCGCTCGATCCAGGCGGGCCGCGTCTGGACCAACTGCTACCACGCCTACCCGGCGCACGCCGCGTTCGGCGGCTACAAGCAGTCCGGCATCGGCCGCGAGACGCACAAGATGATGCTGGAGCACTACCAGCAGACGAAGAACCTGCTGGTGTCCTACTCCCCGAAGAAGCTCGGCTTCTTCTAGAGTCCGAAGTCGGTTGCCTGGAGGCTTCGTTGACCTCCAGGCACTCCGACGCCGGAGCTACGCTCCACGATCAGCACAGCGCCCAACGCCACTGCACGGGCTCCAAGTGGATCCGTCCCGGGCCGGCCACGGGCCGAACGGCGTCCTCCGCGCACGGTCCCGCACGCCGCCTTCGACGAGGCACCGCAGGGCCTGCTGGGCGTCGAGGCCACAGCCCAAAGACAACGACATCGGTGGTGGCCGGCCCAGGGGAAGTCCCCGGCCACGGCGATGTCCTGGGAGAAGCGGCCGTCGCCCTGCGAGGAAATCACGGGCCGTTGCTGACCGCCGTGGTCGAGGAGGCGTCCTGGCCCGGGTTGACGAACACCCCACCGGGGTGGCTGACATCGCACAGACCATCACCGTCGACGTCGCCGAGCGTCACGTCGGCGAGCCGCGTGGTCGACTGGTTGAGGTAGCTCCAGCGCCCGCCGAGCGAACTGGACTGGTACCACCAGGTGATGCCGGTGGCGATGAAGGCGTCGTTGACGCCGTCGCCGTCGAAGTCGCAGTACTTGCGCTGGCCGCCGGTGTACGAGTCGAGGGTGTTGGCGGACTGGTGCAGGCCGGTCTCGGTCTGGTCCAGTGCGGCGTGGATGGGCAGGATCGAACCCACCCACAGGCTCGAATGCCGGAAAACGTTGTGCGACACGGTCATGCCGACACTGGGCGTCCCTCGCAGTTTGACACCCGTGCCGTTGGTGTACCAGACCGTGTTGTACTCCACGTCCATGTACTCGCCCGCGGAGCCGCACTCGTAGCTGCAGGACGAGTCGTTGCCGTGCATGTCGATCTCATGGGTGTGCCAGACATGGGAGTTGTCTCCGCCGCCGCCCCAGATCAGGTTGCGGTACGCCAGATAGCCGTCTCCGGCCGAACCGTCGCCGGTGATCGCGTGCCGGTTGTAGTCGAACACGTTCCGCTCGACCAGCGCATAGGCGCCGTGGCCCATCACCACGCCGTAGCCCGCGCCGTGACCGCAGCAGATGATGCCGGTGGGGTGCTGGTTGTGGTGGATGTAGTTGTCGTGCACCCAGACGGTCTGGGCGTTCCACAGGCCGATCCGGCTCTGGCCGTCCTGGATGTTCACCGCCGAGCCGCGCCAGTGATCGATCTCGCTGTGGTCGATCTCCACGTTCAAGCTCGAGTCCACCCGGATTCCGTCGGAGTCGCTGGTGTCGACCGCCGAATAGGGGTCGTCACTCTCCGCGCCCTGCAACCGGATCCCGCTGAACCGCACGGTGTCGCTGTGCGTACCGTCCCCGTCGTTCCCGACCCTGAAGAGGATGTGCGGGAACGACGTCGTGAACAGTCGCGGGCCCTGCGGGCGCTGCGTCCGGTCACCCAGGATCTGGACGCCCGGGGCGACCGGCAGAGACTCCCGTCCGGTCAGGTCCAGGTCCACGTTCCCGGCGATCCGCACCACCGCGTCCGGGGTGTCGATCGCCTGCACGAACAGGTCCTGCTGGCTGTTGGAGGTGATGGAGAAGACCGGCCCCGCGGCGGGGGCGGCGGACGCCGCCGGACCTCCACTGAGCAGCAACCCGAAGGCGAACGCCACGGCGCCGCTCAGGGCCGAGCGTCGATGCCCGAAATAGCCCACGACTGAGTCCCCTTCGAAAGAGTGGACGATTGAATGTGTCACTGCGAGGTGAGCGTTCCACTCCGTGCCCTCCCGTGCCCTCGCGTTCCCTCGCGTTCCCTCGTCGTCCGCCGCGGGTCCCGGACTCCGGGTCTCATGCGGTGTCCACCTGCCCTACGACTTGAGGCTGTTCCCCGCTGCGGCCTCTGCGATAGGCTCACTCGTCGTCCCCCGCCTGTGGCAAGGCCACCGATCACGACCCACACGGCGGTCCGGCCGGCTTCACCTGGCGTTGTCGAGTGCACCCAGGAGAGAAATCAGCCGTGAACAATGCCGATGCGCCCGTTCGGGACGCGTCCGGGTCGGACGCCCGGCGGCCCGGTGAACTTCAGACCCTGCTCGACGAGGGCACCCGAGCCGTCGTCGACGAAGGCGATCTGCGCACCGGCCGGGACCGCTTCGAACGCGCCTACCGGATCGCCGAGTCGGTGGGCGAGGAACGGTCGATGGCGGCGGCCGCCCTCGGCTTCGGTGGCCTGTGGGTGCACGAGCACCGCACGGTCGCCGGCTCGGTACTCCTGGAATCGCGGTTACGCCGGGCGCTGGAGTTGCTGGACCCCGAGTCCTCGCTGGCGCTGCGGCTGCGGATCCGGCTGGCCGGGGAGGGCGACTACCGCAACAGCGACAACGCCGCGATACTGGCGCTGCTCAACCAGGCGAGGGCACGACAGAATCCGATGGCGCGTGCGGAGGCTCTGAGCCTGGCCCATCACTGCCTGGTCGGCCCGGAGCACGGCGCACTGCGCCGGGAACTGGCCGCCGAGCTGGTCGCGGAGAGCTTCCGTACCTCCCGCCGCAGCGATCTGCTGATGGGCCTGCTGTGGCAGACGGTCGACATGTTCCTGGACGGCGACCCGCACGCGGAACGCTGCCTGGCGGAGCTGCGCGACCTGCTCGCCGAGCAGGACCATCTCGCGGTGGGCTTCGTCGTGAGCGCGATGGAGGTCATGCTCGCCGTCCGCGCGGGCCGCCTCGACGAGGCAGAGGCGCTGGCCAGGGCCTGTACTGAGCGCGGGATCGCCGCCGGTGACGTCAACGCCACGGTGTGGCAGGCCGCACAGCTGGTGACCATCCGCTGGTACCAGGGCCGGGTGGTCGAGCTCGTGCCGCTGCTCAGCGAAATGGTCAACTCCCCGACGCTGAGCGCTGTGGACGATCACGCCCTGGCCGCGCTGGCGGTGGCCACGGTGACGGCCGGGGACCGGCGGAAGGCCGTCAGCGCGCTGGCCACGCTGTGCGGCCGCGACCTCGGTGACCTGCCTCGGTCGAGCAGTTGGATGGTGACGATGCACGGTGTCGCGGAGGCCGCCTATCTCCTTGACGACACCGCCACGGCGGCCCGGGTCTACGAGCTGCTGAGTCCGTACGGTCACCTGCCGATAGTGGGCAGTCTTGCCGTCGCCTGCTTCGGCTCGGCCCACCACGCGCTGGGGGTCGCCGCATTGACCATGGGAGACGTCGACCGGGCCGTGACCCATCTGCGGGACGCGGTACAGCAAAACCTCGCCCTCGCGCACTGGCCCGCGGTCACGGCCTCCTGGGACCGGCTCGCGGTGGCGCTCGTACGGGCAGGCCGGCAGGCGGAGGCCGACGCCGTCCGGCGGGAGATGGCCGCGGCCGCCGAGGAGGCGGCGACGCCGCAGAAGGACGGACATGCCGGCGCGGATCCGCGTGGCGAGGACGGGCAGGGGCAGCCCGCCGCGTTCTGTACCCGGCTGGGCCGTAAGTGGCGGATCGGGTTCGGCGGGCGCAGCGTCCTGGTGGAGCACAGCGTGGGGATGCTGCATCTGGTGGTACTGATCGCCAACCCGCGCCAGGAGATCCGGTCCGTCGACCTCGTGGCGGGGCTGACCGCGCTCAACGAGGCCGCCGAGCACACGGCCCTGTCCGGGCAGCCGGTACTGGACCGGGTGGCGGCGCAGGAGTACCGCAATCGTCTGGCCCGGCTGCGCACCGAACTGGACGAGTTCCAGGCGGCCGACGACCATGAGCGCGCCGCCGTGGCCCAGGTCGAACACGACTGGCTGATGAGCCAGTTGGCGGGCGCCACCGGCCTGAGCGGACGCGCCCGCCGCTTCCCCGAGGGCGAGGAACGCTCCCGGGTCGCGGTGAGCAAGGCCATCCGCCGGGCGCTGGACCGGATCGCGGCAGCCGATCCGGTGATCGGTGAACACCTGCGGCACGCGGTGCACACCGGGGTGCGGTGCTCGTACTGGCCCGCCTGACGTGTGTCAGGCCGCGCTTCCGCCCGGATCGAAGGGCCGCCCGCCCGGCACCCCGCCGCCGCGCCGGCAGGGACCGCGAAGTCGAGCCGGGCTTCAGGTGCGGCGGACCGGGCTACGGTGCTCCTACTGACCCACGTGGCGTACCACCGGCACCGTCCCGTGCGCATGCGGACGGGCCCGCTCGGCCCGGTCGTGCGGGCCGCCGGCCGGCCCTGTCGCGGGTGACGAACCCGTTGGACCCGCCGGCGGTACCGCACCGCTCCCGGTCAGCCGCCCGCGCGGTGCCGCGTTCGCACGCCACGGCACCAGGGGGTCGGCATCGGCCGGTCGGCGGTCCCGTGGACGGTCCCCTCACAGGGCGGTCAGCATCTGCCAGGTCGTGGACGCGACGACTCCGTCGGCCGGCAGGCTGTGCGCGGACTGGAAGGACCGCACCGCGCTGCCGGTGGCCGAACCGAAGGAGCCGTCCACGCCCAGCGCGGTCCCGTGGGCGTTGAGCTGGCGCTGCAACGCCGTCACCGCGGGCCCGCTGCTGCCCTGCTGCACCACAACGGCGAGGGCCCGCCAGGTCGCGGGTCCGACGATCCCGTCGGCGGACAGACCGCGGCTGGACTGGAAGGACCGCACCGCGCTACTGGTGGACGGGCCGAACGAGCCGTCCACGCTCAGCGTGGCCCCCTGGACGTTGAGCAGGTACTGCGCGGTCCTGACCCGCTCACCGCTCGCCCCCTGCTGAACCACCGGCCAGTCGGCGCTCGGCAGCGGCGTACCGCGTCCGGCGGGCAGCGAGAAGGGAACGGGAAGGAGCAGCTGTGTGTTGCGGGCGTCGGCCGTTCCACGGCGCTTGCCGATGCCGGCCGCCACCGCCTGAAGGTCGTTGGCCGCCAGCTCACGTCCCAACGAGGCGAGTGCGACGGGGGTGCTGGTGTCCCCGTTGCACGACAGCGGTGCGTCGGAGTCGACCATGGTCGTGAAGATCGACAGGATGCCACCGCCTTCGGCGATCTCGAGGATCCGGCTCTGGATGGGCCAGTCGATGTGCGAGGCGGTGTTCACCTCCCAGAAGCCGTTGCCGATGACGGACGGCCAAGAAGTCTTGTGGGCCCAGATGTTGTTGGTGTGCGTGTGGCCGTCGACCATCAGGATCACGTTCGGGAAGCGCAGCAGCAGGTTGCGCAGTTCCGTACCGCCGTACGGGGACTCGCTGTCCGTGTTGTCCATCGAGTCGAGCGTGTGATGGCAGCAGATGACGATGAGTTTGTCGGTCACGCCGGGCTGGTTGACGACCGTGCGGGCCCGGGTGCCGTCGGAGTCGTCGAGTTCGTAGCGTGAGCTGTTGGCCTTGAGCTGGGCGTTCAGCCAGTTCCACTGGTCCTGGTCGATGGCACCGTCGGCACCGCCGCTGATGTTGGTCGTGTCCAGCACCAGGAACTGGAATATGTCGTTCGGTCCCGAGGGAATCGCATAGTAGGCCTGGTCGCCGCCGGACGTGAAGCCGTGCCCGCGAGGGGTTCCGGTGGTGTTGAAGTGCTCGCCGATGAATTCGCTGCGCGCGAGCAGCCGCCGGGACGGGTCCCCCGTCACGTGGGCGGTCTGGAGGGTGAAAGCACCCGTCAGTATGTCCTTCAGCAGCTCCACGTAGTACGACGCCGTGTTGTCGAAGACGTCCGGGACTCCCTCGACCTCCGTCAGCTTGGTGGAGCCGGTGGCGATGCTCTTGAGCGGGTCGAAGGGGAGGATGTCGATCGGGACGTTGCCCTGGACGAGCGCGTCGTGGTTGCCGTAGGCCGCGTACCAGGGCATGCCCAGCCCGGTCGCCGTGAACGGTCTTCGGGCGCCCTTCAGCAGCCCGCTCACGACCGGAAAGCCGTGGAGGGTGTTGTTGTCGGGTGGAGTCTGCCGTGCTTCCGGATGCCAGTAGTGGGTTTCCGTCCCGAACTGGCCGCTTGCCACGCTCTCGTCTTTGGTGAGGTCCCCGGAGTCCGGGCGCACCGTGTTGCCGTCGAGCAGGTCGATGTACCACCGCGACTCGTTGTACTGGCAGTTGTCGACCGCGTCGCCCGTGACGACGGTGAAGGCCAGCGGTGTGCTCGTCCGCGGGCTCCGGAGGACCTGCCGGACGGCTCGGCACATCGCGTCGGTCGTCTGAGTCGAAAGGAATTCGTGTGCGCGGTACGCCGATTCGGTGGGGTACGAGTTGTAGTGCGGAGGTCCGTAGTCCGCGAGCCGGTCGAGGCACTCGACGCGCAGCGGGGACTGGTCGTCGACGATGTGCAGGTCGGACATCTGGGCGAAGGCGATCAGCGATCGGGTGATCTGTGGCGAGGTGGCGAGGGTGAAGTCGTTGCGGGTGATGTGCGGTTCGCCGGGGCCGGCGGCCACACCGTGGTATCCCATGCCCAGGTCGGGGCCGATCTGCACCGTCTGGTCCAGAGTGGTGCGCCCGAATGCGGCACCGGTGCCGAGGGGCGGCGATGCGGCACTGGCGACGGCGCGCAGACTTCCGACATCGATGGCCGCGGCCACCACAGCCACTCCGGCAGCTGTCAGGATCCTGCGACGGGAGATTGCCATGTCGATTCCTTCGTTGTGGGGGCGTGACATGCTGCGAGGTCGTCGTTCGCCCGTCCTGCACCCCTGTTGACCGCGGTGGAGTCCCGAGGGGCTGGTGACGGGACGGATGCGGGGGTGCGGAAGCCCGCGCGGGTGCCGGCCCCGCCGCCGAGCGGCGGGGCCGGCACCCGCGTTCAGGCGGGAGAACGGGACGGATCAGGTGTCGCCGGGCCTGTCACAGACCGGCGGAGCTGTGCGTGGCGCGCAGGTGGAACTGGTAGGACTCCCAGGCCGACCAGGTGGTGGTGTCGGGGTCGGTCTGCGTGCAGTGGTACAGCGTGCCCGTGTCGTCGACGGCGAACAGTTCGATCTTGCCGGCCCCGTTCCGCTCGGCGGCGACGTGGCGCATCCGCAGCGTGGTGGAACCGAGCTGCGTCGACATCTGGACCCAGGACTGCCACGTGCCGCCGGCCGGGGCGGTCTCGAAGCGGCGGAAGAGCTGCCCGTCGGGATTGGTGCCGAAGATCGCCAGGCGTCCGTCGAGGTTGCGGGCCATGTCGATGGAGTCGAGGATGCCGTCGAGCGGCAGCACGCCGCCCCACTCGCTCTCCGTCTGCGCGTTGGCGACGTTCATCCTGCGCTGGATGAGGAGGCCGTCCTCCTTGATGGCGACCAACATGGCGCGCCCGTCGGAGCCGGTCTCGACGGCGAGTTGGATCGCGGTGCCGCCGAGCTGGGTCCAGGGGGTGAACCAGCCGTTCGAAGCGGTGTCGTCGTTCAGGAAGTCCTGCCAGCGGTGGCGGATGGTGTTGTCGCCGCGGGTCGCGTAGACCTGCATGCCGCCCCACTGGTCCTGGACCGCGGTCGCCGAGGTGAAGCCGGAGTCGAACTGCTGGGGCGCCGTGTAGGTGCTGCTACCCGCGCTGGTCTGCGCGCGACGGGTCACGTAGCCGTTCTGATCGATGGCGAACACCTCGACCCGGCCGTCCTGATGGCTGCTGGCGGTGACGGACTGCCACCCCGGCCCGCTCGCGAGCTTCGTCCAGGGCCGCAGGCTGCCGCCGGCGGTCTGCTGGCCGGTGTTCCACAGATTGCCCTGCGCGTCCGTGCCGAACAGCTCGAGGCACCCGTCCTTGTCGCGGGCCGCGGCGATCGGGGAGCCGAGCGGGTGCGGGGCGTGCAGCGGGAAGGGGGCCGGCAGGAGCAGTTGCGTGTTGCGGTCCTGACTGACGCCCATGCGTCTGGTGATGCCGCGGCTCACCTCCTGCGGGTCGTTGGTGGCCAGCTCCCTGGCCAGGGACGCCAGTTGTGCGGGCGTGCTGGTGTCGCCCCCGAAGGAGAGGGGTGCGGCGGGGTCGACCATGGTGGTGAAGATCGAGAGGGTGGCGGGTCCGGCGGCCGAGCCGAACTCCCCTGCGTTCTGCGCGTCGGGGCTGGCCATGATCTCGATGATGCGGCTCTGGATCGGCCAGTCGATGTGCGAGGCAGTGGAGATCTCCCAGAAGCCGCCCGAGATCGGGCTGGAGGCCGGCGTCGGATGGGGGACGATCTTGTTGGCGTGGGTGTGTCCGTTGACCATGGCGATGACGTTCGGGTAGCGCAGCAGCAGCGCCTTGAGTTCGTCGCCGGTGTGCCGGTCCCCGAAGATGCCGCCCAAGATGCCGTCGTCGAGGTTGTCCATGGTGTTCAGCGTGTGGTGACAGAAGAGGACGTACATCTTGTCCTGCACACCGCTCCGCGTGACGATGCGGTTGTGGGTGTCGATGTAGCGTGAGCTGTTGGCCCTGAGCTGCTGTTCCAGCCAGTCGAGCTGGTCGGTGTCGATCGAGCCGCCCGCGGCGCCGGAGCCGAAGCCGTCGGTGTTGGTGTTGGTGGAGTCCAGGGTGATGTAGCGGATCAGGTCGCCGGAGCCGGACGGGATCGCGTAGTAGGCCTTGTCGATGCCGACGCCCTGGAATCCGTGACCGACCGGCAGGCCTGCGGTGTTGAAGTGGTCCTGGATGAAGGCCTTGCGCGACAGCAGCCGCCGGTTGGGGTCCGCGACGACGCGGGTCCCCTCCAGCTCCCAGGCGACCATCAGCTTGCCGAAGGTGCCGAGGTCGCTGTAGTCGTCCGGCAGGTCCGCGGAGGTGCCGGAGGTCTTGGACGAGCCGACCGTCATACCCTGCACGTCGACGAGGTTGTTGTCGATGGGCTCATTGCCCTGCCACAGGCCGTCGTGGTTGCCGTACGCCGCGTACCAGGGCATGCCGAGGCCGTGGGAGACGAACGGCCGGCGGGCCGCTCCGACCACGCCGTTCGCGTCCAGCAGTCCCGGGACGTAGGGGAATCCGAGGCCGGAGGTGCCGGTGTACTGGTTGCCCGGCACCCGCTGCGGAGGTACGGACGGGTAGTAGTAGTGGTTGTCCCCGGTGCCGCCGTTGGTCAGGGCACCGCCGGCGAAACTCTGGTCCAGTCCGATGTGGCCGGAGTCCGGCACGATGGTCTGGCCGCCGTCGAGCAGGTCGATGTACCAGCGGTTCTCGTTGTGCTGGCAGTTGTCGACCGCGTCGCCGGTGACGATGGTGAACTGCAGCGGCTTCTTGCTCCGCGGGCCCTTGCCGATGCCGGCGACGGCCTGGCACATCGCGTCGACGACCTGCGTCGACAGGAACTCGTGGCCCCGGTAGGCCGAATCGGTGGGGTACGAGGCGTAGTGCGGGGCACCGGCGTCGGCGTAGCGGTCCATGAACTCGAGGCGGGCCGGCGACTGGTCGTCCACGATGTGCAGGTCGGTCATCTGCGCGAACGCCGCCAGCGTCATCGTCGGAGGGCCGAAGCGGGACCAGAGGTCGGTGCGGATGGTGTGCGGCTCCCCCGGCCCGGCGACAAGCCGCTGGTAGCCCGCGCCCTGGGCATAGCTCGCCCGCTGCACCGTCTGGTCCCACGTGGTGACCACCGGCACGTCCGATGTGGAGGCAGTCGCCGTGGCGGCCGTCCTGCCGGCGCCCGTCGGCGTCGCGGCTTCGGCGGCGGCGCGGAACCCGCCCGCGTCGATGGCTGCCGCCACCACACCCACTCCGGTCGTCGTCAGTAACCTTCTTCGCGAGATACCCACGCCATGTCTCCCAGGAAAGGTCGGACTCGTCTCCTCTTCCGGTGTTCCATTCCGTTCCGCCGCGTTCCACGGGCCCATCAGCGGCCGGGCAGCGGAACGTCGCGGCGGAGCACCACCCCGGCTTCGGCGGCACGGGTGACGATCGTGGCGACGGCGCGTTCGGCGAGAGCCGCGATGGTCAGTGAGGGGTTGACGGTGAGAGAGGTGGGGACGGCGGCGCCGTCGGTGACGAACAGTCCGCTGTGGCCGCGTAGCTCATGGCCGTCGGTGAGCGCGCTGGTGGCGGGATCGTCGCCCATCCGCGCCGAGCCGAGCGGATGGGCCGTGACGGTGCCGGCGACGTCCTCGCTCCACGGGCGGACCCGGGAGAGGCCGTCCTTCTCCAGGATCTCCCGCAGTGCGGCGTCGGCCCGGTCCCATGCCCGGCGGGTACGGGAGGTGGGGTGGTAGGTCATGGTGCCCTGTCCGAGCCCTGGCGCCAGCCGGGTGAAGCTGCCGGTGAGCGGGACGGTCCCGAAGGTGCCTTCGTTGTCGTCCTCGGTCATGGCCAGCAGAGTGAGCCAGGAGCGCCACCGGGCCCGCATGTTCCGCTTCTCGATGCCGAACCAGGCGGGTGAACCGGCGGCCTGGGCCAGCACGTTGGTCAGCGGGGGGAAGTAGATCTGCTGGAGGGTGAAGCGGCTGTACTCCGGGGCGGTCGGGTCCAGGTGGTCGTAGGTGGCGGCGGTGATGGGCCGGCCCACGGGCAGCCCCTGGTAGGCGGAACCGTCGGGACGTGAAAGACCCAGCAGTGAGCGCGCCTTGTCCTCGACGATGTCGGCGACACTGACGCGGTCGCCGTTGCCGGAGAAGTAGCGCCCCACAGCGGCCGGGATGTCCCCGAGGAGCGGAGCGGAGCGCTGGAGGATCACGGGCGTGCCCACGGCGCCGGCGGCGAGTACGACGACCTTGGCGTGGATGACGCCGGCCTGGGCGGTGCAGCTGTAGTCGTCGGGGTCCAGGACGGTGTAGCCGACGGCGTAGCGATAGCCGGACAGCGGCGACGGGGTGACGGTCTGCACCTCGTGCAGCGGGCGGATGTCCGCGCCGTGGGCCTCCGCCGCCGGCAGGTAGTTGAGCAGCAGGGAGCGTTTGGCGTCGAAGCGGCAGCCGGAGAGCATCCAGTTGCAGTTGGTGCAGGCGTCGGTGTCGACCGCCACCGGCACGGGATTGCAGGTGTGTCCGGCCCGTCGGCAGGCGGCGGCCAGGACCCCGCCCGCGTAGGACACGTCCGGCCAGTCGGTCCGGGTGACGGGCAGTGCCTCCTCGACCCGGTCGTACCAGGGGTCGAGGGCGGCCCGGGTCAGGGCGGCCGGCCACAGCCGGCGGCCGAGGCTGCCGTGGCGCTCGAAGACGAAGGACGGTGCGCGTAGCGAGGCGGCGAAGTAGACGACGCTCCCGCCGCCGACGCAGTTGCCGGCGACCACCGCGACTCCGTCACCGCGGACCACGTCCACGATCTTGTTGTATGTGCCCAGGCGCATCGAGTGGGTGAAGTCGGCGGCGGTCGCACGGGGGCCGCGCTCCAGAACAGTGACGCGGGCTCCGCCCGCCGCGAGGTAGTAGGCCGGGATCGCGCCGCCGAAGCCGCTGCCGATCACCAGGACGTCCGTGGTCTGCCCCGTCATGCCGGACTCCCCGAAGCGGTCGTGTTCGGATGAAGTGCCGCGAGCGGGCGGCCGTAGGAGAAATCGGGGAAGCGCCAGAGGCCGTCCGGGTCCGGCTCGGGGAAGCGCAGCCACGCCAGTCCTGGATGGCCCTGGCCGAGGGCCTCGACGGTGTCCTGCTGTCCGGCGGTGTCGAACGCCAGCCCCACCAGCAGGCTCATCACCTGCCAGATCGGCCGGTCCAGGTCGTCGGGGTCGAACAGGCCGCCGACCAGGGCGGTGCGGTCGGAGAAGGACAGGCCCACGAAGGGCGGGAGGGTCGGTGGCAGCCAGATCAGTCGGAGGGCGGCATAGGCGACGGCGCGGGCGTCCAGCAGCGCCGCGATCGCCGGCAACAGCGGCGCCACCGGCAGTTCGGGCGAGTGGAGGAGGCTGACGGCACCGGCCTGTACCGCACCGGGGCCGGTGACCGCACCGGCGACCACCACGTCGCCGGGAAAGCGGCGCTGGCCCGGGATCAGGGTGTCGGCGAACGCCTCGAGCGTCTGTGTCGTCCAGCTCTCGGAGGCGTCGGCCGCGTCGGCCGCAGGTGTGTCCAAACCGCCGACGGACAGTCCTGCGAGCGTGGCGACCAGTGCCTTGAGGATGGTTCTCCGGTCGGACCCGGTCATGGTGATCACCCGGCCAGCGCGCAGCGCAGGTCGTAGGGCAGCGACACGGTCAGGCCGGTCTCACCCGCGGCCTGACCGTAGTCGCTCAGCGCGCGGGCGACGTCGGGGAAGTCCGGTTCGAGGGCGGTGACCGCGTCTCCGATGCCCACGGTGTGTCCGTCGACGCGGAAATTGGTCAGGCGGGCTCCGGCCCGTCTCGCGGCCTTGTCCCACCAGTACTGACCGTCCCACGCCACCCACGGCGTCGCTCCGTGCGTGGACTGCACGCTCCAGTGGTCCTTCTGGTAGTAGTGGCAGGTCACCATGGCGACGGCGAACCGGGAGGGTTCGGCCACCAGGAACCGCAGGGCCCCTCCGTCGTCGATGGTGATGTCCCGCTTGCTGTACTCCACGCACAGCGGGTCGGCGAACGTCAGCCACCACGGCGGCTGCTCCCCCTCCCCGAACTCGTGCCAGGTGCAGCCGGCGGCGAACCCCGGTTCCGTGAACGGACCGACGGACGCGTCGGCGACCTCTGCGGAGCGCTGCCGGGCCGGGCTCTCGCGGACGATCGGCTTCGACGGTGCCGCGACGGCGGCGCTGCTCGCGAGCAGCGCCGCGGACGCTCCCAGAACCAGCGCGCAGCCGGCTGCCGAGACACGAAGACGCAGGGGAAACACAGGACCTCCCGTAAACGCAGCAGGGTGAATGTCACACAGGGCCGGCCGCCGCGGCGCGCTGGGCGATCGGCATACCGAGGATGGGGCACACCGACCGGCCAGTACAAGAGGTGGGTCAGTGACTGAGCCACTGATCCTGTGAAATGAATCGCCGTCAACTAGGCGGTGCGTCAAGGTTGTTGGTCTCTCGACCGCGCATCGCGTCCTGACGTGGGCACCCCGCCGACGCCTCGCCACCCGCGTTCCGGACAGGCCGGGAACGACCCTGGGCACCGGAGCCGTTCTCAGCGGCCGGTCGTCTGCGCGTTCATGTCGAGGAAACGCTGCGGCACCCGCACGGAGCGTGGGTGTCCCTGCCGGCTCTTCGAGGCCTTCGGCTCACGGCGGCCGTCGGGCCCCGGGCGGCCCGGGCCGGTCACCGGGACGCGGAAGACACCGGTGTACACGTCCGTCCGGCTCCGGCGAGCGCCGGAGCCGGCCTCGGTGAGCACCGGTCGCACCCCCTGGCCGTCGGTGACCAGGCCCTGGTAGTCGCCGAGGAAGTAGCCTCCGGCGTACGGCGCCTGCAGCCAGTCGAAGACCCTGGAGATCCGCCGCTCGGCCAGGTGCCGCGGATCGCCGTGCGGCAGGGTGGCCAGTTGGTAGGCGGTGGGCAGCGTGGTGGTGTCGCCCGGACGCAGCAAGCGCAGGTCGTAGTAGGTGAGCGCGACCGTGCCCCGCTTGTCGACGGCGATGGACGGGGAGAAGGCGGGGACGCCCTTCGGGCTGATGAGTGTCGGGGTCCTGCTCCAGGTGCGTCCACCGTCGCCGGAGCGCACCAGTTGGACGGAGTTGTGTGCGCCTCCGGAGAAGTCCGAGCCCTGGTAGGCCATGTAGAGCGTGCCGCTCCTCGGGTCGATGGCCGGGCTGGGCAGGGTGGCCGCGGCGCGGAGCAGCTTGGCGGGGTCGTTCGGGTCGACCTCGGGTACGGAGGTGTCCCGGGCCACGGTGGTCGCGGCGCTCCACGTCACACCGGCGTCGGTCGACGTCACCACGTCGAAGTGGGCGTCGACGACGGTGCTCAGGTCGTCGGAGTAAGTGATCCGGTCGAAGAAGTCGTAGAGGGTGCCGTTGCGCGGGTCGACGACGATCACATGTCCGATGGTCTGCGAGTTGGGCACGTCGTCGGTGGCGACGAACGGCCGGGCCTCGCTCCAGGTGCGTCCCCCGTCGCGGGTGAGCGAGATGTAGCCGGGGCCGTCGAGGGAGGACGGCCCGGGAGGGGCGTTGTCCAGACGGTCCCAGACCTGGTAGGCGGTGCCCTTGCGGATCGGGTCGGCGGTGAGCGAGGGCTTGTCGTTGAAGAACGGCTGCTCGTCGACGTGGGTGGTCGTGAGGTTCCGCCAGGTACGGCCGCCGTCCCGGGAGGTGGCGGCCAGCAGGGCGCTGCGGGTGCTCCTGGTGAAGTCGACGCCCTCCCCACTCGCGTAGACGATGCCGTCCGGTCCGGTGCTCACCCAGGGGTCGGAAGCCCGCTCGAAGTCCGCGCCGCCCGGCGCGCAGGCACTGAAGGGAAGCGTGCTCTCATGGAAGGTCCCGCCGTCCTTGGTCCAGCCGGCCACCAGACCCCGCGCGGCACCGTCCGACCAGCGGTCCTGCTGGAACACGGTGACGACGCGCTTCGGGTCACGGGGGTCGACGGAGAGGTAGGCCTCGACCTCCGTGCCCGGGTACACGACGCTGTCCGGGGACCGTGCGCCGATGGTGCAGTCGGCGTACGGGTCTCCGAAGGACACCTTGCGCAGCGGCCCGCCGTCGGAATTCCGGTCGGCTGCCGCGGGAGGGGCCCCGGCGGCCGTCGTGAGCAGGAACGCGGCGGCGGTGGCGGCGGTCAGGGGCAGGCGGACGCGCATCAAGGATCTCCTCTGCGCCGCGGCGCCCGGGGCACGGCACCCGCGGCATCGGGGCTGCGTGGGGCGCGGAGCCGTCCGGCCGGGGCCGGGCACGACTCCGCTCGATCCTTTTCGGCCTCATGGCCGGTCCTCTTGATGGGCCGGACGGCGGAGTCGCCGAGGTGGCCCCGTTCCGGCGTGGATCAGGGATTCATCTCGTAGGCCCCGGCCAGCGCCTCGACGCGTTCCCAGACACGTGCCGAGCGTGCCTCGTCGACCACGGGACGCCTGACCGCGCCCAGCGCCCAGCGCTGCTGCTCCTCGGTGGCGGAGTCCTTGCCGTGCAGTTCGACGGCGTGTCCGGAGAAGTCGCGGACGAGCACGGAGAACAGTTCGTCGAGCACGGACTCGTCCAGGTCCGTCAGGCGGGCCTGCTCCAGGATCAGCTGTCCGTGCACCACCAGGGCGAACAACTGGCCGACGGAGAGGAGGAAGTCGAGGTCGCGGCTCTGCTTCTCGTCGGGGGCGACGGTGGCCACGAACTCGCACAGGGCGTCGGCCTGCTCGCGGAAGCGGGCGACGTTCGGCAGTACGGCGTACGCGTCGTAGGCGGCGCGCCAGTCATGGAAGCGCACGGAACCCAGACCGCGGGCGGGTCCCTGCCGGAACAGGAAGGCGTCGTCGGCCGCGTCGAGGCGGGTCGGCACAGCGGGGTGCTCCACCGGCTCCAGCAGGTGGTTGCGCATGAACTTGAGGATCAGCGCGAGGTTGACGTGGACCGTGCCCTCCAGCTTGGGCAGTCCACGGATCTCGACGGCGGCCTGGGAGAAGTAGTTGTCCTTCTCGAAGCCCTTGGCGGCGATGACGTCCCACATGAGGTCGATGACCTTCTCGCCCTCGGTGGTCACCTTCATCTTCGTCATCGGGTTGAAGAGCAGGTAGCGGCGGTCCTCGGGACCGGCCGAACGGAAGTAGTCGACGGCGCGGTCGCTGAACAGCTTCATGCCGACCAGGCGGACGTACGCGTCGGCCAGTTCCCGGCGCACGTGCGGGAAGGCGGTGACGGGGCGGCCGTACAGGATGCGCCCGTGCGCGTGGGTGACGGCCTCGTACATCGCGTGCTCGCAGATGCCGATGGAGGCGGTACAGAGGTTGAACTTGCCGACGTTGACGGTGTTGAGGGCCGCGTCGAAGGCGGCGCGGCCGGTGTGCAGGACGTCCTCGGCGGTGACCGGGTAGTCCTCCAGGCGGAACTCGCTGACGTACTTGGAGGAGTCGACCACGTTCTTCACGAGGTGGTACGAGGGGTGGCGGCTGTCGGCCGCGAAGAAGACGTACCCGTCGGGCCCCTCGACGTCGGTGCGGCGGCCGAAGACCGAGACGAGTCCGGCGGCGTTGCCGTTGCCGATGTAGTACTTGGAGCCGGTGGCCCGGAAACCGCCGTCGCCGTCGGGCTCCAGCAGCATGTCCGTGGAGTAGATGTCGGCGCCGTGGGTCTTCTCGGACAGGCCGAAGGCGAAGACCTCTCCCCGCGAGAGGAGTTCCGCCGCGCGGCTGCGGGCGGCGGCGTTGTCGCTCTGCCAGACCGGGCCGAGGCCGAGGATGGTGACCTGCCAGGCGTACCAGTAGTCGAGCCCGTAGAACCCGAATATCTCGTTGAGGGCGGCGATCCGGGCGGTGTCCCAGCGCTGGTCCTCCTGTCCGGCGGCGGACGCCGGGGTGAGGAAAGTGGCGAACAGGCGCTCCTCGGCGGCGAACTCCAGGAAGTCCCCGAGCCAGGCGCGTGAGCGGTAGTCCTCGATCAGGCGCCGCTTGCCGCGCTCCTCGAACCAGTCGACGGTGGCGCGGAGCAGCCTGCGCGTCTCGGGGTCGAAGTGCGCCGGGTCGTAGGTGTGCGGGTGGAACAGCAGGGGGTCGGCCATGGCGTTCACCTTCTGGGCGGGGGGTGGGTTTCGAGAGGGAGTGCGGTGTTCTTCAGGCGGACGGCGGGGTCGCACCGAGGCGGTGGAGCGTGGCGAGGACGTCGTCGAGCCAGGCGATGGTCATGCGCTCGTACGCGATGCCGCCGCGCAGCACGACGTGCTGAAGTTCCTGGCCGGCGTCGAGCGGTGCGGGGGCTTCGGGTCCCGTGAAGTCGCGCAGTTCTCCGGCGAGGTAGTGCGCGAGCCGGTCGCTGTGCACCTGGTGGTGGCGTTCGACCTCGCGGACGAGTGCGGCCGGGTCGTCGAAGGCCGCGCCGCGGATCTTCACGGCGAGGTCGTGGCGCATGCTCTCCGGTTCGATCGGCTCGTGGAGCCACAGGGAGAGGGCGGCGCGGCCGGGGGCGGCGACGGAGTACTCCTTCTTGTCCGGCCGGCCGTGCTGCGGCACGTCGCGCACGGCGAGCAGGCCCTCGCTCTCCATGCGTTTGAGCACGCGGTAGATCTGCTGGTGCGTGGCGGTCCAGAAGTAGCCGATGGACCGCTCGAACCGGCGGGCCAGCTCATAGCCGGAGCCCGGTTTCTCCAGCAGGGAGACGAGGATCGCGTGGTCGAGCGCCATGCCGCGATCTTGCTATGCAACTCGTTGCATAGACAAGCGCCGCCGCCCGGGTGAGACACGGCTCACCCGGGCGGCGGGGATGTGCGGGCCTTTGCCCACTACGGCGGTCTGGGGCGCAGCACGTTGAGCACCGCCCAGACGACCGAGACGAAGGGGACGGCCACGACGGCTCCGATCACACCCGCGACGATGCTGCCCGCGATGACGGAGACGGCGACGACGAGCGGATGGAGCCGGACCGCCCAGCTCATCACGAGCGGGTGCAGCACGTGACCTTCGAGCTGGCCGATGACGACGATGAGGACCACGACGGCCGCCGCCGTCAGCGGCCCACGGCCGGCCAGGGCGACCACGGTGGCCACCCCGAGCGCCACCGGTGAGCCCACCAGCGGCACGAACGCGGCGAAGAACTCCAGCAGGGTCAGCGGCAGCGCGAGCGGCACCCTCAGTACGTACAGGGCGATGCCGACGAGTACGGCGTTGGTGGCGGCCACGATGATGATGCCGCGCGTGTAGCCCGCGAACGTCCGCCATGCCGCGTGTCCCGCCCGGTCCCACGCCGGCCGGGCCCCCTTGGGCAGCAGGTCGTCGCGCGCCCAGGCCCACAGGCGTTCCCCGGAGTGGATGAAGAAGACGGAGGCGAAGAGCGCGAGCGCGGCCCCCGTGACGATTTCCACGAACCGGCCGAAGCCGCTGAGGGCGCTGCTGAGCAGGCTGGCGCGGTGCGCGGTGAAGTAGCCGACGATCTGTTCCTGAAGCCGGGACAGCGCGCCCGGGCCGAGCCGGAACGGAGGTTGCTGGAGCCAGAGTTCGATCCGGTGGACGCCGCCACGGAACTCGCCGGCCAGCTTCCCCGACTCTCCCGCCACGGCACTGCCGACGAGGGCCAGCAGACCGAGTACCGCGAACACGCTGCCGATGACGGAGACGGTGACCGCCACCGACCTCGGCAGCCACCGGCCGAGGAGATCGGCGAGCGGACGCAGGACCGTGGTGATGACCAGGGCGAGGAAGAGCGCCACGGCGATGAGCTGGAAGCGGCCCAGGATGGTGAAGACGCCGTAGACGACGACGCCGACCAGGATGAGGCGCCAGGCGTAGGCGGCGGCGACACGGAGCCAGGGCACCACCCGCTCGTGGGCCGGGACGGGGTACCGGCCCAGGGAGCGTCGTGGGGGCCGCACGGTCGGCGCCGACCGGCTGCCGGACGTGGCGCCGGACGTCCGTGGACCTCGGCCGCGGCCCGCCGCCGATGCGCCCCCGTCCGCCACTGTGCCTCCCGCTGCCGACTGCCCGTCACGTCGAGAACATTAGGCGCAATCCGGGCAACCGGCCTGGTGTGTTCCGCGTCAGGAGGTCGCGGGCGGTCTGATCCAGCCGAGCGAACGTTCGACGGCGCGCTGCCAGTTGTCGTACTCCGACTCGCGGCGCTCGGGGTCCATGTCCGGCATCCACTGGCCGGCCCGGTGCCAGTGACGGCGCAGGACTTCCAGGTCCGACCAGTAGCCGGCGGCGAGTCCGGCGGCGTAGGCGGCGCCGAGGGAGACCGTCTCGGCGACCATGGGCCGTACCACCGGCACGTCCAGCACGTCGGCGACGAACTGCATGAGCAGGTTGTCCGCCGTCATGCCGCCGTCCACCTTGAGCTGCTTCAGGGGGACCGGGAAGTCGGCGTTCATGGCGTCGACGACCTCCCGTGTCTGCCATCCGGTGGCTTCCAGGACGGCGCGGGCCAGGTGTCCCTTGGTGATGTACGAGGTGAGGCCGACGATGACGCCGCGTGCGTCGCTGCGCCAGCGGGGCGCGAAGAGACCGGAGAACGCGGGGACGATGTAGCAGCCGCCGTTGTCCTCCACGGTCCGCGCCAGTGTCTCGATCTCCGGAGCGTTGTTGATCAGGCCCAGCCGGTCGCGGAACCATTGGACCAGGGAGCCTGTGACGGCGATCGACCCTTCCAGGGCGTAGACGGGGGGCTGCTCCCCGATCTTGTAGGCCACGGTCGCGAGGAGTCCGTGCCGGGACCGCACGACCTCGTTGCCGGTGTTGAGGAGGAGGAAGCTGCCCGTCCCGTACGTGCACTTCGCCTCGCCCGGGGAGAAGCAGGTCTGGCCGAACAGGGCGGCCTGCTGGTCCCCGAGGGCGGCCGTGATGCGGACGCCCGGCAGGAGGCCGCCGGCCTCGCCGTAGTCCTCGGCGGAGGAGCGGATCTCGGGAAGCATCACGCGGGGCACTCCGAAGAACGACAGCAGCTCGTCGTCCCAGGCCAGCGTGTGGATGTTCATCATCATGGTGCGGCTGGCGTTGGTGGCGTCGGTGATGTGCAGGCCGCCGTCCACTCCCCCGGTCATGTTCCAGATCAGCCAGGTCTCGATCGTGCCGAACAGCACTTCGCCGTCGATGGCACGCTGCTCCAGCCCGCTGATGTGGTCGAACAGCCAGCGGATGCGCAGCGCGGAGAAGTAGGTCGACGGCGGCAGGGCGCACCGGTCGAGAAAGAAGGTGTCGCCGGGCTGCTGGCTGAGCTCGTCCACGAGCGGTGCGGTGCGGGTGTCCTGCCAGACGATCGCCCTGCCGAGGGGCTCACCGGTGCGGCGGTCCCAGAGCACCGTCGTCTCCCGCTGGTTCGCGAGCCCGATCGCGGCGATGTCCTCGGCTCCGACCCCCACGTCGGACAGGGCCTCGGGCACGATCCGCTGAAGATTCCGCCAGATCTCGACGGCATCGTGCTCGACCCACCCCGGCTTGGGAAAGTGCTGCTCGTGCTCCCGCTGCACGACCGAGACCAGCCGCCCATGGTTGTCGAACAGAATGCATCGGGTGGAGTTGGTGCCCTGATCGATGGACATTACGTACCGTTCAGCCATGATCGGGTCTGCCTTCCGATGTCATGATCGGGTCTGCCTTCCGGTGTGCCGAGGCGGGTTCACCAGCGGCTCGCGCCGAGGTCTCTGGAGATCGCCCGTGCGGCCTCGCGGAGCAGGGTGATCAGGCTCGGCCGGGGGCGGCCCTGGCTGTCGCAGATCCTCTCGACGGGTCCGGAGAGCCCGATGGCACCCACCACGAGGCCGCCGTGGCCCCGGATCGGCGCGGCCACGCCGGCTTCGCCCATGCTCATCTCCTGGACCTCCGCGGCCCAGCCGAGCTCCCGGACCTCGCCGAGCGCGCGGGTGAGCTGCTCCGCGGTGACCAGGGTGTGCCGGGTGTACGCCTCCAGTCCGGACTCCAGCACCGGCTCCAGGGCGGCGGTCCCGTAGGCCAGCAGCACCTTGCCGAGCGAGGAGGCGTGCAGGGGCAGCAGCGAACCCACGTCGAGGGTCTGAAGGGTGTCGTCAGGGCGGAACACATGGTGGATGACAAGAACCCTGCCCTCCAGAGGCGTGCCGAGGCGGACCGCTTCACCACTGCGGGCGGCCAGGGCGTCGGCCCAGTTGATCGAACGGGACCGCAGATCGTTGACATCGAGATAGCTGGTGCCGAGATGCAGCAGAGCGGCCCCGAGCTGGTACTTTCCGGTCGCCTCGTCCTGCTCGACGAAATCCACGTGCTGGAGGGTGCGCAGGATGCCGTGGGCGGTGCCCTTCGCCAACCCGAGTGAGGAAGCAACTTCCCCCAGACCGAGTCGGCGGGGCCCGCCGGCGAGCAGACGCAGGATCGCCGCCGCCCGTTCGATCGACTGGACTGGGCCGGCCATGAATCGAGCGTAGTCCCGCTGTGGGCTGTCCGCTTTTCGTGCAGGTCGCCGGTCCGGTATGCGCGGGACATCCCCGTTCGGTAATGCCGACCCGCGTTCATTGACCTGCTTTGTCCGGCTCCTTACCTTGCTTTCAGGCCCGGCAACGCGCGCCGGGATCTGGCGTCCGGCCGGCTGCGCCCGCGGGAGGAGAGCAGATGGCACTACAGCTCAACACGATGCTTCCGGAAGCTCTGGAACACGTATGTCCGCTGCCGCCCGTCCCCGGGGCCGTTCCCGCCCTGCGCCGACAGGTGGCCCGGGTGCTCGCCGAGTGGAACATCAACACGGCGATCGTCGACGACTGCCTCCTCGTGGTGTCGGAACTGCTCACCAATGCGATCATGCACGCGCTGCCGCCTGCGGAGCTGCGGCTGTCCTGGAGCCGGGGCTGCGGTCTCGGCACCCTGCACATCGAGGTCAGCGACGCGGGACCGGCGCGCCCGCCGGGACAACGCCGGGCGGGAACCGACCCGGACGAGCACGGACGCGGCGAGGAGATCGTGCACGCGCTGGCGACCCGGCACGGCCTTCGCGTCCATCAGGGCCGGATCACCCGCTGGGCCGAGCTCGTCGCCGTGTGACGAGGCACCGCCCCACCTGACGGCCACCCCTCCCACGTCTGGTACCGGGCCATCACGCATTCACCTCCGTGACCACCGTTCGGGACAGCCCCGATCCGGGGCGGCCCGACACCGACTCCCCCGGCCCGGAGATCTCCGGGCCGTCGGCCATCGGCTCGGACAGGGCCGGCTTGCGGAGCAGCAGCAGCGCCGCGTCGTCGTGCAGCCTGCCGCCCACGTGGTCCAGCAGTTCGTCGTGGAGCGCGGTCAGCGTGCGCGCCGGCTCGTCGGACAGATGGCGCGCCAGCCCCTCGGCGAGCGGATAGAACTCCCGGCGCTGATTGCGCGCCTCGGTGACGCCGTCGGTGTAGAGCAGCAACTGGTCTCCGTCGGCGAAGGGCATCACCTGGAGGCTGGGGTCCTCTCCGGAGAACGCGCGCAGCCCGAGGGGCGGCGCGGGGTTCGTGGGCTCCACCGCCACGACCTCACCGGATTCGCGTGCCAGCAGCGGGGGCGCGTGTCCGCAGTTGACCAGTTCCAGATGACCGGACCGCGGGTATCCGGCGACCACGGCGGTGACGAAGTCGTCGTGGCCGAGGTTGCGCGCCAGGCTCCGCTCGATCCTGCCGACGACGGCGAGGAGGTCGGGCTCGTCGTAGGCGGCCTCACGGAAGACACCGAGCACCAGGGCGGCCGTCGACACGGCCGGCAGACCCTTTCCGCGCACGTCGCCGACGATCAGCCGGATCCCGTACGGGGTCGGCACCAGGGCGTAGAGGTCCCCGCCGATACGGGCCTCCGCGGCGGCCGCGCTGTAGCGGACCGCCACCCGGAAGGGGCCGACGGTCTCCGGCACGGGCTTGAGCAGCGCGTGCTGCGCGGCCTCAGCGACCGAGCGGACGGCGGCGAGCACCCGTTCCCGGCGCCCGCGCAGGGCGCTCGTGAGGGCGTTCGCCACGGTGACGGCACCGACCGCGGACAGGACGACCGCCAGCTCACGTCCCGGAACGCCGCCCCGGACGCCGAGCGTCGCGCCCACCAGCGCGGCGACCAGACCGACGCACAGGACCCCGCGGGGTCCGTTCGTCGTCGCCGCCAGCGCGGGCCCCGCCGCGAGCAGCGGCAGCCAGATCACACCTGCTCCGCCGAGCAGGTCGACGAGCGCCACGACGCAGACGAGCATCAGGGGCAGCACCGGCGTACCGGCGGCCACCTGCAGGGCGGGGCTCCTGCGGGACGTGGCGCGCAGCCAGGGCCCCGGGCCGCCGTTCGGCCGCACCGGCCCGTGGCCGCCTCCGTGGTCTCGGGAATGTCTCATGTTCCGTCCGCAGTCCTCTTCCGTAGGCCGGCACACTCCCGACATGTCCGTTTTATCTAGGTAATACGTTCGAGTCGGGGTGCCACAAGGACCCGGATTTCAGATAGTGAGCGACAGGCTCCTGGTCACGCGGTCGGCCGTCGAGATCAGCCGCTCCCGGGCCTCGGTGAGCCGGGAGAGCCGGTCCGCCGGCAGCGACACACCGAGCGAGCCGAGTATCTCGCCGCAGTGGACGGGCACCGCGACACAGACCGTGCCGAGGGCGTACTCCTCCAGGTCCGTGACCGCGGGGGCCACCGGCGAGGAGTCGATCTGCCGGAGCAGTTCCGGGGTGCTGGTGATGGTCCGCGGTGTGAGGTCGGCGAGGTGGTGCCGGGAGAGGTAGTCGTAGCGGGACTCCTCGTCCAGTTCGCGCAGGACGGACTTGCCCAGCGCGGTGGCGTGTCCCGCGTCCTCGAACCCCACCCACAGGTCGACACGTGGCGCGCGGGGGCCGTCGACGATCTCGGCGACCCGGATCTCGCCCTCCTCGTAGAAGGTGAGGTAGGTGGCTGCCGCGAGCCCGTCCCGGAGCGCGGCGAGCGTGGGGCGGACACGGCTGAGGAGCGCCTGTTCGCGACCTCGGGTGTTCAGCGCCTGCACCTTGTCCCCGAGGACGAACCCTCCGTCGGCGAGTTTGCACACGTATCCGTCGTGGGTCAGCGTGCGGAGCAGGTGATAGGCGGTGGCCAGGGGCAGACCGGTCTCGCGCGCCAGCTGCTTCGCGGGCGCGCCGTTCTCGTGCGCCCCCACCGCTTCCAGCAGGCGGAAGGCCCGCTGCACCGAGGTGATGAGCGTGGGGCCGTCCTGAGCACCCATGAGACCAGCGTGCGCCGGGTCCCCGGCGCAGGCAAGCGTGTGCACGGTCCGCGCCGAGCCGAGCGGCCCCGCGGCACCGCGTGGCGACGGCCCCGATGAGGGCCGCCCCGATGAGGGCCTGCTGCCCCTTCCGCTTCTCCCACCGCCGACGGGAGTCGGTCTCCTCAGGGGTAGGATTTTCAGGGGTGAGGGACATGTGCGCGCCGCATGAGCCGCGGCGGCGCGGTACGGTCCTGCGGGTCGTGTGAGGGGACGGGATGGCGGAGCGCAGGGCGACGGCGGATCGGGACGCGGTCGCGATGGTCATCGAGGACTGGGCACGCGAGCGCCCCGAGCTGGACACCGCCCCCCTGGAGGTCCTGGCCAGGCTGCACCGCTCGTTCCTGCGCTACAGCACCCGCCTGACCACGTCCATCGAACGGCACGGACTGTCCGTGGCCGGTTTCGACGTACTGACCGCGCTGCGCCGGTCGGGAGCTCCGTACCGGCTGACCGCGGGCCAGCTCGCCGACTCCGGGCTGGTGTCGTCCGCGGGGGTCACGCTGCGGATCGACCGGCTGGAGAAGGACGGGCTGATCGTGCGCGAGCGGGACGCCGAGGACCGGCGCGTCGTGTACTCGCGGCTCACCGACGAGGGGCTCGCCAAGGTGGACGAGGTGTTCGCCGAACACCTCGACAACGAACGCCGCATGCTCGGCGAGATGTCCCCGGCCGAGTGCCGCCAGCTCGCCCGGCTGCTGCGCAAGCTGGAGCACTCGATCATCGCCTCGGACGGGGAACTCCCCGGCTGAGGCGGGCCGTCGGGCTCAGCCGGCCGAGGCGGCGGCCGCGGCCTGCTGCTCCGCCTGCGCCCGGTAGAGGCGCCTGAGCCGGACCACGCCCAGGTCGTGCTGATAGAGGTTCTCGCGCTGGTCGGCGTCCGCGGGCATGGCCTCCAGCATGACGCGGTCCTGCTCCAGGACCTCCCAGTGACGCTCCTCGATGAGCGTCTTGTAGAGGAAGCGCCAGGTGTCGCGCTGCCAGTCCTGGACACGGCGGTAGCGCCAGAAGAAGACCCCGGTGCGTTCGGCGTCCACCGGGCACGCCATGCCGACGATGCCGAAGGCGCCGCCAGGTCCGGCGGAGGGCGGGTACGGGATGGAGAGGTCCACCCAGTCGATCCCGGTGCGGCACAGCTCGACCCAGTCGAAGTTGACGCCCCGCTGGTCGGTCTTCTCGAAGAAGTAGCCCCGGCCGGTCTCGCGGATGCGGAACTTGGCGGTGGTGTCCCCGTCGTACATGGTGTGGGACTCGTGGTGCAGAAACGCCCCGTGCATGGGGTCGAGGAGGTTCTCCATGGCGTACCGCCACGGGACGTCCCACTCGGCGTAGCACAGGATCGGCTCGACGTCCGGGTCGTCGAGCGGCTCGGGCAGGGTCAGTTCGACCGGCTCCGGGTGCTGTTCGTCGCCGAAGTAGGCGAGGATCGCGCCGGCGACCTCGCGGACCGGCAGCGAGGTGACGAGCTTCTTTCCTTCGAGGTTGCAGCCGGGCAGTCCGGGGACGGACGAGACGGTGCCGTCGCTCTCGACCTCGACGCCGTGGTACCAGCAGGCGACGCGGTCGCCGAGGTGTCTGCCCAGCGACAGCGGGGCGCCCCGGTGGGGACAGCGGTCCGCGAGCATCGACAGGACGCCGTCGGAGCGGCGGAACAGCAGCCACTGTTCGCCGAGCGCGGTCACCCTGCGCATCGCGCCGGGCGCGACGAAGTGCGAGGGGACTACGGGGTGCCACTGGTTGCGCAGGCCCGTGGCGTAGATGTGGTCGGCGGTGGCGGTGGTGGACAGCGTCATGGTCAGGCTCCCAGGCGGTGCATCTCGGCGCGGAAGGACTCCTCGGTCCACGGGGCACCGTCGGGTGCGTGCACCTGACGGGCGTTCAGTCCGGCGATCAGGTCGACGAGTTCGTGGCCGTCCTTGGTGAAGACCTCTTCGAGGGTGGCGGCCAGCTTGTACTCGTAGGGCGTGGGCTCATGCGTACGGGACTGGTGGGCGTCCAGGTACGGCCAGGGGGCGGTGGTCATCGGGGCCTCCAGCGGTCGGGGCACGGGGCGTCGGGTCACAGGTCGGTCGTCGGTCACAGATCGAGGACGAGGCGGCCGGAGGCACAGCGGGAGACGCAGATCATCATGGTCGCGTTCGCGGTGTGCTCGGCCTCGCTGAGCAGGAAGTCACGGTGGTCGGGCGTGCCGTCGAGCACCCGCGTCTCGCAGGAGCCGCAGATGCCGTCCCGGCAGGAGCTGTCGACGCCGATGCCGGCGTCCTCCACCGCCTGGAGGATCGAGGTGTCCGCGCCGACGGTGAGCGTGCGGCCGGAGGCGCGGCACTCGACCTCGAACGCCTCGTCGTCGCCGGACCGTTCCACCGTGGGCGCGGCGAACCGCTCCACGCGCAGCCGTTCGGCGGGGCACTTCTGCTCGACGGCCGTCAGCAGGGGTTCCGGACCGCAGCAGTAGACGAGCGTTCCGGCGGGCAGTCCGGCGAGCGCCGTGTCCAGGTCGATGTGGCCGTGCTCGTCCTGCGGGACGACGGTCACATCGCCGCCGAGCGCGGCTAGTTCGTCGGTGAAGGCCATCGAGGCGCGGCTGCGGCCTCCGTACACCATGCGCCAGTCGGCGCCGCGCCGCCCCGCCTCGCGGGCCATGGCCAGCAGCGGGGTGATGCCGATACCGCCCGCCACGAAGACGTATCCCGGGGCGTCCTCCAGGGCGAAGTGGTTGCGTGGTTCGGAGACCGTGACGGTCCGGCCGGGACGCAGCCGGGTGTGCACATGGCGCGAGCCCCCGCGTGATGCGGGCGCGTCGAGGACGCCGATCCGGTACACCGTCGCCGTCCGGGGGTCGCCGCAGAGGCTGTACTGGCGGATCAGGCCGCCCACCTCGACGTCGATGTGGGCGCCGGGGGCCCAGGCCGGGAGGGGTTTGCCGTCGGGGTGGACCAGTTCCACGGAGAGGACCCCCTCGGCCTCCCAGGTCATGCGGTGCACGGTCAGGTGCAGGGACGTCTCGCTCATCGGGGCCGGCTCCTCACAGGTGTCTCGGTCGGCATCTCACTGGCCCGGAATCCGTACGGGCGGGGTGAACGGGTTCTTCATCGGGCCCAGCGCCGTCAGGTCGACCTCGACGAGGACGGGCCCGTCCGACGCGACGGCCTCCTCCAGCACCGGACCGGCGTGCTCCTCGGCGGCGATCCGCAGATACGGCAGCCCGCAGGCGCCGGCCAGCTTCTCGAAGTCGGGGGTGGTGAGGTCGACGCCGGAGCGGCGCTCGGCGTAGCTGTCCTGCATGTTGCGCAGGACGCCGTAACCGCCGTCGTTGAAGACGAGCAGGGTGAGCCGGGGCCTTTCCTGGGCGAGGGTGAGCAGTTCGCCCAGGTGGACGGCGAGGCCGCCGTCTCCGGCGATCACGACCGTGGGGGTGTCGGGCCGGGCGAGTGCCGCTCCGATGCCCATGCCGAGGCCCTGCCCGATGCCGCCGCCGCGTGGGAAGACGTTGTCGCGCGGGTCGTGGATGTCCAGCAGCCGGTTGCCCCAGCTGCTGGACGGGATGGTGACGTCGCGGGCCACGACGGCCGCACGGGGCAGCGCGGCGCGGATCGCGTCGCAGATCGCCGCCTGCGGGCCGATGTTGTCGCGCAGCGTGGACCGCACCTGTCCGCGGACCGCGGTGACCCGCTCCGTCCAGGACGCCTCGGCCGTACGGGCGTGCGGCAGCAGCGCGGTGAGGACGTCGGCCGCGTCTCCGTGCAGCGGGTGCCGAGCCGGGTAGACGCGGCCCAGCGCGGCGGCGTCGACGTCGATCTGGATGTGTGCGGAAGGGAGTTCGAGCCCGTAGTCGCCGGTCTCGTTCGAGCGGAAGTGGGTGCCGATCGTCAGCAGGACGTCGGCGTCGGCGAGCAGCGCGCGGGCGGCCGGTGTGGTGGCGAAGTTGCCGATGACCTGGGGGTGGTCCTCGGGGACGGTGCCGCGCCCGGAGTTCGAGGTGAGCAGGCCGGCGCCGGTGGCGGCGAGCAGCTCGGCGAGTTCGGTACGGGCGCGGGTCGCGCCGCCGCCCGCCCACACGAGGGGCCGCCGCGCCGAGGCCAGCAGCGCCGCGGCGGCGGCCAGTTCGCCCGGTTCGGCGGCGGGCGTGGCGGGGTCGGCGGGTTCCGGTGCGGTGTCCGTCTGGACGGCGTACTGGAGGTCGATGGGCCATTCGACGCTCGCGGGTCCGCCGGGTGCGGTGCGGGCGGCACGGGCCGCCTCGCGCAGGACGCGGCCCGCGTCGTGGGCGGAGGTCACGGTGGCGGCGTACTTGGACACCGCCGTCAGCATGCCCAGCTGGTCCTTGGTCTCATGGATGAAGCCGCGGCCGCTGCCCAGGAACCGGCTCTCCACCTGCCCGGTGACGTGCAGGACGGAGGTGCCCGCGCTGAGCGCCTCGATCAGTGATCCGGCGGCGTTGCCCGCGCCGGTGCCGGTGGAGGTGAGGGCGCAGCCGATCCCTCCGCGGGCCCGCCCGTAGGCGTCGGCGGCGTTCACGGCGGACGCCTCGTGGCGTACGGGGACGAACCGCAGTTCCCGGTCGACGGCTTCGACCAGCGGCAGGTTGTGCACGCTGACGATGCCGAAGACGGTGTCGATGCCGAGTCGGCGCAGGACGGCGACGAGGAGATCGCCTCCGGTGTCGTGACGCATGTGAGGTCTCCTCAGAGGATGGAACGGCCGACGCCGCCGCAGACGTCGATGCTGGTGCCGGTGATGTACGAGGCGCGCGGTGACAGGAGCGCGACGATCGCGTAGGCGACCTCCTCGGCGCGGCCGAGCCGGCCGAGCGCGATGCCGCGGTCGGCGGCGAGGTGTGCCTGCCAGTCCTCGTAGGTCTCGCGGGTGTCCGCGGCGGCGTGGCGGCGGGTCCACTGGCCGGTGTCGATCAGGCCCAGGCACACGGAGTTGACGCGGATGCCGTCGGCGGCGAGCTCGGCGGACAGGGACTTGGAGAGGTTGAGGATGCCCGCGCGGGCGGCGCTCGTCGTGATCAGGCGGGTCTCGGGCTGTTTGGCGAGGACGGCGTTGACGTTGACGACGCTCGGCGCGTGCGAGGCCTTCAGGTGTGGGCGGGCGGCGTGCAGCGGGTTGAGGACGCCGCTGAACTTGAGCTCCAGCTCGTCGCGCCAGTCATCGGCGGTGGACTCGTCGAGGCCCTTCATCCGGGACTGGCCTGCGTTGTTGACGAGCCCGTCGATGCCGCCGAACCGGTCGGCGACGCGATCGGTGAACTCGCGTACGGCGTCGGCGTCCCGTACGTCGCAGACGCCCGTCAGCAGCCGCACGCCGTCGAGTCCGGCCGCCGCCCGGGCGAGCCGTCCGGCGTCGCGGCCGCAGGTGGCGACGTTCGCGCCTTCGTCGAGGAGGGCGCGGACCGTGGCCAGGCCGACGCCCGAGCTGCCGCCGGTGACCACGATGGTGCGGTCGGCGAGGCCCAGATCCATGGCAGTTGTCTCCTGTTGCTCAGTGCATGGTGAAGCCGCCGTTGACGGCGATCACCTGTCCGGTCAGATAGCGGGACTCCTCGCCGAGCAGGAAGGCGACCGTGCCGGTGAGGTCGTCGGGCTGCTGGGGGCGGGAGACGGCCCGGTTCACGCGGTACAGGTCGTGGCGTTCGGCGGGCACGGTCTCGGTCGCCTCGCACTCGGTCAGGCCGGGGGCGACCGCATTGACGGTGATGCCCTTGTCGCCGAGTTCGCGGGCCATGGCCCGGGTCAGGGCGATCACGGCGCCCTTGGAGGCGACGTAGTGGGCGAGCCGCGGTGAGCCGTACAGGGCCGCGTCCGAGGCGAGGTTGACGATGCGGCCGGGGCCGCCGTGGGCGAGGAGCTGCGGCAGCAGGGCCCTGGACATCAGCCATGGGCTGCGGGCGTTGACCGTCATCAGCCGGTCCCACGCCTCGACGTCGATGTCCTGGAACTCCTTGCCGCCCACGCCGTTGGCGAGCGCCGCGTTGTTGACCAGCCCGTACAGCGGGCCGAGCGGGGCGGTGAGCTCGGCGAGCCGTCCGACCGAGGCCGGGTCGGCGACGTCGCAGTGCGCGAAGCGGGCGTCGAGGCCCTCCGTGCGCAGCAGCGCCTCGGCGGCCCGGCCGCGCTCCTCGTCCACCTCGGCGAGGACGACCCGGAAGCCGTCCTGTCCGGCCCGGCGGGCCATGGCCAGTCCCAGGCCACGGCCCGCCCCGGTGACGACGACGGTCCGAACGTCGGTCGACCGCTGCTCAGTCACGGGTGACGCCGTGCATCGGCGAGTGCTCGGGGTAGGTCGGCACCTGCGGCTTCTGCGTGCCGATGACGACGCAGAACAGCGCGTCGGTGTCCCCCTCGTTCTTCAGGGAGCGGGCCACACCCGCCGGGACGACGATCATGTCGCGGTAGCCGAGGGTCCGGTACTCCACCTCGTCCTCGCCGCGGTGGATGCCGACGCGGACCTGGCCCTCCAGGACGAAGAAGGCCTCCTCGACGTCGTGGTGGGTGTGCTCGGGGCCCTCGGCGCCCGGCGGGAGCAGCATGTTGGAGAACGTGAAGCCGCCGGACGGGATGATCCGGTTGTCTCCCTCGTGGTTGCCGGTGGCGCCGGAGCCGACGTAGCGGATCTGGGCGCGGCGGTACTGGTCACCGGCCTTCGCCTGGAAGGCGAGGGTGTTCCAGTCGGGCTCGCGGGAGTCCTTGGTCGCGATCAGCGAGTCGGTGTACGAGGCGAGGTCGCCGCCGTTGTCGTACGTGGTGGTGGTGAGAGGCACGGTGAGCTCCTAAGCGGGGATACGGGCGGTGATGCGGAGGTGGGAGAGCACCCAGGCGTTGAAGTGCTCGGGCTGCTCCTGGTTCGCCAGGTGACCGGCGTCCTTGACGATCACGTAGGCGGTCCTGTGGACGGCGCCGGCGATGGCCTGTGAGGCGTCGACGCCGGTGACCCGGTCCTGGTCGCCGCACAGGACGAGGGTGGGCGCGGCGATGCGGGAGAGTTCGGCGCGCAAGTCGGTGGCGGCCATCGACTCGGCGGCGTGGCCGTAGCCCGGGAGGCGGATCGCGTCCGCCATGGTGTCGGTCACGCGCCGGACGAGCTCGGCGGGCGCGTGCTCGGACACCAGGCGGGGTGCGCGACGCTCGGCGAAGGCCCTGGGTCCGGTCTCCGCGAGTTCGGCGGCCCGTGCCCGCATGGCGGCCGCCTTCTTCGGGTCGGTCCCGGACCCGGGGCTGGAGTCGGCGACGACGAGGGACGCGACGAGCCCGGGGTGGCGGACGGCGAGGCGCAGCGCGATCACTCCGCCCCAGGACACGCCCAGCACGTGGGCGCTCCCACCACGCGAGCGGATCAGCTCGGCCGCCGTGTCGGCGAAGTCGTCGAGGGTCAACGGGCCTTCGGGGTCGGCGGACCTGGCGTATCCGGGAGCGTCCCAGGCGACGACACGCGCGTACCGCCCGAGTTCGGCGAGCTGGGGGGCGAACGCTGCCGACGAGGAGCCGATGCCGTGCAGGCAGAGCAGCAACGGCCCCTGGTCTCCCGCCTCTTCGGTGTGCACCGTGTCCGCGATGCGCGCGGCCGCCGTCACAGGATCTGTCCCGTCCGCCCGGCCAGGGCGGCCAGGCTGCGCAGCACGGCGTACGGGACGACCTGGCTGGTCGCGGGGTTGCCGGGGTCGGGCAGGTGGGCCACGTCGAAGCGGTACGTCCCGTGAGCGCCGGACGCCTCGACGACGTGCCGGGTGTGGTGCGCCCCGGGATCGGCGACGACCCGGACCCGCACAGTGTCCAGGTCGCCGACGGCCAGTGCGACCGACGCGGCGACGTTCGTCGACTTGGGGAACTTCACCGGGACGTCCCGGGCGGTGCCCGACATGACCTCGACGGGACCGGTCGCCGTCCGTAGACGTGTCAGCAACTCCTCATCCATCCACGGCTGTTCGAGCGTGGTGGGCAGCTTGGTGGTGGTGAGGCGTACGTCGTGCAGCGGGCCGAGGGAGCGTACGGCCTGGAGGAGGTCGAGGCCGCCGACGGCGCCGCCGGTGAAGTACACCCGGCCGGGCCCCGCCGCGAGGAGCCGCTTGGCCAGTTCCTCGTCGGTCAGCGCCCCGGTGGAGGCGATCAGCAGGTCGGTGCCCGATTCCAGGACGCGTTCGCCCCACGCGCGGACGACCGCCTGGCCCGCGGCCTCGACGACGAGGTCGCAGCGCTGGAGCGCCTCCTCGAAGGCGACCTGCGGGGCGGGTGCGCTGTCCCCGAGGGGACGGTTGTCGACGACGCACTCCAACTCGGCTCCGGGGATGGCCTGTTCGGCGAGGGCCGAGCCGACGACGCGGCCGATGGCGCCCCAGCCGACCACGCCGACCCTGCGGACCTTCGGGATGCTCGTGGTCATGCGGAGGCCTCCTCGGCGAGGGCGGGTGCGGCGAGCGGGCCGGGGTCGGGGGTGCCCGCCATGTGGCAGCGGATCTCCTGGGAGGGGGCGCCCGCGGTGCCCCACCGGTCGGAAAGTTCGGGGGTGCGCCGCCACACCTTGGCGATCCAGCGGTCCTCGACGACCTGCGCGACCTCGGAGGTGTACTCGCAGACCAGGCCGGTCGGGTCGGTGAAGTAGGAGAAGGTGTTGTCGCCGGGGCCGTGCCGCCCCGGTCCCCATTGGGGGGTGATGCCGTGGTGACGCAGCCGGCCGAGCCCTCGCATGAAGTGGTCGACGGAACCCATCTCGTAGGCCACGTGGTTGAGCGAGGCCCATTCGGCCTGGTTGAAGGCGATGCAGTGGTGGTCCGCGTTGCAGCGCAGGAAGGCCATCTGGTGCTCGGACCAGTCGGAGACGCGCAGCCCGAGGACGTCGCAGTAGAAGGCGACCGACGCGTCGATGTCGGCGGTGTTGAGCACGGCGTGGGTGACGCCGACCGGGACGGCCTCGTCCCGGCCGCGGGACCCGACCGCCCAGGTCTCGGCGGTCAGCTCGATCAGGCGTCCCTCGTGGTCGGTGAAGCGCAGGCCGTAGCCGCCGCCCACCTGGTCGAGACGGCCGGGTCCGGCCACCGGCGTGATGCCGCGGGCGAGCAGGCGGCGGGCCGCCTCGTCCACCTCGGCGGGGGTGGCGACCGCGAACGAGATCCTCCCGAGGCCGACGCGGTGGGAGCGCGTCAGCTGGAGGGCGTGGTGCTCCTCGCCGGTGCCGCGCAGCCAGACGGCGTCGCGCTCGGACTCGACGACCGCGAGTCCCCACGCCTCGGCGTAGAAGTCCGCGGCTTCGCCGAACGTGGGCGTGAGCAGCTCGACCGAGCGCAGCGCGCGCAGTCGGGCAACGGGGGGTTGGGGCATGACCGTCTCCGGGGACAGGGGTGCGAGGGGATGGGACTGGTTCGGGGCGAGCGGGGCGGGCGCCGTCCGGCCCACGGCAGGGGCGGGCGTCATCCGGCCCACGGCAGGGGCGTGCCGGAGGTGCCCCAGTACAGGGACTTCTGCCGCTGGTAGGCACGGATCGCGTCACGGCCCTTCTCGGTGCCGAGGCCGCTGTCCTTCATCCCGCTGAAGGGAGTGGAGATGCTGAACTGCTTGTACGTGTTGATCCAGACCGTTCCCGCGTCGACACGGCGTGCCAGGCGCCAGGCCGCCCGGTGGTCCCGGGTCCAGATGCCGCAGGCCAGTCCGTACACGGAGTCGTTCGCCTGGCGGACCAGGTCGTCCTCGTCGTCGTAGGGCAGGGCGATCAGCACCGGGCCGAAGATCTCCTCCTGGCAGACCCGGGCGTCGTTGGGGAGGCCGTCGATGACCGTCGGCAGGTAGTACGCGCCGTCCCGGTACTCCTCACCCTCGGGTGCGGCACCGCCGCACAGGACCCGGCCGCCCTCCTCGCGCGCGAGGTCCACGTACGCGGCGACGGCGTCCCGGTGACGGTGGTGGACCAGCGGGCCGACCTGGGTGCCGGGTGCGGTGCCGGGCCCCACGCGCAGCTTGCGCACCCGCTCGACGAGTTCACCGACGAACTCGTCGTAGATCTCGCGGGCGACGAACAGCCGCGACCCGGCGATGCAGGACTGGCCGCTGGACGAGAAGATCCCGAACATCACGCCGGCCAACGCCTGTTGGACGTCGGCGTCCGCCCGGACGATGGTCGGTGACTTGCCGCCCAGTTCGAGCGAGGCGGGAACCAGCTTGGCGGCGGCGACCGCGGCGATGCCGCGGCCGGTGTCCGTGCCGCCCGTGAAGCCGATGCGGCCGACCAGGGGGTGGGTGACGATCGCGTCGCCGACCGTCCGGCCGCTGCCCGGCAGCACCGACAACAACGCCGTCGGCAGGCCGAATTCGTCCAGCGCGCGGGTGACGATCCGTCCGAGCACGAGGGAGACCAGCGGCGTCCAGGCCGCGGGCTTGAGCAGGACGGCGTTGCCGGCGGCGAGCGCGGGGGCGATCTTCTGCGCATCGCTGGCGACCGGCGAGTTCCACGGGTTGATGGCCGCGACGACGCCGATCGGCTCGTGCACGCTCATCGTGACGTAGTCGCCGCGCGACGGGGTGAGGGCGTCCTCGGCGGTCTCCAGGGCGGCCGCGGTGTACCGGAAGGTCGCGGCCGCGCTCAGCGCGAGGGCCTTCGTCTCGGCGAGGGTCTTGCCGGTGTCGGCGGTCTGCACGGCGGACAGCTCGTCCGCGGCCGCCTCGATCAGCTCGGCGACGCGGTGCAGCAACAGGGCGCGCCGGTGGGGCATCAGGTCGCGCCAGGCCGGGTCGGCGGCGGCTCGCGCGCCGGCCCGGGCCGCCTCGTCCACCTCGTCCACCGAGGCCGTGCGGACGGTGGCGAGAACCCGGCCGGTGGCCGGGTCCACGGTCTCGACCGCGGCGCCCGCGCCCGGGCGCCACTGCCCTCCGATGAGGATGTCGGTGGAGAAACGAGGCACGGCGGACCTCCCGGACCGGTGAGCAGGTGGGGTTGACTCTGAGCGCTTGAAATCTAAGGGCTTAAGTATTTGGCTGGCAAGACCTGCGGCTCCGAAAAGTATCTTTGCTCTTAACCATTGACCACTTAGGTAACTGCTCCTACTGTCTCCGCAACTTCTCTGTTCGCGGAAGGAACCTTCATGACGACTGTGGCCGGCCGGCCCGCCGTGGGAACAGCGGGATCAATAGCCGCACGGCTCGAACGACTGCCGCACTCCCGCTGGCACGTCAAGGTCCGCTTCCTGATCGGCGCCGTCACCTTCTTCGAGGCGTTCGACCAGCTGCTCGCCGCCTCCGCCCTCCCCGTTCTGATGCGGGACTGGCACCTGACGACAGGACAGGCCACCTTCGCCGTGACCGCCGGCTCGGTCGGCATGCTGCTCGGCGCCCTGGGCGCCGGATCGCTGGGCGACCGGATCGGCCGGGTGCGGACCGTCGCGCTGGGGGTCGCGGTCACCGCACTCGCCAGCCTCGCCGTCGCCTTCTCGAACGGCATCGAACTGTTCGCGCTCTTCCGGTTCGTCCAGGGCCTCGGCATCGGCGGCGTCGTCCCCGTCGCCGCCACCTACATCAACGAGATAGCGCGCTCGGACCGCCGCGGCCGTTTCGTCCTGCTCTACGAGATGATCTTCCCCGCCGGTCTGGCCGCCGCGACCCTGGTCGCCGTGTGGGTGGTGCCCCATCTCGGCTGGCGGGCGATGTTCGTGCTCGGTGCGCTGCCCGTCCTGATCGCCGCCGCCCTCCCCAAGCACGTCGCCGAGTCGCCGCGCTGGCTGCTGGCCCGCGGCCGCACGCAGGAGGCCGAGGAGGTCCTCGCACGGATCGAGGCGGAGGTGTCGGACTCCACGGGCGAGCCGTTGCCGGAGCCGACCGTCGGCGCGGCCACGGAGGAGGAGACCTCCCGGGGACGGCTGTCGGAGCTCTTCACGGGGCGCTATCTGCGCCGCACGGCCGTCGTCTCGGGCCTGTGGTTCGTCGCGTACTACGTCAACCACGGCATCTCCACCTGGCTGCCGTCCCTCTACACCAAGAACTTCGGCCTGGACCTGACCACCGCGCTCGTCTACACCCTGCTCAGCAACGTCACCGGCCTGCTCGGCACCCTCGTGGTCGCGCTCGCCATCGACCGCGTCGGCCGGCGCCCGGCCCTGGTGGCCGCGCTCGGCGGCACCGCACTGTCACTGGGCACCCTCGCCGTGACCGGAGCCGTCTCCGGCGGTCAGGTCGCGGTGTTCGCGTCCTGCACGACGTTCTTCGTGTACGCGATCAACGCGGGGCTCTACCTGTACTCCCCCGAGCTGTACCCGACCCGCAACCGCGCCAAGGGCGCCGCCTTCGGCGGACTGTGGAACCGCGCGGGCGTCATCCTCGGACCGATCACCGTCGGCGCGATCCTCGGGGCGGGCGGCAGCCTGGCGCTGGTCTTCACCCAGCTCGCCTGTGTCGCGGCGGCGGGCGCGGTCATCGCCCTGTTCGCCGTCGAGACGAAGGGCAGGACGCTGGAGGAGCTCAACTCCTGAGCGGCGCGTCCCCATCGGCGCCGCACCCCGAGGCTCCCCGCTCCGTACCGCACGGAGCGGGGAGCCTCGGGCGTCGGGGACCCGAAGTCCGGGGGACCCTTCCGGCGTCAGGGGCCCTCTCCACGACCCTGGGGACCCTCCCGACGTCAGGAGCCCTCTCCACGACCCTGGGGACCCTCCCGACGTCAGGAGCCCTCTCCACGACCCTGGGGACCTTTCCGGCGTCAGGGGCCGGCCTTCGCCACGGGCCGGGAGAGGCTTCCGCGCCGGGGGCCCTGTCATGAGAAACGGTGCGCCCGCCGTCGCGGGCCCACCCGGCTCCACGCGCCCCGCGGCTCCGGCCCCTCCGGGTCCTACGCACCCTCCGGCTGCGCCGCGTCCGTCGTCCTCGTCCGTTGCTCGGCACGCTCCGGCCCCGCCTCGTCCAGCGAGCGGCCCAGCAGGGCGAGCAGGTCCCTCAGCCGGCCCTGTTCGGCGGCGCCGAGCCCTGCCAGCATCTCCCGTTCGCCCGCGGCACGGGCGTCGGCCACCCGTGCGGCGAGGTCCAGCCCGGCGGGAGTGAGCCGCAGACGGACGATCCGCCGGTCCCGGCCGTCCCGCTCCCGCTCGATCAGCCCGGACTCGGCCAGGCGGTCCGCCTGCATCGTCAGTCCGCCCTGGCTCAGGGAGACGACACCCGCGACCTCCCCCATCGTCCGCCGGTACGGCGCCCCCGCCCGCCGCAGCGCGTCGAGCACCTCGGAAGCGGCCACGCCGATGCCGAAGTCCTTCACGACGGCACCCGTCAGCGCCCGGTAGCGCTGGAGACAAGCCTGGAGCGGTCCGAAGAGCTCCTCGGGAGCCGGGGCCTCGACCGTCGGCCCGGTGTCCGCACGCACGGGACCGGTGTCCGCACGCACGGGACCGGCGTCCGCACGCACGGGACCGGCATCGGCGCGTGCCGATCCGGCGGATCCGGCCTCTGGTGTGGCCTCCCGAGCCCCGACAGCGGTCGCGAGCACGTCCGCGAGGGCGGGTTCGAGCTGCTCCGTCGGCACCGAACGGGCCGGCTCATGGGCGAACATGTACCGCTCCATGATCACGCCGAAGAGAATGCTGCGGACCATCGCGAGCCGGACGTCGGCCCGGACGGACTCCCCGATCAGCCGGACTAGCGGTTCGCTCACCTGCTGGTCCAGGATGCCGCGGAACAGTTCGGCGCTGGGCGGATGGGAGAGCGCCGAGCGGATGAGCGCGGGCCAGGGATCCTGGTCGGGAAGGCGGTCCCACCGCTCCAGGTAGGCGTGGGCGAGGGCCCGCGGCAGCTGGTCCGGGTCGTTCGCGGCGGCATCGAGTACCGCGCCGGTGACGCCCGTGCCGGCCCCCACCGCCTCCAGGAACAGCCCGTCCTTGGTGCCGAAGTACGCCATGACCAGGCCCGGGGTCACGCCTGCCTCGGCCGCGATGGCCCGGATCCCGGCACCCGCGTAGCCGTGCGCGGAGAACAGCCGACGGGCGGCGTCCAGGACGGCTCTGCGATTGCCCTCGGGGTCGTGCGCACGGCCGCGGCGTGATCGCACCTGTTCGGAATCCACATCGCTCAGATTAAACGAGCGTTCATGAAAACAGTCGTTCAAAAGTGGCTACACACGGTGCACCGGCCCCTCGCATTCCGTGAGCGGGAGCCCGCTGCCGCCGCGGCGGAGCGCGACGATCTCCGCGACGACGGACAGGGCCGTCTCCTCCGGCCCGTACCCGCCCAGGTCCAGGCCGATCGGGGAGCGCAGCCGGGCCAGCTCCGCCTCTCTCAGACCCGCCTCGCGCAGCCGCTCCAGCCTGTCCTCGTGCGTACGTCTGCTCCCCATGGCACCGATGTAGGCGGCCGGTCCGCGCAGCGCCAGTTCGAGCAGCGGCACGTCGAACCTGGCGTCGTGGGTGAGCACACAGATCGCAGTGGTCGGGCCGACCCGGTCCGCACGCGCGGCGAGCCACCGGTCCGGCCGGTCCACGACGACCTCGTGGGCGCCGGGGAAGCGCTGCGGGTCGGCGAAAGCGGGCCGGGCGTCGCACAGGGTCACCCGGTGGCCGAGCAGAGCCCCGAACCGGGCGAGCGGGCGCGCGAACTCGGCCGCACCGAAGATCAGCAGACGTGGCGGTTGCGCGTACGACTGCACCATGAGCTCGCATTCCGGCACGCATCCGGGGCCGAGGCCCTCCGCGCCGACCACGGCCGCACCGGCACCCCCTTCGCCCAGGCCCACCAGTCCGCTCTCCCCTCGAGCCAGCATCGACCGCACGGCATCGGCCGCCGCCCGGTCGAGCACGGCGTCGCCGAGTCCCCCCGCGGTCCAGTCGCTCGCGACGACGATGCCCGTCCCGGCCGTGACGCCCGCGGCCACCACCGTCGCCAGCGCGACCGGCTCGCCCGTGGCGACGCTCTCGGCCAGGCGCGCCATGGGGATCTCGGGGCCCACCTCCCGGACGAAGACGTCGATCGTGCCGCCGCAGGTCAGCCCGACGGCGAAGGCATCACCGTCGTCGACGCCGTAACGCTCGCCGACCGGGGGGCCGCCGGCCAGCACCTCCTCGGCCGCCGCGCAGACGGCGGCCTCGACACAGCCGCCGGACACGCTCCCGACCACCCGGCCGTCCTCGGAGACCAGCATCGAGGCGCCCACTCCGTGCGGGGACGAGCCCTGGGCGCGGATCACGGTGGCCATCGCGAAGCGGGTCCCGATCCGCTGCCACTCGGCCGCCTGGTCCAGCAGATGTCTCATGCCGTTCACCTCGAAGCATCTCGAATCGGCGTCACCCTCTTGCCAAGAAGAAACTTTAGTGTAAATCATTTCAGGCATTAGATAGATGCGGATCCCGGTCGACGGATCCGCGCACCCCCGTGTCCGTGCGGTTCGTCCGCGCGGTCCGCACGGAGGGACCGCCCATGCGGTTCGTCCGCGCGGACCGCGACCCCTGTCCGTGCCGGCCTCCCCTGCCCGCGCCGGCCTCCGCTCGCCGGAGGTCGACGAACGAGAGTGATGGGAACCAGTTGAAACCCGCACCCTTTGACTACATCGCTCCGCGCCGCGTCGCCGACGTGCTCGCGCTCCTCGCCGACGAGGAGCGCGAGGCGAAGATCGTGGCGGGCGGTCAGTCCCTGATCCCGATGCTCAGCATGCGGCTCGCCCGGCCCGAGGTCCTCGTCGACATCATGCGCGTCCCGGAACTCGACCGGCTCGGCGTGGATGCGGCGGGTGCGCTGCACATCGGCGCCGCCGTCCGCCAGAGCACGGTCGCCGACAACCCCGCCGTGCGCGACGGCTGGCCCCTGCTGGCGGCCGCGATCGGGCACATCGGGCATCCGCAGATACGCCACCGCGGCACCGTCTGCGGCAGTCTCGCCCACCACGACCCGGCCGCCGAACTCCCCACGGCCGCGCTGGCACTGGACGCCCGCTTCGTCGTGGACGGACCGCGCGGCCCCCGCACTGTCGCGGCCGAGGACTTCTTCGTCGCCACCTTCCAGACCGCCGTGGAACCGGACGAGCTCCTCACCGAGGTCGTGCTCGGCCCGCAGACGGCCCGCGGCTGGGCATTCGAGGAACTGACGCGCCGGCACGGGGACTTCGCCACCGTCGGCGTGGCCGTTCTCCTGGAGCGCGCGGACGCCTCGGGGACCGTCCGAGACGCCCGGGTCGTGTTCTGCGGCGCCGGCCCCGTGCCCGTCCGGCTGCCCGCCGCGGAGCAGGCGCTGATCGGCACCGACGTCGACGAGCGGGCGGTCACCGCGGCCGCCGCCGCTGCCCTCGATCACCTCGCACCCGCCGACGACATCCACGCCACGGCCCGCTACCGGCGCGAAGGCGCCGCCCACCTCCTTGCCCGCGCCTGCACCACCGCCTGGGAGCGCTGCTCATGACCCTCTCCTCCCCCACGCCCGCCGGGGTGCCCGCCCCCGTGCCCGGCACGGACGCCCGCCCGCCGGGAACGCCCCCGCTGTCCGAGCCGTCCGGCTGGCACGAGGTGCGACTGACGGTGAACGGCGCCCCCGTGATCGCCGAGGTCGAGTCCCGGCTGCTGCTGAGCGACTTCCTGCGTGACCGGCTCGGCCTGACCGGTACGCACGTCGGCTGCGAACACGGTGTCTGCGGGGCCTGCACCGTACTCATGGACGGCTCCCCGGTGCGCTCCTGCCTCACGCTGGCCGTGCAGTGCGAGGGCCGCGCGCTGCGCACGGTCGAGGGTCTCGCGCCGGACGACGCCCCGCTGACCCCGGTGCAGCGAGCGTTTCACGAATGCCACGGCATGCAGTGCGGGTTCTGCACCCCCGGGTTCGTGATGACGACGACCGCGCTGACCGAGAGCGCCGAACGCCCCGCCGAGCCGGAGGTGGCCGACGCCCTGAGCGGACACCTGTGCCGCTGCACCGGCTACCGCAACATCCGCCGCGCCGTCTGCCAGGCACTCGACGAACGATTCGGGAAGTGAGCCGTATGCCCCGCACCACCGAGCGCAAGCACGAGGACGCGCATGCCCCCGCCACGGGCGGCTGGATCGGCCGTCCCGTGCCCCGGGTCGAGGACGAGCGGCTGCTGCGCGGCCACGGCCGCTACGTCGACGACGTCGCTCTTCCGGGCGCCCTCCAGGCCGCCTTCCTGCGCAGCCCGCACGCCCACGCCCGCATCGAGTCGGTGGACGTCCGGGCCGCGCTCGCCGCTCCGGGCGTGGTCGCCGCCTGGACCGGCGCCGACATGGCGGCGCTGCCGCCCATGCTCAACAAGGAGGAGCTGCGCACGCCGCCCGGTCTCGCCGCACTCCTCGACCCGCTGGTCCGGATGACGCCGATGCCGCTGCTCGCCACGGACAAGGTCCTGTACGTGGGCCAGCCCGTCGCCGTGGTGCTCGCCGAGAACCGCTACCTCGCCGAGGACGCGCTCGAACTGGTCGACGTCCGCTACACGGCGCTGCCCGCCGTGGTGGACCCGGAGGAGGCGCTCTCCCCCGACGCCCCGCGGCTCCACGAGGAGCTGGACGACAACACGGCGGTCGCCGTCGCCACCGAGGTCGGTGATCCGGACGAGGCCTTCGCCGTCGCCCACACGGTGGTCAGGGAGGAGTTCCTCGCGCACCGCTATGTCGCATCACCCATCGAGACCCGCGCCGTCGCAGCCCAAGTCGATCCTTTCAGCGGGCGGTTGACGGTGTGGTCGGGCACGCAGACCCCGCACCGGCTGCGCGAGGCGATCGCCCACACGCTGGGCCAGGAGTCCGAGACCGTCCGCGTCGTCGCGGCCGACGTCGGCGGCGGCTTCGGCCAGAAGGGCATCCTGTACGTCGAGGAACTGCTGGTGCCCTACGCCGCGCGGGCACTGGGGCGCGCCGTGCAGTGGCGCGAGGACCGCAACGAGAACCTCACCGCGTCCTCGCACGCCCGGGAGCAGATCCATCGCATCGAGCTCGCCGCCGACGCGGACGGTCGGCTCCTCGCCGTACGCGACCGGATCACCGTCAACTTCGGCGCGTACAACATGACCGGGCTGGTCGTTCCGTACAACTCGCTGTGCCATCTGCTCGGCCCCTACCGGGTGCCCCACGCGGACATCGGCGTCGTGGGTGTGCTGACCAACACCACGTTCTCCACTCCCTACCGGGGAGCCGGGCGCCCTGAGGCGGTGTTCGCGATGGAACGGGCGATGGACCGGCTCGCCATCGAACTGGGCCTGGAACCAGCGGAGTTGCGAGCCCGTAATCTCGTGCAGCCGCACGAGATGCCGTATGCGACGGGTCTGGTGGACCGCTCCGGCAAGCCGCAGTCCTACGACTCGGGGGACTTCCCGGAACTGCTGCGCCGGGCCGTCGCGAAAGCCGATCTGCCGGCGGTACGGGCCCGGCAGCGGTACGGCCCGCAGGGCGGCAGACGCGTCGGCGTCGGCTTCGCGATGTACATCGAGGCGACCGGTCTCGGCCCGTTCGAGACCGCCCGTATCGACATCGCGCCCAACGGGCGCGTGAAGCTCGCCATCGGCGCGCCCTCACAGGGCCAGGGACACCGCACCTCCATGGCTCAGATCGCCGCCGACGCCCTCGGCGTCCCGCTCGACGTCATCGACGTGACCGGCGGCGACACCGAGGCGACACCCTTCGGAGTCGGCACCATCGCGAGCCGGGCGCTGGTCAACGCCGGGAACGCCACCCACCGCGCCGGGCGCCTCGTCCGGGAGAAGGCCCTGGAAGCCGCCGCCCGGCGACTCGGCGTCCCCACGGACGACCTCGACCTGCGTGACGGTGTCATCGTCCCCAGGACGGGTGACGGGCCGTCCCTCACACTCGCCCGACTGGCCGGGCAGGCGCCGCTGCCGGGCACGCCCGAACCCACCGACGGCAGGCACGGCACCGAGCTGAGCGAGACGGTGCATTTCCGCCCGCCGGGCTTCGCGGTGGCGAGCGGCGCCCACGCCGCCGTCGTCGAGGTCGACGAACGCACCGGGGAGATCGAGATCCTGAGGTACGCGGTCGTCCATGACGCGGGTGTCATCGTCAACCCGCTGATCGCCGAGGGACAGGTGACCGGCGGTGTCGCACAAGGCATCGCGGGCGCCCTCTACGAGGAGATGGTCTACGGCCCGGACGGTCAGCCCCGCACCACCACGTACATGGACTACCTCGTGCCGACGTCCTCGGAGATCCCGGACCTCGATCTGGACGAGCTGTTCACTCCCAGCCCCATGAACGACCTCGGCGTCAAGGGCCTCGGTGAGGGCGGCGCCATCGCACCGCAGGCCGTGCTCGCCAATGCCGTGGAGGACGCGCTGCGCCCCCTCGGCGTGGTCGTCCGTCGCGGCCCGCTCTCCCCGAGCCGGGTCCGCGACCTGATCCGCAGCGCTCCGGCACCCGACGGCCAGGACTGAGGACTTCGCCGGCACCCACCCACGGACCGCCCTGCCGGCACCCACCCGCCCACGGCCCTCCCGCCGGCCGCACTCGCCGGCGGACACACCCGCCCACACGCACCCACCGCCGATTGGACCCGTCATGCGACTCGATCACTCCTTCACCGTTCCGGCCACGCCCGACGAGGCCTGGAAGCTCTTCCAGGACCTGCGCCGCGTCGCTCCGTGCATGCCGGGCGCGACACTCGACGCCCTCGACGGCGACGCGTTCACCGGCCGGGTGAAGGTCAAGGTCGGTGCGGTGCAGATGAGTTACCGGGGCGAGGGCACCGTCACGCGCGACGAGGCGGACCGTTCCATGATTCTCGACCTCACCGGCAGCGAGACGCGCGGCGCCGGCACGGCGGCGGCCCGCGTCGTCGCCGGACTCGCCGCCGATCCGGCCGGAACCTTGGTCCGGGTCCGCACGGAGCTCGACATCACCGGCAGGCCCGCGCAGTTCGGCCGGGGCATCATGGCGGAGGTCGGCGACCGGATCGTCCAGCAGTTCGCCGCCCGGCTGGAGGAGCTGCTGCGCGCCCCGGACCGTTCGACCACGACCGGCGACATCTCCGCGACGCCGCTCCCGGCGGCTGCCGAGGGCGACGCGGTGGACCTGGGCGCGGCCGTCCTGCCGGTGCTGCTGCGGAAGGCCGCCGTCCCCGCGGCGGCCGTGGTCGTCGCCGTGGTCCTCGTCGGCGTCCTGAGGCGCCGGTCACGGTGACGGCCCCGGCGGACGCGCGCCGACAGCTGGGCGCCGGGCCCGGGTACGACCACGAGCGGATTAGATGTATCGTACATCAATGCACATGTGCCGCGCCGCCGTCCGCCCCTCCGCCGAGCCGGCCCGGTGACGGCCCCGACGACGCTCTCCCGCAGAGCACCGCTCGCCGTCACCCTCGCCGAGACGCTCTGGTTCCCGGCGGCGCTCTTCCTCGGCTTCCTCTTCTGCTTCGCCCCGGCGCTGCACGCGCCGCAGCCGCACCACGCGAAGGTCGTGGTGGCGGGCGCGGCCACGGAGAACCGGGTCGACGCCGCGCTGCGGCGGCAGCGGCCCGGCGGGTTCGACGTCACCGCCGTGACCGACGCCCGAAAGGCCCGCGAGGCCGTACTGGACCGGAAGGCCGTGGCGGGGTACGCGGAGGGCGACCGGCCGGTCCTCTACGTGGCCAAGGCCAACGGCATGTCCCTCGAACAGGCGCTGACCAAAGCCTTCACCCCCGTCGCGGCGAAGCACGGGCACGGGCACGGGGAGAAGCTGACGGTCGTGGACGTGGCTCCGACCACGCACAAGGACCTGATGGGCACGACCCTGGTCTACTTCGGCATCGCCTGGAGCATCCCCGGCTACATCCTCTCGACGACCCTGCTGCGTGCGGTGGCCTTGGACCGGCGCAGGAAGCTGCTGACGATCGCGGGCACCGCGGCGCTGTTCAGCGTGATCGGCTACGCGGTCGGGGTGGGACTCGGGTACCTCCCGCACGCTCCCTCGACCATGGCCATCGCGTTCCTGCTCACGGCGGCCGTCGCCACGTTCGCCTCCGGACTGGCGCCGTTCGCCAGGCAGTACTTCCCCGCCGTCGGCATGGGCCTGTTCATCGTGCTGAGCATCCCGACCAGCGGCGGCGTGGCTCCGGCACCGCTGCTGCCGACGTTCTTCCAGTACGTGCACGCCGTCATGCCCCTCGCCAACGCGGTGGACGCCCTGCGCGGAGCGCTCTACTTCGACGGGGCCGGCGTGCTCGAGCCCGTGCTGGTGCTGTGCGCGTGGACCGCGGCGGGCGTCGCGCTGCTGGGCCTCGACGCCGGGCGGCTCCGCCGAGCGGCGCGACGAGGGGCGAACGGCGAGCCCGCGGACGTCGAGGAACCGCCGCGGGAGGACGCGTCGCTGGAGGTGCCGCTGCCCACCGCGCTTCCCGTGCACGCCCACCACTTCGGCGATCCGGAGCCCGTCCTGGTGGGCACCGTCCTGGACTCCCTGCAGCGGCCCGTGCACCGTGCCGTGGTGACCGTCATGGACGCCCGCGGCCGGAGGCTGGTGTCCACGACGACGAACGCGCACGGCGAGTACGCCGTGGCCGGACTGCCCGAGGGACACCTCAGCGTCGTCGCGTCCTCGGCGGGCCGCAGACCGGTGGTCCACCGGGAACTGCTCGGCGCCGGCGCCGTCCTGCGGACCGACTTCGCGTTGCACGAGCGCGGGACGGCTCCGCGGCAGACCGTCGGCGAGCGCTAGACATGGACACACGGGCATCCGGGCACGGGGCATCCGCGCGCGGACGTGGACGCGTGGACCTCCACGCCCGGACAGGCCTGCGCACCGGACGCCACGCGCGGCTCGACGATCGTGCGGCAGCCGTCGGCGCGGAGGCCCGTGGGTATCCTCGCGATCCTCGGGGTGACGGCATTGCACGGCTCCGTGCCCGCCGACCCGCACGGCTCGGGGGTACGCGCTGCTCGCGGTCGCCGTCCGCGTCGGCGTCCACCTCGGCGCGCGGCCGCCGCACCGTCCCCGGTGCCGGCATCGGCGCCGCCGTCCATGCCGTCCTGCTCAACACCCTGTGACCCGTACAAGGAGAGACGTCCGTTGACCACCGGCACCCCGGCCCCCGGCAGCTACTACGAGCGCATCGACGAGCACCGCTACAAGCCCACCGCCCACGCGAGCGGCGCCTGGGACTCCGGCGAGCTGCACTTCAGCCCGCTCGGCGGTCTCGTCGCGCACGCCCTGGACCGCCACACGGCCACGCGTGCGGACTCCGGACTGCTGCTGTCCCGCATCAGCTACGACATCCTCGGGCGGCTCGCTCTCGACGAGTGCGAGATCCGCGTGGAGACGATCAGGCCCGGCCGCACCATCGAACTGCTCGAAGCCGTCGTACTGATCGCCGACCGCCCAGTGGTCCGTGCCCGTGCCTGGCTCCTCGCGGCCCTCGACACCGGCGATGTCGCGGGCGGTGCCGACGAGCGCCTCGCCCCGCCCGAGAGCCTCCCCCGGCGGCAGCTGTCCGACGTGTGGCCGGGCGGCTACATCGCCTCCCTCGACGTGCGAGCGGTCACCACGCCCCGGCCGGGCCGGGCGACCGCCTGGGTCTCCACGCCCCTCGACCTCGTCGCCGGCGAACCCAGCGGCCCGCTCGCCTCCTACCTCGCGCTGGTGGACACGGCCAACGGCATCGCCGTACGGCAGCCGCCGACGGCCTGGATGTACCCCAACGTCGACCTGACCGTCCACCTCCACCGACGCCCCGAGGGCGCGTGGACCGGTCTGGACACCACCGTCACGTTCGGGCCGACGGGCCAGGGTGTCACCAGCACCGTCCTGCACGACGTGCGCGGGCCGGTGGGTCACGCCCAGCAGATCCTCACCGTCCGGCCGATCACCGCCGACTGATCGCGCCGGTGGACAGCCGGCCCGGCCCCGGCAGCGACCGGCCGGTCGCTCCGGTCGGGGCGGGCGCCGCCCGGAGGGCGGGGCCCGGTCCGGCAGTCACCCGTGGAGGGTGAACCGTCGCGGGCGCGCCGGGCGGATGCTGCGAGCCGGGGCGGCCGAGCGCGGCGGGAGTGTGGCCCATGACGATCCGGCACCGCACCACGAGAGGCCCCGCCTGGCTGCGGGCCGTGCCCGGGGTCCGCGCGGTGGCGTCCTACCGGCGGGAGTGGCTGGCCAAGGACGTGGTGGCCGGGGTCGTCCTGACCACGCTGCTGGTACCGCAGGGCATGGCGTACGCCGAGCTCGCGGGCCTGCCTCCGATCACCGGGCTCTACACGACGATCCTGTGCCTTCTCGGCTACGCGGTGTGCGGCCCGTCCCGGATCCTGGTGCTGGGTCCGGACTCCTCGCTCGGGCCGATGATCGCCGCCACCGTCCTGCCCCTGATCGCGGCGGAGGGCGATCCGGCGCGTGCGATCGCGCTGGCGTCGACGCTCTCGATCATGGTCGCGGCCGTCATGATCCTGGCGTCGGTGGCGAAGCTGGGCTTCATCGCCGACCTGATCTCCAAGCCGACCATGATCGGCTATATGAACGGTCTGGCCCTGACCATCTTCGTCGGCCAATTGCCCAAGCTGCTCGGCTTCAAGGTCGACGCGGACCATCTGATCGGCCAATGCGTCGAGGTGGTCCGGAAGCTGGCCGAGGGAGCCGTGGTGCCCGCCTCGGCCGCCGTCGGCATCTGCGGGATCGTCCTGATCGTGGTGCTCCAGCGCCGGCCGCCGAAGGTCCCCGCGGTGCTCGTGATGGTGGTGCTGGCCATCGCCGCAGCCACAGTCTTCGACCTGGGTGCGCACGGGGTCGGTCTGGTCGGTGTGCTGCCCGAGGGCTTCCCGCCGCTGACGGTTCCCGACGTGCGGTTCGGCGACCTGGCGCCGCTGTTCGCGGGGGCGCTGGGCATCGCCGTGGTGTCGCTGGCCGACACGATCTCCAACGCCTCGGCCTTCGCCGCCCGGCCTATCGCCTACGCACGAGCGCGGAGTGGACCTTTGTCCCCTCCGCCGGACGGATCCGGGACCGGTGAGCGGGCGGAGCCGGCCCGGTCAGCCGGGAAGCAGCGGGCGCAGGGCGATGCGGACCACCCTCGGCCAGTCGACCGCCGGTCTGTTCACCGGCGTGCCCGGGCGGTGACGCGGCACCCGGACCCGCAGTGCCCCCGGAGCGATGCGGCACACCACGGGTGCGGGGAGCACGACGTGCTCGCCGTCGATGCCCGCCGGGACGGTGCCGGTGTCGGCCTCGACGACGACCTCCGGGGCCGTCAGCCGCAGGAAGCTCGAGGAACGGGCCCCGCTCACCATCCGTGCCGCCTGCGCGGAGTTCTCGACGCACACGCCCAGCACCCCGAGCAGTCCGGAGTCCAGGCGCTCCCGGCGCCCCGGACGCGCCGCGTCGACGGCGCGCCGGTAGGGGTTGTTGCTGACGAGCAGCGCCTGCAGTCCCTCGGCCCGGGTGTCGCCGGCGCGCATCCGTAGCCGGGTCGCGTCGTCGCCCGTGAGGAGACCCGGCAGCGTCTCCAGGATCGTCTGCGCCTTCGCGTCCCGGTAGGCGGGGTCGCCGACGACGGCCGCGTACGTCCCGAAGGACGCGTTGTTGACGAAGACGCGGTCGGCGGCGAACCCCAGGTCGGCGCGGATCTCGACACCGTCGGTCAGGGCGTCCAGGGCGGCCGCGGGATCGTCGCGGTCGAGGCCGAGGTCGAGGGCGAAGTGGTTGCGGGTACCGGCCGGGATCACCAGGAAGGGCAGGCCGTGCCGCGCCGCCACCTCGGCCACCAGGGCCTGGGTGCCGTCGCCGCCCGCGACGGCGAGGAGGTCGGCTCCGTCGGACACGGCCTGCCGGGCCAGTTCGCTCACGTCCTCGTGTCCGGCACCGAGCAGGACGACGTGGGCGCCCGCCGCCCGCGCCTTCTCCACGAGCTGGAACCGGTCCACCTTGCCGCCGCCGGAGCGAGGGTTCATGAGGATCCAGGGGCGCCGTGGCGGCTCGACGCGGGTGCGTTCGCGGACGTGGGCGGTGTGCAGCGGCGCCAGGGCCGTACGGGCCGCCGTGACGGCCAGCACCCACAGGGCCAGGGCGACGAAGGCCGGGGCCAGCAGTCCGAAGACGGCGTAGAGCACCAGGACGGACAGCGGCGCGAGGACGGACAGGGCGACTCCGAGGACGCGCACGACGCCGGTGTGGGCGAGGGTCCACCACACACCGACGGCGGCGAGGGCCAGCCCGGCGACGCCGATCAGAACCCAGAACACGCTCCGCAGACCCGCCGCGACGAGCGGGATCAGCACGCAGGCCGTCAGGGCGAGCAGCGCCAGACGCGCCCACCCGGCCCGCCCTCTGCGGGCGGCCGTGGTGGGGCACGCGTCCGGCGCCCTCGCATTGCTTCGGTGTCGTCGCACCTGTCCGTCCGCTCCGCTCACCGCCGCGGGCCGACGGCACTCCGGTCCCTCAGACCTTCGCGCTCTCGTCGGGGCGTGCCACGCACAGGGCCCAGATGATGAACCCCGAGAAGGCGATCATCACGATCGACCACACCGGGAAGTACGGCAGGGACAGGAAGTTGGAGATGATGATCAGCCCGGCGACGGCCACGCCCAGGACACGTCCCCACATCGTGTCCTGGAAGAGCCCGATGCTGACGATCACGGCGATCGCTCCGAGGATGACATGGATCCAGCCCCACCCGGTCAGGTCGAACTGGAACACGTAGTTGCGCGTGGTGAGGTAGACGTCGTCCTCGGCGATCGCGCTGATGCCCCGGAGGATGTCGAGGATCCCGGCGATCGCCAGCAGGACGGCTCCGAAGACCACGAGCCCCGTGGCCCACTGATGCTTGGCCGTGTGTACGTGTGCGGTGTGTGTGGCGGTCATCCTGCTGCCTCGTTTCGTCTCGTCCGGCCCGCTCAGCGGCCGGAGGCGGAGGTGGAGGAGGTGGAGGTGGTGGTTGCGGAGCCCGTACCGTCGGATGCGCCGTGGCCGCTGAGGACCAGGTCCTTGGCGCGGCGGAACTCCTCGTCCGTGATGTCGCCGCGGGCGCGGATCTCGGACAGCTTGGCGAGTTCGTCGACGCTGCTGGTGCCTCCGGCGGCGGTCTCACGGATGTAGGCGTCGAAGGCGCCCTGCTGGGCCTTCGCCGACTCCAGCTCCCGGTGGCCCATGCTCTTGCCGCGGGCGATCAGATAGACCAGGACGCCCAGGAACGGCACGATGATGACGCCCACCAGCCAGCCGGCCTTGCCCCAGCCGCCCAGGGTGTCGTCGCGGAAGATGTCGCCGATGATCCTGAAGAGCAGGATGAACCACATGATCCACAGGAAGAACCAGAGCATGGTCCAGAAGGCGCTCAGCAGCGGGTAGTCGTACGCGAGATACGTCTGGGCGGTCATGGTCTCTCCTCCGTCCCGGGCGTTCGCCCGGCAGGCGTTCTGTGCCGTTCTCAGCGTGCCGGGGGCAGGGCCGGGCGGCCTCACCCCAGGCGGGTGATCTTGCGTTCCACGACGGGTGACGGGGGTGCGTCGGTGCGGGGTCTCACACCGTCGCGGTCGGGCCGGTGGGGCCGGTCGGGTAGTCGGTGAGCGTCTTGCGCAGCGCCGCCCGCCAGGCGAAGGCGAGGATCAGCTCGGCCACGCCGAGCAGCACCATCCACAGTCCGAGCAGCCGGGTCAGGGCGCGGGCCGACTCGGTCGGCAGGGCCAGTACGACGATGCCCGCGACGATGCCGAGGACCGCGGCGCCGATGACGAACCCGCGATGCGGCAGGTCCTTGGTGGCGATGGCCGTGTACGCGGTCAGCATGCCGGACACCAGCCAGACGATCCCGACGATCAGCGAGAGCGCGGCGATCGTCTGCATCGGGTTCCGCAGGCAGAGCACTCCGGCGAGGACGAACAGCACCGACAGGAGCAGTCCCGGGAGCCGTTCGCCGTGTTCGTGCCGGGAGAAGGCCGACACGAAGCGGAATCCTCCGGTGACGAGCAGGTAGAGGCCGAGGAGCACCGCCAGGATGTGCAGGGTCTCCTCGGGCCAGACGAGGATCAGGACGCCCGGCATCAGCGTGGTGATCGCCGAGCCCAGGATCCAGGTCCACGAACTGCCCAGTCCCGCAAGCAGTTCCGCCGCGTCCGCGGTCGAGTCGGACGCCGCCCCGTCGGGCATGTGTTCCGGTCCGGTCTGCGGTGCCGGGCCACGCGAAACGGTCATGGCTCCTCCTCGCGCGCATCGAACGGGTCGTTCCGGACCGCCGACGGGGCGGTGCGGAGACCTCGCCGAGCCAGCGTCCCGCGGGCCTCCGGCTTCCGGATCACCCTCGGCGGGTGATCTGTGGGCGGCACCGAAGAGGGGGCGCCACCCGCTCCCGGTGCCCGGGCACGCCCCGCGAGGCGCGTGCGTCGCGCCAGGAGGGGGCGGTGACAGCGACCAGGTCACTCCGTCTCCGGCAGAGGGCGCATCTCCACGACGCGCAGGCCCAGCGACTGACAGCGGGCCAGGAGCGCGTACAGATGTGCCTCGTCGACGACGGGGCCGAACAGCACGGTCTGACCGGACATCACCACATGGTCCAGCTCGGGGAAGGCTTTGGTCAGCGTCTCCGACATGTGTCCTTCGACGCGGATCTCGTAGCGCATGAGCTGCTCTCCCGCATGCGGCCTGGGGGCAGGCGGACGGCGCCCTTCCATCGATCCTCCTTCCCGGCGCCCGGTCCGGCCTCACCCGATGCAGGTGATACGAAGGACCGGCTCTTGTGTGCGCCGCACGTCAGTGGGTGAGGAACAGCTTGAGCGAGATGATCACGAGGCCGAGCACCAGATTGACCGAGGCGGTGACGGCGACGAGGTTCCACGAGGCACCGGCGCGCCGTGCCGCCGTCGCCGACCAGCCGACCTGACCGGCCACGGCGACGGCCACGGACAGCCAGATGGCGCCCTGTACGCCCAGCCCCAGCAGCGGGCTGACGGCGACCGCGACGGCCGGTGGCACGGCGGCCTTGACGATCGGCCACTCCTCACGGCACACCTCCAGGACGACACGGCCGTCGAGGCTGCGCTGCGCCATCCGTGCCCCGAACAGCTGGGCATGCACGTGGGCGATCCAGAACACGAGACCGGTGAGCAGGAGCAGCACCACCAGCTCGACGATGGGGAAGTCTCCGAGGGTGCCGGCTCCGATGACCACGGACGCGGCGAGCATGGATCCGTAGACGGCGCCCGTGTAGTTGGCATGAGCCCTGCGCTCGGCTCTGCGGGCGCGGCGGGCCGCGGAGGAGTGGCGGATCCTTGGCATGCAAAGTCTCCCGTGGGCATCAGCTCGGGGCGCCGGGCGGAGCGCCGTCGTCGTGCTGCCGCGGACGGCGGGAAGCACCGGAGTCCCGCCTGCTGCCGGACCGTCCGGCGGGCAGGTGTGGGGTGACGAGGAAACTGGCCAGCGTGATGCCCCCGGTGGCGAGGATCGCCGCCCGCAGCCCGTCCAGTTGCGCCGACGCGTACGAGTCCGTGACCGCGTCGACCTGACCGGGCGGCAGCCCTGCGTCCTCGGCCGCCGCGTGCACCTGGGCGGTGGAGACGAAGTTGACCCCGGCTTCGAGAGCGACGCCGGTCTGCCGGCGGGCCTCGTCGGACAGCCGCGGATTCTCCTGCACCTGTGTGGTGAAGGCGTGCGCCAGGGCACCGATGAGGATCGAACCGATGAGCGCGGTGCCGAGCGCCGACCCGAGGTTCTGGGCGGTGAACTGGAGTCCGCCGACCTCGCTGCGTTCCTCCTCCCCGGCGCTGGACTGGACGACGTTGCCCAGTTGCGACGCGAGCAGGCCCATCCCCACGCCCAGCACGGCCATGGCCCAGGCGAACTGGGCGTCGTCGATGGCCGGGTCGATGGTGGCCAGCAGCCAGACGATGGCCGCCGCCAGCGTCGTCAGCGCCAGCCGGACCACCAGGCGCGGTCCCGCCACCCGTGCCAGCGGTGAGCCGCACAGGGAGGCCACCAGCATGGTGACGGACACCGGGAGCAGGCGCAGCCCGGTCTCGAAGGCGTCGAAACCCTGCACCACCTGGAGGTAGAGCGGGATGGTGAAGAACAGTCCCAGGAGGATCAGGTTCTGACTCAGCAGCGTGAGCAGACCGGCGCGCAGCACGGGGCGGCGCAGGAGCGCGAGGTGCATGAGCGGGTCGGCGCCGAGGGCGTCCCGGTGCCGCTCCCAGCGCACGAAGACCGCCAGGACGGCCACCCCCGCTCCGACGACGAACAGCGTCGGGGCGAATCCGAGGACGGTGAAGGGCGGGTTGCGCGGCTGCACCCAGCCCCAGGAACTGCTCTGCAGCACCCCCAGGACGCCGAGCGCCAGCCCGGCCGCCGACAGTGCGGCGCCGACGCCGTCCAGCCGGGGCCGGTGGCCGCTCGGGGCAGGCTCGGTGATGACCCGGTAGGCACACAGGACGGCCGCGACGACCACGACCTCACCGGCGAAGACGAGGCGCCAGGTGAGGTACGTCGTCACCCAGCCGCCGAGGAGCGGGCCGATCGCGATGCCAGCCCCGGCGAGCCCTCCGATGACGCCGTACGCGACGGCACGGTCGGCGCCGCGGTAGGAGGCCGCGACGAGGGCCGCCATGGCGGGCAGCACCAGGGCGGCGCCGAGGCCCTCGATGACCGACCAGCCGAGCGCGAGGACCCACAGGGTGGGCGCCAGGGCGGTCAGCGCCGAACCCGTCCCGTAGACGACCATGCCGATGACGAACACGCGGCGGCGGCCCAGGATGTCGCCGAACCTGCCGCCGATGATCATGAAGGCGGCCATGACCAGCGCGTAGAGGGTGATCACCGCCTGGATGGCGGTGACCTCGGTGTCGAAGTCCTCGACCAGCCGGCTGATGGACACGTTCATGACGGAGGTGTCCAGGACCATGAGGAACTGGGCCGTCCCCAGCACGATCAGCGCCCGCCAGCGTCTCACTGCGTCCACCTCACCGACTCGGCCCGGGGCTCCGCGGAGCGGGCCGGGCGGCGGCCGGTGCGTACCGTGCCGCACTCCCATCGCACCGGAAGAACGCGCCCTGCGCCTCACCCGCCGCGGGCGACGGTGCGGCGCCCGGTTCGTCGTCCCCCACCTGCGGCGGGAGCGCGTGGGCGGGTCGGACCGTCGCCCTCCCCCACGCCACCACCGCGAGGAAGGACCCGACCGTCCGGCCCGACCGGCGCCACCGCAGCGAGGGCGAACGCGACGGTCCTCCCCCATCGGCGGCACCACGACGGGACCGGGTCCGGCCCCCACCGGCGGCACCACCGGGAGGACGATTCGGCCCGTCGGCCCTCCCCCGGGCACCATCACGGCGGGGACGGATCCGGCAGCCCTCGACCGCCGGAGTGCGCCACCGCGAGACCGGGCCCGCTCCCCCCGGCGGCAGGTCCGCGGCGGCGGACCCCGGGTTCACAGCAGACGCAGTTCGCGGGCCCGGCGCACGGCCTCGCCCCGCCGGTTGACGGCCAGCTTGCGGTAGACGCTCTTGAGGTGGGTCTTCACCGTGTTGACGGAGACGAACAGGTCGGCGGCGATCTCCTCCGTCGACATCATCTGTGCCAGCCGCCGGAGGACATCGAGCTCACGGGCGCTCAGTTCCTCCACGACCACCGAGGCGGGCGCGGGTTCGGGTCGCGGCGGCTCACCGGGGCGCGACGCGGCCGCCGTGAGCCACCCCGCCGACAGTTCCTGGAGCGCAGCGGACTCCATCAGGCGCCGTACCCAGGGTCCGGCTTCGAGGAAGGGGCGCCGCAGCCGTTCACGGCGGGCCTTGAACAGCGCCTGGGCCACCAGCCTGCGGGCGGTGTCGAGGTCTCCGGCCGCCTGGGCGGCCTGGGCGCGCACCAGTGTGGCGCGGACGGTCACCGCAGGACCGGTGCGGCCCTCCGTGTGCAGGCCGTCGAGCATGTCGAGCGCCGCGCCCGGGTCACCCACGGCGAGCTGGACCCGTGCCGCCTCCACGGCGCACGCGGGCTGGTCGTCGGGGGCCTGCCGCAGCACCTGCGCCGCGCTCTCCGGTCTGCCCTCGGCCAGGTGCGCGGCGGAGGCGACGAGCGCGGCGTGGCCCTCGGCCCACGGCGACAGCACGTCGGCGGCGACGGCGGGTCCCGACACTTCCAGGGCGGCCCGCGGATTGCCGCGGGCCAGCAGCAGGCGCGCCGTGACCATGGCCCGGCCCGCCGCCATCACGGGGTCCTCCCGCGGTGGACGGGAGTCGGCCGCCTCGTCGAGAAGAACCTGGGCCTGTGCGAGTTCGTTGCGGTCGACGGCCACGGCGGCCAGGACCAGCCGGCCCATGCCGGACGCGGAGGGCCGCGACAGCCCGAACCGCTCGGTGTCCGCCGCGGCCTCCAGTGCCTTGCGTTCCGCTCTGCCGATCCAGCCGTCCAGGTAGTCGATCAGTGCCAGGTGGCACAGGGACTCCTCCCTGGGGAGGGCCGTGGACGCCCCGCCGCTGCTCCCGGCCACCGTCGTCAGGGCGGCGCGCGCGTCCTCGAAGCGGCCGGCCCACAACCGTGTGGCGCCCAGGTGGGTGAGGAGCAGCGCGGCGAGTTCGGGGTGCTTCTCCACGAGGTGGGCGGGGACTTCGTGCCGCCATTCCTCCGCGGTCTCCGCCGCCTTCTCCGCACGTACCGGCGAGCCGGTCAGCCGGGCGACGAGGGCTTCCAGCAGGGCTCGGCTCAGCTGGGCCGCCGCCAGATCGGGCATGTCGGCGGCGAGGGCCTCCTCGGCGTGGTGCAGGTGGACCAGACCGCGGTCCAGGTCGCACTGGGACAGGTCACGGGCCGCCCGTACGAGGTCGGTGGCCGCGCTGGTGGCCTCCGGTCCCATCCGTGAGAACAGTTCGTCCAGGCCGTCGGAGCTCAGGCCGGTGAACAGCTGCCCGATCGCCAGGTCGTCGACGAGGGCCCGCGCGGTGAACTCCCAGTCGCCCGCGGCGGCGCCGTGCGCGAGGGTCTCCTGGAGGGACCCGGAGCGGCGCAGCCACTGAGCGGCGCTCCGGTGCAGTTCGGGTTCGAGTCCGGGCGAGCGGACCCGCAGATGGGCGCGGAGGATCTCCCCGAACAGGGGGTGGAGCCGGTACCAGGAGTGCCCGAGGTCCTCGACGAAGGCGTTCTCGCGGTGCAGTTCGGCCAGGATGGGTTCGGCGTCGGTCCGCCCGGTCAGCGCGTTCGCCAGATCGGGGCAGAAGCGTTTGAGGACGCTGACGCGCAGCAGGAGGTCCTGCGTCTCCTCCGTCTGCCGCTTGAGCACCTCGGCCAGCAGGTAGTCGGCGACCGTACTGCGCCCGGCCTCGAACTCCTTCAGGTAGACGACCGGATCGGGGCTCTCCTGGGCGGCCAGGGCGCACAGGCGCAGCCCGGCGGCCCAGCCCCGGGTGCGGTCCACGAGGGAGGCCGCGGCGTCCACGGGCAGGCTCAGGCCGTGCACCTCCAGGAGTTCGGACGCCTCTTCGGGGGTGAAGGCGAGTTCCGCGTCGCGGATCTCGGTCAGGTCGCCGGCCGCCCGGTAGCGGTGCAGCGGCAGCAGCGGTTCGGTGCGGGTGACGATGAGCAGGCGCATGCCGGGCCCGGCATGGTGCAGGACGAATTCCAGCTGCTCCGCGATCTCCGGGTCGGTGACGCGGTCGTACTCGTCGAGCACGACGATCGCGGGCCGGTCGCGGCCGCTGAGACCGGCGGCGAGCCGGGCCAGCAGGGTGTGGTCCACACGGCTCGCGTCGGCGGGGAAACCGACCTCCGCGGGCACCGGGACGCCCGAGACCCGGAGGGCCTGGAGCAGGTAGGCCCAGAACACGCCGCGTCGCTGGTCCGCGGAGTCGTTGGTGAGCCAGGCGACGGGCTGGCCGAGGCCCGCGGCCCAGTCGGCCACCAGCAGGGTCTTGCCCGAGCCCGCGGCTCCGTTGACCATCGTCAGCGGGGTCAGCAGGGCCTGGTCGAGATGGCTGACGAGGCGCTGCCGCCGCAGGAACGTGCCGGGTCTCGCGGGGAGGGCGAACCGTGTCCGAAGGAACGGGTCACCCAGGGGATCCACACACGGAATGCCGGACCCCGCCCCCTCCTCGTCGATCGCAGCCATGGCGCTCACCACCACCGTCCGTCAGGGCATGGGCAGCGCTACCCCCCTCAGGATCCCAGCTTTCCGCCGCACCCGCGCGCCACGCAGTCGGCCGGGCACACACGGCAGCGGGCCGCCGCCGGACGCCGGCGGGTCCGGCGGCGGGCACGCCGGGACCTGGCGCATCCGTGGCCGGGCACCGCGACGCGCGCGCTGGTCCTCGTCCGCGTCGTAGGGAACGCTGGGAACCATGACCACCATCGCCATCATCGGAGCCGGCCCCGGTCTCGGCGCCGCCGTCGCGCGGCGGTTCGGCCGCGAGGGGTACGACGTCGCCCTCGTCGCACGCGACCAGGGCCGCCTCGACGCGCTGGCCGACCGACTGGCGGCCGACGGGGTGCGTGCCCGCGGCTTCGCCGCCGACGTACGCGATCCGAAGGCCCTGGCGGCCGCCCTGGACGCGGCGACCGCGATGCTGGGACCGATCGAGATCCTCCAGTACAGCCCGGTTCCGCACCGCGACTTCATGCGGCCGGTGCTGGACACCGGGCCCGAGGACCTCGTCGGGCCGATCGAGTTCTCGCTGTACGGACCGGTCACCGCCGTCCGGCAGGTGCTTCCCGGCATGCGCGCGCTCGGGAGCGGGACGGTCCTGTTCGTCAACGGCGGATCCGCCGTGGTCCCGCACGCCGAGCGCGCCGGTACGTCGATCGCGTTCGCCGCCGAGGGCGCGTACGCGCGGCTGCTGCACGACACGCTGGCGCCCGAGGGCATCCACGTGGCGCAGTTGATCATCCCGGGCGCGATCGTCCCGGGGCACCACCGCAAGGACCCGACCGTGCTCGCCGACACCCTGTGGCGCCTGCATCACGAGCGGCGCGGTTTCCGGCACTTCGCCGACGACCTGGATTCCTGATGCCCGGTGCGGCGGGCCGATAGGGCCGTCGCGCACTTACCGGCGGGGCAACCACGCCGCCACCATGAAGGAGGCAGTTTGGCCAGTTATGCCTGAAATGCGTTGATCTCTAGGAGGGCTCATGGACGCCCCGACCGCCACAACGGCAGACGCCGCCCCGCGGGACGACGTACAGGAAGAGCCGACCGTACACATCCTCTGGATCAACGCGGGGCTGAGCTGCGACGGGGACTCCGTCTCGCTGACCGCCGCGAGCCAGCCGAGCATCGAGGAGCTGGCGCTGGGCGCCCTGCCGGGACTGCCCAAGATCGCGGTCCATTGGCCCCTGATCGACTTCGAGTGCGGGCCCGTGCAGGGTGCCGACAACTTCGTCGACTGGTTCTTCAAGGCCGATCGCGGCGAGCTGGAGCCCTTCGTCCTCGTCGTCGAGGGCTCGATCCCCAACGAGCGGGTCAAGCCCGAGGGCTACTGGTGCGGCTTCGGCGACGACCCGGAGACGGGCCAGCCGATCACCACCAGTGAGTGGCTGGACCGGCTGACGCCCAAGGCGCTGGCCGTCGTGGCGATCGGCACCTGCGCGACGTACGGCGGCATCCACGCGATGGCGGGCAACCCCACCGGGGCGATGGGCGTCCCGGACTACCTGGGCTGGGAGTGGAAGTCCAAGGCGGGCATCCCGATCGTGTGCGTCCCGGGCTGCCCCGTGCACCCCGACAACGCCTCCGAAACCCTGCTCTACCTGCTCTACCAGGCGGCGGGCGCGGCCCCGATGATCCCCCTGGACGAGGAGCTGCGGCCGTCCTGGCTGTTCGGCGCCACGGTCCACGAGGGCTGCGACCGGGCCGGCTACTACGAGCAGGGCCAGTTCGCCACCGAGTACGGCTCTCCCGAGTGTCTGGTCAAACTCGGCTGCTGGGGCCCGGTCGTGAAGTGCAACGTGCCCAAGCGCGGCTGGATCAACGGCGTGGGCGGCTGCCCGAACGTGGGCGGCATCTGCATCGCGTGCACCATGCCCGGATTCCCCGACAAGTTCATGCCCTTCATGGACGAGCCGCCGGGCGGCCATGTGTCGGCGACGGCGAGCGGCATCTACGGCTCGGTCGTGCGACGGCTCAGGCACATCACGGAGAAGACCGTCGAGAAGGAACCGAAGTGGCGCGGCAAGGGCGAGAAGCTCACGACCGGCTACAAGGCCCCGTGGTGACACCGGTTCCCCGCTGAGGAAGACACCCGACAGGAAGGCGGCACGGCACCATGGCGACGGCGACGAACAAGCCGGCCGGTGACGGCCTGATGGAGATGTCGTGGGACCCGATCACCCGCATCGTGGGCAGTCTCGGCATCCACACGAAGATCGATTTCGCCGCGAAGCGCGTCGCGGAGTGTTACAGCACCTCGTCCGTCTTCCGCGGCTACAGCGTGTTCATGCGCGGCAAGGACCCGCGGGACGCGCACTTCATCACCAGCCGGATCTGCGGCATCTGCGGCGACAACCACGCCACCTGCTCCGTCTACACCCAGAACATGGCCTACGGCGTGGCGCCGCCGCACCTCGGCGAGTGGATCATCAATCTCGGTGAGGCCGCGGAGTACATGTTCGACCACAACATCTTCCAGGAGAACCTGGTCGGCGTGGACTACTGCGAGCGGATGGTCCGCGAGACCAATCCGGGCGTGCTCGAACTCGCCGAGCGCACCGAGGCCCCGCACGCGGCCGATCACGGCTACCGCACCATCGCCGACATCATGCGCTCGCTCAACCCGCTGGAGGGCGAGTTCTACCGCGAGGCGCTCCAGGTGAGCCGCTACACGCGCGAGATGTTCTGTCTGATGGAGGGCCGCCACGTGCACCCCTCCACCCTGTATCCCGGAGGCGTCGGCACCGTCGCCACCGTGCAGTTGTTCACCGACTACCTCACCCGGCTCACCCGCTACGTGGAGTTCATGAAGCGCGTCGTCCCGCTCCACGACGACCTCTTCGACTTCTTCTACGAAGCGCTGCCCGGCTACGAGGAGGTCGGCAAGCGCCGTGTGCTGCTGGGCTGCTGGGGCGCCCTGAACGACCCCGAGCACTGCGACTTCCGGTACGCGAGCATGGAGGACTGGGGCCGGCGGATGTACGTCACCCCCGGCGTCATCGTGGACGGCAACCTGGTCACCAACAGCCTCGTCGACATCAACCTCGGCATTCGCATCCTGCTCGGCAGCTCCTACTACGAGGACTGGGCGGGCATGGAGAAGTTCGTCGAGCAGGACCCCCTGGGCAACCCGATCGACGAGCGGCACCCGTGGAACCAGCACACCGTCCCCGCGCCGCAGAAGCGCGACTTCGACGACAAGTACAGCTGGGTCATGTCTCCGCGCTGGTTCGACGGCACCGACTACCTGGCCCTCGACACCGGCGGCGGCCCGCTCGCCCGGCTGTGGTCCACCGCCCTGTCCGGACTCGTCGACATCGGCTACATCAAGGCCACCGGCCACAGCGTGCAGATCAACCTGCCGCGGACGATGACCAAGCCGGAGATGTCGCTGGAGTGGCGGATCCCGCAGTGGAGCAACGCCATCGAACGCAACCGCGCCCGGACCTACTTCCAGGCGTACTCCGCCGCCGCGGCCCTCCACTTCGCCGAGCAGGCGCTGGAGGAGGTGCGCGCGGGACGGACCCAGACCTGGGAGAAGTTCGACGTACCGGACGAGTCGATCGGCTGCGGCTTCACCGAGGCGGTCCGCGGAGTGCTCTCCCACCACATGGTGATCAGGGACGGCAAGATCGCGAACTACCACCCGTACCCGCCGACTCCGTGGAACGCCAGTGTGCGCGACAGCTACGGCACGCCGGGCCCGTACGAGGACGCGGTGCAGAACACGCCCATCTTCGAGGAGAACCCGCCCGAGAACTTCAAGGGCATCGACATCATGCGGGCCGTCCGCAGCTTCGACCCGTGTCTGCCGTGCGGCGTGCACATGTACGTCGGCGGCGGCCGGACCGTCCAGCGGACGCACATGCCGACGGGGCTGAGCGGCCTGGCCGTCTGACCTTCGAAGAGAGGGGATCCGATGGCCGGACAGGAGACGGGTGAGCGGATCGCCGCGCTCCTCGACGAACTGGCGCGGCAGGCGGGACCAGAGGCGCGTGACACCGCGGACGAACTCGTGCGCTGCATCGTGGAGTTCTACGGCGAGGGCCTCGCGCGTACGGTACGGCTGCTGCGCTCCGCACCGGACGGCGCGGATCCCCTCGCCGTCCTCACCGCGGACGAACTCGTCAGCGACCTGCTGATCCTGCACGACCTGCACCCCGAGGACACCCTCACCCGGGTGGGCCGTGCGCTCGACAAGGTGCGGCCCTACCTCGGTTCGCACGCCGGCGACGTCGAGGTCGCGGGGCTCGACCCGCAGGGGGCGGACGGGCCGACGCTGCGGCTCCGGCTGCGCGGCAGTTGCGAGGGCTGCCCGTCCTCCACCCAGACCGTGCGCTGGACCATCGAGGAGGCGATCGCCCGGACCGCCCCCGAGATCGCGCACATCGAGGTCGAGGGGATGACCGAGGACACCCACGAGGCGCCCCTGCTGCAGATCCTTCCGCACCGCCCGGACGACGCCCCCGGCGGCCCTCTCTCCCCCGCCGCCGACGGCCCGGCGCACTGGTACACCGTGGGCCCGCAGGCCCTGCCCGCGCACGACCGGGCCACCCGTGCGACGCGGGTGGCCGGGCAGGCCCTGCTGCTCGTACGGCTGCCGGGACAGCTCTACGCCTATCGCGACCGCTGTCCGGCCTGCGGCACGGGCCTCGCCGACGCGGCCCTCGACGACGAACGGCTGCGCTGCTCGCAGTGCGCCGCGGAGTTCGACGTCCGGACGGCGGGCCGCGGCGCGCTCGGGCACCTGGAGCCGGTACCGCTGCTGGAGGAGAGCGGATCGGTGCGGGTGGCGCTGCCCGGTGAACTGCTGGGGGCGGAGCCGTGACCGCGGATGTGCTGCGGCAGTTCACGCGCCGGCCGCCGCCCCCCGGGGAGCGGTGCGACCTGTGCGGGGAGCCGCTGCCCGCCGAGCACCGCCATCTCGTCGACACGACCCGGCGGTCCCTCAAGTGCGCCTGCCCGCCGTGCCATCTGCTCTTCACCCGGCCCGGCGCGGGAATCGGCCGCTTCCGCGCCGTCCCCGACCGGTACCTCACCGACCCGGACTTCGCCCTCGACGAGGGCGACTGGACCCGGCTCCAGATCCCCGTGGGGCTCGCCTTCTTCTTCCGCAGCTCCGCCGTCGACCGGCTGGCGGCCTTCTATCCGAGTCCTGCGGGCGCGACCGAGAGCGAACTCGATCCGCAGACCTGGGACGCGGTGCTCGGCCGCACCCCGCTGACCGGCATGCTCGAACCCGACGTGGAGGCACTGCTGCTGCGCTACGAGCGCGGCGGCCCGGTGACCTGCACTCTCGTACCGGTCGACGTCTGTTACGAGCTCGTCGGCCGGATGCGGCTGCACTGGAAGGGGTTCGACGGCGGCGCGGAGGCACGCGCGGACATCGACGCGTTCTTCCGCCGGATCGCGGCCGCGGCCAGAGCCCTGGACGCGGACTCACCCGGCGCCCCGTCACCCGCGGAGCCCGACGAACCGCCCCCGGAGACCGGGGGCGCACCATGACGGACCTCCACTTCCAGTGCACCGGCGTACGGCCGGAGCCGTTCGGCGCCGGGCCCACCCTGCTGTTCGGGCTGCGGATCGAGGAGGCCGACCACCAGCCGGTGCACGCCATGGCCCTGCGCTGCCAGATCCGCATCGAGCCCGCCCGACGCCAGTACGAACCGGAGGAAGTCGGCATGCTGGGCGACCTGTTCGGTGAGCCCGACCGCTGGAGCAGCACCCTCAAGCCGCTCCAGTTCGCCCACGCCTCGATCACGGTGCCGGGCTTCACGGGCACGACGCACGTCGACCTCCCGGTGCCCTGCACCTACGACACGGAGGTCGCGTCCGCGTCGTACTTCCGGGCGCTCTCCCGGGGCGAGGTCCCACTGCTCCTGCTCTTCTCCGGCACGGTCTTCACCGGCCGCGACGGCTTCCGCGCGGAGCCCATCCCCTGGCACAAGGAGACATCCTTCCTGATGCCGGTGGACGTGTGGCGGAGCATGATCGAGCAGTACTTCCCGCACACGGGCTGGCTGCGGATCCGCCAGGACGTCCTGGAAGCCCTGCGGCGCTACCGCTCGGCACGTGCTCTGCCGTCCTGGGAGCAGGTCTTCGAGGAACTTCTGGCCACCGCCGACGCGAAGGGCGGCGACTGACATGCGCAATCCCCTGGAGGACGGCTTCGGACAGGCCCGCGCGGTCGCCGACGCGGTCCTGTTCGAGGGGTACGTCCTGTACCCGTACCGCGCCTCGTCCGCCAAGAACCGACTGCGCTGGCAGTTCGGCGTCCTGGTGCCGCCCGCCTGGGCCGCCACCGGCGGGGAGCACGCCGTCCAGCGCACCGAGGTCCTCCTGGAGCCCCGGGCCGGCGACCGGCTCCACGCCGAGCTGCGCTTCCTGCACGTGCGGCGGCGCACGGTCGAGCGGCTCGGGTCCGACGGCCGCTACACGGAGGTGGCCGAACTGGAGCTGCCCGACCGGGTGCTGGTCCCCTGGGACGAGGGGCACGAGGAACGCGTCCTGATCCACGCGCCCTTCGACGAGCTGACGGAACCTCGAGCAGCCGCGCGCGTGGTGAAGTTCGACCTGCCGCCCGCCACCGAGCACGAGCCCGTCACGGACTCCGAGGGCCGGACCGTGGGCCGGCTCGTCCGGCACCGCGAGCGACTGTCCGGCGAGCTGCGCCCCCTCGTCGAGGAACTCCCGGGCCCCTACCGGGTGTTGCGGCTCACCGTCGGCGTGCACAACACCACGGACGCCGACGTCGCCGACCGTACGGAGGCACTCGCCCACAGCATGATCGGCACCCATCTGCTGCTCGGCGTGCCCGGCGGACGGTTCCTGTCGATGACGGACCCGCCGGAGTGGGCCCGCCCGGCCGTCGCGGAGTGCCACAACGACCACACCTGGCCGGTGCTGGCGGGACCGCCCGGAGCGGAGGAGATCATGCTCTCCTCGCCGATCATCCTGGAGGACCATCCGGCCCTCGCCGACGAGAGTCCGGGCCCGCTGTACGACGCCACCGAGATCGACGAGATCCTCTCGCTGCGCACGGCCGCGCTCACCGAGCGGGAGAAGCGCGAGGCACGTGGCACGGACGCGCGCTCCGCCGAGGTCGTCGACCTGGTCGACACCATGCCGCAGGCGGTACGGGAGCGGCTGCACGGGGCGATCCGCGGTCTGCGCGAGGTCACGGGGGAACCCGGACCCGGGGGACTCGCCCCGGCCGGGCCGGTCCCCGCGGCGGCCGGTGCGAGCTCCGGGGCCGCCGAACCGTACCCGGCCCCGGCGGCACGGGTCTTCTCCCCCACCGCGACCGGCCTGACCCTGCCGGACGGCCCCGGACACCCTTGGTGGGACCCCGCGCAGGACCCCGCCGCCGGCGAGGAGGTGCCTGCCGCCGTCGTCATCGACGGCCGGACCGTGCGCGCCGGAAGCAGGGTGCTGCTCACGCCGGGCACCCGGCGCTCGGACGCCCAGGACGAGTTCCTCCTCGGCCGGCTCGCCACGGTCGAGGCGGTCGTCGGAGACCTCGACGGCGAGACACATCTCGCGGTGGTCGTGGACGACGACCCGGGCACCGACCTGCGCCGCGCACAGGGCCGCTTCCTGTACTTCCGGCCCGACGAGGTGGCCCCGCTGGAGGAGGAGACACCATGACCGAGCCGGACAGGACGCGCCGGATCCTGGTGGCGGGAGTCGGCAACGTGTTCCTTCAGGACGACGGATTCGGTGTGGAGACGATCCGGCGTCTCGCGGACCGTGCCGGTGAACTGCCGCCCGGCACCGAGCTCATGGACGCCGGTATCCGGGGTGTGCACCTCGCGTACCGCCTGCTGGAGGGCTATCACACCCTCGTGCTCGTGGATGCCGTCAGCCGCGGCGGCCGGCCCGGCACGCTGTACACCGTCGACGTCGGACCCGAGCCGCCCGCCGCCCCCTCCGCGCCGATGGACAGTCACGCCATGGACCCCGCGAGCGTCCTGGCGCTGCTGCACGACCTGCACGCCGGTGCGGGCGGCACCCTCCCCGAGGCGGTGTACGTCATCGGCTGCGAACCGCGCGCCACGGACGAGGGCATGGGCCTGACCGCGCCGGTGGCCGAGGCGGTGGAGACCGCCGCGGACCTGGTGCTCGACCTGGTGCGCCGCGACACGTCCGTACCCCAGAGAAGCTGACGAACGATGGAGGCAACCATGGAATGGACATGGGTGGGCGTCGCCGCGGGCCTCGTACTGGCCTACGGAGTCGCCAGGAACCTGCCGGACATGCGCCGTTACCTGCGCATGCGGCGCATGTGATCCCGGATCAGCGCCTCGGTCTCCCGCAACTGCCCGTCGGTGGGCCGCGATCCGTCGACGGGCCGGGGGTCACCGGGCCGCGAACCGTCGGCGGGCCGGGGACCGTCGGCGCCCCGCGAGCCTCGCGCGCGTCCGTCGGCCGCCGCCCGGGGCCCGCCCGCACCCGGCGCCCGCCGGCCGGTACCGGACCCGGACGCGTCGGCGGCCGGCCGGCGTGCGGCGGGGCCGGGAGCGCCACCGCGCCCGTCCCGGCCGCCGACGTCCTCAAGCTGCACATACCGTTCGAGGAAGAGGTGGAGGGTGCTGTGCAACTCCCCCAGGCGCACGAACCACAGCGCGAGGTCCATCGCACCCTGCTGGGTGATCGCGTAGACACGGCGCGCGGGACCGCTCGCGGAGGCGTGCCAGCGCGAGGTGACCTCACCACTGCTCTCCATGCCGCGCAGCAGCCGGTACACATGTGCCGGATCGGTGTCGGCGCAGCCGAATCCGCCCAGGCGCTGCACCAGCTCGTAGCCATGGCCTTGACGCTCGGCCAGGAGCAGGAGAAGCACCGGGGTGAGCAGAGCGCGCCGTTCGACGTCATGCCCAGTCATGGTCCTCTCAGCCTAGCCAGCCGGGCGCGACCCACAATTTCGCAGAGCGCGCGGCCGGCCCGCGCATGGACGCGGGCGGGTGGCGCCGGTGCATGAGCTCTCCATCGCCGTCGCGGTCGTCGAACAGGTCGAGGAGGCCCTACGGGGACAGGGCTGCGCGGTCGAGTCGCTGACCCTGCGGATCGGCGAGCTCGCCGGTGTGGTGCCCGAGGCCCTGGACTTCTCGTTCGGGCTCGCCACGGAGGGAACCGCGCTGGCGGGGGCACGGCTGCTGATCGAGACTGTTGAGGCGCGGGCGCGCTGCGACGGGTGCGGCCGCGAGACCCCCACCGGGATGCCTCCCGTGCTGTGGTGTGCCGACTGCGGGAGCACGCTGACCCTGCTCGGCGGCCGGGAGCTGGAGATCGTCCGGTTGGTGGTCGCCGGCGGGAGCCCGGACGGTGGAACCCCGCACCGCGGGCCGCGGGCCGCCCCGGCGGCGGGCCGGACGGACGACCAGGAGACGAGCCATGTGCCGCACCGTTGACCTTCATCAGGCCGTCCTCGCCAAGAACGACGAGAACGCGCTGACCCTGCGGGGCTATCTGGGTGACCGGGGCACTACCGCGGTGAACCTGCTGTCCAGTCCCGGCAGCGGCAAGACGGCCCTGCTGGAGCGGCTGTTGGCCCGTGCCGTGGCCGAGGGCACCCCCGCCGCGGCGGTCACCGCGGACCTGGCCACCGAGAACGACGCGACCCGGCTCGCCCGTTCGGGTGCCCCGGTGCGGCAGATCCTCACCGACGGGCTCTGTCATCTGGAGGCGGGCATGCTCCAGCGGCAGCTGGACGGCTGGCTGCCCGAGGGCACCCGGGTCCTGTTCGTCGAGAACGTCGGCAATCTCGTCTGCCCCGCCTCCTACGACCTCGGCGAGACCCTGCGCATCGCGCTCGCCTCGGTGACCGAGGGCGAGGACAAGCCCGTCAAGTACCCGACGGCCTTCGGGCTCGCGCATCTCGTGGTGGTGACCAAGACCGACATCGCGGACGCCGTCGGCTTCGACCGTGAGGCGTTCCTGCGCGGCGTCGAGCAGGTCAATCCCGGGGTGCCCGTCCTGGAGACGTCCGCGCGCACGGGCCGGGGCGTCGACGCGCTGCTGGCCCTCGTGCTGCGCTGCGCGGCCGGCGACGCGCCGCACACGCCGGTGCTCGCCCAGGAACACTCCCGGCATCTGCACAGCCACGAGCACGAGGCCGGACCCGCACAGGCGAACGGACACCACCCGCAGACGGCGGGACAACGGTCGTCCGGCCCTCGGCACTCGCACCCGACGGATCACCACGCGTCCGGCCCGGGGGACCCGCGCACCGCGGACCACCCCGTCGGCCCGGGACACCCGCACGAGCAGGAGCCCGCCAGGTGAGTCCGTCCCCGGGGCGCGAGCGCAGGCACATCACCGTCAGGGGCGTCGTCCAGGGAGTCGGCTTCCGGCCGTTCGTGTACACGCTCGCCGAGCAACTCGGCCTGACCGGCTGGGTCACCAACAACGCGCAGGGCGTCGAGGCCGAGGTGGAGGGTCCGGCCGCCGCCGTCGCGGAGTTCTGCGAGCGCGTCGGGACCCGGCCCCCGCCACTCGCCGTCGTCGAGTCGGTCGAGCACCGTGTCGTGCCGCCGGAGAACGACGGCTCGGTGTTCACCATCCGGCCCTCCGCCGGCGGCCCGGGCCGCACACTGGTCTCCCCGGACACCGCCACCTGCGACGCCTGTCTGAGCGAGCTCGCCGACCCGGCCGACCGACGCCACCGGCATCCGTTCATCACCTGCACGCACTGCGGTCCGAGGTTCACCATCGTCACCTCGCTGCCCTACGACCGGGACCGGACCACCATGGCCGGGTTCCCGATGTGCGCCGACTGTGCGGGCGAGTACACCGATCCGGCTGACCGGCGCTTCCACGCCCAGCCGATCGCCTGCCCGGCCTGCGGCCCGCGGCTCACCCTGCGGACCGGGCCCCACGACGCCGACGGGCCGCGCGACGCGGCGGCACTGGCCGAGGCCCGCCGGATGCTGGCCGAGGGCGCCGTGGTCGCGGTGAAGGGGCTCGGCGGCTACCACCTGGCGTGCGACGCGGGCGACCCCTCGGCCGTGCGCACCCTGCGCAAGCGCAAGAACCGGGGCGACAAGCCGTTCGCCGTGCTGGCCGACTCCCTGGCGACGGTGGAGCGGCTGGCTCTGGTGGGCGACGCCGAGCGCGAACTGCTGCTCGGGCCGCGCAAGCCGGTCGTCCTCCTGCGGCGCCGGACGTCCGCGTGCGCCGACGTGGCCGCGGCGGTCGCCCCGGGCAGCCCCGACCTCGGGGTCATGCTGCCGTACACGCCGCTGCACCGGCTGCTGCTCGGGCTGCCCGGAGATCCTCCCGGCCCGGCCGTCCTGGTCATGACCAGCGGCAACCGGTCGGGCGAGCCGATCGTCACGGACGACGCAGAGGCGCTGACCCGGCTGGAGGGTCTGGCCGACGCCTGGCTCGCCCACGACCGCCCCATCCACGTGCCGTGCGACGACTCGGTGGTGCGGGTGTGCGCCGGGGCCGAGCTGCCGGTGCGCCGCTCACGCGGGTACGCCCCGTTCCCCATCGCCCTGCCGGTACCGGTGGTCCCGGCGCTGGCCACCGGCGGCGACCTCAAGAACACCTTCTGCGCCGGTGACGGCCGCTACGCCTGGCTGTCCGCACACGTCGGCGACATGGACGACCTGGCGACGCTGAACGCCTTCGCGCGGGCCACCGCGCAGCTGACGGACCTCACGTCCGTCGCACCGCGGCTGCTGGTCGCCGACCGGCACCCCGGTTATCGCTCCACCCAGTGGGCGCACCGCGAGGCCCGGGCGCGTGACCTGCCGCTGCGTCAGGTGCAGCACCACCACGCCCATGTCGCCTCCGCCATGGCCGAGCACGGGCTGGACGGCTCCGAGCCGGTCATCGGGGTCGCCTTCGACGGAACGGGGTACGGCGACGACGGTGCCGTGTGGGGCGGCGAGGTACTGCTCGCCGACTACGACGGATACCGCAGGTTCGCCCATCTGGGCTATGCGGCCCTGCCGGGCGGCGACGCCGCCGTGCGCAACCCCTACCGGATGGCGCTGTCCCACCTGCGCACGGCGGGTCTGCCCTGGTCGGAGGAGCTGCCGTGCGTCGGGGCCGCCACGCCGGAGGAACGCCGGCTGCTGCGACGGCAGCTGGAGCGGAACCTCAACTGCGTGCCCACCTCCAGCATGGGCCGGCTGTTCGACGCGGTGTCCTCGCTGGCGGGCGTCTGTCACCGGGTGGAGTACGAGGCGCAGGCGGCGATGGAGCTGGAGAACGCGGCGCTGGAGGACCTGTCCGGCGCCTCTGGGTCGCCCGCCGGCCTCCTCGACGACGGGCGAAAAGGTGCGTACCGGTTCATGCTGAGACCGGTCCGTCAGGACCCGGAGGCACCGTTGGTCGCCGATCCGGCGCCGGTGCTGGCCGCTGCCGTCGCGGATGTCCGCGCCGGGGTCGCGGCCGGTCCGGTGGCGCGTCGGTTCCACGCGGCGGTGGTCTCCCTCGTCCAGGAGGTGTGCGCGGTGGCACGGGAACGCACCGGCATCGGCACGGTCGCCCTGAGCGGCGGCGTGTTCTGCAACGCCCTGCTGACCGAGGGCTGCTGCGCCGTTCTGGAACGGGACGGCTTCGCCGTCCTGCGGCACCACAGGGTTCCCCCCAATGACGGCGGTCTTGCGCTCGGACAGCTGATCGTCGCCGCCCGCGCCACGCGGTAGCGCGGGAGTACCGCACGAGCGAGGCAGGAGCGACTCATGTGTCTGGCCGTACCCGGCCGAGTGCTGAAGATCGAGGAACGTGACGCGACGCGGATGGCCAAGGTGGACTTCGGCGGTGTCGTCAAGGACGTGTGTCTGGAGTACGTGCCGGACATGCAGGTCGGTGACTACGCCATCGTCCACGTCGGGTTCGCCCTGCAACGGCTGGACGAGCAGTCGGCGAAGCAGACCCTGGAGCTCTTCGAGAACCTCGGGGTCCTGGAGGAGGAGTTCGGCGACGCCTGGGGCAAGGCCGCCAGGGACGCGGGTGCCGAGCGCCCCGCCGGTACCGAACTCCCGGACACCGGACCCGCCCCCACGAACGGCGTCCGGCCCGGTCACGACGGGCCCGCCGCCGAGGACAGTGCCGACAAGGAGGCGCGGTCATGAAGTACCTGGACGAGTTCAGCGACCCGGTCCTCGCCAAGCGGCTCTTCGACGACATCAGGGCGGTCACCACACGGCCCTGGTCCCTCATGGAGGTCTGCGGCGGGCAGACGCACTCGATCATCCGTCACGGCATCGACCAGTTGCTGCCCGAGGAGATCCAGCTGATCCACGGGCCGGGCTGTCCGGTGTGCGTGACGCCTCTGGAGATCATCGACAAGGCGCTGGAGATCGCCTCCCGCCCGGACGTGATCTTCTGCTCCTTCGGGGACATGCTCCGGGTGCCCGGCAGCGGACGAGACCTGTTCAAGGTCAAGAGCGAAGGCGCGGACGTCCGGGTCGTGTACTCCCCGCTGGACGCGCTGAAGATCGCCCAGGAGAACCCGGACCGTCAGGTCGTCTTCTTCGGCATCGGCTTCGAGACGACGGCCCCGCCCAACGCGATGACCGTCTACCAGGCCAAGAAGCTGGGCATCACCAACTTCAGCCTGCTGGTCTCCCACGTGCGGGTGCCACCCGCCATCGACGCGATCATGAATTCTCCGGACTGCCGGGTCCAGGCGTTCCTCGCCGCGGGCCACGTCTGCACGGTCATGGGCACCGCCGAGTATCCGGAACTGGCCGAGCGGCACCGGGTGCCCATCGTGGTGACCGGTTTCGAGCCGCTCGACATCCTGGAGGGCATCCGCCGGGCGGTGCGGCAGCTGGAGTCGGGTCGGCACACCGTGGAGAACGCCTACCCCCGGGCCGTTCAGGCCGACGGCAGCCCCGCGGCGCGCGCCATGCTGGCCGACGTCTTCGAGGTGACCGACCGGGCGTGGCGCGGCATCGGCACGATCCCGCGAAGCGGCTGGCGGCTGTCGCCCAAGTACCGCGACTACGACGCCGAACACCGCTTCTCGGTCACCGGCATCGAGACCGAGGAGTCGACGGTGTGCCGCAGCGGCGAGGTCCTCCAGGGCCTCATCAAGCCGCACGAGTGCGCGGCGTTCGGCAAGGAGTGCACACCGCGCAATCCGCTGGGCGCGACCATGGTCTCCAGCGAGGGCGCGTGCGCCGCCTACTACCTGTACCGACGGCTGGACGCCCCGAACAAGGAGGCGAGCAGCGTTGTCTGACTCCGCTTCGGCACCCGTCGACTTCTCGTCCTGGACCTGCCCTGCGCCGCTGCGCGACCACGACAGGATCGTGATGGGGCACGGCGGTGGCGGCACGCTCTCCGCCGAGCTGGTGGAGCACCTGTTCGCGCCGGCCTTCGGCAGCGACGTGCTCGCCGAACTGGGCGACTCCGCGCGGCTGCACCTGGACGGCGCCCGCCTGGCGTTCTCCACCGACTCCTTCGTCGTCCGTCCGCTCTTCTTCCCGGGCGGCAGCATCGGGGACCTCGCGGTGAACGGCACGGTCAACGACCTGGCGATGGCCGGGGCCGTGCCCGCCTACCTCTCCTGCGGGTTCATCCTGGAGGAGGGCGTCGAACTGGCCGTCGTGGGACGCGTGGCGGAGGCTCTCGGCGAGGCGGCCCGTACCGCCGGGGTGACGGTGGCGACCGGTGACACCAAGGTGGTCGACGCGGGGCACGGGGACGGCATCTTCATCAACACCGCCGGGATCGGTGTGATCCCGGCGGGCGTGGACATCCGTCCGCAGCGCGCGACCCCCGGGGACGTGGTGCTCGTCAGCGGCCCCATCGGGGTGCACGGCGTGGCCATCATGAGCGTGCGGGAGGGGCTGGAGTTCGGCGTCGAGATCCAGAGCGACACGGCGTCGCTGGCCGGTCTGGTCGCGGAGATGCTGGCCGTCTGTCCGGACCTCCATGTGCTGCGCGACCCGACCCGCGGCGGTCTGGCCACCTCCCTGAACGAGATCGCGGCAGCGGCGAACGTCGGCGTCAGGCTCGACGAGCGCTCGCTGCCCGTGCCGGACACGGTCGCCAACGCCTGTGCGTTCCTCGGCCTGGACCCGTTGTACGTGGCCAACGAGGGCAAGCTCGTGGCGTTCGTGCCGCCCGAGCACGCCGATGCCGTGCTCGCGGCCATGCGCGCCCATCCGCTCGGCAAGGAGGCCGTGGCGATCGGCCACTGCGTCCCGGATCATCCCGGCATGGTGGTCGCGTCCACCGGGCTCGGCGGCACCCGCGTCGTGGACATGCCGCTGGGCGAGCAGTTGCCCCGCATCTGCTGACGACCGGCACATCGGGTCCCGAGACCGGCCCCGGTGACGTCTCCCGCGCACGGCGGGCGTCACCGGGGCCGGTCTCTCGCGGAACCGGCCCCGTGTGCAACCCTCTCGCAACCTCCGGGATGGTCGGCTGTGCGGTGGCCCGGCCGTGGTGCGCCGTCGGTGGGGTCACCGCATCCGTGACCCGACGGGGAGAGCCGATGGATGTCGTCCCGCGCGTGGAGCTGACGCCCGCCGCAGCCGAGCTGGTCCGGCGGCTGAGCGCCCTCCACGGACCGTTGATGTTCCACCAGTCGGGCGGCTGCTGCGACGGCAGTGCGCCCATGTGCTATCCGAACGGCGAGTTCCGCACCGGCGGCTCCGACGTCCTGCTCGCGGATCTGGAGGTCGAGGGCCTCGACGACCCGGTGGCCTTCTGGATGTCCCGGAGCCAGTACGAGCTGTGGAGCCATACGCGGCTCATCGTGGACGTGGTGTCGGGGCGGGGCAGCGGCTTCTCGCTGGAGGCACCCGAAGGAGTGCGTTTCCTGATCCGTTCCCGGGTCGTCGGCCCCTAGCCATCGGCACGGGCGCCGCCGTCTGGTGCAATTCCCCTGAGTCCTGCCAAAGTTGACGAGACCTCAGGGGGCACTGTGACGCGTCGTGATGGACGGCTCAGAACGGCACTGACGGTTTTCACGGCATGCGGAGCGCTGGCCGGTGCCGCCCTGGTGGGGGCGGCACCGGCCAGCGGCGCGGAGGACGGCACCGCGATCGCGCCCGGCGTGGAGTACACCCAGCTGGACATCCAGGGGGCCAAGGGGGTGGCGCACGCGCATGTGCTCGACGTCGACCTGCGCGACCCCCGTGTGCGCGTCGGACTGCTCCACCCGGGCGCGGTGGCGGCCCGGGCGCCCGTCTCCCGGCTCGCCGAAGCACAGGGCGCCGTCGCGGGAGTCAACGGCGACTTCTTCAACATCACGGAGACCCAGCATCCGGGCGTGGAGGCGACCGGCGCGACCGTGGGCCCGGCGATCGCGGGCGGGCACGCGCTCAAGGCGGCCGTGCCGAACGGGCAGCGCTTCGGCCCCGCCCTGCCGCCCGGCACGACCACCGAGGACGTGTTCGGCGTGGGCGTCGACCGCAGGGCCCGGCTGGACGGTCTGGCGCTCGACGGTTCCGTGCGCAGCCACGAGGGACGGTGGCCGCTGGGCGGGCTCAACCAGTACGCGCTGCCCGAGGGTTCGATCGGCGCGTTCACGTCGGACTGGGGCAGTGTCTCCCGGGTGCGGGCCACCTGCGGCACGGACACCGAGCGGGCGGCGCCGTGCAGCACGGACACGTACGAGGTGACGGTCGAGGGGGGACGGGTCGTGTCGGCGGCCGACACCCCTGGCGCCGGTCCCGTCGCGTCGGGCAGCACGGTGCTGGTGGGCCGGGAGGCGGGCGCGCAACTGCTGCGGAAGCTGTCCGTGGGCGAGCGGGTCACGGTGCGGCACCGTCTGGTGGCGGAGGCCTCCCGCATCCCGTACGGCATGGCGCTGGGCGGCTACCCGATGCTCGTCGACGGCCGTCCACTGCCGGGACTGGACGACACGACCGCGGCGGTGCGGACCGCCGTGGGCGTCGCGGACCACGGCCGGCGGATGCTGCTCCTCGCCCTGGACGGCGCGCCCGAGTACCGCAATGGGCTGACGATCGCGGAAGTGACGGAGACGATGCGGCAGTTGGGCTCGGAGGACGCGTTCAGCCTGGACGGCGGGGGATCCAGCACGATGGTCGCCCGGCAGCCGGGTGCGGACGTGGCCGGCGTCCTCAACCATCCGAGCGGTGGCGCCGAACGCCCCGTGCCGAACGGCATCGGCGTGTTCTCGCGTCCCTGACCGCCGGGTCCGGCCCGCGCCGAAGTGTCTCAGGGGCGCAGGCTGCCCACGATGTCCGCGGTGGCCGTGAGCCCGCTGAGGATGGTCGGGGCCATGCTGGTGCCGGCCAGGTAGAAACCGAGCAGCACACAGACCAGGGCGTGGGAGATCTTCAGTGCGCCGTTGCGCAGGAAGACCACCGCCAGGATCACGAGCAGCAGCACCACAGAGATGGAAATCGCCATCGTCAACCTCCTCCACCACGTCCGCTTCGCGGCGTTCGGCCGTAAGTGTGGCGTAGCGAAGGGTTCGTCCGGGCGGCTGACCTGTCCTCCGAACGTGTGGTTCTCGCACCCGGTCGCCCGGCGGCGGGCGACCGGGTGCGCAGGTGGTGGCCGGTGCCTGATCGGATCCGAACGAATCCCCCTAGACCCGCCGGTGGGCGTCCAGGAACGTCTCCAGGCCTGCCAGGTCGTCCGTGTTCAGATGGTCGACGTCGGCGGCCAGCAGTTCGCCCCACAGCGCGTCACGGGCCGGGCCCGCCAGATCGGGTGTCGCCCAGAAGCGGACCTTCTGCCGGCGTCCGTGCGCCGCCGCGATGATGCCGCGCAGCTTCTCGCGCTCGGCCGCCGGGAACGGGCCGTCGCCCAGCCAGCTGAAGTTCAGGGTCCAGTTGTCGCTGATCAGCGGGACGAACGAGGCGGGGGCCGTGGTGCCGAGGTCGCTGAGCCGCCCGTCGTAGAAGGCGCGCCGCACGGTCTGGGCCTCCATCGGCGCCCGGGCCGCACGGTCGCCGGAGATCACCGCCGTGACCGGTCCGGGGTGCACCCGGCCGTGCGCGTAGGTGGTGAACAGATGGCGGTAGCGGCGCAGGTGACGGTCGAGTTCGAGATACGTCGACGCGCCCTCGGTCTTGATGTCGACGAGCAGTTGCAGGGGTTCGCGGTAACCGCGGTACACCGAGCCGTGGTTGGCCCTGACGCGGGCGGCGAGGGGTTCGAGGTAGAGGGATTCGAGGGTGCGGTTCGGGTCGAGGTCGACGGGGTCGTGGGCGACGAGGAGCTGGTCGCCGACGAGGTAGATGTCGGCCTCGACGCTGCCGAACCGGTGGTCGAGGGCGTCGTACAGGGGGCGCGGGTGTTCGTAGTCGTTGTGGGCGTGGGCGCGCCACAGCGGGCGGGGGCCGTGGTGGCCGCCGCCCGCCCACGCCTGCGTGGCCGGCAGTGCGACCGCGCCGGCGAGGGCGGTGCCGAAAGTGGTGAGGGCTCTGCGACGGGTGGTGAGGGCCATGCTCTGCCTCCCTTTGAGGGCCGGGTGGGACCGAACGAGTATGCGTTCGGTCGGAGCCCAAGGAGCCTCTCCGTGCGGGGAGTTGGCTGGACTGCCGCCCTCTGTTCACTTCCGCGGGGCGGCCCGCACGACAAAGCCCGCCCCAGGTGGGGCGGGCTTTCCCGGACGGGCCGGAGGCAGGTCAGGGCGCGCGCAGGTCGACCAGTTCGGCCAGCGCCTCGCGGTGGGCGCCCGCCGTGCCGTACGCCAGGGAGTCGGCCTTGGCCCGCTTGAGATACAGGTGCACGGGGTGCTCCCAGGTCATGCCGATGCCTGCGTGCAGCTGGAGCGCCTCCTCGGCGGCGTGCACCGCGACCGGAGCCGCGTAGGCCTGGGCCACCGCGACCGCGACGTCGGCGTCCGCGCTGCCGGTGGCGAGCGCGTCGGCGGCATTGCGGGCGGCGGCACGCAGGTTGACGACCTCCAGCCACAGCTGTGCCAGCCGGTGCTTGAGCGCCTGGAAGCCGCCGACGGGCCGGTTGAACTGCTTGCGCTCCTTCAGGTAGCGCACTGTCTCCGTCAACGACCATTCGGCCAGACCGAGTTGTTCGGAGGCCAGCAGTCCGGCACCGGCGCGCAGGGCCCGTCGCACGGCCGGCTCCGCGTCGCCCAGCCGTCGGCCCGTGACGCCGTCGAGGCCGACGGTGGCGACGGGGCGCGTCAGGTCGAGGGACACCCGCGGGGTGACGGTCACGGACTCCGCGTCCACGGCGTACAGCCCGCCGTCCTGTGCGGGCACCAGCAGCACGTCCGCGGCGACGGCGTCCGTGACGCCGGTCAACTCGCCGTGCAGCAGCCCGTCTTCCAGCCGTACGGTGCTGAAGGCGGCGCCCGGCGCGGTGCCGAGGCTCACGGCGAGCACTCCGACGGTCCGTCCGGAGGCCAGCCGGGCCGTCAGTTCGTCGTCCTCGCAGGCCAGCACGGCCTCGGTGGCCACCACCGCGCTGCTCAGATAGGGCACCGGGGCGACGGCCCGCCCGAGCTCCTCCAGGACGACGGCGGCTTCACGATGGGTGGCGCCCTGGCCGCCCCGGGCCTCGGGCACCAGGAGGCCCGCCAGCCCCATCCCGGCCGACAGCGCCTTCCACAGCTCGGGGTCGTGCGGTGTGCCCGACTCGGTGCGGGCGATGACGCCCGCCGCGTCGCAACGGTCGGCGAGGAGGTCGCGGACGGCGGCGCGGAGCGCCTCTTCCTCCTCCGAGTAGAGCAGATCGGGCTGGTGGCTCTGCGTTGTCATCGGGCGAGGTCCTTCCACGCGACGTCCTTGTCCGTGCGCGGCTCGGACGGGAGTCCCAGGACGCGTTCGGCGACGATGTTGAGCAGGACCTCGCTGGTCCCGCCCTCGATGCTGTTGCCCTTGGAGCGGAGATAGCGGTAGCCGGCGTCGCGGCCGGTGAAGTCGACGAGCTCGGGCCGTCGCATCGTCCAGTCGTCGTACAGCAGGCCCTCCTCGCCGAGGAGTTCGACCTCCAGGCCGGAGATCTCCTGGTTGAGCCGGGCGAAGCCCAGCTTCATGCCGGAGCCCTCCGGGCCGGGCTGGCCCGCGACGAGCTGCTGGCGCAGCCGCTCGCCGGTGATGCGGGCGACCTCGGCCTCCACCCACAGCTTCAGCAGCCGCTGGTGCAGGTCGTGGGTGCGCAGTTCGGGGCGCTCGCGCCAGGTCCTGGAGACCGGACCGATCATGCCGCCCTCGCGCGGGATGCGCATCCCGCCGATGGACACGCGCTCGTTCATGAGCGTGGTCTGCGCGACCTTCCAGCCGTCGCCGACGTCGCCGAGGCGCCGGGAGTCGGGGATGCGGACGTCGGTGAGGAAGACCTCGTTGAACTCGGCCTCGCCGGTGATCTGGCGCAGCGGCCGGACCTCGACGCCCGGGTCGGTCATGTCGCAGACGAAATAGGTGATGCCCCGGTGCTTGGGCACGTCCGGGTCGGTGCGGGCGATGAGGATCGCCCAGCGGGCCACATGGGCGCTGGACGTCCACACCTTCTGCCCGTTGACCACCCAGGCGTCGCCCTCGCGGACGGCCCGGGTGCCGAGCGCGGCGAGGTCGGACCCGGCGCCGGGCTCGCTGAAGAGCTGGCACCAGACCTCCTCCCCGGTCCACAGGGGCCTGAGGAAGCGTCGCTTCTGCTCCTCGGTGCCGAAGCCGAGGATCGTGGGCGCCGCCATGCCGAGGCCGATGCCGATGCGTCGCGGGTCGTTGTCGGGGGCTCCGGCGGCCTCCAGTTCGGCGTCCACGACGGCCTGGAGGGTGCGCGGGGCACCGAGTCCGCCGAGGCCCTCCGGGTAGTGCACCCAGGCCAGGCCGGCGTCGAAGCGCGCCCGGAGGAAGTCCGTGCGGTCGGTCGTGGCGGGCGGGTGCGCTGCCAGCAACTCCTGGGTGCGGCGGCGCAGTTCGGCTGCGTCGGTCATGCTGCGGCTCCATTCTCCAGTGCGGGGAGCACGGCGATCCGTCCGGTGGTGACACCGTCGGCGACGCGCTGCACGGCGGCTGCCGCCCCGCTCAGCGGCACGCGCTCGCTCACCAGCGGCTTGACGGCACCCCGGGCGGCGAGCTCGGTGAGCTGCTCGTGGCAGTGCTGGACCAGCTTCGGGTTCTTGGTGTTGTACAGGCCCCAGTGCAGGCCGAGGATCGAGTAGTTCTTCACGAGGGCGTGGTTCAGCGCGGGGCTGGGGATCGTGCCGCTCGCGAAGCCCACGACGACGATCCGGCCCTCGAAGGCGACGACCTTCGTGGACTGGGTGTAGGCCTCGCCGCCGACGGGGTCGTAGACGACGTCGGCACCCCGGCCGCCGGTGGCCTGCTTGACCGCGGCGACGACGTCCTCGGCGCGGCGGTCGATCACCACGTCGCAGCCCAGCTCGCGGGCCACGGCGGCCTTGTCGGCGCCGCCGACGACGCCGATGACGGTGGCGCCCGCCGCCTTGCCGAGCTGCACGGCCGCGCTGCCGACCCCTCCTGCGGCAGCGTGGACGAGCAGGGTCTCGCCGGCCTCCAGGCGGGCGCGGCGGTGCAGGCCGAACCACCCCGTCTGGTAGCCGATGTGCAGGGCGGCGGCCTCGGCGTCGTCCAGGGCCTCCGGTGCGGGCAGCAGGGCGGCGGCGTCCGCGATCGCGTACTCGGCGAATCCGCCGTGCGGCAGGGCCGGGTTGGCGATCACGCGGCGTCCGTCCTCGGTCTCGCCGCAGATCTCCACGCCGGGGGTGAACGGCAGCGGCGGCCTGACCTGGTACTGGCCGCGGCACAGCAGCGCGTCCGGGAAGTTGATGTTCGCGGCGCGCACCTTCAGCAGGACCTGGCCGTCACCGGGCGTGGGCCGCTCCACCTCCTGGAGGCGCATCGCCTCGCTCGGCTCGCCGTTCTGGTGCACTTGCCATGCCTGCATGCGGGGCCTCCAGGGGCTGCGTCTCGGTGTCCGGCGTCTGGACCGCGGTCGATCGCATACTAAGCGGTCGCTTGCCTGCCTGGGAACAGTAGGCGCCGGTCGTCTTCGACACGCCCCGTCAGTCGGCCCGCCCGCGCCGGGCGGGCCGCGCCCGGACATGCATCCGCTCCCCCTGTGCACCGAACAGACTCAGGAACTCCACGGGCCCCTCCCCCGTGGACCCGAACCAGTGCGGTACGCGGGTGTCGAACTCCGCGGCCTCCCCCGGCCCGAGCACCACGTCGTGCTCGCCGAGCACCAGCCGCAGCCGCCCCGACAGGACGTACAGCCACTCATAGCCCTCGTGGACCCGCGGGTCCGGCTCCATGCGCCGCTTCGGTTCGAGCACCTTGTAGGCCTGGAGCCCGCCGGGCTGACGGGTCAGCGGCCAGTGGGTGCGCCCGTATCGCACGATCGGCTCGGCCCGTACGCGCGGGTCGCCCACCGGCGGCGCGCCGACGAGCTCGTCCAGCGGCACCTGGTGCGCCCGCGCGATCGGCAGCAGCAGTTCCAGACTGGGTTTGCGCAGCCCGGACTCCAGGCGGGAGAGCGTGCTCACCGAGATGCCCGTCGCCTCGGACAGCCCCGCGAGGGTCGCGCCCCGCTCCTTGCGGATCCGCCGCAGGCGCGGCCCGACCTCGGCCAGCACCTCGTTCGTCTCCATGTCCTCACTCATGCTCGTATTGCAGGATCGGCAAAGTCGTTTGTCAATTCGGCGCGACTCGCGGGACCTTCTCGGTGGAGGTGGTCACCATGACCGAGAGGTTCGAAGTCGTCGTCGTGGGCGGCGGCACGGCGGGACTGTCCGCGGCGCTGGTCCTCGGCCGGGCCCGGCGCCGCACGCTGGTCGTCGACGCGGGCGAGCCCCGCAACGCCCCCGCCGCGCACCTGCAGGGCTATCTGTCGCGGGACGGCATGCCGCCCGCCGAGTTCCTCGCCGAGGGACGGCGCGAGGTCGAGGGGTACGGCGTCGCACTGGTCCGGGACCGCGTGGTGGACGTGGCCCGGGACGGCGCCGGCGAGTTCGACGTCACGCTCGCGGACGGGCGGCCGGTGCACGCGCGCCGGCTGATCGTCACGACCGGCCTGGCCGACGAACTGCCGTCGGTGCCGGGGCTCGCCGAGCGGTTCGGGCGGGACGTGCTGCACTGCCCGTACTGCCACGGCTGGGAGGTGCGCGACGAGGCCTTCGGCGTGCTCGCCACCACGCCGATGAGCGTGCACCAGGCGCTGATGGTGAGCCAGTGGTCGAAGGACGTGACGCTCTTCCTGCACACCGTCCGCGAGGACGAGCTGACGGACGACGATCTGCGCCGGCTGGCCGCGGCGGGCGTCGCCGTGGTGCCGGGCGAGGTCGCGGAGCTGGTGGTCGGGGACGACCGGCTCACCGGGGTGCGGCTCGCGGACGGCACGACGCACGCCCGTTCGGTGCTGTTCGTCGCGCCGCGCGCCGTCCCGCGGACCGGCCTGCTGGAACGTCTGGGCGCCGAACTGCGCGAGACCCCGTTCGGAACGTATCCGGTGGTCGACGAGACGGGGCTGACGAGCGTGCCCGGCGTCTGGGCCGCGGGCAACGCGATCGGCTTCGCGGAACAGGTCGTGAACGCGGCGAGCGGCGGCTACCGGGCGGCGGCCACGCTCAACGGCGAGCTGCTCTTCACGGACCTCGACGCGGCCGTGGCGCGGGGTTGAACCGGGCAACGTGGCCGCCCGCCCGCCGTGGCACGGGGCTGAACCGGGGAGCGGACCGGCCGGCCGCCGTGGCACGGGCCCGAGCCCGGCCGGACGCCGACAGGTGGTGCCCGCACGACGGGCCCCGCAGGGGTGTGCACGCGGCGCGCTCGTTGCACCATGGCTGCATGCTGCTGAGCCGGCTCGCCCAAGTGTCGCAGGAGGTCGCCGCCACCTCGGCGCGGTCCCGGAAGATCGGGCTGCTCGCCGAGCTGTTCCGGGACGCCGACGCGGACGACGCGCCGATCGTGATCCCGTACCTCGCGGGCCGGCTGCCCCAGGGGCGGCTCGGCGTCGGCTGGAAGGTGCTGAGCCGACCCGTCGCCCCGGCCGCCGAGCCCGCCCTCACCGTGCGGGAGGTGCACGCGCTGCTCACCGAGCTGGGTGAGGTGTCCGGCACCGGCGCGCAGGAGCGCAGGACACGCCTGGTGGGGCAACTGATGGCGGCGGCCACCGCCGAGGAGCAGCGCTTCCTGCTCGGGCTGATCACCGGTGAGGTGCGGCAGGGCGCGCTGGACGCGGTCGCCGTGGAGGGGCTCGCCCGGGCGACGGGAGCGCCCGCCGCCGACGTCCGGCGGGCGGTGATGCTCGCCGGTTCGCTGCAGACGGTGGCGCAGGCCCTGCTGGCACAGGGGCCGACGGCCCTGGAGGGGTTCCGGCTGACCGTGGGCCGCCCGGTGCTGCCGATGCTGGCGCACACGGCGGCCTCCATGTCCGAGGCCGTGGACAAGCTGGGCGTGTGCGCCGTCGAGGAGAAGCTCGACGGCATCCGCGTCCAGCTGCACCGCGACGGCGACGACGTACGCGTGTACACCCGGACCCTGGACGACATCACCGACCGCCTGCCCGAGCTCACCGGGGCCGCGCTGGACCTGAAGGGCGAACGGTTCGTCCTGGACGGCGAGGTGATCGCGCTGGACGCGGCGGGGCGCCCGAGGTCCTTCCAGGAGACGGCCGGACGCGTGGGCTCCCGCGTGGACGTGGTCACGGCCGCGCGGACCGTGCCCGTCTCCCCCGTCTTCTTCGACGCGCTGTCCGTCGACGGGCAGGACCTGCTGGACCTGCCGTTCGCCGAACGGCACGCGGAGCTGGCGCGGCTGGTGCCCGAGCCGATGCGGGTGCGGCGCACGCTCGTCGACGGCCCGGCGGACCTCTCCGCGGCGGAACGGTTCCTCGCCGACACGCTGGAACGCGGCCACGAGGGGGTCGTGATCAAGGCGCTCGACGCCCCCTACAGCGCGGGCCGGCGCGGCGCGTCCTGGCTGAAGGTCAAGCCCGTGCACACCCTCGACCTGGTCGTCCTGGCGGCCGAGTGGGGCCACGGACGGCGCACCGGCAAGCTCTCGAACCTGCACCTGGGCGCGCGGGACGCGGACGGGTCCTTCGCGATGCTCGGCAAGACCTTCAAGGGCATGACCGACGCGATGCTCGCCTGGCAGACCGAGCGGCTCCGGGAGCTGGCCGTCGGGGACGACGGTCACGTGGTGACCGTACGGCCCGAACTCGTCGTCGAGATCGCGTACGACGGTCTCCAGCGGTCCACCCGCTACCCGGCCGGTGTCACCCTGCGTTTCGCGCGCGTCGTGCGGTACCGCGAGGACAAGGCCGCCACCGAGGCCGACACGGTCGCGACGCTGCTGGCCGCGCATCCGGAGGTCACTCGGTGAGGGGGAAGCACAGCGCGGGACTGCTGCTGTTCCGGCGCACCGACGACGGCCTGGAGGTCCTGCTCGGCCACATGGGCGGCCCGTTCTTCGCGCGACGCGACGCCGGGGCCTGGACCGTCCCGAAGGGCGAGTACGAGGCCGACGAGACCCCCTGGGCCGCGGCGCGCCGTGAGTTCCAGGAGGAACTGGGGCTCCCGCCGCCGGACGGGCAGGCACTCCCGCTCGGCGAGGTCACCCAGGCCAACGGCAAGCTCGTCACGGCCTGGGCGATCGAGGCGGACCTGGACCCGGCGTCCGTCGTCCCCGGCACCTTCGAGATGGAGTGGCCGCCCAAGTCGGGCCGGCGGCGGGAGTTCCCCGAGCTGGACCGGGTGGAGTGGCTCGGCCTGGACAGGGCGCGGACGCTGATCGTGAAGGCGCAGGGGGAGTTTCTCGACCGGCTCGCCGAGCACTCGTCCTGAGCGGCGCACTCTGCGTTGCGGTGTCGGGTGCGGCGCGGGAGGGTCGAAGACACAACCCGCTCCAGGAGGTCGGCCATGCCCATCGCGACGGTGAACCCGGCGAACGGCGAGACGCTCAAGACGTTCGACGCCCTGAGCGCGGAGGAGATCGAGCGCAGGCTCGCCATCGCCGAGTCCGCGTTCCGCACCCACCGCACCACGTCCTTCGCCGAGCGGGCCCGGCTGCTGCACCGGGCCGCCGACCTCCTCGACGAGGACCTTCAGACCATCGGCCGGGTGATGACCACGGAGATGGGGAAGCCGGTCAAGCAGGCCCGCGCGGAGGCGGCGAAGTGCGCGAAGGCGATGCGCTGGTACGCGGACCACGCCGAGCGTCTGCTGGCCGACGAGGAACCCGACCCGTCCGACGCCAAGGACTCCGGCGCCTCCCGGGTCCTGGTGCGGTACCGGCCGCTGGGGCCCGTCCTGGCCGTCATGCCGTGGAACTTCCCGCTGTGGCAGGTGGTCCGGTTCGCCGCGCCGGCGCTGATGGCGGGCAACGTGGGCCTGCTCAAGCACGCCTCGAACGTGCCGCAGACCGCCCTGTACCTGGAGGACCTGTTCCGCCGGGCGGGCTTCGCCGACGGCTGCTTCCAGACGCTGCTGATCGGCTCGGGCGCCGTCGAGGCCGTCCTGCGCGACCCGCGCGTGAGGGCGGCCACGCTGACCGGGAGCGAGCCCGCGGGGCGGGCGGTCGCGTCGGTGGCCGGCGACGAGGTGAAGAAGACGGTCCTGGAGCTGGGCGGCAGCGACCCGTTCGTCGTCATGCCGTCGGCGGACATCGACCGGGCGGCGCGGATCGCGGTGACGGCCCGGGTGCAGAACAACGGACAGTCGTGCATCGCGGCGAAGCGGTTCATCGTGCACGCGGATGTGTTCGACGCCTTCGCCGAGCGGTTCACGGCGGGCATGGAGGCGCTGAAGGTCGGCGACCCGCTGGACGAGGACACGGACGTCGGTCCGCTCTCCACCGAACAGGGCCGCAGCGACCTGGAGGAACTGGTCGACGACGCCGTGGAGAACGGCGCGAACGTGCTGTGCGGCGGCGAACGTCCCGAGGGACACCGGGACCGGGGCTGGTTCTACGCGCCGACGATTCTCGCCGACATCACCCCGCAGATGCGCATCCACCAGGAGGAGGCCTTCGGGCCGGTCGCCACGCTCTACCGCGTGGCGGACCTCGACGAGGCGGTGGCTCTCGCCAACGACACACCGTTCGGGCTGAGTTCGAACGTGTGGACGCGTGACGAGGGCGAGGTGGACCGGTTCGTCCGCGACCTGGAGGCCGGCGGCGTGTACGTCAACGGGATGACGGCGTCGCACCCGGCGTTCCCGTTCGGCGGGGTGAAACGGTCCGGCTACGGACGTGAGCTGTCCGAGCACGGAATCCGCGAGTTCTGCAACATCACCACGGTATGGCACGGAGCGTGAGCGTTCCGCAGTTACGATCCCCTCTGTGAACCGCGAAGTGACCCTGCCTCTGATCGTCGACGACCGCGGAACGTTGCAGGTGGCGGCCGCCGACGTCAGCAAGCTGCTGCGCACGGTGGGCGGCCGGTGGCTGCATCTGGTGGAGGCCGGCCAGGACGGGCTCGACGAGAACACCGTGGCCACGCTCACGATCGAACTGGCCAAGCTGGCCGACCGCATCGACGTGGCCTGCATCGCGCACAGCAGCGGCACGAGGGGCGACTGACGCATCCTCGGGCCGGCCGCGCGGGCCGGCCCCGTCTCAGGCGACCCGCTGGTCCAGCTCCCACAGGGCGTGCCAGAACCTCGACTCGTAGGCCTGGAGCAGCCGGCCGAAGCGGTGCACCTCCTCCTCCGAGATCCGCCCCGCGTCGAGCCCCTCCTGCACCGCGGCCAGCGCGCGCCGCTCCAGCTCGGGAGCGGGCGCGGCGAAGAGGTCGAAGAAGCCGCAGGCCTCGTCGTCCAGTCCGTAGTGGCGGCGCAGCGCATCGGCGATCGTGCCGCAATAGCCGCCCCATGCGGCGAAGTTGGCGCTGAGCGCCAGGACCACGTCGGCGGGTGAACCGTTCAGGGCGAGCCAGGCGACATAGGCCGGATAGGCCTGGCAGTCCGGCAGCCACTCGTGCGCCGCACGCTCCTCGTCGGCCCCGACCGCGGCGGCGTAGGCACCCAGCCGATCCTGGGCCGAGGCCTCACCCTCGGCGAGCAGCGTGAAGTACGCGGCGCTCGCCGGGGCCGTGCCCTCGCCCGCCGTGGCCGGGCCCTGGGGGCCCGGCTCGCCCCGCACCGCCGTCTCCTGGGCCGCGCCTGCCGGCACCGCGGGCGTCGCCGCCCCCGCCGACCGTTCGGCCAGATGCAGGAAGGCGCGCCGGTCCGCGGCGATCACATGGGCCTGTTCGAGGGCGAGCGCGGCCAGCGTGGTCCGCCGCGCGGCGCCCCGCGCGATCAGCGGCAGAAGACGGTTGGCACGAGGGTCCGGGGCGAGCTTCCCGGTCGTGCTCTCCAGCAGTTCCCTGGCCGTCCGCATCATCGGGCACCCCTTCGGTTTCGACTGCTCCGAGGCCCTTTCCAACAGGGTCCCACGCCCACACAAAGATCCCCTCAATGGAGTAGCCCGACGAGATATCGCCGCTCGGACGGGTGATCGTGGGTGAACCACCCGGAGGGCGCAGCGCCCACCGGAAGGCGAAAGAAGGCGCGCACCATGGCGACTTTGTGCAGACCCTCGGTATCGGTCCCGGAGTACGTGATCACGATGGAGGAGACGCTGGAGCTGGCGCGCTCCCGTCACGAGGATCACCCCCAACTGCCGCTGGCACTCAGGCTCATCGAGAACACAGGAGTCAAGACCCGGCACATCGTCCAGCCCATCGAGGAGACGCTGAAGCACCCGGGTTTCGAGGAGCGCAACAAGGTCTACGAAAGTGAGGCCAAGGCGCGGGTACCCGCCGTCGTACAGCGGGCGCTTGACGACGCCGAGCTGCTCACCACCGACATCGACGTGATCATCTACGTCTCGTGCACCGGGTTCATGATGCCCTCGCTCACGGCGTGGCTGATCAACTCGATGGGCTTCAGCAGCGACACCCGGCAGATACCCATAGCCCAGCTGGGCTGCGCCGCGGGAGGCGCCGCGATCAATCGGGCGCACGACTTCTGCACGGCGTACCCCGACGCCAACGCACTCATCGTGGCCTGCGAGTTCTGCTCGCTGTGCTACCAGCCGACCGACCTCGGCGTCGGGTCCCTGTTGTCCAACGGGCTGTTCGGCGACGGCATCGCCGCCGCGGCCGTCCGAGGCAACGGCGGCACCGGCATCGAGCTGGAGCGCAACGGCTCGTACCTGATCCCCAAGACCGAAGAGTGGATCATGTACGACGTCCGCGCGACGGGCTTCCACTTCCTGCTCGACAAGCGGGTGCCCGGCACGATGGAACCGCTCGCCCCCGCCCTGCACTCGCTCGCGCGGCAGCACGGCTGGGACGCCTCCGACCTGGACTTCTACATCATCCACGCGGGAGGTCCGAGGATTCTCGACGACCTCAGCAAGTTCCTCGAAGTCCCCCCGGACGCCTTCCGGTTCAGCCGGGCGACCCTCACCGAGTACGGCAACATCGCCAGCGCCGTGGTGCTGGACGCGCTGCGCCGGCTCTTCGAGGAGGGCGGCGCCGAGCACGCCTCGCGCGGACTGCTCGCGGGCTTCGGCCCCGGCATCACCGCGGAGATGTCCCTGGGTCGCTGGAACACCGGCGACAGAACGGCGTGAGGGCCATGGCCGAGGACATCCTCACGGAGGCGTTGCCTCCCGTCCGGCACTGGCCCGCCCTCGACCTGATGGGCGTGGATTTCGACCCGGTCCTCACGGATCTCATGCGTGAGGGCCCGGTCACCAGGATCCAGCTGCCCAACGGCGAGGGCTGGGCCTGGCTGGTGACCCGGCACGACGATGTGCGCGTGGTCGCCAACGACCCCCGGTTCAGCCGTGAGGCGGTCATGGACCAGCGGGTCACCAGGCTCGCCCCGCACTTCATCCCGACGCGTGGCGCGGTGGGTTTCCTGGACCCGCCCGACCACACGCGGCTGCGCCGCTCGGTGGCCCCCGCCTTCACGGCACGCGGCGTCGAGCGGGTGCGGGCGAAGTCCCGGCAGGTGCTGGACGGGCTGATCGACGATCTGCTCCAGGGCGGTCCGCCGGCCGACCTCACGGCGACGGTCCTGAGCCCGTTCCCCATCGCGGTCATCTGCGAGCTGATGGGGGTCCCGACCGCCGACCGGCACCGTATGCACGCCTGGACCCAGCTGATCCTGTCCTCCTCGCACGGCGCCGACGTCAGCGAGCGGGCCAAGCAGGAGATGAGCGCGTACTTCGGGGAGCTGATCACGGACCGGGCCGGGAGCACCGGCGAGGACGTCACCTCGCTGCTCGGCGCCGCCGTGGGACGCGACGAGGTGACGCTGGAGGAGGCCGTCGGGCTCGCCGTTCTTCTGCAGATCGGCGGCGAGGCGGTCACCAACAACAGCGGACAGCTCTTCTACATCCTGATGACGCGCCCGGATCTGGTGGCGCGGCTGCGGGCCGAGCCGGAGATCCGCCTCCAGGCGATCGACGAGCTGCTGCGCTACATCCCGCACCGCAACGCGGTCGGGCTGTCGCGGATCGCGACCCAGGACGTGGAGATCAAGGGCGTACGGATCCGGGCGGGCGACGCGATCTACGTGTCGTACCTGGCCGCGAACCGCGACCCGGACGTCTTCCCGGACCCGGAGACGATCGACTTCTCACGCAGCCCCAATCCGCATGTGGCGTTCGGCCACGGCCCGCACTACTGCCCCGGCGGAATGCTGGCCAGGCTGGAGTCCGAGCTCCTCGTCGACGCGCTGCTGGACCGGATCCCGGGCCTGCGGCTCGCCGTGCAGCCGGATCGGGTCTCCTTCAGGAAGGGCGCGCTGATCCGTGGTCCCGAGGCCCTGCCCGTGATGTGGTGAGCGACCCATGACGAAGACCGAAGGACTGCTTGTGCCACCGGGTCACGGCCGGGTGGTGCGCACACCGGCCCAGCACGTGACCTTCAAGGTGACCGGCTCGCACTCGCGGGCGGCCTCCACGTTCGAGGTGGAGGTCCCTCCGGGCTTCGACGTCGGCGCCCATGTGCACACACGCAGCGAGGAGTTGTTCTACGTGCTCGAAGGCGAGCTGGACGTGCTCGCCTTCGAGCCCCGCGTGCGGACACCCGACAACTGGCAGAAGTGGGAGTCCACTTCAGGCAACCGGGTGGTCCGCGCGACACCGGGCACGGTGATCGTCGTACCTCCCGGGTGTCCGCACGCATTCGCCAACCCGACGGACAGCCAGGCCAAGATGTTCTTCCAGGCCTCCCCGCCGCCCGACCACGAGCGGTACTTCGAGGAGTTGCTGGAGATTCTCGGCTCTGGCGGTCCGCCGGACCACGAGGCGATCCAGGAACTGCGCAGCCGCTACGACATCGAGCAGCTCACGCCGCTCCGGATCCGCTAGCGGATGGGCATTCCCGCGAGGGTGCGGGCGATGACCAGTCGCTGGATCTCGCTCGTACCCTCGAAGATCGTGTAGATCGCGGCGTCCCGGTGCATTCGCTCGACCGGGTACTCGCGGGTGTAACCGTTGCCGCCCAGGATCTGGATCGCCTGGGCGGTGACCTTCTTGGCGGTCTCGCTGGCGAACAGCTTCGACATGGAGCCCTCGGCCGCCGTGAACGGCTTGCCGTTGACCGCCATCCAGGAGGCGCGCCACACCAGCAGCCGGGCCGCGTCGATCGACGTCCGCATGTCGGCGAGCTGGAAGGCGACACCCTGGTTGTCGATGATCGGCCGGCCGAACTGCTCACGGGTCGTGGCGTACTCGAGGGCGACCTCGTACGCGGCCCGCGCGGTGCCGACCGCCATGGCGCCGACGGCCGGGCGGGACGCCTCGAAGGTCGCCATCGCGGCGTTCTTCACGCGCTCGCCGCCCGTCCTCGCCCGCTCGCGGGCGCGGGCGAGGCGCTCGTCGAGCTTCTCCTTGCCGCCGAGGAGGCAGGACCCGGGGACGCGGACGTCCTCCAGGACGACCTCGGCGGTGTGCGAGGCACGGATGCCGTGCTTCTTGAACTTCTGGCCCTGGGAGAGACCGGGCGTGTTCGGCGGGACGATGAAGGACGCGTGGCCCTTGGAGCCGAGCTCGGGGTCGACGACCGCGACGACCACGTGGACGTTGGCGATGCCGCCGTTGGTCGCCCAGGTCTTGGTGCCGTTGAGGACCCACTCGTCCTTGGCCTGGTCGTACACGGCACGGGTGCGCATGGAGGCGACGTCGGACCCGGCGTCGGGCTCCGAGGAGCAGAAGGCCGCGACCTTGACATCGTTGACATCGCCGTACATCTGGGGGATCCAGGTGCCGATCTGCTCCTCGGTGCCGTTGGCGAGGACGCCCACGGCGGCGAGGCCGGTGCCGACGATGGAGAGGGCGATGCCCGCGTCACCCCAGAACAGCTCCTCCATCGCCATCGGTATACCGAGGCCGGTGGAGTCGAAGTACTGCTGGGCGTAGAAGTCGAGCGAGTAGATTCCCACCTTCGCGGCTTCCTGGATGACCGGCCAGGGAGTCTCTTCGCGCTCGTCCCATTCGGCGGCCGCGGGGCGGATGACGTCGGCGGCGAAGCCGTGCAGCCAGTCCCGGACCTCCCTCTGTTCGTCGTTGAGCTCCATGGTGAACTCGGCCATGACCCCTCCAGCACTGCACTCATCTGTTACTTGCGGTAACGGGAGTGTGTTACTGCCCAGTAGGAAAAGTCAACTCCCGGATCGAGCTCGGCAGCCCGTTCGATACGCATCCGCCGATGAGTGTTAGTTTGCGCAGGCGTCACCGAAACACCACGGGTGGGGAGAGCACATGGACACCACACAGCGGACCGATCAGCAGAGGTCCGCCGACCGCCGCCGGCGTGAGCTGCTGGAGGCCGCCGACAGGGTGGTGCTCCGCGACGGCCCCGGGGCCTCGATGAACGCCATCGCCGCCGAGGCGGGCATCACGAAGCCCATCCTGTACCGCCACTTCGGCGACAAGGGCGGGCTGTACGCGGCGCTCGCCAAGCGGCACACGGACGCCCTCCTCGGAGCGCTGCGGGCCGCTCTGGACGCACCGGCCGAACGCCGCGAGCGGGTCGAGTCGACGCTCGACACCTACCTGGCGGCCATCGAGGCCCGTCCGCAGGTGTACCGCTTCCTGATGCATCCGGCGGAGGGCACCCAGGCGCCCGGCGACGCGGGCTTCGACGTCGGCAAGCACTCCGCCCCGCTGCTGCGCCGCATGGGCGAGGAGCTGGCCGAGGTCATCGAGGAGCGCGTCGACCTGGGACCGGGCAGCCAGCAGCTGGCACGCGTGTGGGGGCACGGGATCGTCGGCATGATGCATGCCGCCGGAGACTGGTGGCTCGGCGAACGCCCCTGCTCGCGCGCCGAGTTGGTCCGCAGCCTGGCCGATCTCCTGTGGGGACGCCTGGCCGCCGCCGGCGACCGCGTCGGCGGCCCCGGCTTCTGACCCGCCTCGCAAGGGGCGCGGAGACCCCCGCGCCCCACAAGAGGCGCGGGGAACCGCGCACCAGCCACGACGAACCGGCGGCCGAACAACCGGGACCAGCCCCCACAAGGGGCGCGAGGAACCGCGCGCCCAGCCACGACGAACCCGCGGCCGAACGACGGAGCTCACCCCCGAGGGACGGCCTCGCAAGGAGTGCGGCACCCGGGGGTACCGCCGAGCGCCAAGGCTGCGGCGCACCCACCCCCAGGGCACCGCACCCGCGACCGAGCGTCGGCCTCAACGACCCCAGGAAGCCCGCGCAGCCTGCCGCAGCACCCGGCGACGACGCCATCCCCGCAACCGGTCCACGTACACCTCACCGGCCAGGTGGTCGCACTCGTGCTGGAGGCAGCGGGCGAACCAGCCGGTGCCGTGCAGCCGTACCCGCTGGCCGTCCGCCGTGAACCCCTCCACGACCGCGTGGTCGTAGCGCTCGGTGCCGGCCTCCAGCCCCGGCAGCGACAGACATCCCTCAGGTCCGCGCAGCACGACGCCGTCGGCCTCGACGAGCCGCGGGTTCACCACGTGTCCCCGATGGCGGACGTCCTCGTCGTCCGGGCAGTCGTACACGAAGACCCGCAGCGGTACGCCGACCTGGTTCGCGGCCAGGCCGACGCCCTCGGCCGCGTACATCGTCGCGAACATGTCCTCGACGAGCCGGGCGAGTTCGGGACCGAAGTCGGTGACGTCCTCGCACGGCGTGTGCAGGACGGGGGCGCCGAGCAGGGTGAGAGGCCGGACGCGCCCGTGGGTGCCCGGGATGGAGCCGTGTCGCATGGCGGCAAGGGTACGGTCCTGGAAGGAACGCGAACGTCGCACGGGCACCGTGGTGGTGCCGCGATTCGGGCACCTGAGTGGATCTCGATAGGCTGAGGCCCACACGGTGCCGGGGGCAGAGGCGCGGCGCGTACGCAAGGAGGATCGAGAAACGATGTCAGGCAACTCGGACCCGCTGACGCCGCGGGCCAAGCTGGCCGTGACGGCGGGCAAGGCGGCAGCGGCCGTCTCGCGTGCCGCCGGACGCGGCAGCGGATCGGTGATCGGCGGCCGGGTGGCACTCAAGCTCGACCCAGACCTGCTGGCACGGCTGGCCACCCACCTGGACGTGATCCTGGTCTCGGCCACCAACGGCAAGACCACGACGACCCGGCTGATCGCGGAGGCGCTGCGCGCCGCGGGCCCGGTCGTGTCCAACGCGCTGGGCGCGAACATGCCGGCCGGCATCACCTCGGCGCTCGCCGGCGGCTCGGACGCCAAGTTCGCGGTGATCGAGGTCGACGAGAAGTACCTCTCCGGAGTCGCGCGCGACACCGACCCGAAGTGCATCGCCCTGCTCAACCTCTCCCGCGACCAGCTCGACCGGGCCGCCGAGACCCGCATGATGGCCGAGCACTGGCGCGAGGGGCTGGCCGGCTCCAAGGCCGTCGTGGTGGCCAACGCCGACGACCCGCTCGTCGTGTGGGCTGCCTCCTCCTCACCGAACGTGATGTGGGTCGCCGCCGGCCAGATGTGGAAGGACGACGCCTGGTCCTGCCCGTCCTGCGGCGGTGTCATGCAGCGCCCCGGCGACGACTGGTTCTGCGGGGAGTGCGGCTTCCGCCGCCCCACGCCCACCTGGGCGCTGTCCGGCGACCACGTGCTCGACCCGCACGGCTCCGCCTGGCCGATCCATCTCCAGCTGCCGGGCCGCGCCAACAAGGCGAACGCCGCGTCCTCGGCCGCCGTCGCCGCCGTCTTCGGCGTGCCGCCGCAGGTCGCCCTGGAGCGCATGTACCAGGTGCAGGCGGTGGCCGGACGCTACGACGTGGTGCAGTTCATGCAGCGCGACCTGCGTCTGCTGCTCGCCAAGAACCCCGCGGGCTGGCTGGAGACCTTCTCGCTGATCGACCCGCCGCCGACTCCGGTCATCCTCTCCGTGAACGCGCGCGGCGCCGACGGCACCGACACCTCCTGGCTGTGGGACGTCGACTACACGCGTCTGACCGGGCACCCCATCTTCGTTCTCGGCGACCGCAAGCTGGACCTCGCCGTGCGCCTCGAGGTCGCGAACCAGCACTTCCAGGTCTGCGAGAACCTCGAACAGGCCGTACAGATGGCGCCGCCGGGGCGCATCGAGGTCATCGCCAACTACACCGCATTCCAGGACCTGAGGCGTCGTGTCGGCAACTGAGCCACGGAGGACGAAGAGAATGAGCGACAACAGCCTGCGTCTGGTGTGGATCTACCCTGACCTGCTGAGCACCTACGGCGACCAGGGCAACGCCCTCGTCGTGGAGCGCCGGGCCCGCCAGCGCGGTCTCGACGTGGCCCGTCTCGATGTGCGCAGCGACCAGCCGATCCCGACCTCGGGCGACATCTACCTGATCGGTGGGGGCGAGGACCGGCCGCAGCGGCTCGCTGCGGAGCGCCTGCGCCGCGACGGCGGCCTGCACCGCGCGGTCGCCAACGGCGCGATCGTCTTCTCGGTCTGCGCCGGCTACCAGATCCTCGGCCACGAGTTCATCAACGACCTCGGCCAGCGCGAGCCGGGTCTCGGGCTGCTCGACGTGGTCTCGGTGCGCGGCGAGGGCGAGCGGTGCGTCGGTGACGTCCTCGCGGACATCGACCCGCGCCTCGGGCTGCCCCAGCTGACGGGCTTCGAGAACCACCAGGGCGTCACCCACCTCGGCCCCTCCGCGCGCCCGTTCGCGAACGTGCGGCTCGGCAAGGGCAACGGCACGGGCGACGGCACCGAGGGCGCGTACAACGACACGGTGTTCGGCACGTACATGCACGGGCCCGTCCTCGCCCGCAACCCGCAGATCGCGGACCTGCTGCTGAAGCTGGCGCTGGATGTGAACGCGCTGCCGCCGATCGACGACCGGTGGTACGAGGCGCTGCGCAACGAGCGCATCGCGGCCGCGCAGCAGCCCGCGTGAGCACTGCCGCCCGGCAGCCCGCCTGAGCCGGCCCGGAAACGGTTCGGCAGACCCCGGCGAGGACCCCGCACGACGGTCCCGCCGGGGTCTTCGCGTCCGCTCCCCCGCCGCTGGAGTTCCGCTGCGCGGGGGCCCGTCTGACAAGGCCTCCGCTCACCTGTGCGGGTGCGTCCAGCAGGCGGACGCAGGTTACGGAAGGGCCCCCTCCCGCCGGTAGGGTGGCGGGGATCCTGCCGGACAACGTGGTCCGGTCCCCGGCCCACGTTGAGAAGGTATTTCGGGCTATGCGCATTGGTGTCCTCACGTCCGGCGGCGACTGCCCCGGTCTGAACGCCGTCATCCGGTCCGTCGTGCACCGTGCCGTCGTCGACCACGGCGACGAGGTCATCGGCTTCCGGGACGGCTGGAAGGGCCTCCTGGAGTGCGACTACCTCAAGCTCGACCTCGACGCGGTGAGCGGCATCCTGGCTCGCGGCGGCACGATGCTGGGCTCCTCCCGGGTCCAGCCCTCCCACCTGCGGGACGGCGTGGAGCGGGCGAAGGGGCACGTCGAGGAGCTCGGCCTCGACGCGATCATCCCGATCGGGGGCGAGGGCACGCTCAAGGCGGCCCGTCTGCTCTCGGACGGCGGTCTGCCCATCGTCGGCGTGCCGAAGACCATCGACAACGACATCGCGGTCACGGACGTCACCTTCGGCTTCGACACGGCCGTCGGTGTCGCCACCGAGGCGCTCGACCGGCTGAAGACCACCGCCGAGTCCCACCAGCGCGTCCTGGTCGTGGAGGTCATGGGCCGCCACACCGGCTGGATCGCACTGCACTCCGGCATGGCGGCGGGCGCCCACGCCATCGTCGTACCGGAACGCCCCTTCGACATCGAGGAATTGGCGGCCAAGGTCGGCGAGCGCTTCGAGGCGGGCAAGCGGTTCGCCATCGTCGTCGCCGCCGAAGGCGCCAAGCCGCGGGCCGGCACGATGGAGTTCGACGAGGGTGGCAAGGACATCTACGGGCACGAGCGCTTCGCGGGCATCGCCCGGCAGCTCTCCCTCGAACTGGAGGAGCGCCTCGGCAAGGAGGCCCGCCCGGTGATCCTCGGCCACGTGCAGCGCGGCGGCACCCCGACCGCGTACGACCGTGTCCTCGCGACCCGCTTCGGCTGGCACGCCGTGGAGGCCGTGCACCGCGGTGAGTTCGGCAGGATGACCGCGCTGCGCGGCACCGACATCGTGATGGTCTCGCTCGCCGAGGCGGTCGAGACGCTCAAGACGGTGCCCGACGAGCGGTACGCCGAGGCGGAGTGCGTGCTCTGACACCACCTCCGGCGCGGGCCGTCCCGCCCGGTCGTCGCCGGCAGCCGTCGTACGTGGATGGAACCGCCCCCGGTCGCAGCCGCGACCGGGGGCGGTTCTACTCTGGTGCGGACAGACAGCGCACAACCTCCCCCAGTGGCCCAAAAGCCTGGGAGGCCCCCCACGAAACAGGAGCCGGCGGATGGATCACAGCGGGCACGGCATGACCATGGATCTGCCGCCGTTCACGCTGGGGCGGGGGCTCGAATGGTCCGCGGACCCGTTCTTCCTCGTCGCCTGCCTCGTCGGGCTCGGCCTGTACGGCTGGGGGGTCGTACGGCTCGCGCGGCGCGGCGACAAGTGGCCGGTCGGCCGGACCGCCGCGTTCGTCGTCGGTGTGCTGACCGTGATGCTCGTCATGTGCACCGGACTGAACGACTACGGCATGGTCATGTTCAGCGTACACATGGTGCAGCACATGGTGATCAGCATGCTGTCGCCGATCCTGATCCTGCTCGGGGCGCCGATCACCCTGGCGCTGCGCGCGCTGCCGGTCGCCTCGACGCGAGGCAGCAAGGGCCCCCGTGAACTGCTGCTGATGTTCCTGCACAGCCGGTACATGCGGATCGTCACCCATCCCGCGTTCACCATCCCGCTGTTCATCGCGAGCCTGTACGCGCTGTACTTCTCGCCCCTCTTCGACTTCCTCATGGGTTCCAAGGCCGGGCACATCGCGATGATGTGCCACTTCCTCGCGGTCGGACTGGTCTTCTTCTGGCCGATCATGGGCGTGGACCCGGGGCCGCACCGCCCCGGCCATCTGATGCGCATGCTGGAGCTGTTCGCGGGCATGCCGTTCCACGCGTTCTTCGGCATCGCCCTGATGATGGCCTCCGAGCCGATGGTCTCGACGTACAAGCACCCGGCCGCGTCGCTCGGCGTCGACGCCCTGTCCGACCAGAGCGCGGCGGGCGGCATCGCCTGGGCGTTCAGCGAGATTCCGTCGGTCCTCGTGCTGCTCGCCCTGCTCTTCCAGTGGTACCGGTCCGAGCAGCGGCAGGCGAGGCGCAAGGACCGGGCCGCGGACCGGGACGGCGACAAGGAACTCGAGGCGTACAACGCCTATCTGGCCTCACTGAACGCGCGCGGTCGCTGAATTAACTTTCCTTTTCTCCTTGCGGGAAAGGCATTTCCATTCAGTAGCATGGAGGGGCGAAGTTCCGCGTCCGGTCGCACGCCCGCGCCGCGGAGTCCACGGGGGAAACCGCAGGGGGAGCGGTCATGACAATTCGCGTTTCCATGCACAGGGCCGTGATATCGACGGTCCGCAGGGCCGCTCTACTGCTGGTTTTCGTGCTGATAATCGGTGGCTGCGGCACATCCGATCAGGTGTTCGCGGTCCGCGCCGTGGCCATGGGCATTTCACAGGCCGATCCCTTCTTCGAGGAGGACGGCCTGCTCGGCCGGGACACCAAGGTTCCCGAGGCGCCGCCGAGCGGCGGGGTGCAGGCCAGCAACAGCCCGGGGCTGTACGGCGGCACACCGGACGACGGCAGTGACCAGGGTGGGGGCGACTCCGGCGGTGACGGTCCGTCCGGGGGCGGCACCGGCGACGGCTCCGGCGACGGGGGCGGTTCCGGTGGGGACGGCTCGGGCGGTGGCACTGCCGGGCAGAACGGCGGCTCACCGGGGCAGGATCCGACCGGTGGGGCCACCGGTGAGTTCGGCGGTTCGACGAAACCCGGCACCTGTGCCGTGGCGAAGCTGAAGCAATTCCTCACCGCGCCCGAGAACTCCGCCAAGGCGAAGGAATGGGCACGCGCCCTGCATATCCGCCCGGATCAGATCTCGGATTATGTCGATCACCTCACACCCGTGGTACTGCGCCACGACACGCTCGTGACGAACCACCAGTACAAGCACGGCAAGGCCGTCCCCTTCGACGCCTTGCTCCAGGCCGGAATCGCCGTTCTGGTCGACAGGCAGGGACTGCCCGCAGTGAAGTGCTCCTGCGGGAATCCGCTGCGCCCTTCGAAGGTGAACGTCAAAAAAGCGTCCGTGCGGTTCGAGGACGGCAACAAGAAGTGGTCCGGGTACCGGCAGGACCACATCGTCGTCGTCGAACCGCCGCCCGGCGACCACCGGATCGACCGGCTCCAGCTCATCGACGTGCAGGACCCGGACCGGGGCATCGCCCGCCGGCTCGGCACCGACGGCGACGACGAAGCCTTCGACCCGCACGCGGAACACACCGTCCCGACCGTCACCGGCATGTCGTTCGCCGAGGCGACGCAGGCGCTGGCCGGAGCGGGGCTGGCGACGGCGTACGACGGTGACGCCCTGCCGCCCGACGACGCCCGGGTCACCGCCTCGCAGCCCGTCGAGGGCAGCACGCTGGAATGGGGTGCGCCCGTGACCCTGTCCGTCGCCGGGGACGACGGCGAGGACGGGAGCACTCCATCGGACTCCGGCGGCCTCGGCCCGGATCCGAGCGATTCGGGAACCGGCACCGGCCCGAGCGGGACCGGTACCGGAACGGGCGGGACGCCCACCGACACCGCGGGCACCACCACCGGAAACGGCGGCACACCCACCGACACCGCGGGCACCACCACCGGGACCGGCGGCACACCCACC